>JAZNRD010000021.1:0-44726 GCA_045590515.1 Acutalibacteraceae bacterium
GTTTCATACTTGATTCCTCCTTCGTCTTTTTGTTGTGGTTGGCAAACCCACTTCTATTTTAGACGAAGGAGGATTCTTTTTCTACTCATAGCTAAAGCTTTTTGGAACTACCAGCACTGCTGGTAGTATTCGTTACACAAAAATAAAAAATCTTCCATTCGGTTGAATGGAAGATTTTTTTGTGTTATTATTAGTAAAGATTAAGAAGCAGAGCAACCAGTGGCATTGTTATTACCGCAAGCACGGTGCTGACGGGGACGAGCATTCCTGCCGTTTCGGTATCGCCGTCGTGCTTTTCTGCCAGCATACTCGTCGATGTTGCCGCAGGGGTAGAGGCGGCAAGCAGTGATACTGTTACTGCAATTTCGTTATGGTAGATTCCAATCACTGATAAAAGCTTTAAAATAGCGAACAAAGCGACGGGGCAGACGATAAGTCTTATAAAGGTTGCGTAAAAAAGTGAGCCGCTTTTAAACAGATTCTTAAAGCTTGCACCCGCCATATGATAACCTACAAGAATCATTGAAAGCGGTGCAACAAGTCCCTTTAGCATATCAATAGCCGAAATTATTACGTGCGGAATATGTTTTTCAATAGGCAAGAAGAATATAACAAGTCCTATATAAACCGCAACGGCGGCAGGATTTATAAACATCTTAAAGGGTGACACATATTTGCGGTCATTGGTATATATATACCGTCCGAGCGACCACATAAAGAGGTTAAAGGAAATATTATATATTGTGGCGTATATTGCCGCCTCGGAACCGAGCACCGCTTCTATAAGCGGAATTCCCATATAACCTGCGTTAGAAAAGACAATGCTGAAGCGAAGCACCTGTTTTATTTTGTCACTTGCCCCGGGAATGAGCAGAACGGCTATACCGTAAAACAGTATATGTGCAAAAAAAGATATGAAAAACACACCGATTATGCCCGATAAAAGACTGCTGTCATACGCGCGGATAAAGGGCGAGATTATAAGCGCGAGCTGTGCCACATAGAGTATAAGATTTGAAATACCCTTGGCAAAGCCGCCGTCACCCCAGTTCATTTTTCTGATGAGCACGCCGGGGACGAGCATCATTACAAGCAAAAGCACCTGCATAAACAGTGCGCCAACATTTACTATCATAAATTAACCCCTTTTTTAAAAGTCCATAATACTATATCACACTTAAGTGAGGAATGCAAATGAAACAGATAATTTTTTGTGACCTTGACGGCACGCTTTTGCCGCAGGGCGAGCCGAAAATTGATAGCGCTGTGCTTTCGGAAATAAAGCGCCTTATAGACAAGGGCGTAACTTTCTGCGTTGCAAGCGGTCGCCCCTATAGCTCGCTTTCGCGCTTTTTCGGTCCGCTTTCGCGAAATATTGTTTTTATATGTCTTGACGGCGCACTTGTTATGCACCGCGACTGCGTGCTTTACAAAAAGCCTATAAAAAACGCAAGCACACTTATAAACGGGCAAAAAGCAACCGCTTTTTTCCGTATGGGTGAGCTTTCGATTGAAGAAAATACAAAAGATACCGTGTGTCAAAGCCTTATAAACAAGCACGGCGGCGAGGTTTTAAAGGTTGCGCTTTACAGCAGACCTTATACCGCCGACGGTGCCCGACTTTGCTACCAAAAGGACGGCATATACGAATATGTTGACCACTCTGCCGACAAGGGTGCTGCCGCCGAGGTTGTTTTAAAGAAATTCTGCACTAAAGCCGAGAATGCCGCGGCACTCGGTGACGGGGAAAACGACCTTGCGCTTTTGCGTGCGGTCGATAAGCCCTTTCGAATGGAGCGCTGTCACTCTTCGCTTTCGGACTGCGGCTTCCCCGTCGTTTCGTCAGCCTGTGAATTTTTAAAAATGTTTTAATAAAAACCACCGTGTTACCACGGTGGTTTTCTTTATAGTATCTCAATTGCTTTGCGCTCAATCTCCAATAGTTTTTTATAGCGCTCCATATAACGAGCGAAGCCCTCCGAATCCTCATTTTGCGGATAAAGCGTTGTGCTATTTGTATCGCGGAACACGCGCGAATTCAGGTAATCCTCAAGCGTTTCGTTTTCCTCTCGGTTTGTCATATACGCCGCAAGCACAGCCATACCAAACGGTCCGCCCTCTCCCGCAGTTTCCATGCAGGTTATGGGTGCGCCAAACGCAGCCGCCATATAGCGCTGCCCTACGCCCTTGGTTTTAAATAGTCCGCCGTGACCTGTGAGGCTTTCTATCTCTACGCCCTCGCGCTCTAAAATCTCCATTCCGACCTTAAGCCCGGCCATAGTAGAATACAGCGTTGCGCGGAAGAAGTTTGCAAGTGTGAAGTCAGAGTCAGCGCCGCGCACCACCATAGGTACACCGCTCTCCATTCCTAAAATCGCCTCGCCTTGTATGAAGTTGCAGACCGTTACACCGCCGCAGTCACTGTCACCCTTTAGCGACAGTTCATAAAGTCGGGTATAAAGCTCGGCGTCGGTGGGTGTGTTTCCAAGCAGTGTCATACTCTCGCGAAGAATTGATACCCACGCGTTGCTGTCGTTGGTACAGTTACTGCAGTGCACCATTGCAACCGGCTTGCCCGACGGGGTTGTGACCATTCCAACCTCTTTATATACGCGCGAAAGGGGTCGGCTTAACACCACCATTGCGAATATTGAGGTGCCTGCCGACACATTGCCCGTTTTCTCGGCAACCGCGTTGGTCGCTATCATTCCCGTACCGGCATCACCCTCGGGCGCCGCAAAGGGCGTTCCGACGGGCAAAAGTCCGTCTATTATTTCTGCGCCCTTTTCTGTTAGGGTACCTCCACATTCGCCTGCGGTTATGACCTTTGGCAAAATATCTCTTATCTTCCACGGCAGAGAATGTTTTTCTATAAGCGAATCGAATTTATCGAGCATCGAAGCATCATAGCGAAGCGTATTGCTGTCTATCGGAAAAATTCCCGAGCCCTCGCCAACGCCAACGGCGTGCTCACCCGTCAGCATAAAGTGAACATAGCCTGCAAGGGTTGTGATATGGGCGATTTTGTTTATATGCTCTTCACCGTTTAAAATAGCTTGATAAAGGTGGGCTATGCTCCAACGGTACGGTATGTTAAACCCGAAAAGCTCTGTCAGTTCGTCTGCCGCATCGGCGGTTTTTATGTTCTGCCAGGTGCGAAACGGGGTAAGCAGATTCCAGTTCTTGTCAAACGCAAGATAGCCGTGCATCATTCCCGACACGCCTGCGGCGGTTATATCCTTTAGGTCCCCTGCCTCAGAAAGCGCCGTCTTTACGCCCGTCCACACTTCTTTAAGGTCATAGGTCCAAAAACCGCCCTCAAATTTTGATTTCCAAGAATATCCACCCGATGATAAGGTTTTAAACTCTTTATCTACCACGGCAGCCTTTATTCTTGTTGAGCCGAGCTCTATTCCTAAAAATTTACTCATATTTTACTCCCTTATCAGCGCGCTGAAGGCGGCAATGTCCTCTTCGCGCACGATTTTTATATTGTTTATACTGCTCTCTATAAAATTTATATCATAACCGAGGTTATAAAGAAGCATTGTGCAACAGGATTCATTAAGATTATGGGCTAACGATGAGGCTGTAGCGAACACCTCTCGCATTAGTGAAAGTTTATGTGCCTCGGGCGACTGCATCGCTATCACTGTGTTGCGGTCAATATACTCCGGCACATCCGAGTCAATGCTGAACTGAACGTAATCGGTCATTTTGTGGCAGATTGTAGCACTTCCCATTTCGGCGCTTGCCTGCAGAAGTCTTGATATCATTTCGGCGCTGACCATCGGCCTTGTTGCCTCTTGAATTATTATCATATCATCCTGCGTGTACCTATTATCTATATAGTCAAGCGCGTTTTTAAGCGATGCCATACCGCTGTTGCCTGCCGCAACTATGCCCTTTAGCTTGGTTATTCCGTACTGCTCGGCATACGCCTTTACAATGTTTTCCCAGCCCTTTAAGCATACTATATATATATCGTCAACGGCAGGGTGCGACTGGTACGCCTCTATACAGTAAACGAGAATCGGTTTTCCGCGCACGCTTATAAACTGGCTTGGAATATTCTGACTGTTTCTGCCCGATTTTCCGCCCGCCAATATAACCGCTACATTTTTATTTTTTGAAAATGATACTGCGTTTTCGGTACCTGCGGCAGTAGCGGAAGATATATATCCCGAAATGAGCGCCTCCGCGGTGGTATCAAGCACCTCTGCAAAGCGAAGCAGTTTTTTTTGCGAAACATCATTCTCGCCCGATTCTATTTTTGCGATGGTTGAACGCGTTTTGTAGCCCATTGCATCCGCGAGCTCTTGTTGGGACATTCTAAGCTCAAACCGTCTTTTCTTTATGTTGTCGCCTACCGACATAATTTCACCTCATTTTTACGATATGTATATTATAAATCAACATTAAGTGATTTTCAAGTCCTTTTTAGGTGATTTTATAAGTTTTTGTTGATTTTTTGTTGATTCTATGTATAATAGGGAAATGTAGCGAAAAAATAAATTTTAAGGAGAAAACTATGAAAGCTGTAATTTTTAATTCAGGTCTTGGTAATCGCATGGGCGATTTCACAAAAAACAACCATAAATCTATGGCTCGTCTTAAGAATGATGAAACCATTTTCCACCGTCAGATTCGACTTCTGAGCGCTGAGGGTATAACCGATTTTATCGTAACTACGGGTCCCTTCGAAGACCAGCTTAAAGCAGAGGCTGCCGATTTCCCGGAGCTTAACTTTACCTTCGTTCGCAACGATATTTACGACAAGACAAACTATATCTATTCTATGTATCTTGCACGCGAGTATATGAACGACGACCTTCTCTTCTTCCACGGCGACCTCGTATTCAACCGCAAGCTCTTACACGATGTTCTCGCTTGTGAAGACAAGAACACCGCAACCGTTAACTTCAAGAAGGCTCTTCCTGAGAAGGACTTCAAGGGCAGAGTTAAGGACGGCAAGGTAATTGAGGTTTCTATTAAGATTTTTGACGAGGACTGCTTCGCATTCCAGCCCTTCTACAAGATGGAAAAGGCAACCGCTTCTGCTTGGATTGGCAAGGTTGTTGAGTTTATTCACAAGGGCGAGGACAAGTGCTATGCCGAAAACGCATTAAACGAAATCTTCCCCGCACTCAATGTTCGCGCATTCTCTTATGAGGATTACTACATTGATGAGATTGACAACCTTGAAGACCACGCAAGAGTAACTGCTGATATTTTAGCCTACGACGAGACTGACGCCAAAATCTTTGGTTAATTTAGGAGATTTTTATGACAGAAAAAATTAAAGAAAAATTCACCTACGGCTACAACAGCGAGGAATTTAAGAAGTTCAAAAAATATGCCTGGCTTATGCTTTTAAGCTTTGGCTTCACCTATCTTTTCTTCTACAACGGCCGCCAGAACATAAATCTTGTTATGCCGCTTATGAAGGAGTATTTCGCTTCCGACCTCGGCACTATCGGCGTTGTTTCGTCGGCACTTTTCTGGTGCTACGCCTTTGGTCAGCTTGTGAGCGGACGACTGGGCTCATACTTCGGTTACAAGAGGCTTATGATATTCGGCGTTGCTTCGTCGGCCGTTCTGAATGTCCTTATTTCGTTCCAGCAAAGTCTTGTCGTTATTGCTATCCTTTGGGGTCTTAACGGTTTTTGTCAGGCAATGGTCTGGTCCAACGGCATAGGCGTTATCAACAAGTGGTGGCCTAAGGAAAAGCGCGGTTTCGCTTCGGGACTTGCAACGGCATTTTCGGGCGTTGCTCAGGCAGTTACCTATCTAACGGTAAACTGGTGCTTGATTTTAAACCCCGAATGGACCTGGCGCGCAGGTTTCCGCTTCCCCATCATACCGATGGTACTCATTCTTATCCCATTTATTGCTTTCTTTAAAGAAAAGCCCGAGGATATAGGTCTTAAGCCCTTTGAGGAACAAAACAAGGAACTTGACGACCAGGATGCTGCGAAAGAGGCAGAGATTGCAAAGCGCGGTTTCTTCTATCCCTATAAGCTGCTATTCAGCGAGCCGAAGGTTATTATCTTTTGTCTTATCTCGGCTATCGCAGGTATTGGCCGTTACGGTCTTCTTACCTGGATTCCCACCTATTTTACCGAGGAACTGGGGCTTACACTTAAAAACGATATGTTCACTTATATAGTTCTCCCCCTCGGTCAAGCTTGCGCAATGTTCGTTTTCCCCTTTATTACCGACAAGGTATTTAAAGGCAAGCGTGAGCCAATGCTTATTTTAGCATCGGTTGTTGCATTCCTTGGTATGATTTGCTTCCCGCTTTTCAAAACCCAGCTTCCTGCAACAATTATGTTGTTTGTCGTCGGCGTGTTCAGTATGGTAACGGGTGTTATCTGGGCAATCGCAGGAGATATGGGCGGACGCGCACTCTCATCTACCGTTGTTGGTGTTCTCGATTGGGCGGTATATATGGGTGCAGCCATTCAGGCTTCTGTTTTCGGATTCGTTCAGCAGAAATTCGGCTGGAGTGCAATCTTCATTACAATCGGTTGTCTTTACATCATTTTGCTTGTGCTGACGCTTACGGCAAGAAAAATGAAAATGAAAAAACTTTAAAGAAAAAGGACAGAGAAATCTCTGTCCTTTTTTCTATATATATAGACACGCGGTGGCAATTCTCCTTGTCGCTTCAGAAAGCGAAGAAAGTCTTCCGTATTCGTCGGGGGTGTGGATATTGTCGCCCGCTACACCTATTGAGTCTACGCAGGGAATTCCTGCGACGGTCACCTCTGCCGCGTCCGAGCCGCCAAGACTCTGACGCGCGGTAAGCGTGGGGAGTCCACATTCCTTATAAATTTCATTTAAACGGTCGAGCAGAGCAAAGTTGCGCTCTGCCTTTTCCATTGCAGGACGGCTTGTCACTTCTACAAGGCTACACTCTGTCCCCTCAATAAAGCTTCTCTCGGCGACCGCCTTTATTATAGCCTCTCCGCGTTCTTTCTCCTCCCTGCTATTAAAGCGAATCTCGGCGTAGAAGCAGCAGCTATCTGGCACAGTGTTTGCGGCGGTGCCGCCGTTTATCAGCCCACAGTTGCAGGTAAGTCCGTTTCCGTCCTTTTGCTTTTCAAGTTCTATAATTTTATGTGCCGCTTCGGCTATCGCACTTGCGCCTCCCTCTGCACAGCGCGAGGCGTGAATACTCTTGCCCTTTATGTCAAAACGGAATCTCGCAATGCCCTTGCGCCACAGCACTGCGGTATCTCCTCTTGTGCTCTCGCAGTTTAAAAACGCAACCGAATCTGCCGCTTTTTCACAAATATAGTTTATTGTTTCCTTGTTGCTAAGCAGGCTGTTTACCTCTTCGTCGCTCTGAAGCAAAAGCCTTACAGGGCGGCTGTTAAAGCCAATATTTTTAAGGGCAGTCATAGCGTAAAGCGCCGCTACGGTACCGCCCTTGCAGTCGGTAACGCCCGGTCCGTAGATAATATCTCCCTCAACCCTTACGGCAGGATTTCCAAACGAGCCTACGGGATGAACGGTATCCATATGTCCCGAAAGAGTGACGGGCGCCTTTTTTGAATCGGCATTCATGGTGATGCACACGCTGTTGCCCGACTTTTCACGGTTTACAACCTCGCACTGCCAGCCCATATTTTTAGCAAAGGATAGAAAATACTCCCCTACCCTGTCAACCCCCTCTTTATACTCTGTGGGGCTTTCTATGTTTGCAACATCTATCCAGACCTTTTTGAACTGTTCTTCTAAGCGGTCTATTTCAGCAAAGAGTCTGCGATTCACAAAATCACCTTATTTTTTCAGTATATTTCTTTGCAAGAACGGTTATCTGTTCCCACTCGCCGCGGCCTATAAACACCTTGTTTACTATGCTTGAGCCTACACCTATTCCGCAAGCGCCATTATTAAAATATTCGCTCATATTGTCTGAATCAATTCCGCCCACCGCCAAGAAACGAATGTGCGAGAGGGGCGCTTTTACATCCTTTAAATACCCTGCGCCCATTGCGCCTACGGGGAACAGCTTTACAAAATCTGCACCTGCTCTATGCGCTTTCGCCGCCTCGGTCGGAGTCAGTGCTCCCGGGATTGAAACGAGTCCCTCGGTTTTCGTTTTGGCAATAACAGCCGCGTTCGTATCGGGGGAGATTATAAACTTGCCGCCTGCTTTTTTGGTAAGCTCTACCTGATGCTCTGTAAGCACGGTGCCTGCACCTATTACCATACGCTCACCAAAGTGGTCGCAAAGCATTTTTATGCGGTCGGCGATTTCCTCATCCGACACCTTGCCCGTGGCATCATAGGTACATTCGAGCAGTCGTATGCCGCCGTCATATACAGCCTCTGCAAACGGAATAAGCTTATCTCTCTCAACGCCGCGAACAATAACTATTATCTTTTCGTTTAGGATTTTATCTATCGTATTCTGCATAGTATTCTCCTCTTTTATAATCCTTCGAAGCCGCATTTTACGCGCCTTTAAAAATTCTTGCCATTCATCAGGGGCAAAAAATGCATATTCTTCTCCTTTTTTCACCCTTAAAAGCTTTTGCTCCGTATTATTGTTTCCTATGTGATTTCCAAGGAAAATATCAACAGGAATCTCGCTCAGCCGCTCTATGCTTTCTAAAAAGTCTTTTCTCTTTTCAAAAAGCAGTGTGCTATCGCTTATATGGCTTGCCGTAAGCGTGTTTGTGCCCGCTCCGCCAAACATTCCTGCGACATACTCTTTATCTCCGCTGTTAACGCGGAAGAAAAAGGACAGCGTGCCGTCGGAGTGACCCGGTGTTGAAAGACAAGTAATCTCCGTATTTCCGAGCGAAACCATATCGCCGTCGTCTATCAATTTATCGGGCACAAAGCTATATTTTTCTCTATATTCGGGGTCGGGTGATAACGCCGTATCCTCTTCCCCTGTCACCATTTTTTCGTCCCCTCTGCCGACACACACCGTCGCAGAGCAGAGCGCCTTTATCTCCTTAACCGCGCCTGCGTGGTCATAGTGACCGTGGGAGAGTAAAATTATTTTAACATCTCGCTCTGAAAAGCCGAGGCTATTCATATTTTCTATCAAGAGCGAAAGTGACTCGGGCATACCGGGGTCTATCATTATAAGCCCCGCTCCCGTATCAATTATATGGGTTGACGCCGCACGCGTTCCTACGAAATAGATATTACCGAAAACCCGTCCCGGCTCAATATATCCGTAAGGAGTATTTTTTATATCGTTCATACGCAAGGCTCACCCCCCATCTCATTTTAATTTTAACCGAGCTTCCAGAGATATTCAAGTCCTGCTCTTAATTTAATAAGCTCTTGCTCGTTTGTTTCGTCTATCGCACTGCCGCCTTTAAGCTCTTCGTAATATTTCTGGAAGTTTTCAGCGTTTGCGTCAACGCCAATGTCGGTAAGGCACGCAGGCATACCGTGTTTTTTCATTATGGATAACAGTTGCTTGTTGTTTTCGATTTCGCCGTTAAAGAAGTTCTGAAGCAGCAGTCCGACACCGACAATCTCGCCGTGGAGATAGCTTCTGCTCTCTGTAAAGAACATTTTGCGCGTACCCTCATAAAACTTATGCGCCAACGCACACTGGTTAGAGCCGCGCGCAATTCCGCTTATTACACCCGTAACGGCTACCGTGGTGAATATCATCTGCTCTACGGTGTCCGAAACTTTGCCGTTTTGCATATCCTCAATGCATTTTTCGGTTTTGTTATTAAGCTCTTCAAAAGACTTCTTTGACAATATGTACGCCCAGTCGAGTCCGAGCGGGTATTGGGTATCGTTCTCTGAAAAGCGTTGCTTAATTTCCACGAATTTAGCAAGTGCATCAAACACACCCGCAAGCAAAAGTCTTGTCGGCTCTGCACCTATTATTTTTGTGTCTGCAAGGACGGCTGAAACCTCATAGCCGTAATGCTTGCTGCCTATGGTGCGTCCGTCGGGTGTATAGCGCACACTTAAGGGCGTATATGCCGCGCAGGTCGCGCTCGAGGTTGGAACATTGATAACGGGCAAAAGGTGAATGTCGCCTATGAGCTTTGCAAAGTCCATAATAACTCCGCCGCCGACACCGACAATTACATTGAGCCCCTTTTCCTTTGCAAAGTCGCTAAGCTCTGCCGCGCGCTCTTGGTTACAGGTGCCTCTGTGCTCAACAATCTCGTAACGGTCGCACACTGCACCCACACTCTCCTCTATCTTTTTTCTTGTAAGCGAAAGCGCAGTTTTTCCGCCCACAATAAGCGGTGCGGTGCCAATGCGCTTTACCTCTTCACCTAACTGAGCTATTATATCGGGTTTTTGCAGATATCTTCCGCAACCTATTCTAAAGGATTCTTCCCTTATTGGCATATTTTTTCTCCTCTCATATGGACATACTTTAATTTTAATGCTATAATAAGCATAAATCCATACTATAAATTGAGAAAAACTTTAGAAAAATTGCGGTGAGTGTATGATTTTTAATGCCTATGCTGAACAAAAGGAAGTGTGCAGCGGTATAACACTTGTAAGCTGCGGACATATTTTTGCAAAATCGGGCCGCGAAATAAACCGTCCGCACGGGCGGGGCGACTGGCTGATTTTCTATGTTGCGAAGGGGACCGAAACCTTTTATTTAAAATCGCAGTCGGTAGCCGAAGCGGGCTCTTTTATTCTTTTTGCACCAAACGAGCCACAGCACCACAAAACCGAATACGAAAAAACCGCCGAGTTTTACTATGCACATTTTCGCTGCGATTCACTTCCCGACGACCTTTCTTTTGACACCTCTCATATTTACCACACCGAGCCGAGCCGCAAAATCACCGACATTTTTGAGGATATTATTAACGAAACACTGAAAAAGCAGCCCTGCTATGAGCAGCTTTGCGTTTATAAGCTGCTTGAGCTTTTAACGCTCTTAAGGCGCGATGTTGTGCGCGAAAGCCATCCGCAGAGGGAAAACTTTGAGCGTATAGCACTTGCGGTATCACATATGAACAAACATTATAGCGAAAATCTCTCGCTTTCCGACTACGCGGCGCTTTGCAATATGAGCAAGCACCATTTTCTGCGCGTGTTTTTGCAAATAACGGGAAGCACACCTATTGAATACCGCAATAATATTCGCCTTGAGCACGCGGCAGAAAAACTGCTTGACGGGCACTATACGGTAGAACAGTTGGGACTAAATCTCGGTTTTTCGTCTGCATCCTATTTCAGCTCTGCGTTTAAAAAGAAATACGGGCTTTCCCCAAAACAGTTTAGTCAGAAATATAAATAATAAAAAGCCTTAAAGAGCATAACTCTCTAAGGCTTTTTATTATTTGTGGTTATTAATAACCTATCACGTTTTCAGCTGTCAAACCGGTATTGTTAGCAATAACTTCTGCCTCAAAGTTTTCAGGCATAGAGTCTTTAACATATCCGATAGCTTCTACGTTGATTTGTGTAAAGGTGCAACCGGTAATTACGGTAGTGGAACCATTACCATTTGCGATTCCGCAAAGAGCGTTGTTGTAATTGTCGAACGTACAATCCTTAACGGTTAAATTTCCGTTGAGGTTCTTGTATATTCCATAATTCTTTTCAGCTGCAATACCCTTAAATTTACAGTTGATAACTGTAATGTTTCCATCCGTGTCGTGATTTTTTGTGTTGTCAGCAATGGCGTAACCCTTACGATTGCTCTCAAAAGTGATGTTTTCGAAGGTAGCATCACCGGCGCATGCAAAAATATTATCCTGACCTGCACTGGTCTGATGGATAATAACCTCGGCGCCGTTAGCACCCTTGATGGTTACTCCGGCAGGAACAGGGAGTGTACCGGAGGTTGTATAAGTTCCGGCAGGGAGAACGAGCGTATCGCCACTTTTCAGCGTGGGAAGATACTCATAAAGTCCGCCCACAAATGTGGTATCGTAAACAATACCTACGCTGTATGTGCCGTCCGCATTCGCTATAACGCTGTAACCGTCAGCAATCATTCTGCTTGCGGGAGCTACGTCAAACGTACCGCCAGAAATTTTAATATTGCTGTATCCGTTGTCAGAGAAGTTGGTAAAGTTACCGCCGTTGATGTAGATTACAGCAGGACCGTTGGGACAGTAGCCTGAGTTGCACTGTGTCTGAATCTTACCGTCAAAGTTACCGCCGTTGATGGTAACTACGCTGCTAACGTTGCCGTTAATATCAGCTATTATAACGTTAGGTGCCTTGAAGGTACCGCCGTTTATAGTGATGTTACCGCCCGAGCTATAAAGGAATATACCTGTGCTTGTTCCAATGTAAGTACCGCTGTTGATAATCATATTCTGACCATTCGAAGCAGCAACTGCAGTAGCAGCCCAGGGAGAATTAGCAGCATTCTCGTCGCTTAAATCTGTGTTGTTTCCGCTTATGTTCTCAAGAACGGTTGTACCGCCTTCACCATATGCATAAATAGCAGCACCCTGATTAGCAGCAATATTAACGTCCTTAATGAGAACGTCGCCGCCCTCATTCTTAATGTTCATTACCCAAGAAGAATCTGCGGTTATATCCATATCACTTAAGCTAAGTGTTTCGCCGTCGCTAACCTCAACAGTCATACCCCAGTTCGCCGCATCGTCTAAGACATATTCGCCACCGGAAATAGACTCTACCTTTGCAGCGTCAATTAAATACTCAGTCTTGCGGTTTGTGTTCCACGGAACAACAAACGCACCGTCTGCATTGAAGTTTCCTGTTGCAACAATTTTTCCACCCTGCTCAAGCGCAGACTTCATCTGTACTGCATTGAAAACGATTTCGTTATACGCGCCGGCATCATACTGATTGTCGAAGCTATCTTCCTCAACGGTATTCTGAGTTGCAAGAATCTTAATATCAAAGGTGCCGCCAAGGTCAAGTCCTTGATATTTGTTTCCTGCACTCTCCTGCATATGAAGAGCGATACCAAGATATGCAACCTTGCTGTCTGTAGCATTAAGTTCGCCCTTTGTTTTCGTTATAAAACCATCTATAAACTCACGAAGTGAGCCTGCCTTTGTCCAGCCGAGAACAACGTCACGTCCCGTAGGATATGCCGTAAGCTCCTCTGTTGTTACGTATACGTCGATTACGTCAGCCAAAATGCTGATATCACCGGTATGTGTAAGAGCCGCATTCCATTTGAGCGCTAAGTTTCCGTCGTTCTGCACCTTAAGAAGCTGAACAGCGGTATAGCCCGGCTCCCAAAGGGCATAGTCAAACAGCGGATCAGTTTTATCGCTTATGTCAGTCCAAGCGCCCGACTTTTCCATCTTATGTAGAGAGATATCAAGCGTACCTGCAACTATTTTGTTTCCGTTAGAAGAAACGCTGTCTGTGAACCACGCGAAGGTAGTTCCGATGAGCATAGCACAGCAAAGCAACAGTGATAATGCGCTTGCGAGCAACGCTCTCTTGGTTGTTTTGTTTTTCACACAAAAACCTCCTCTTTTTTTGATGTGCAAAAAAGTACCTCTGCGCCTTAAACGCGCAAAAGTAATCATTTACTACATTTATATATTATACTATCCCCCCGAAAAATTCAAGCATTCTTTGCAAAAACTTTTTATTCTTTTTTGTGTTTTTTTATGATTCTCTGTATTTTTTTGTGTTTTTTACTCTCGAGCAGCAAAAATCTGCAAATAATCTCGCTCGTATAAAAAACAAAGAGCGGATATAAAATCCGCCCTTCGTTTAGTATATATTTTTTAGGATAATAACATTCTGTCGTTTGCAAATTCGCCCTGCGAGGCCTGCGTGAACTTTGCAAGCAAATCAGAGACCTCAAGCTTTTGCTTTTCTTCGCCCGAAACATCGTAGATAATTTTGCCCTCGTGCATCATTACAAGACGGTTACCAAGGCGGAGTGCATCCTTCATATTATGGGTTATCATAATTGTGGTAAGCTTCTTTTCGCTTACTATTCTTTCGGTTATCTCCAAAACCTTTGCGGCGGTTTTGGGGTCAAGTGCGGCAGTATGCTCGTCAAGGAGCAACAGCTTCGGGTCGTTCATAGAAGCCATAAGCAGAGTTATAGCCTGGCGCTGACCGCCCGAAAGCAGACCGACCTTGGTGGACAGACGGCTTTCAAGTCCGAGGTCGAGTGATGAAAGCATCTCCTTATATGCTGCGCGGTCGGCAGAGGTTATAGCCCACGAAAGTCCGCGACGCTTGCCCCTCATTTTTGCCATAGCCATATTTTCTTCTATCCACATATCCGCGGCAGTACCAACCATCGGGTCCTGGAACACGCGGCCTATAAACTTTGCACGCTTATATTCGGGCAGACGGGTAATGTCCTGTCCGTCAATAATAATATTGCCCTCGTCAATCGGGAACGCGCCTGCAACGGCGTTAAGCATCGTCGACTTACCTGCGCCGTTGCCACCTATGACGGTTACAAAATCGCCGTCGTTTAATGTGAGCGACAGGTCATTAAGCGCTACCTTTTCATTAACGGTGCCGCCGTTAAAAATTTTGGTTACATTTTTAATTTCTAACATTTAAGCGGCCCCCTTTACTTTCTTTTTCTTCTGAAAATAGGTCTTCCTTAAGTACGGAACAGCAAGGAAGAGCGCAACAACAAGTGCCGACAGCATCTTAAGCAGTTCGGTATCGAGTCCTAAGAAGATAACAGTCTGATATACGAGGTAGTAGATTATTCCGCCTATTACTACCGACAGAAGTCTAAGCGCATAGTTGTTTCTTGCTATCTTCATAAACAGTGACTCGCCTATGATTACAGCCGCAAGACCGACAACGATTGCGCCGCGGCCCGTGTTGGCGTTGGAGGCGCCGAGGTAGAAGGAAAGCAGAGCACCCGAAAGCGCAACTATTCCGTTTGAAATTACAAGTCCTAACACCTTTATAACGCTGGTGTTAACGCCCTGTGCGCGAGCCATTCTCTGATTGCAACCCGTTGCTCTGACCGCACTTCCGAGCGTCGTACCGAAGAACCAGTAAAATCCGCCGATTATTACCGCAACGATTATTGCAAGGTAAATTACGGTCGTGCCGAGATTTGCGGTAGAGATAAAGTATTCAACACCGTACTGATAGCTGACATTCGAGGCGCCGCCCATAATTTTTATGTTTATTGACCATAGCATTAGCTGTGTTAGAATACCGGCAAGAATTGCAGGAATTCCCAAAACGGTGTGGAATATTCCCGTAACAAGTCCTGCAAGCATACCTGCTATTACGGCTATGAGCAGAGCAAACCAGACAGGCTTATCCTGCTGTTCAACGAGCACAGCGCAAACCGCCATACCCGTAACGATTGAGCCGTCAACCGTAAGGTCGGCTATGTCAAGCACCTTGTAGGTGATATAAACGCCGATAGCCATTATACCCCAAATTATTCCCTGCGTCATTGCGGGCGGCAGGGATTTAAAGTAAAGTAAAAGTTCTCCTAAAATACCCAATTTGAGCATCCTTTCAATTTTTTCTCTAAACAAACGAAATCCGACAGGGCATAAATCGAGCACCGATTTATGCCTTGCCGTTCGCTATTTAATAGGTTTTAAGTTTTCGCTATTGCTCGATAGCGGTATAGCCTGCAGCCTTTAATGCCTCAACATCTATGCCGACTTCCTTGCAGATAGCCTCGTTATACTTGTAAGCGAGCTTCTCTTCGGGTGTATACTCGATAGCCATTTCAGCAACATCTGCCTCACCCTTAAGGATTTTAGCAGCCATCTCGCCTGTTGCGTATCCAAGGTCATAATAGTCGATAGAAAGAGTTGCAATTCCGCAGCCCTTGCAGATTCCTGCCTCACCGGCAATAATCGGCTTTTTGGGTGACATTGCGTTGTAGATAGCTGTTGCACACTCAGCAGCTGTATTATCGGTCGGAACATAGAGAGCATCGTTTTCAGCAGCAGCCTTCTGGGCAACCAAAGATACATCGCCGCTGTCGGAGAAGGTATAGGTCGTGCAGGTGATGCTCTTAGCCTCGAGCATCTTCTTAACCTCTTCTACCTGGTAGATAGAGTTTGCCTCGGATGCGCAGTAGATAAGACCAACCTTTTTAGCCTCAGGCACGAGGGTGGTTACCATCTCTGCCTGCTTATCAAGCGGAGCCAGGTCGGATGTACCCGAAACATTGCCGCCAACGGTACCGTCAAAGTTTTCAAGACCGAGAGCAACGCCGTACTCGGTAATAGAGGTGCCGAGAATCGGAATATCCTTTGTGGACTTAACAGCCGCAGTCAAAGCGGGAGTTGCGTTAGCCATAATAATGTCAACATTCTTGGTTGCAAAGTTGTCTGTGATGGTTTTGCACATTGAGGTATCGTTACCGGCGTTCTGCTCGTCAAATGTAACGTTCTCTTCACCGAGAGCGGCAACAACGGCTTCCTTAAAGCCCTTTGTTGCGGCATCAAGTGCCTCATGTGTTACGAGCTGGCAGATACCGATGGTATACTTTCCGTCTTCCTTGCCGCCACAAGCAGCAAAGCAGGTCATACAAAGTAAAAGTGTAAGTACTAATGCTAAGATTCTTTTCATTTTTGTTTCCTCCTGTATTCTAAACGCTTTAGCGATTTAAAGCTTTTAGTTATTAAAGTAAGTTTATTCTACCACAGAAAAATGAAAAGTCAATAGTTTTTTAAAAATTTTTACATCAATAGTTCTTGTTCACCTGAGCGCGCACGAAATACTTTTGGTGCCACACCCATTATAAAATTAAAATTGCGGTTAAACGAGCGAATAGATTCAAAACCGCAGGAGAGTGCAATGTTTGATATGCTCTCCTCGGTCGAGCCGAGGCGTGCGCACGCCTCACGCACGCGAAGATAATTTATATAGTATTTAAACGAAAGACCAATCTTCTCTTTAAATATATGCGAAAGACGCGAGGTGCTTATATGAAGCTCTTTTGAAATATCGGCAAGCGTTATAGGCTCGCGGTAGTGCGAAAGACAGAAATTAAGTATTTCGCGCACACCGTCACCGCCCACCCTCTGTTCGTTAGGTATAAGCGGCAAAACCTCTGACAGCAGAGCGGTCATAACACCCGAAAACCACTCGTTCTGCTCGCGCCCCTTGCGAGATAACAGCGCCAGTAATACCTTGGCACTGTCGGGCAGAGTGCCGTTTTTAATGGTCGGCGCCTGCGCCCTGTTTCTAAGCTCGTCACGAAAGGTTGGCACGCTGTCACAGGAAAAGATTGCACAAAGATATTTGCCCTCTGTCGTGTCCTCGAAGCTGTGCACGCAGTTTGGCGAAATTAGCAGCAAATCTCCCGCCGACAGAATATATTCCTTGCCGTCAATACGCGCTCGGGATTCGCCCTGCCAGATATACACAAGCTCAGCATATGAATGAAGATGCGCGGGGTACGAAAGCTTATGTCCGCAGCGCACCTGAATATCGGTATGAATTTGCATAAAACCGTTCATAATCCACCTCGCAGCAGTTTTTGTCTATAAAATGCAGTGTTTTGTCTTGTATTGTAGCATAAAATAACCTAAAATGCAAATAAAGGAGTTGGTTATATGAGCAAGCTTAACCGAATGAACACTTATCCCGCCCCTTCGCAGACAGTTATGACGGCAAGCGAGGAGCACAGAAAAATTGCACGCTGGGCAGCGGCGCAGGGCGCAGTTTTGCTTAAAAATGAAGACAACATACTGCCGCTCAAGCGCGGCAGAAGCGTTTCACTTTTCGGACGCGGCACTCTTGACTATCAGCAGGGCGGCGGCGGAAGCGGAATAGTATGGACGCGCCACACCTCACACCTTTTTGAAGCATTTTGCGAAAAGATGCGCGAGGGCAAGGTAAAGTTACTTACCTACCCCGCTCATTTCTACGGACACAAGGTTATATTTGAAAAGGTAGAGAGCGAGCCCGCCCTTTACGATTTTATGATTGACGATGTTGTGAAGACCGACGGCGTTGCCGTTATTACAATCTCGCGTTTTTCGGGCGAGGGCAGCGACCGCAAGGCAGAAAAGGGCGACTTTTATCTGACCGACGACGAAAAGGCGCTTATAGATTCGGTCTGTGCCAAGACCGATAATGTTATAATTGTTCTCAACGTCGGCGGAATGATAGACACATCCTTTATAACCGACAACCCGAGAATTAAGGGCGCTTTGCTTGCGTGGCAGGGCGGAATTGACGGCTGCGGCGCGATAGCCGACCTGCTCTGCGGTGACGAAACCCCGAGCGGCAAGCTCTGCGACACCTTTGCGCGTGAGTTTTCCGACTATCCGTCGGCAGAGCATTTCAATGACAGCGACGATTACCTCAAATATTACGAGGATATATATGTAGGCTACCGCTATTTTGAAACCGTACCCGAGGCATATGACAAGGTTTGCTATCCGTTCGGTTTTGGTCTTTCCTACACAACCTTTGCTTTTGAAGATATAAAGGCTTTACAGTGCGGTGACGATATAAATGTAACCGTTACGGTTAAAAATACGGGCGACTATGCCGGTCGCGAGGTTGCACAGGTTTACTTCAGTGCTCCGCAGGGCGTACTCGGCAAGCCGCGTTACGAGCTTTCTGCCTTTGCAAAAACCAAAAAACTTGCCCCGGGCGAGAGTGAAACACTGAGTCTTCATTTCCCCATAAACTCTATGGCGAGCTATGATGACGCAGGCAAGCTGCAAAAGTCGGCTTATCTGCTTGAAAAGGGCGACTATAAGGTCTTCGTCGGTTCTTCGGTGCGCGACCTTTTCGACACAGGATACGCTTACACCATAGAAGAGGATTTCCGCGTTACAGAGCAGTTAAGCGAGTGCTGTGCTCCGTCGCGACTTGAAAAGCGAATGTTGTCGGACGGCAGTTTCGAAAAGGCTCCCTGCGTAGAGCCTGTAAAGCACCACGATGCTCAACCCGAATACACATATAAGCATAGCGAAAACCCCTTTACCTTCGAAGAGCTAATGGAAGGCAAGTGCACGATAGACGAATTTATCTGTCAGATGACCGATGATGAGCTTATATTCATAACCGGTGGACACGAGGGCACAAGCGTTGCCGACACAAGTGGCATGGGCGGCGTTGATAGACTCAAAATTCCGCTTGCCAACACCTCTGACGGCCCCGCGGGAGTTCGTTTCCGCACGGGACTTGGTATGCACTCGACCTGCTGGCCGTGTGCTACGCTGGTTGCTTGCTCTTGGGATTTAGAGGTTGCAAGGGCTGTGGCTCTCGGCGGTGCTAAGGAGATGGACGAAAACAACCTTAACATCTGGCTGACCCCCGCTATTAACATTCACCGTAATCCCTTATGCGGCAGAAACTTCGAATATCTGTCAGAGGACCCGCTGCTTTCAGGTAAGATTGCAGCAGCACAGGTAAAGGCTATGCAGAACGAGGGTATTGCCTGTTCGGTCAAGCATTTCGCTTGCAACAACAAGGAAACCAACCGAAAGGCCTCCGACTCTATCGTGTCCGAGCGCGCGCTCCGCGAAATTTATATTAAGGCTTTCGAGATTGTTGTAAAGGAAGCAGACCCTTGGACAATTATGACCTCTTATAATCTGCTCAACGGCACCTATACCTCGGCTAACTATGAGCTCATAACCAAAATTTTGCGCGGTGAATGGGGCTATAACGGTATACTCACTACCGACTGGTCAAACCTTGCAAACCCCGTAGAAGAGCTCATTGCAGGCAACGACATTAAGATGCCTAACCGCGATGACAGCGTAATAAAAACTGCAATCCAGAACGGCGAAATTACCCGCGGTGATATTGCCGCCTGCGCCAAGCGTATCCTCCAAATGATATTAAAGGTAAGCAGATAAACTAAAAGCTCCCTATTCTTTAGGGAGCTTTTTATAATTTATATTTGCAAGTATTAAAACTGCTACCGCCATCAAAACCAGTGCGAAAAGCAGTGCATATATGAGCGAGGTTGAAAGGAAAAACATACTCTCGCTCGTAAGGCCGAGCCGCGAGACCGAGCCCGAAAAGATAATATAAAGCGGAAAAATAAGCAGCATCAGCGCGCCGCCCGAAAGACCGCACCGCAAATAAAACGTGCCGATTTTTTTGACCGCCAAAGAGAGCAAGGCGCCAAGCACCGCGAAAACCGCAAAGGCTAAAATCGACCACGGGAATATGGCGTTTACAAAAGCGCACGCGTATTTTAGCAGTACCGAGAAAACGAAGTTTCGATAAGCCGAAACCGATAAAGCTACAAGGTTATTTATGTTATCCTCTGCCTCTTCTATGTTTATTCCATTTTCCTTAGCGTAGAGAACTATTTCATTTTTTAGCGCCACTCGCAGCTCTTCAAAGTCCGGCTCTGTACCTGAAAAAGCGCTATCTACCGCGCGGCTAATATCGCTTTTTATCTGCGAAGGGGTTATTTTTTCCTCAAAAAAGTCCTGCGGAAGTCCACCCGGTATTGCGTAGGATTCGAGTGAGAGAAGCACCTCCGCCCGTACGGCAGAAACATATTTTTCGCTTTTCACAAGACCGCGCACCAGCGGTTTTGAAAATATGAGCGAAACGCAAAGCAGGAGAATGCTTACCGCCGTAAACACCGCGACCGCAAAGGAGAGCACGGTGCTTATAAATTTTTTCAGTAAATCCTTCTTCATCTGCACCTACTCCTCATATAAAATTTTAGGGCCCGAAACATAACGCGCGTTTACGCAGTACCTATAATGCGTTATGCCGAGAGCGTTAAAGGGATAGCAGGTGTAAATTACAAGGTTTTCTTCCGTTGCAGCAAGGTCATACCAAGAGCTGTCACTCGCTCTGTAAACACCCGTTTTTGTAATTTCGTATACATAACTGCCGTAGTTAGTGTCCACCTCAATCCTATCGCCCACCGCCGCATTGCCAAGCGTGTGGAGATAGGTGTTATTGTGTCCCGAAAGCAGAGCTGTGGTACCGCTGCCGATATACATTGAGCCTAAATACTGGCAAACGCCTTTTTTTAGCAGACTATCGTTATCGCCGTAGTAAAGCGGCGCCTTAATATCGGCCGACGGAATACGGATTTCGCCGTAGCAGTCGCCATATTTCGGAAAGGTAACAACGCTTGACGGCACCGCATCGGTATACCCGTCAAGGCGGTTTTCCATAAGGCTTTCACCCTCATAGACCTTGCTTCCGCTTGTTATTAAGCTCCACACTCCCGAAAGGGTTGTAATATAAGAGCCGAACGCCGTAAAGAGCAGCAAATATCCTGCTAAAGCAAAGGCTAACGGCGTGAGTATGCGCGCCATTAGCCCCTTTAGTTTAATAGTTTTTTTCATTTTAGAAAAGCTTTACCTTTTTAGCGGTAAGAAGACAGCCGCCTACCAATAAAGCAAAGGTCAAACAAACAACTGCGGTAAGTGCGCCGTTTGTATTAGCACCTGTGGTTTTGATAATAGGTGCATCGTCAAAGCGGATAGCGCCGTCAGCATCCGTTATTACAACATGCTTGCCGTCAAAGATAAGGTTAAGTCCTACAACCTTACAAGCATCCTGACCGCACTTAAGCACAGCACTACGGATAGCCTGCGGCATATGGGCAATGTTTATCTGTCCGTTTTTAAAATAAGAATTGTCAGAAAGAGCGGTATCCTTTACAAGCTTTTTGCCCGCGTTTACAAAGGACATAATCTCTTCATACTGTGCTTCAGTTATGTCCCCAGGTGTGCTTACAAAGAAAGCCTTTGCCTGATTAACATAGTTTGTGGGGATTTTGAAGGTTACATCCTTGCCGTTCATTTTATAGGTTTCCTTAGCAGAAAGGTCGGAAATAACCTTCTGCTCATATGTGCCAAAGGTGCCCTCAGCCGAAACACCTACTGCTAATATCGAGAACATAAGAATAAAACAAAAAGCAAATGCTATTATCTTTTTCATAACATTAACCTCGCTGTATATATTTTTTTATAGTATAACACAAGCGGTAAGAAAAGTAAATAATAAAATATTTAATTTAGCTCTTCTATTCTCCGTATATTTTTGGTATAATAAATAAAATAGATAAATATGTGCTTTGCGGGGTGACTTTAGTGAACATAAATATTGACGGACTTAATATAAACTATATTGACGAGGGCGAGGGTGAAGTGCTCTTGATGCTTCACGGCTGGGGCGCTTCGTGTGAAGCGTACCGTGGAATTATAAATGCGGTATCTCATCGTTTTCGCTGCATAGCACCCGATTTTCCCGGTTGCGGACAGAGCGATATTATGAAAGAGCCCTGGACACTTGATAATTATACCGATTTCGTACAAAAGTTTATTACGGCGCTTTCGCTCACAAATCCCATTATGTTCGGTCATTCACACGGCGGTCGCGTTACTATGAAAATGGCGGCAGACGGCACCGTAAATCCTTCAAAAATTATTTTGCTCGACGCGGCAGGTCTTATTCCCAAAAAGACCTTAAAGCAGAAAACCCGTGCAAGAAATTTTAAGATTATAAAAAAGGTGCTGACTCTTCCTCCCCTCAAAAAATCCTGCGAGGGACTGCTTGAAAGAGCGCGCGCACATTACGGCTCGGCGGACTATAACGCTGCACCGCCCGTGCTAAGACAGACGCTTGTATCACTTGTAAACACCGACATTCGCGATATTTTACCAAACATTAAGGCTTCCACTCTGCTTATCTGGGGCGAGAACGACACCGCAACACCTCTTGCCGATGCAAAAATCATTGAAAGCCTTATAAAAGATTGCGGCCTTTGCGTTATTGAGGGAGCGGGACACTGGTCGTTTGTGGAGAATCCCGCACTTGCACACGCAATAATTAAAAGCTTTTTAGGGGTTAAGTAATGGACATAATTTTTCTTGCCGCCAAGGCGGTTTTTACTCTGATAATCTGTGTATGCTCTGTCTTTAATCTGACAAGACAGTTTCAGATGCTACAACAAAATTCATATTTCCTTTCGCGCTACGGCGGCTGGCTTAAGCTCAACTGCTCGCGCATATGGACGAATGTAGTTTTTACTCTGCTTGGTGTTTTAAGTGGAGTTTATATAGCAAACCGCGGCGTTTTATTTGATTTTGCTTTCAAATTTTTAGAGCGAAACGAGCAAAACGTTTATATCCTCACCGCCATTTTCTGTGCGCTTTTATGCACAGTTTCCCTTGCCGCCTATATTATGGCGTCGCGCGCGATGAGCAAAAACAAAAAGTCCATAAAACCGCTCGTTCTAACCGCCCGAATCAAGCGTATGTATTTTGCGGCGGCTGTGCTTTCCTTGGCCGCAGGTGCGGGAAGCCTGCTGCCCCATGGGATTACCGCCCTTGCTTTGTGGTGCGTTCTTATTTTATTCGCGTTCGCACCTGCTTTATTTGCTTCGCTTATTCTCGTTCTTTGCAAGCCGTTTGAAAAAATGATTTCAAACAAATATCTAAGTGAAGCAAAGAAAATACTTAAAAGCCGCCCATCACTTACCGTAATCGGTATTACGGGAAGCTACGGCAAGACGGGCACAAAATTTATACTCAAGCGGCTACTTGATGAGGGTTTTAATGTCACCGCCACACCCGGCAGCTTTAACACACCGATGGGTGTTGTAAGAACGGTGCGCGAAAATCTCCGCCCCGAGAGTGATGTTTTCCTTTGTGAGATGGGCGCCAAGAAAAAGGGCGATATTAAGGAAATTTGCGATATTGCTCACCCGCAAATCGGCGTTATAACCTCTGTAGGTCCTCAGCACCTTGACACCTTTGGTTCTGTAGACACCGTTGCCGACACTAAATTTGAACTGGCCGACGCCGCAGACGAGGTGTTCTTAAACTACGATAACGAGATTATAAGAGAGCGCGGAAAGGGTTATAACACCACTTCCTACGGCACAACTCCCGACTGCGATGTTTACGCCGACAACATTTCATACGGAAGCTTCGGCGCTAAGTTTGATGTTGTGTGCGACGGTGACCGTATCCCCGTTGTTACTAAGTTGCTTGGCCGCCACAGCGTGCTTAACATTACGGCAGGTGTTGCGGTTGCAAAGCGACTCGGTCTTTCGGATAACGCGGTTTCTTACGCGGTATCTCGCCTTACGCCCACTGCACACCGTTTAGAGCTTAAATCCTTTATAAACGGCTCACTTCTTATAGACGATGCGTATAACGCAAACCCCGAGGGCTCTATTGAGGCTATAAATGTTCTATCCTCCTTTGAGGGCAGAAAAAAGATAGTTGTAACACCCGGCCTTGTTGAGCTTGGAGAGAGCGAATATAAATATAATTATAATTTAGGTCTTGCGGCGGCAGAAAAATGCGATATAATAATACTTGTCGGACAAAAGCGTTCGGTGCCGCTTTGCGACGCGATAAACACCACCGACTTTAACAAAGATAATCTTTATGTCGTTTCCTCGTTCGCTGAGGCTATGCAAAAGCTATCGACACTTGTCACCAAAGACACCGTTACGCTTTTCGAAAACGACCTGCCCGATAATTATTTGAATTAGGAGTTTTTATATGCAGATTAATGTTGCTGTAATATTCGGTTGCTGCTCGGTTGAGCACGAGGTTTCTATAATTTCCGCCGTACAGGCAATGCACAGCATTGACCGCGAAAAATATAATGTTATTCCCGTTTATGTAACCAAGGATTCGGTTATGATGACGGGTGAAGAGCTTTTCGACATTGAAAAATATAAAAATCTTCCCGCACTGCTTAAAAAGCTGCGCGCTGTTACTCTCTCTCGCGAGGGTAAGGATGTAGTTATGAAGACCGAAGGTCTGTTTGGCAAGACTACACGCATAGATGTTGCATTCCCCATTGTTCACGGCACCAACTGTGAGGACGGAACGGTGCAGGGACTTTGCGAATTTTTGCGCCTGCCCTATGTCGGCTGTGATATTATTTCCTCGGCCGTTGGTATGGATAAGGCAATTTTCAAGGATGTGCTGAGCGCGGCAGGTCTGCCCGTTCTTCCCTGCGTTAGTTTCTATTCGCGCGAGTTTTTCTCTGCTCGCGAGGAAATCCTTGACAGAATTGAAAAAGAAATCGGTATGCCCGCTATTGTAAAGCCCGCAAACCTCGGTTCGAGCGTCGGCATTACCAAAGCCGATAACCGCCAGGCACTTGATGAGGCAATCTCTCTCGCCTGCTCGTTCGCCGACAAGATATTAGTTGAGCGCGCTATTGTGGGACTTCGTGAAATCAACTGCTCGGTGCTCGGAGATTACGACGAGTGTGAGGCCTCCTGCTGTGAGGAGCCGATTATGCACGACGATATTTTATCTTTTGAGGATAAGTATCTGTCGAACGCCTCTAAGACGGGCGGCAGTAAAGGTATGCGCTCGCTTTCGCGTATCTTGCCTGCTGAGATTCCGACCGAAAAGAGCGAAGAAATCCGCTCTCTTGCCTGCCGCGTTATAAAGGCAATAGGCGGCAGCGGAATTGCAAGAATAGACTTTATGCTCGACACAAAGGACGGCGACCGCGTCTATGTTAACGAGATAAACACTATTCCCGGCTCGCTCGCCTTCTATCTTTGGGAGGAAAGCGGCATTAAATATACCGAACTGCTGAGTCGCGCTATTGACCTTGCCTTCAAGCGCCAAAGAAAACAGCAGTCACTAAACTTCACCTTTGAGTCAAACATTCTGTCGGGCGTGAGCCTTGGCGGAGCGAAGGGCGCTAAGGGCGCTAAGAGATAGCAAAAAACCTCACCTTTCGGTGAGGTTTTCTTTTATTTAAGTATTCTTGCGAGAGCACGGTCAAGCGGCAAAAACAGAAGTCCCACAGTAACAAGATTTGATACACAGTGGATAAGGTCAAACGAAAGCCCGCTTACTATCCACGAAACACCGTAGCCGAAGCCGCCGATTATAAAGCTTGGTATACTGCAAAGCGTTCCGAAAAGGATTCCAAACACCGCCGCTATAATTGCATAAAACAATGCGTTGCCGTTTTCGCGGACAAAGAAAACTATAATAGCGAGAATTGTCCAGACATAAAAATAGCTTATTATCCAGGTGCCCGACGGGTACAAAATTGCCTCAACTATCGCAAAGGCGTATATTGACCAAAGGGATTTTAGTCCCATTCTGTGAGTTAGCAAAACAACAAGCAGACTTACAAGCTCTATGTTCGGCAAGGCCGCAAGCGCCACCTGAAGCGCCACCATAAGCGCCGCGAAAAGCGCGAGCACTATGCTTTCTCTGAGTGAGGGCAGCTTAATTTTTAGTATAGGTTGCTTCAAAGCTATCTCCGTCCTCTACCGCAAGGTCATTCATTCCCACAGAGGTCATTTCTCCGCCCTCTGTTACGCACCACCAAGCGCCGTCAACATTATAGTCGGCCTTTACGCCGTCTATAACGGTATACATTCCGCTCTGCTTTTCTGCCGCATCAATTAGCTTTTCGTCAATCAGCGCGTCAGCAAGGTACTGCTCATCGGTTGAAATTTCCCACTGCTTGTCGGTGCCGTCCTCGTATACGACGGTGAAGGTAAAGGTTTTTTGTCCATCCTGTGTGTCGGCAGTAAACATTTTGGGGACAACGAGTGCGGCGGCAACAAGCACTAAAAGCACAGCCGCCAGACAAATTATGATTTTTGTTTGTTTCTTCATAAAAAAATCTCCTTTATATCGTTTTAACAGCAAGACCGATACAAAGAAGAAAATTACAAAGCCTGTCCGAACATACTGCCTCTGTCCGAACAAGAATGGTAACCGTCAAGAACTCGTGACTCTCTGCACCGATACCCTCAGGCGAGTATTTCGACTTAGGACTCAATCGGTCACACCGCCTTCCCGATTTCTCAGTGGCTATGGTGTTCCCTCGTCCATCACGGCGACGAGTTCGTCGGGGAATTGCACCCCGGTTCCAATTTAAGCTAAAAAGCACCTGAAAGCTTATTAAACTGTCAAGAAGAGTATAACAAACCGCACAAATTTTGTCAAATAAAAGGCCCGAGTAAACCTCGGGCTTTTTCTAAAGATTTTTAAGAAAATTATAAAGTCGGTTTGCTATGCGCGCGTGGCCTAAATCGTTAGGGTGTAGACCGTCGGTCGTGTAGAGTGCCTTTGATACCGGAAGGTCGGGACAAATGCCGCTTGTTGAATAAAGGTCAAGCACGGGAAGGGCGTAATGCTCTGCTACCTCTCTTATAGCCTCTACATAGCCCTTTAGCGCTGCCGTTGGAAAATCGCGAAGATAGGGCATAGGATTCTCCTCGCCCTCGCGGTGAAGCGGTGTCAGAACAACGACGGTCGCGGCGGGGTACTTTTCTATAACGCTGCTATAAAGAGTATGAAGCGCACCGTAAAATGTGGCATCCGTGCGGTCAGAAAAGCTGCCGAGCGGCGCATCGCCGTGGCCGTAGTCATTTGTGCCGCCAAAGATGACAATAATATCTGCATCGGCATCCATTTTCTCTACCCTACGGCAGAAGGTGTCGGCGTAATGCTCTTTCCCCTGCGGTATCTGCGTTTGGTATGCTATCTGCGTTCCACCTATACCGTAGTTGCGACATACAGCACCGCTTAAGGCTTCAAAAACCCTTATATAGCTGGTTTTTTCTCTGTCGCTTGAGCCTACGCCTTCGGTTATGCTGTCGCCCAAGAAATTTATTTTTTTATTTTTTAATTCCATATCGTTCCTCTAAAGTGACTCTAAAAAGTCGAAAAGCATCCTTGCAATCAACTCGTGTCCTGCATCGTTGGGGTGCAGTCCGTCAATCGTATATTTTTCTTTTAAAATCTCGTTCTGGGGCTGAATACCGCTATTCTTCCACAAATCGAGCACAGGTAGCGAATAATATTCCGCAACCTCCATTAAAGCGTCCTTATAATCCTTAAGAATTGCGCCACCCTGACGGAAATACTGCTCTCCAAAGCGGTGAATTGGATTCATAACGACAATCGTAGCATCGGGGAACATCTCTATAACCTTGGTAAAAAGGCAGTGTGCGGCACCGTAAAAGGTGTCTTCAGTTCGGTCGGTAAATTTACCTACCTTTACACAGTGACCGAAATCATTAGTTCCGCCGTAAATTACAACAATATCAGCGTCGCGGTCCATTTTTTCGGCGCGGTAGTTAAAATCAACCCTATCGTTTCCCCAGTACTGTACTACAAACTGGGTTCCGCCAACGCCGTAATTGCGGCAAACAGCGCCGCTTAAGGCTTCAAAAACCTTAAGGTAGCAGGTTTTTTCTCTGTCGCTTGCGCCCACGCCCTGCGTTATGCTGTCACCTAAAAAATTTATCTTTTTCCCTTCAAGCTTCATCTTGCACCTCTAAAGCTTTTTCAAGTAGTTTATAATCTTATCTGCAAGTTTTCTGTGTCCTGCATCGTTGGGATGCAGTCCGTCGGGCATAAACTTTTCCTGTATTATCGGAATATTAGGTTGCATACCGCTTTCTGCATACAAATCGAGCACGGGAAGAGAATAATGCTCTGCAACCGTTCTTATCATATCAACATACGCCTTAAGCGTTGCATAGTCGCGCGACTTGCTGCCGTCACCGCGAAGGTTCATTTCATTCAGGCGGTGAAGCGGAGTTAAAATTATAATTTTACTGTCGGGATATTTTTCGATTAACGAGGTGTAAAGCACATGCAGTGCACCGTAGAAGGAGTCAACCGTGCGATGCTCGAACATACCGAGAGATGCATCACCGTGACCGTAGTCGTTAGTGCCGCCAAAAACAATAACGATGTCCGCATCGGCGTCCATTCCCTCTACACGCGAAGGGAAATCCTTGTCGTGCTTTTCGCAGGACGGTACTTGCTGACGCGCAATTCGCGTACCGCCTATTCCGTAATTGCGGCAGATAGCGCCCGTATCCTTTTCTATAAGGCTGACATAGCAGTTATCCGTACAGCTCGCACCCGAGCCCTCTGTTATACTATCTCCCAAAAAGTTAATTTTTTTGCCCTTTAACTCCATTTTTTCTCCTCCTATTTGCTTGTAAATCTTTTAAAGCTACGGGCAAAGCTTATGCAGACTACGGTGCCGGCAAGAGCAATTACTGCCCAAAGTAAGATTGTTTTATGCCAACCGAAATGCTCTGAGAATACCGCCATTCCGTAGGTCGAAATTGCGCTTCCCACATAGGTGCAGGAATTTAAAATTCCCGAAATAAGAGATACCTTTCCGTACTTTTTAAAGTGCTTCGGCACAATACAGATAAGCATAAGGTTTACACCGTGCATTGCACCCGTGAGAAGAGCAGACAGCAAAACCGAAAGGATTGCACTGCTGCCCGAACAGAGTGTAAGCACTGCCGCCGAAACGGCGCCGACTCCGAATATGACGCCTGCGCAAACAAGCTCATTTTTAAGGTAGTGCGCATAAACATTGGCGGTAATCTGAAAGCAAGCAATCGAGAACAGCGGAAGCACAACGCCCGTCAGAATTGAAACCGCGTTGCCGAGATTAAAGGTTTCTGATATGTAGGACGGCATCCAGGTGGTTACGCCGTCACGCAGCATACCCTGCAGCACTATCGCTATCATAATAAATATAAGCACGGGGGTAAAGAACGAACCGCCCGCGGTGTTCTCTTCCTTTTTCTTTATAGGGGGTGTAAGCTCAATATCGGGACAGCGTACGAAGCAGATAACCGCCATCAAAGCGCCGCATATTGCCGAGAACACAAAGACCGCTTTCCAGTTTAAGAGATGGATAAGCAGCGGTGCAAAAAGGTATATAGCAATAGTACCGAACGAGCTTCCGAAGGATACGAGCACGCTGGCTTTGGTATATTCCTTTTCGGTAAACGACGTTACCATAAGCTTGAGTATCGGTGGCCACATAAACGCCTGAGCAAAGCCGTTTATGCACCATATAACACCCATTATATAGGGGTTTGCACAAACAGGAATAAGCAAATTCATAACCGTGGTTACAACAAGTCCTGCCGTTACAAGCAGTCGCGGCTGAATTCTGTCACCGAAATAGCCGCTTATTATCTGTCCTGCGCCATAGGTGATAAAGCTTCCCGTTACGGCAAGCGAGGTTGCACTGCGGCTATACCCCTCTGCCGATATTATTTCCGATATTACTGCGCCGAAGTTTATTCGGGTTATGTAGCTCGCAGCGTAGACCGCTATGAGCAAGAAACAAATTTTATAAAAGCCGACAAAAGGCTTTCTCTGCGCGTTCATTTTATCACCTTCCAAAATATTACAAAGGTATTATACTGTTAAGAGGCATAAAAAACAATTACCTAATTTGACTTTTTTATAACCAAAAGTGCTCTTTTTTTGACAAGCCTCATTGCTTGTCAAGGCTTTTTCTTATAACCTTATAAATAAGCGGTTTCTTTGGCGGTGCTTCGTCGGAAAGCGTAAGTGCGGCGCGGTACTGCTCACTCGCCGCCGCGAGCGCGTCGGGATTATTGGTATAAAGGGTGCAAAGCGTATCGCCTGCGTTTACAAAATCGCCCACCTTAGCGTTCAGGATTATTCCTGCGCTGTGGTCAATTTCGTCCTCTTTTTTCACTCTGCCCGCGCCGAGCAGCACGCTCACAAGACCGATTTTCTCCGCATCCATAGCAAAGATATAACCGCTTTTTTCGCTTTTTAATTTATATTCTATCCGAGCCTTCGGAAAGAGCGAAGGGTCTTTAATAAAGCGCGCGTCGCCGCCCTGCGCCGATACCCATTCTGCCATCTTTTCAAATGCGGCACCCGAAGATATCGCCTCTATAACGCGCGCCCTTGCTTCGTCCTCGTTAATACCCAAGCAGAGCGATGCCATCTGGGTTGCAAGTGCCACGCAAACTTCATAAAGGTCACCCTTTTTCTTTCCGCTTAGCACCTCTACCGCCTCGGCAATTTCGAGCGAGTTGCCGACTGCGTTTCCGAGCGGTGTGTCCATATCGGTGAGCAGAGCCGCCATATTGCGACCACTCAAAGCACCGATTTCCACCATTTTTTCTGCCAAAAGCTCTGCATCGGCTTCGGTCTTCATAAACGCGCCGCTGCCAACCTTGACATCAAGCACGATTGTGTGCGAGCCTGCCGCTAACTTTTTGCTCATAATTGATGAGGTTATAAGCGGAATGCTGTCAACCGTTGCGGTGACGTCACGCAGGGCGTAAAGCTTTTTATCGGCAGGGGTAAGGTTTCCGCTCTGTCCGATTACCGCCATTCCCACACGCTCGGCTATATCCAAAAATTCCTCGCGCGAGAGGGTTGTGCGGTAGCCGGGTATGGACTCTAATTTGTCCACCGTGCCGCCCGTATGACCGAGCCCTCTGCCCGACATTTTGGTTACAACACCGCCAAGCGAAGCCACGATAGGCGCCACGATAAGCGAGGTTTTATCACCCACGCCGCCCGTGGAATGTTTATCTACCGAAAGTGTGCCAAAACAGGACAAATCCACCATATCACCCGACTGCGCCATTGCTTCTGTAAGCGCCGCGGTTTCAGCATCGGTCATAGAGCGGAAAAAGATTGCCATCATAAGCGCCGACGCCTGATAATCGGGAATATCGCCCCGTACATAGCCGTCTATAAACGCCTTTATTTCCTCGCGCGACAGTTCTCCCCCGTCACGCTTTTTATGAATTATATCGTACATTCTCATAGCGCACCTCAAAGGCTAAAGCTTTTTGGCAAAAGCTCACCGAGTGTCAGCGTTTCAAAGCTGTTCTCACTGTTTACAAGCAGTATTTTAAAATCCGCGCCGCAAAACTCCGCCATAACCTGACGGCAGACACCGCAGGGCGGAAAGTTTTTTGCTATTTTGCCGTCGCGAACGCCCGCTATTGCGATAGCCGAAAACTCGCGCTCGCCCTCCGATACCGCCTTAAAAAACGCAACCCTTTCGGCACAGACGGTGGGACTATAGGCGCTGTTTTCTATATTAACACCCGTATAAAGCTTACCGTCTGCGCAGAGCAAAGCCGCCCCTACACATACGGACGAATATGGCGAATAAGCGCCAAAGGAAGCCTTTATTGCCTCTAAGCACAGTGCATTATCGGTCATAATTTTCTCCTTTATAAAAAACTTTTTCCCGCGCCGCCGTACGCTACACCAAGGTAGTCTGCAACCGACGCGGCAACATCCGAGAAGGTGTTTCTTGTTCCAAGCGAGTGCGGCTTTACCGCCTTGCCGTAAACGAGAAGCGGCACATATTCGCGCGTGTGGTCGGTGTGCTCATCGGCGGGGTCACAGCCGTGGTCGGCGGTTATTATAAGCAAATCCTCATCGCGCATACCCTTTATAAATTCGGGCAAAAACCTGTCAAACTCGGCTATTGCCGCCGCATATCCGTCAACGTCCTGGCGGTGACCGTAAAGCGAATCAAAGTCTACTAAATTTACAAAGCAAAGCCCCGTAAAGTCCTTGCCCAGTGCCGCCAGCGCCTTTTCCATTCCGTCGGAATTAGAGGCGGTATAAACAAATTCGCTTATTCCTTTACCCGCGAAAATGTCGTTGATTTTGCCCACGGCATAAACCGTCTGCCCCGCATTTTTAATATAATCAAGCAGTGTATCTTCGGGTGGGGTGAGCGAAAAATCGTGGCGGTTTTTGGTGCGGTAAAAGTCAGGCGCTTCCCCCGCAAACGGACGGGCTATAACCCTGCCAACCGCGTGCTCTCCGCACAAAATCTCTCGCGCTATGCGACAGTATTCGTATAGCTTTTCTATCGGCACTATGCCCTCATGCGCCGCTATCTGAAACACGCTGTCCGCAGAGGTGTAGACAATAAGCTCTCCCGTTTTCATATGGCGCTCGCCGTAATCCTTTATAACCTCTGTTCCTGAATAGGTCTTGTTGCAGAGCACCCCTCTGCCCGTTTTTCTCTCAAACTCTTCTATAATCTCGGGCGGAAAACCGTCCTTGTAGGTGGGCATCGGCTTTTTGGATATAAGCCCCGCTATCTCCCAGTGGCCGATTGTGGTGTCCTTGCCCGCAGATGCCTCGCGCATTTTGCCGTATGCGCCGAGCGGATTATCACAGCAAAGATTTTCTACCCCATCGATAAGACCGAGACCTAATTTTTTCAAGTTTTCCCCAGAAAAATGCTCGCTCTTCATTATGCTCCCAAGCGTGTTTGGATTTTTATCCCCAAACGCCGCCGCATCGGGCAGGGCGCCTATTCCAAAGGAGTCGAGCACGAACAAAAATACTCTTTTCATACTAAAGCTCCAAGCAGGTGTCAAGCGCGAGGGTCATCATCTCTGTGAATGAGTTCTGTCGTTCCTCGCTTGTTGTGCTCTCGCCCGTCAGAATGTGGTCAGAAATCGTGCAGATTGCAAGTGCGTTTTTGCCTGCGCGCGCAGCGTTCATATAAAGTGCAGCGGCCTCCATCTCGGTCGCGAGAACACCCATCTTGCCCCATTTTGCAGCGCTCTTTTCGCTATCGTTCAAGTCAGCCTCGTCACCGTAGAATACATCGGACGATAAAAGGTTTCCAATATGCACCGCAGTGCCGTTTTTCTTGGCTGTAGCCACGCATTTTTCTAAAAGATTATAACTGCAGATTGGCGCAAAGGTGCCGGGCAGCGCAAACTGATGCGCGTAATTACTGTTGGTGCAGGCGCCCATTCCTATTACAATATCGCGCACCTTTATATCTCTTGACAGAGCCCCTGCCGAGCCTATGCGCATGATGTTTTCAACCTCGAAAAAATTAAAAAGCTCATAAGAATAGATAGCCATAGACGGCATTCCCATTCCGCTTGCCATAACCGAAACGGGCACACCCTTATAGGTTCCCGTATAGCCATGTATTCCACGCACATTGTTAACAAGGCGGGCATTATTTAAAAAGTTTTCTGCTATAAACTTTGCGCGCAACGGGTCGCCCGGCATAAGCACGGTTTTTGCAAAATCTGCAGGAGTCGCGTTTATATGAGGGGTTGGATAAGCGTTAGCCATAGTATCTTCCTTTCTTAGTACGAGCCGCCGCTTTGCTCATTCTTTACTATTTTTACAATGCGGCTTGTGCCAAGGCGCGATGCACCAAGGCTTAGAAAATCCTCTGCATCGGCAAGCGATGAAATTCCGCCCGCCGCTTTAATTTTAAGGTGGGGCGCACAGTGCTTTTTAAAGAGTGCAACATCCTCTCGCGTTGCACCACCGGTGCTAAAGCCCGTAGAGGTTTTAATATAGTCTGCGCCCGAGCGAGAAACAACATCGCAAAGGGCTATTTTTTCCTCATCAGTCAATAGGCAGGTTTCAATTATAACCTTTAATAGTCTGCCGTCGCACGCCGCTTTAATTCTTTTTATCTCTTCAAGGCATAAATCATATTCGCCGCTTTTTACAAGACCTATGTTTATGACCATATCAATTTCGTCTGCGCCGTTTTTTACGGCATCCGCCGCCTCAAAGCACTTGACTTCTGTGGTGCTATATCCGTTCGGAAAACCGATAACGGTACAAATTTTTACCTGCCCCTTTACGTATTCCGAAGCAAACGAAACGTAAGATGCGGGTATGCATACGCTTGCAGTTTTATATTTTATTCCGTCGTCACAAATGGCCTTTATTTCTTCCGTTGTTGCCGTCTGCGACAGCAGCGTATGGTCAACCGTCGACAGAATTTTTTCAATATTCATAGCACACACTCCTTTTACTTTATTTTACCACCCGATAGTGTAAATAACAATAAAAAAATAAACCTTGCCTCCGCAAGGTCTATTTAAAGCAGTTTCCACAAGTAGAATATCCTTTTTCATGAATTTCCTCTATATCACCTTTATATATTTTTCTGTTTTCTTCCTTTATCCGCTTTGCCGTTCCACAATAGGAATGATGTATTTTCTGACTGTTTATATTTAAAATATAAGTTTTTTGAGTCACACCGACAGTGGCTTTTATATTAACATTTTTGCTTGGTTCATTATAAATAGCATCAATACAGCAAAAAGAGATATAAAGAACACAAATAATGCAAATACTGCAAAACATTATTTTAAATGTTTTCATAGCAACACCCCCTACACAATATAGCCCATTTACGGGCAATTGTCAAGAATACGGCACTATTTTATAGTTATACTATCAAGTGTTGGAGGTGTGGCGATGATTGTGTTTGACAATTTGTGGAATACACTTAAAGAGCGCGGCATATCCCAATACAAACTAATTAAAACCTACGGCATAAGCACAGGCCAGCTTGACAGACTTAGAAAAAATGAAAATGTAAACACATACACACTTAACCAACTTTGCAAAATACTTAACTGCAAGCTATCTGATATTGCAGAATACAAACAAGATAAATAGCAGGTCACGATAAAGTGACCTGCTATTTTTATTTAAATCCTAACGCGCGTTTGGCGAGATATGGCTTTGCAAAATCCGCCATTCGCTGTGGGCTGTTTTTTGATAAGCGGCACCCGCTGTCCGACAATTCCTCTGCCACGGCGCAAAACCGCGCAGTTCTTTTATCGCCAAAGCGGTCTTTGTAGTTTACCGTTAGTTCGCCGTAAAGCTGACCGCTATCGTTTCGGTCTATATTCTCAAGCGGGCTGATTTCTCCACGCGTAAGCTCGGGTATGTGGCGTATGTAGGCACACATAGCCTCGCGCATAAGGTCGGTTTGCTTACTTTCCTTTGTCGGCGCGCCGTCTATAAACTCCGTTCCGCCGCACTGCGAGCAGAAATGTGCCCCTTCTATAATTTTTTCATTGCAGTTTGTGCAGTATAACAAAGATTTTCACCTCCGCGTAAAAATTATACTCTATTTATAGAGTATTGTCAATAATAAGAGCACATTTTATTATTGAATGGTGGGGTGAAAATATGATATCGTATAAGCCGTTTTACAGAACCCTTAGCGAAAAAAATATATCAACCTATAAGCTTATAAACAAATACGGTATAAGCCGTAGCCTGCTTGACAGACTAAAACACAACAAACCCATAAGCACCGTAACCCTTGACGACCTTTGTACGATTTTAGAGTGTAGGGTTGAGGACATTTTAGAATTTATACCAAACAAAAAACAGGAGGACTGATGTCCTCCTGTTTTTATTCTGTCGCTAAGTCTCTGTCAAAATTCGTAAGTCCCTCTATAAGCGGAGCATAGAGCGCGAGCGAGGGAATGTGGCAGATATCTACCGAATCGCCCTCTAAAATTACACGAGTTCCGCCAAGCTGACCTGCGTTAAGAAAATCGTACTGTCCTGTTTTCAGTCCAAACACAAGGCGAAGACCTTTATAGGTTATTACGGTGTTTATTCTGTGATAGTGACCGACAAAAACGGTATCAACGTTACATTTCTTTGCAGCCTCTAAAAATGAAAAATCGGTTTTCGCAAAGCTTGTCAGATTTTCCATCTTGCAGCCGTAGTCGCCGTCCTTTGCCTCGACGTCAACCGCAATGGTGTAATGGTCGGTGCCGACTTTCGCATAGCCCTTTGACTGCTCTGCCTCTAAGAATTCAGTTGTGGGAATATGAAACGCCATAAACGCAGGCACCACTCTTCCCTGCGCGGCAGTAATTTTTTCGGTGCTTCTTATAAACAGCTCTATCTGGTCTTTGCAGATTTCAGCAGGCTGCATACCGCGGCAGCCGTGCGTATCTATCATATGTAGCACGCGCACGAGCGTATCGCCCGTTGCGATTCCAACGGTAAAGTTGCCGTTACCCGAAACCGCGCCCTGCTCAAACATGCAGAAGCGGCTCTTTTTAAACTGCTCACACTGCCAGTCGGTGCCCATTGCCGATTCGTTATCGTGGTTGCCGAAAACGGGCACCCACGGAACACAGAGCGAATCCATAAAATCACAGAACCAGCGAAATGCGCTGCCGTTATCGTCAAACTCGCCGTATACGAGGTCACCAGTCATAAAAATTAAATCGGGCTGCACTTGGGACACAAGCGTTCTCATTTGGTTACCAAAAAGCTTATCGAAATTTTTAGGGCTCCACGTAGCGATTTCTGCCGCATTTAGTCTGTCGGGAGTTCTGCGCTGAGTCGCATCGAGAATCTGCATATCGGTCGCTTGCAAAAGCTTTATTTTACTGCCGCGCCTGTGCTCGCCCAACTGTAAAACCAGGTCACACCCGTCAAACACACCGCCGCCCTTTATGATTTCGGACATAAGACCACCTCTTTTTTGGATTATAACCCCACGCTATACAGGTGTCAACAAATACTCAGTTTTTTATTGATATTTTATATAATTTCAAAAAAATAAAACGGTAATAATACCGTTCTATCTTGTGTTCTCTTGACCTTTATAAACAAAAAACTTGCAAAACAAGAATTCAAGCACAAAGTTCATAATCATTGTAACCGCAAGCACAATATACTCGTTTACGCCTGCACCGTCGGCTAAGTTTCCAAGCCAGGTTGAAAGCGGCGTGAAGACTATATAAAATCCAAACACCTTTGACATTGCAACCGGCACATTTGCCGCAGACTTAAAGGTAAAACGGCGGTTGAGCGTGAAATTCCACACAACCGAAAGCACAAGTGATATTAAATATGCTGGCCAGTATTTGAGTTTTATTACCTCGTTTAGCAGCGCGAACGATGCAACCTGAATTATTCCTGCAGACGCCGAAAAGAGCAAAAATTTAACCGCCTGCCAGACTTGTTTTTTGTCCATAATTCCTCCAAAATAAGACCGCCCAAAAGGGCGGTCTTATTCATAAATTCTAAATTATACTAATTTGTTGGGGTCAACAACATACTTGCCCATAGCGATTTTGATAAAGTCGATAAGAGCAAAGATAGCGCCAAGACCGCAGAGAAGAGACATAACAATCTTAAATACGCCCTTCTTGGTCTCACCCATCATAAAGTTATGTATGCCGAGTCCGCCGAGGAAGAAAGAGATAAGAAGCATAACAATCTTATCCTGACCTGCAAGGTCACCATCTGCCTTTTTAACCGCAACGCCACAGTTCATACAAACCGCTGCATTGGGGTCAATAGGCTTACCGCAGTTAGCACAGAAAGCGTTGCCGTCGCCGACCTTAACGCCGCACTTTACGCAGATAGCCTGGTTGTCATTTAAACTTTCGCCGCAATTTTTACAAAACATAAATCAAAACTCCTTTTCTTTGGGGTTGTTTAAATTTTACCATAATAGATAAAGCGTGTCAACAAAAATCGACACAATTTGTTCACAATTACACAAAAAAGCCCCTAATCCAGTTTATAACAAACCCGAGTATAATTATTACATAAAAAACTATGTTGAGCGTTTTATTTTTAAATAACTTTCCGTCCTTTAAAAAGCATAGATATAAAAGCGGCACCGACGGGAACATAAAATGGTACGAAAAAGCGGCGGCGAAATCAAGCCGCAGGGCAGAAAGCAGCGCGCGCGTCATTCCGCAGCCGAAGCAGCGCACACCCGTCACCGCCAAAAACGGACAGGATATGGGCGATAAATATAAAAGGACGGCAAAGAGCAAAACTGCCGCAGTAATTAAAAGCTTTTGTTTTGGGTTTTTTATTCTTACCATTGCCGTCTCCTTTCGTTTTATAGATTTACTATATCATTTTTAGGACAGTGTTTCAAGAAAAAAGAGCCAAGAAAACTTGGCTCTTTTAATTTATATTACCGTACTTGTAATTCCGCCTATCATAGCGCCGATAAGCACCATATAAAGAATTACGAAAATAACCGATATTACAACACTTACTATTACGCCTATGAGCGCGCCCTTGCCTGCCGATTTTGCACGCATTGGGTGTGTGCCCTCATAAACTAAATACAGTATAAGTCCGACAAGCGGAACTAAAAAGCCTAACACCGCAAAGCCAGTGCTTGGTGCATCGGGCGATTTTGGTCTTGCGGTCATAGAGCATCCGCAATGAACGCAGATTGCCGCCTTGTCGTCTATTTCTTTTCCACAATTATAACAAAACATATTTATTCCCCCCATAGCCAGAGCATTTAAACCCGAATCAGATTTTGGGATAAGGATTTTACGCTGTGGCATTGTTAAAATACTCGTTAATCCATAACCTCATCTAAGAAGTATGCATTAGTAGCGGCGTGCTTGCCGTTCTTATCCGTAACGGTGAGCCTTATATAATTGCTCAGCGGATTTATCTTAAAGCTCGCGCTGTTCAAAGCCTTTCCGTCCTCTGCGTATTGTGCATCGACTATGCGGGTGCCCGTGTTAAGCACAATCTTTACTGCGTCGGAGCAGGTTATATTTATATTGTCATCCTCTATCCACAGCGAGTGAATAAGCGGTCCCTGCGATGCATAGAAATTGCCAGCAAGCAACGCGTCGGTTACGCTCTTGTACTCAAGCTTATCCGCCTTTATCATTGTGAACGCACCGCACGAATCCCATTTAGTAGAATCCTTCGGGTAGAAATTATGGTTATCGTCGGCACCTATGCAGTAAATGCGCTCGCCGCCGCGCAGCATCTGGTCATATTCCTTTTCATTATAATCGGTATGACCGTTTACAAAACAGCCGTAGTTGCAGATTTCCATAGCGTGCATACCGTGGTAGTTGCAATACTGCTCCTTTTCCTCCATTGACCAGCCGGGGTGGTTATATGTAACGAAAAATCCGCTGTTTCTTCCCGTCTGCATCATTTCGCTAATACGCTTTGGTGTGTATTCGCGCTCAAAATCGGGCAGACTTTCATCAAATTTAATCAAATGACCAAAGTTGCGCGCGTTGCCGAAAAGTCCCTTTGTGCGATGATAGCACGCCTGGTTTTCGGTTTCGGGGTCAAGCGCGATAAAGCACATATGGCAGGTTTTTATTAAATCGAAATTCTCGTCCCGCGGCTCGTTTATTTCCATCTCATAGCCGTGAAGTGCCAAGAATTTTTCATCGTTAAGCTCCGGGTGCGGAATGAAAAGGTCGTGGTCGGTATAGGCTATGATTGAATAGCCCTTTTCCATATAGACCTCCTTTAACTGCTCGGGCGAGAGGCGTCCGTCAGAAAATGTAGAATGACAGTGAAGATTTGCTTTATAAAAGTTTCCGTTTTCGGGAAGCAGGTATTTTTTCATATAAATTCCCCCTTTGGTTTAATTATAAAACCAAGGTCGCAAAAGTCAATAATTAAAAACAGTGATAGTGTCAAAAAAATCTACAACATAAAAAAGCATCCATTAAAAATGGATGCTTTTTTATTTAGATACGGGCTACTCCCGTTTCCTTTGCGGTTTTAACAACAGCCTCAGCTACGACCTGTGCTACGCGCTTATCAAGCGCGGGTGCTATAATGTTGTCCTCTGTTATCTCGTCATCGGGAATGAGCGATGCAAGCGCGTAGGAGGTTGCAACCTTCATTTCCTCGTTTATGCAGGATGCTCTGCAATCAAGCGCACCACGGAAGATTCCGGGGAAGGCAAGCACATTATTTATCTGGTTGGGGAAGTCCGAACGGCCCGTTCCTACAACCCTTGCACCTGCCGCCTTGGCTATATCGGGCATAATTTCGGGTGTGGGGTTCGCCATCGGGAACATAATGCTATCCGCCGCCATGGACTTAACCATTTCGGGCGTTACAAGGTTGGGCGCGGAAACACCGATAAACACATCAGCACCGACAAGTGCATCAGAGAGTGTGCCCTTCTTATGCTCAAGATTTGTAACCTTGGAAATCTCTTCCTGTGCGGGATTGTTGTTCTCATCACCTTCGCAGATGATGCCGAAGCGGTCGCAGAAGGTAAGATTCTTAACACCCATATTCATAAGGTGCTTACCGATAGCAATACCTGCGCTTCCTGCACCGTTGATAACAACCTTTACGGTGCCGATTTCCTTTTTAACAAGCTTAAGCGCGTTTATGAGCGCCGCGGCAACAACGATAGCAGTACCATGCTGGTCGTCGTGGAAAATCGGGATATCGCAGATTTCCTTTAGCTTCTGCTCAATCTCGAAGCAGCGGGGAGCAGAAATGTCCTCAAGGTTTATTCCGCCGAACGAGCCCGAGAGAAGATATATTGTACGAACGATTTCGTCAACATCCTTAGACTTTATGCAAAGCGGAAAAGCGTCAACATCAGCAAACGCTTTAAACAGAGCGCATTTACCCTCCATAACCGGCATACCAGCCTCGGGTCCGATATCACCAAGGCCCAGAATAGCGGTACCGTCGGTGATTACTGCAACAAGGTTCGAACGGCGAGTAAGCTCGTACGACTTGCTTATATCCTTATTGATTTCAAGGCAGGGCTCTGCTACACCGGGGGTGTAAGCGAGAGAGAGGTCCTCTCTTGAATTGATGGGTGCACGGGAAATAACCTCAATTTTTCCGTTCCACTCATAATGCTTCTTTAATGATTCGGCTCTGATATCCATCAATTAGTCCTCCCAAGGGAATTTATACTGAGTAAGACCTAATTCGTCGCGAACAGCAATGATTTCCTTCTGAACAGACTCGTTAATCGGAACGCCATCCTTACGGGCAAGACGAATTTCATACTCCTTCTCACCAGCGGTGTAGATGCGCTCTGCACCGGGAGCCTTCTTGGAAGCGCGCATGCTGCGGCAGATGTCGCCGGCCTTTTTGCGTGCGATATCCTCACCCATAAAGTGATTTGTATCAATAGCGATAAACCAGTGACCGAGCTGATACGGACGGATATTTCCGTTCTCGTCCTTGCCGTCAAGAGCTTTACCGTATGCGCCGTCCTGGAGAATGGAAGAGAAGAACTCAACCGCAAGAGCAAAGCCGTAGCCCTTGTAGCCGCCGAGGTCCTCACCTATACCGCCGAGGGTTGTGAGAGCCGCTGTGCCGTTTCTGATTCTCTTAAGTGCTACGCCCGAATCGCCCTCAACAGCCGAGCCGTCGTCAGCGATAACGGTGCCGGGATGAACGTCCTCACCGATGCGCTCATAGTATTCTATCTTACCGTTCTGGGTGATAGAGGTTGCACAGTCAAAGTTGAAGTCAAAAGCCTCGTCAGTCGGAACGCCGATTGTAAAGGGGTTTGTACCGAACATACCCTCAACACCGTGAGTCGGAGCAACAGACGGGCGTGCGTTTGTACCGGTCATACCGATGCAGCCTGCGTTTGCAGCCATTGTTGTGTAGTAACCGGCGATACCATAATGGCAGGAGTTGCGAACAACAACCATACCCATTCCGTATTCCTTAGCCTTAGCGATAGCCATGCTCATAGCCTTGTGACCGATAACCTGACCCATACCGTGATGTCCGTCGATAACGGCTGTGGTGGGGGTTTCTTTTACTATTTCAAGCTCAGTAACTGCGTTCTGAATTCCTGCCTTGATTCTGTCAAGGTAAACGGGCTTAAAGCGGTTTACACCGTGCGATTCAATGCCGCGCTTATCAGATTCAAGCAGTACATCGGCACAGATTTCTGCATCCTTTCTCGGAATTCCGTAGCCGACAAAAGCGTCGATTACGAAATTGGTTATTGTTTTCCAATCTACAATATTTGTTTTTGCCATAAAAAATACCTCCATTTTCATAAAAAAGAGTACACTTATCCCTCAGAATAAGTGTACTCAAAATCTCCATACAACATTATACCATAATTAGATGAATTGTCAACAACTTATTAGCTGTCAAAATCCCCTAAATTACCATTAAAACGCCGCTTATAATCATACCTATATAGATTATAGTTTTCATAGTCTTGGCATTAAGCTTGTCAAACACGCGCTTGCCTAAAAGGTCGCCGAGCAGACAGCCCGCCATACCGAACACGGCGTATAAAAGCACATTCTTAGTTATAATTCCGCTAAACGCACGCATAGCGGTTGCGTAAAGATTAGTTATACAAAAATAAAACTGTATCGTTGAAAAATATACAAGGTTGTCACTTGTAGCATTGCTGAGATACAGCACCGCAGGCGGACCGCCGGTTGAAAACAGGCCGCCCAAAACTCCGCCAAGTGCGCCCGAAACAACACCACCTAAGGTGGTAGCTCGGAGCTTTATTCTCTCGCCCAAAACCAGAAAATACACGCTTAACACTATCAGCACCGCACCGAGCATAATCTCAAAAACGCCGCTCGACACGTGCGCGGAAAAATACACCGCAACGGGAATGGAGGGAACCGCCGCCAAAAGCATCGGAAGTGCGGTTTTATATGCTATGCTTTTGCGGTAGCGGACGGTGTTATATGTGTTCGTACAAAACGCGCAAAGCGAGGAAACCGCCGCTGCAGCCGTGTGTGACGGCATAAAATGCGGCAAAAACAGCATAATGAAAATGCCGAGTCCAAAGCCGCTGACGCGCTGAACAAAGCCTGCGCCTACGGATGCGAGCACAATATATAAAATATGAAGCGGCTCCATAACTCCTCCTTAAAATATAAGCTCTTTAATTTTTCCGTACAGTGTAAAACCATCTGCAAACTCGAAATTTAAAATTCCGATAACGAAGATTAAAATTATGACCACGGGCAAAACATAGGTTACATACGGGCGTACCCAACGGCCGAGCTTGAGTCCCTTACCGGCGTTTGCCTCCGCAAGCATATTATCAAATCCCCAGCCCCTTTTGCTGACAGAGAAAAGCAGATAGCAGACGGTGCCAATCGGCAAAAAGCAGTTAGTAACAAGGAAGTCCTCTAAATCCAGCACCGACGAGCCTGAGACGAACGGAACGAAATCCGACCAAAGATTAAATCCAAGCGCGCAGGGCATCGAAAGCACAAGAATTGCCACGCCGCAGCTCACGCACGCTTTAATTCTGCCCCAGTTTGTAAGCTCGCGCACGCAAGCAAGTATGTTTTCAAACACCGCAATGATGGTAGAAAATGCCGCAAACACCATAAACAAAAAGAATAGCGAGCCCCACCATCTGCCGCCTGCCATATTGTTGAACACCTTTGCCATTGCCACAAACAAAAGGCTCGGTCCCGAGGTTGGCTCAACATCAAAGGTAAAGCAAGCGGGGAATATAATCAGTCCTGCAACAATCGCAACAAAGGTGTCGAGAATCAGCACATTAAGCGATTCCCCGACAAGCGAGCGCTCGCGTCCTATATAGCTACCGAAAATCGCCATCGCGCCTATTCCAAGGCTTAGCGTGAAAAACGACTGATTCATTGCACCTACAATAACATTGCCGTTTATTTCTGAAAGGTCGGGCTTTAAATAGAAGCTTAGTCCCTCTTTTGCGCCGTCAAGCGTAAAGCTATGAACGGCAAGCACGAGCATAAGAGCAAGCAGCGCAATCATCATATATTTTGTAACGCGCTCTACGCCCTTTTGCAGACCGAACGACAATATAATAAAGCCGAGCACCACAACGACCGCCATATAGCCGACCGTTACCGCAGGGTTTGAAAGCATTGTTCCAAACTGCGCCGCCGATGCATCATCGGTTATTCCGGTCATTTTCCCCGTAAGGAACATAACAAAATAATACAAAATCCAGCCGGTTACGGAGGTGTAGAACATCATTAGCAAAAAATTTGCAACAAGCGCAGCATAGCCGTGCAAATGCCACTTTTGTCCCGGTTTTTCAAGCTTTTGATAAAGTCTTACGGGGCTTGCCTGACTTGCACGGCCTAAGGAAAATTCTATAACCATAATCGGAAGACCTAAGATTATCAAAAAGAGCAAATATATAAGAACAAAGGCTCCGCCGCCGTAGCTGCCCGCCATCCACGGAAACTTCCAAACATTTCCAACGCCAATGGCACAGCCCGCGCTAAGCAAAATAAAGCCGAGGCGGCTGCCAAGTCTTTCCCTCTGCATAAAAACATCCTTTCGGAACTTTTAAATTCTTATAAATTATAGCACCTTTAAAGCTATTATTCAATATAAATCATAACTACCGGCCGTGCCGGTAGTATGCACTGCCCCCTTAGGGCATAAGACCGGCCGAGCCTATAGGCTCGTCGAAAGGTTTGCCAACCGCAACACTTTCACCGGCTGCCCCTAAAGGGGCATTTTTTATTTGCC
>JAZNRD010000022.1:0-20598 GCA_045590515.1 Acutalibacteraceae bacterium
GCATAGCGCGAGGCTATAATCTCATAGCCGTACGCCTTGTTTACTTCAAGCCAGCGGTTACTGTGTACTTCCTTTAGCAGCTTATAGCTTTCAAGCAGCTCGGGCAAAATATCTTTTTCATAAACAGAAAGGTCCTTGCCCTCCTTATAGTCTGGCTGCATTTTTTCGTAAACATAAGTCTTTATGGCTGAAATTTTAAAGAGCAGACGGGCATATTCATCCTCGCCCTTTTCAAATTTTTCTGCCATTTCGGCACAAATTTTATGATGCGGCTGTTTGCTGTAATCAAGGCTTGTCGCATTATAGAAAATATCGCCTGAGTATATTTTCTTCTGCTCGGGCAGGGGCTGGAATTTGCCGACCTTAAGCACGGTTTTTGTGGAAATTCCGCTTATTAACTCCCCCATTGCACGAATGTGCTCTTCACTAGGCTCAGTTTCGCAGTAACAATATTCAGAGAAAATTGCGAAGGAATAAATTGCTCTGAAATAGTCGGTTTCACAACCGTCATCGCCCCAACAACACGCAAATACGTCGCGTATGCCGTGCTCTACGCAGCTTTTCATTGCGGGAATCATGGTCTTAAAGCACTTTTCATAGTCGGTCAGCACATTACCCCAGGTCCACAGTCCGCCCGCGAAAACAATTTTATCGTGAAGCTTGGCGTGCACCTTTAATTTCCAGTCATAGGTTTCCTTTTCTTCCTGATAATAGTCGCCATAAACAAGTGTTAAATAATCGTATTCAGCCAAATCTTTAGAAACGTTTTCATTCTGCGGAAGCTGGAACTCGCCAAACTCGTAATTTCCAGACTGCGATGCAAGGCGGAAAAAAGTGTCACTCCACAGCATTGGCTCAAAGCCGTATTTTTTGCATTTTTCAGCCACCATTTTATAGTGTTTGCTGAATATTTCATAGCGGTCTACGTAGCCGTTACGCTTAAAATACTGACCAAAGCCTAAATCAAACGCCTCGTCCATACCTAAATGGATTTTATTGGTTTTGAAAAGAGTGCTGAGTTTTCTGATTAAAGCGTCTATAAACTTTTCGGTTTCCGGCGCACCGCAAAGCAAGGTGCATTCGGTATCTGCAATAGGCACGGTTTCTTCGGGAACTGCCCACGAAAGGTACTGACGCATATGACTTAACGTCTGAACGGCGGGTATCAACTCAAGCCCAAGGCTCTCGGCATAATTATCAAGCTCACATATTTCATCGTCGGAATATGCGCCGCGAAGATAGCCAAAATGCGGATATTCGGGGATATTGAAAATATCCTCCATATAGAGCATAACGTAATTTGCACCGTAAAGTGCCACTCTCTCCATATACTCCTTAAGTGCTTCCACACGCATTACACCGCCGCGCGAAACGTCAATCCACACTCCAAGACGGTCAAAGCGCGGAGTTTCTTTTATTTCTGTTTCGCCCTTTTCCTTACAAAGGAGAGTAAGAGCGCGTAGCTTTTGCGGTATATCCTTACCGCCTGCCGTTTCAGTTCCGTCTGCGTCACGTTTTGCGTATACGCTGTCAACATCTATTATATTAACGTTGCTGAAATTACGTTTAAGTATTTTTTCAGCAATCGTCTTAATTTCAAGGTTAGTCACATTATCACCATTTTCTAATAAGGTAAAAGCGTGAAGCCCTTGCGGACCTCACGCTTTCAGATTTAAAGTCCGCTTGCAATATCCTTTGCTATCATTGCAAGTCCAATTTCATAGCGTTCCTTTAAATGCTCGGGAATTTGTTTAGAATCAACGGTACATTCAAGATTGATTGTACCCTCGTAGCCAATTTCCCTGAGCGCTTCTTTAAGCTCAGCCCAGTTTGTCTTGTTATCGCGGGTTACGTAAGGAATCCAATGACGGTCCCTACCTTCCGCATCGTTATCGTGAATATGGGTAGTTTTGATATACTTGCCGAGAGTCCTTGCAGCCTCTGCGGGAGATATTTTAATAGCGTTACAGTGTCCCGTATCAAGACAGGCCTGGAAGTACGGAGAATCTATTTCCTCTATAAGCCTCTTTATATCCTCGGGCTTTGTTACGTTAAGGTCGGGCCACGGAAGCGTTTCAAGGCATACGGTAACGCCGTATTCCTCACCCACCTTTGCAAGACGAGCAAAGAAATCCTTGTTTATGTCCCAAAGCAGCTGCGGGTCAGGATTTCCATTCCAATTCCAAGGCGCTATACAATGAGTAACAAGGTATTTACAGCCAAGAATGGGGCAGGCCTTGATAGCCTTTGCCTTGAGTTCAAAATGCCACTGACGCTTTTCCTCTGTTTCGTTCGGAGGCGGGAAGCAGTCGGGTCCGTGCACCTGAAAAATTTCTATCCCTGCGGCGTCAAAATCGGCTTTAACCTTACGCATATAATCAAAATATTCCTCATCAGTCAATTTCTGATAAAGCGGGGTATAAATGTCGCCTATATTAAAATCGACGCAATCGTAACCGTGCTCCTTCATTTTATCAAGGCGGTTATAGCCTTCGCCATAGTAAGCGGAGGAATGTATACTGATTTCCATTTTTTCTCCCTCCCCTTACAAATCCTCTGCAATATATTTTGCAAAGTCGGCAAGCAGCCTTTCATAGTGCTCTTGCAGATGCTCGGGCAGCTTAAATGCCGCAACAGAGCATTCCATATTTATAGTGCCTTCGTAGCCTATTTCCTTTAAAGCGGTCTTTAAAGCACGCCAGTCAGTAGCCGCCTTGCCGTTTATTGCCGGTAGCCAATGTCGGTCGCGGCCTATGCCGTCATTATCGTGAATGTGGGTTGTTTTTATATATTTACCCAGTGTGCGAGCGGCATCAGCAGGCTGAATTCCAATTGCAACACAGTGTCCCGTATCAAGACAGGCCCGGAAGTACGGAGAATCTATTTCCTCGATAAGCTTTTTTATGTCCTCGGGCTTTGTTACATTAAGGTCGGGCCACGGAAGTGTTTCAAGACATACTACAACATCGTTTTCCTCTCCCACCTTTGCAAGTCGGGAAAAGAAATCCTTGTTTATATCCCAAAGAAGCTGAGGGTCGGGATTGCCATTCCAGTTCCAAGGAGCAATGCAGTGTGTGATAAAATACCTACAGCCAAGCATTTTAGTGGCTTTAATTGCCTTTGCCTTTAATTCAAAATGCCACTGACGCTTTTCCTCTGTTTCGTTCGGAGGTGGGAAACAATCGGGTCCGTGAACTTGGAAAATTTCAAGTTCTGCGGCATCACAGTCCGCTTTCATTTTGGCTATTCGCTCAAAATACTCCTCATCAGAGCACTTATAAAGCGAAGAATATATATCGCCTATCATAAGGTCGATGCATTCATAGCCGTGCGCCTTCATTTCGTTTAAGCGGTTAACATTTTCATTATAATAAGCGTCTGAACAAATGCTTATTCTCATAGTAAATCACCTTATTTGCTTTCTGCCTCTAACTTCTTTATAACGCCGTCAACCATACCCGAAACGGATTTAAGAACAACAGGAACATCGTTGGGCTTTTCGCGGCTTACATTAAGCATCTTCCAGAACATACTCTTCTCATAGTATCCCATAACAGCCTGAGCAACCGATGCCTGACGCTTCTTGGACAAATCGTTCATATACATAAACACTTCGCGTTCTTCGTCGCCGGGAATCTGCTTTGTATAGTCAATGCTCGCCTCGTAGTCAATCCAGTGACGGATAAAGTAGGAAGCAGCCTCAGGTTCTCTACAACCTGTCGCAAGCGACCAAACAACAGCACCGTAGGTTATGATTTCCTCTGTATTTGCAGGACACGGCAGCGGTACAACACCTACATCGTCCTTCATATCCCAATATGCCTGGTCTGCCTCTAAGCACCAACTTCCCTCACCCAGCATTGCGGCTGTTCCGTTGTAGAAGTGTGAGGTGGTATCGTCAGGTGACCAATAGCCCTGCTGACGAAGCTCTGCTACGAAGGTAAGGGTTTTAAGCACGGGGTCGCTTGTGAGATTATTTTTAAAGTTTTTGCCGTCGGTTGTTACATAGTCACTGCCTGTTGTGAGCATCCATCCGTTACCGATAGTGGTGTTAAGACCTGTATAACCATAAATGGTCTTGCCGTTTTTACGCGAAGACATCTTCTTTGCACAGTCAGCAAAGCTATCCCAGTTCCAATACTTGTTGGGGTTGCCCTCTTTTACGCCCTTCTTCCATAGTGTTCCGGGGTCGGTAACACCTGCGTTATCAAACATTGTCTTGTTATAATAAAGCATCCAACGCGAGAAGGTCATATTGTTCATAGAGTTAACGCCGTAGATTTTACCCTTGTGGCTAAAGAGGTCTATAACATAATCATCATAAATCGGGTCGTTTTTTAGGTCGAAATTACCTGCATCAATGGTCTGAACAAGACCGTTGTTGATGAAGTTAAGATAGTTGTCATAGCTTATGCATACAACATCGGGGCCTGCTTTTGCTGCGATTTCTGCCATAAACTTGGTAGCATAGTTATCAACGGGGGTATAGCTTACATTAACACTGATATCATATTTATCTGTGAATTTATCAATAATCTTCTGCTCGTTAACCGTGGGGTCCCACCAAAGAGCAACGTTAACGGTCTTACCCTTATACTTTTCAATACCTGCGTAGGGGTCAAACTTTCCGTCAGAGGTTGTGGAAGGCTTTTTGCTGGCAGTATCCTTGCTGGCGGTGTCCTTACTTGCATTATCCTTATTATCGGTATCCTTGCTTGTAGTATCCTTACCGGCAGTATCCTTACTTGCGGTATCCTTGCTTGCAGTATCCTTACTTGCGGTATCTTCAGCTTTACTGTCATTGTTTGCTATTGTATCTGTCTCAGAATAAACAGAGAGAATCTGCTCCCCCGAGGCACAGCCAACAACAGTAGCACACACAGCAAGCACAAGCAGCATGCATAAAACTCTTTTTAAATTAGCTTTCATAATTTTCTCCTTTTGCCATAAGGCTTTTTATTGCAGTAGCCGAAAAACTCGGCTACTGTAAAACTAATCACTGAACTTTAAGGTTGCATTCTTATCAAACTGTCTGATAACCTCAAATATTCCTTCGTTGAAGGCAAGCGGTCTCTGATATACATAACCGAACTGACCCGTCCTGCTCTGAATATAGGTGTTTCCCTTAAGAGTGGGCATAAAGTTGGTCCAGCCAAAGCAGAACAGACTGAATTTCGAGGTATCGAATACATTGTTGATTATCTTCATATCAACTGCGTTGTAATTCGAGTATGCGAAGCAATGAATATGATAAGAATGAACGGTGTAATTAGGTGCTGTACGTGCGCCCCAGCCCATACCTGCGTTTTTAAATTCATTCTCGGTAATGACGAGGTTTCTAATTTCGCCGTTTACGCCATTGCCGGGCATCTTAAGCCAGAACTCAGTAGACCACCAGCAGTCAGAAATCTTATTTCCTCTTACTGTAACGTTCTTTATAACAACATTTGAGGTATCGTGGGTTGAACCTGTATACTGACAGGTAATCGCAGTATCATAGCACTGTGAGATAACGTTATTCTCAATAAGAATATCGCTTGCATTTTTCCAAAGCTCAATAGCGTTACCCGCGCGGGACTGTAGGTTGGTTGCCCAAACACCGCCCATATGCGACATTTCCATATTGCGGATTGTTGCTCCGCTGATATCGGTGCCAACAATACCATAGTCATAATACTTAACATTTAGTCCGTCTATTGTAACGTCGTTATTAAGCGCAAACGTGTGTACATCGGGAGATGCCTCAATAACTTCAAATCTACTGCCCGGATTGCCCTTTGTGCTGTAAAGGAAGATTTCGTTTGTTTCATAATCACAGCAGAAATGCAAATCCTCGCTCAGCATATCGGGTGTAATCATTACCTTATCGTCCTTTTCGCCGTAAGGCACATCCATAACGGCAAACTGCTTATCGTTATCGAACCATAAGGTGCCAACAACACCAATCTTCTTTGCCGCTGTGTCTGACAAGGTATAAACGTTGGGGTATTCTGTTGCTACCCATAATTTAGCATCTGCCAAATTGGTATATCCGCCGTAGAACGCGGGTTTTTCGCCCTTGCCGTACGAGCTGTAGGTAACGCCTACTGCACACTTAACCGTGCCCGCGCGCCAAAGGTCGCCACTCTTGAAGAGAACCTTATCTCCCTCCTCAAGTGAAAGCTTATTAACCTTATCTATGCTCTTTATAGCGGTTTCGGGAGTCAGACCGTCGTTAGCGTCGTTACCCATGCTTGCCGAAACGTAGTAGGTTTTATACGTAGGCTCCTCGGGAGTTACTACTACGGAAGAGTCAGAAGACGTGTTCTGCTGTGAAGAATTATCTTCCTTTTCCTCGCTCGACGAATTATCGCTTGATGAATCACTGCTTGAAGCATCTTCACTTGATGTGTAATCACTTGCATCATCGTCACTCGATGTATCGTCGGTGCTTGATACGTCGCTGTTTTCAACAAGCACTTCCTGTGTTGAGGTTTTTGCCTCGGTCTTTATAACCGTCGTAAACGAGGTTGTTGCAAGCCAGATGCCCAGTCCTATAAGAACAGCCGCCAGAACAAACGCGATAATAGCGTAAACGCCTAACTTCTTGGGACGTTTCTTTATTAGCAGAATTGCTAAAACAACAAGTGCTGCCGCAACAACAAACATTACAATTGCGGGTATGAGTTTTCCGTAAGCTACGTCGCTCACCGCCTTTTTAATGTAGGTTGTGGTTTCCTTAGTTTCGGTCTGAGGCTCTATTACCTCTTCCTCAACGTCCTGCTTTTCATCTTCCTTGTTGTCCTCGTCAGAGGTATTGTTATCCTCTGTATCAGCAACGGGAGTCTTGGTTTCCTCGTCCTGTTCTACCTTTTCGCTTTCTTCCTCATCCTTTGGAAGCTCTTGGGTTTCGTCCTTGATTTCATCATCTTCAGGTGTTCCCTCTTCTTCCTCAACAAGAGTTGTATTTCTTGCATAGAACGGATGAGAAGCATACTCTGTAACTGTGTTTCCGAGTGTGTCGGTTGCCGTAACTGCAACATAGTAGCCCTTGTCTAATTCAAGTCCTGTAATGGTCGCAAAGGTTGACTCCGAGCCCTTGGTGGTGGAATGTGCCTTCAGAAGACCGATGTTACCCGCGTTAATGGGCGACTCGCTGTAATAGAAGGTATAGGTAATATTTTCGGGGTCGTCCTTTGATGTAACGGGCTTCCACTCGAATACTATGTAGGTGGAGCCGTTCATAACGTCGGCAGGCTCTGAAATGAAGTATAGGTCCTCATTTTCAATCTTCTTTAAGTAGAAGTTATCTGCATATACGAACAAGCCGTTGTGGTTGTTCTTAAGCGCAAGAGTTACACGCTCCTGGTCTGCCTCTGTTGTAAAGGTGCCTGAATAAAGTGTCCAAACCTGTGTTGCATCAAAGGTCTGCTTAACGTAGTGGGGTGCGGTATCTGCCATTGCGGCTGTGCTGTAGATATAGAAATTAGCCTTACCTGTCTGGTCAGCACCTGCAAACGACCAAACGTATTTTGCGTTAGGCTCTACAAGCACGGGCTGATAAAGAGCAGTGAGCCAACCCTTAGCCTCAACACAGTATCTGCCCGAGAATGACGAGGTGTGTGCTCTTGCCACAATGTTATCAACCTTATACCAGCTGCTTATATCACCCGTTTCAAATCCGCCGTTTTTAACAGCATAGGTCGGCGCCTCAAGCGTTGTAGCTGCCTCGCTTAAAAGCAGAGCACTATTGCCTGCAGGGTCCTTACCAACCACCGCATAGTAATATGTGGTAAGGTCTGTAAGTCCTGTTACCTTATAGGTTCTGCGCTCAGCACCGTTCTTGGTTGCAAGGGGTGTGAGTGAAGCTATATTTGCCTGTGTTATAGGCTCGGTTGAATAGTAAATGTCATAGGTTAAATCCTCGTTGTGATAAAGCTTGGATTTAACGGTCGGCCACGTAACGGTGGCATCGGTTTCGTTAGACTTAACGGTAATGCGCGCCGTCTTACGGAAGCCGAGGTTGCCCTCAATGCGGTCATCAAGCTCTACAATGCTCAAATTATCGTAATATACCGCCTGGCTGTTACAACCGTTCCATAGAATTACATATGCCTCGTCTTGTGCTTCTGCCTGGAAATAGAAGGAATACGAGGTCATCTCATAGGTTGCGGGCAGGTCGCACTTATCAAGCATTGTACCCGCATTTGTAAGCGAGTTGCCGATTTTTATTCCGCCGCCAACCTCGTCAAGAAGTATATCAAACGAAATTTTATAAGATGTTCCGGGTTTTACCTTTATAATCTGGTAAACTGCGTCGTTACCACCTGCGCCTATACGCAGAGAAGTCTCGCCGTCGGTAAGTGCCCACTCAGCGCCCGCAAAGGATACAAACTGGTTTGCACTTGAATTCTTAATCTTCCAACCCTTTCGGGCGTCGGTCTTCATCGCGTAATCCTCAAAACTCTTATCCTTTAAAAGCTCATCGGTAGAGGGTGCGGTTTCTCCGCTGTAATCGTAGTTACCTGTCCAGGCCTCGGGGTCGGGACTGCCGGGCACAATCTTCTTAAGGCTTATGTTATCAAAGAGTGCCGAAGCGCTTCCCGAGCCGTGGTTTTTAATTCTTGCCTTTACAACGTAGTCGTCTGCGGCAGTGAATTCAAAGCTGTAGCGGTTCCAGTCATCATCGTCGCCAACCTCAAAATCATATAAGCTCTGCTCATAGCTGCCGTTGTTGTAAAGAAGCGAAATACCCGATAGCTGTGTATCAATATCAACAGCACCGTAGTGATAGAAGCTCATACGGTATGTGCTTCCCTTTTCGAGCTTGATGCCGTGATACTCTGCACCCTGATAAGACTGATTTTTAAGAAGGAGAGCATAATTTCCGTCATAGGCATCGGTCGAAATTTCGCCCTGTTCTCCTCTGTCATCGGGGAAGGTGCCTAACTTCCAGCCGTCGTTTGCAGACTCAGAGAACGTGCCCGATTCAAAGCCGTAGTCGGGCAGTAGCTCGTAACCGTATGCAGCCGCTGTTTCAACGTAAATTGTTGTATCTGCCTCGTCAGCTGTGAGAGTATATACTGTATCAGACTGCTTCTGCATTGAAGACAGACCGTTGCCAACGTCATATTTCGGGAAGCCCTCGCGAAGAGAATAACCCTCCTCAACGCTGTTCAACGTAAGGGTTACGGTTTCATCCTTCAGTGCGCCCTTTTTATCAACGGTTACATCTGCAAGGCTTGATGTCAAAACAGTAACCTTGTAAAGCTTTGTGAGGCTTACATTATCGAAATAATTGTCGCCCGATACCGACTCTACCCTTATATATACATTGGTAGCGTCGTCTGTGTTAAACTCTTCGGTTATAGAGTCCAAAGCGCCGCTTCCGTTCAGCGTTTTGCTTAAAATCACTTGGTTGCCGTCAGCATCGCGGCTTACGGTAAGCTTTGCAGAAGAATTGTTGTCTGCAAGACAGTCAAGTTCAAGTCTTACAACCGAATCGGGGTCAACCGAGAAAACTCCAAGCGCACTGTCGGTATTTGATAACTTAAGCGAATGTGTGCCCGCTATCGGTGCTGTGCTGTCCCACTGTGCCGCGGTAGCGCACCAGCCCTTTTTGCCTGCAGAAATAAAGTCTGCCGCCGAGTCGGTCGAGGGTGCGGTTTCAAAGTCGCCGCCGCTTACGTAATCCTCGCCCGCATCGTTGACAACGGTGCGAAGACTTACGTTATCAACATAAACCTTACCCGCATGGTGTATGCGTGAAAGCTTTAGCGGAACGGTTGCATTTTTCGTAGCAATAAAGGTATATTCATACTTGTTAAAGCCGTTTACAGAGGTAATTACGGTTTTGGAAAGCATATCGCCAACGCTTATATCAAGCTTGCGCTCGGCTCCCTCTGCGTTTCCGTTAAAGTCGAAGGAAAGCTTATACTTTCTGCCCTTTTCGAGAGTTACGTACTGTGCAAGACCATCGGTGTAACCGTCAATTTCTGCCGAATACTCGCCGCCCGCTTTAATTTCGCCTGTCGGGGCTGTTCTGCCGTACGCGAACCATTCGTTTGCGAATGCGCCGCTATTCTCAAAATTGCCGCCCTTTACAAGCTCAATACTATCCTCGTTGTCTTTTTCAACTAAATCCGTATTTCCCGTTGTAACCTTTACATCGTCAAAGAAGGACTGAGCAGTTGTTGCATCGCCCTTGAAGCCTAAGCATACATAGCCGTCGTGCTCTGCTACAAAGGTGCGCGAATAATCCTTTAATGCATAACCCGTTGCGGTATGCGTAGCTTCGTGTAAATTCGGCGAAGCTTCAAGCCACGAAAAGGTTGCCGAGCCGTCGGGATTAGCAACAAAATCCTTTGTGTAGATATAAACAGATTTTAGCGTGCTTTGCTGACCGCCCAAGGTGCCTGCCGCCCATTTCCAGGAGAAGTTATATTCTCTTCCCTTCTCAACGGGAACGTAAAGTCTTAACCAGCTGAATGCGCTGCCCACAGGCGCCTTTAATGCATTGTTTCCGTTTGGGTTGCCGCCATTCATAGCATTGCCGCCGTCAACAATGCTAAAGCCCGTTCCTACAAACTGCCAGATAACGTTATTAACATTTTTATATCCGCTTTGACCTCCGCTAAGTGTGCTAAAGTTTTCGTTAGCGAGAGTTTGTGCCTCAACCTCTTCTATTTTAAAATCATCAAAATACGAAGCAGCTGTGGTTGCATCGCCCTTAAAGCCGAAACAAACGTAGCCGTCGCGTTCTGCCACAAAGGTTCTTGCGTAATTATTAAGAGCATAACCCGTTGCACTGTACGAAAGCTCGTGCGTATCGGAGGAATTTACCCAGGTAAAGGACGGCGTACCGTCAGGATTAACAGTAAAATTGTTTGTATAAAGGTAAAGTGATTTTACTGTATTTTGCGCGCCGCCTGTCGTACCCGCTGCCCATTTCCATGAGTATCTGTATTCCTTGCCCTGTTCAACCGGAGCATAAAATCTTATCCAACTGAAATTGCTACCCGCGGGAGCTTTTAGGGCTTTGTTTCCGTTTACGTTGCCGCCGTTCATAGCGGCGCCGCCGTCAACAATGCCAAAATTATTTCCTACAAACTGCCAAACAATGCCGTTCGAGGTCTTGCAGGTGTGCGTATATGTACCCTCAAAGCTGTCAAAGCCCTCTTCGACTACCGCAGCGGGAGCTTCTTCGGGTATTGCGGTTTCACACTCTGTAAGCGAAATGTTATCAAGATATGCGTTATGTCCACCCGTATGACCTGAGAAATACATTGTGAACATAATCTGTATATCTGCACCTATTGCGTCTGCCGCAGAGGTATCTAACTTGAAATAATCAACGTAGTTATTAAGCAACCAGGTACTTGAAGAATAGAATACCTTTTCATACAAGGTCTGCCAGGTGCCGTTGCTGTAGCGAATGACCATTTTAATGTCAGACTCGGTATAATCGCCGTTTCTGCCCCAGTCAAACGAAAGCTTATAGGTCTTGCCGTTCTCAATATTTACGTACTGTGCAATTCCCTGCTTGCCGTCGATAAGACCTACAAGGCGGTTATCTGACGTGCTGTTATTAAAGGCACCGGCCGTACCGTCATAACCCGAGCTTGGAACGTCGGTTCTTCCGCTTGCTTCAACGCTCTTGAAGTTATCATAAGAATATGCCTCTGTATGGGGCAAAATATTCTCATCAAACGTACCGTTCGCTATTAGGTTCTCAGGCTCTGCCGCCAGAGCACCTAAAAACGGTACAGCGCTGAAAAACGTTGTTGCAAGAATAGCGACCACCAATAGCAATGCGGTCATACTCTTGTGCTCTCTGATTCTACTCATCGTACATTCTCCTTTGCAGATATAATTCCAAATTTCCTTGCGGCTTCGCGGATTTCCTCAATATCAAGCGAGGTTTCCGCAATGCGCATCATTTCGTCATAGGCTGATATATCATCAATAACGTTTAACACAGAACCCTTTTCTTTGTTATATTCAGATTCCAAGGCACCAAGCACGTCGGAGTGCTTATCCCAATTTATAGAATAAATATCGTCCCTTGCATAAATTGTGTTCTCATAGCTTATAACGCCGTTTATAAACTTATGCTCGGTTTCCTTTATGGGCCACCAGTAAAGTCTGTACGGGTCAAACATTATATTGTGATGACACTGCATCTCTAAAATCGGCGAATGGTAGTGGTAAAAAAGAATTTCGGTATTCGCCTTGCCCGTAGGACGTGAATAGTGTCCCCATCCTCTGCCCGTACCAAAGGACAGATTTCCGTAATACTCGTAATTTTTTACACCGTTTACCTTGTCTGACATAGTCCAAATTTCGCTCGACTGATTGTTCTTTACAAATACGTTGTTGCGTACCACAACACCGTCATACGTAGCTATATGCCCCTGCATTGTAAAGCCTACGTCATACGCATTGCGAAACAGGTTGTTTTCTATAAGCACGTTTGAGGTTCCGCCGTCATAAAACTCTATTCCGTTGCCGTAGCGCGTGGGACCTCTGTCGGGGTTAAAGCACAGAATGCTTCCTCCGCAATCGTCTATTATGCAGTCGTGAATATATATGTTGTCGCAGGTGGCTTCCGCCTTTATCATTCCAATGCCGCCCGTATCGCATATATTAAGGTTGCAAACCTCGGTATCAGAATTCATAAGAAACAGACATTCGCGATAAGCAAACATCAGTCTGCCAAGCTTGACTGTGGGATTTTCGTCACAGTAAATATGTAGCAGCTCTCCGTCAAACAGATAATCAAAGTTTTCTTTCAGCTCAGAAAGATTATCCTTATAGCTGCAATATTTATTTCCCGCTTCATCGCGGAAATAGCCAATGTTGTTTTGCCACTCGCTCGGGTTTTCTTCGGTTCTGAAATCAACAACGTAATGATTTTCTTCTACAAGCTTGAAAACGCCCGGGTCTTCAACGTAGATAGCTGCCGAAATTTTCGGAAGTGCACCCTCGCCGTAGCAAGAGATTTTTACGCGATGGTCAGCGTCGTGATTTTCAACCTCAGTTTTAAAGTTCACAACACCCACAAAGCTTTCGCCGCATTTCAGCAATACCTCATCATTATCTGTATATACCTTGCTCATAGCTGTTGCATAGGACATAGGAGAGTTTTCGCAAACACCCTGCAAATCGCAACCGTTCACTGAAACGTAATATTTTTTGCCGCCGTTTTGTGCCATTATCAGTTCTCATCCTCTTTCATTTCTAAGGTATGATTTTCCATATATTGCTTGGGAGTTACACCGTAGAACTGTCTAAACACCGAGATATAATATGAAACGGTATTAAAGCCCGACATCTGTGCAATATCGCTTATGGAAAAATTACCCTCATTAAGCAGTAAAAGTGAATAGTTAAGTCGACGCTGTTTTATATATTTGTTAAACGAAACGCCAACGTTGTTTTTAAAAATCTGACAAACGTAGCTTATTGTTCTGTTGACGTATCCGCTGACGTCGGTCAAAGAAAAATTGGGGTCAAGATATCTTCTCTCAACGTATGCAAATATTTTCTGAAATAATGCGTCTGCATCAAAATCTTCGTTATCCTTTTTATTTGGAAAAGCGTGACGCATAATGCTGATAACAATAAGATTCATAAGCGAACGGACAGCCGCATCGTTTTTATCGTTGCTGTGCATCTCTGCATAAAGAAGCTTAAGAAGCGTTAAAAACTTCTCAGTATCTTCATCGTTAAGACAGCACTCTATAATCTCGTTACAGCGCAGAAGGTCGTTAGCTACCGTGCTTGACAGCTTGCGGTCAAAAAACTTTATGGTATAGCAGGTTATACCCTTTTTAGGTACGTACCACGCGTGAAAATCGTTAGGCTTAAGCAAAACGGCATAGCCTTTGCCTACGCTTTTTTTATTCCCATTTACCTTGTGCACGGTTTCCCCGTCACAAATAAACTCAAGCTCAAAAAATTCGTGCGAATGGAGAATACCGCTAAGGTTGGTGGAGTCTACAACAACGCCCCAATCTATAAAAACCTCATCTACAGATAATTCATCATCTGCCACAAGAAATTTAAATGATGAATTTTCTCTCATATCTTTCATTTTTCTTCCTCTTTCACATATTTAATAAGCAAAAGTAACTATTTTATGTATTTGCAAAAAGATTTTTCCATATAAATTATACAATACCAGCCATTTCTATTAAATATCAAAAAATTTAAATAGAGCATTAAAAAATGTTATTATTGCTCTATAAATTTCAAACATCTCCCCTTTAAACTTTTTTGCTGATTTTATATTGATATTATATCAGATTTCAAATATAATTGATTTGACAAAATATGGATTTGCTTTTAGAAAGAGGAAAAGCTATGATGCTTAAAACTGAAAGACTGATTTTGCGTCCGTGGTGTGACCTTGACGCAGAGGAATTATATAAATACGCAAGCGACCCCGATGTAGCGCTTCCTGCAGGATGGCCGCCGCACGAGAGCGTAGAAAACAGCCGAGAGATTATAAGGAATGTTCTCTCTGCGCCCGAAACCTATGCTGTTTGCCTAAAAGACGGCACAGCCATTGGCAGCATCGGACTTAAAATGGGCGACGCAACCGATATGACCGACCGCGACGATGAGTGCGAGCTTGGGTACTGGCTCGGAAAAGACTTTTGGGGACAGGGCCTTATTCCCGAGGCAGCGCGCGAGCTTATCCGCCATGGGTTTGAGGATTTAAAGCTTCGCGCTATTTGGTGCGGATACTACGACGGAAACGAAAAATCCAAGCGCGCTATGGAAAAATGCGGTTTTAAATACCACCACACAACAAAAGGGCTTGAGGTTTCGCTTTTAGGCGAAATTCGCACAGGTCACGCAACCCTCCTCACCCGCGAAGACTGGGAAAGTATGCATTAAAATATACTGTAAATACAACAAACCCCGATGAGAAAAACTCATCGGGGTTTGCTTTTTTTCTATTGATAAACTGATGTTATGCCCAGATACTCTTCAAGGCAAAGACCACTATTATAAACATCCGTTGCGATATCAACACCGAGATACCTTACATGCCACGGCTCGTATATATATCCCGTTATAGATTCTTTTCCCTTAGGGTAACGAATGATAAATCCGTATTTATAGCAGTTTGCGGCAAGCCAAAGCGCTTCGGGCGTGCCCTCAAAGCTTGAATCTGCCTTGTTTATATCAAAAGCAAGTCCTGTTTGATGCTCAGAGTGGCCCGGTCTTGCGGAGTATCGGTCAGCCTCGGCCACTCCGTCCCTATTTACATATCTATTATAAAGCTGCTTTTGGGTTGAATAGCTTCTGAATCCCGACCTGATAAAAAGGTTAAGACCGTCAGCCTTGGCGGCGTCAAACATATTCTGCAGGGCGGCTTTCGCGACGGGGTCAACGCCGGGGTTGTATGTGCTTGGCAAGGCGTATGTCTTGTTGGCAATCAAAATTCCGTTAATATATGTGACCTCGGGCTCTACCGGAGCAACATAGGGTGTGACGGTTACCGAAACATCGGCAGAAACATTCGGGTTATCCGTCGAACGAACGGTAACAACACAGTTCCCAACTCCCACACCGGTTATTCTGCCGATAGAATTAACGGTTGCAACGGCGGTATTATCGCACGACCAGATTTCGCCCTTGTCGGTTGCATTTGTGGGGTGCATTGTAACAATTGGCATATCGTTCGTGCCTTCCATAAGTGTTACCGAATATTTACTCAAGGTAATTTTCTCAACCCCAATATGCAGCGGCTCCGACGATACAGGCGCCTCGGGCTCTGACTGTGGTTCGTCATCTACCGTAACATCAGCGTCTATCGCGGGAGTTGATTCCGCCTGAGTGTCGTTTTTAGGAGAGCAACCGCCAAAGCAAAGCAAGAGTATTAAAGCAATGGCTACTGTTATTATTTTTTGAAGATGAGCTTTCATTTTACACTTCCCGCCCTTTCTTTAAAGAAACCAAAACGCAGGTTCCAACTATTATTATACTTCGCGACACAAAAAAAGACAAGGGATAAAAACTCCCCCAAGGCGATGCTACGCATTTTAACTTAGAAAATAAGATTTGTCAAAGCAAGCCCAAAATGTTATACTATTTAACGAGGTGTAAAAATTATGGATAATTACGATATAGAAGTAAAACAACGCTGGGGCGAAACAGACGCTTACAAACAATACGCCAAAAAGACCGCGGGCTACACCAAAGGCAAATGGCAAGAGGTAAACGACGGTTTAATGTCAGTCCTCGCCAAATTTGCTGGGTGTATGCAAAATGGCAACACCGCCGACTCAGTTGAGGCACAAGCACTTGTAATTGAACTGCAAGACTATATCACCGATAATTACTACACCTGCACAAACGAAATCCTTGCAGGACTGGGGCTTATGTACGTCGCCGATGAACGTTTTAAAAACAATATCGATAAACACGCTGTCGGTACGGCAGAGTTTATAAGTGAGGCAATAAAGGTTTATTGCAGTAAATAAAATCTATTTTTAGGGAGAATTACAATGACCTTAAAACTGTTTATATCGGCAATAACAAAATTTATACTCGGTGCGGCTTTAGTAGGTCTTCTCATATTCTTGCCCGCAGGCAATTTATCGTTTTTTAATGGCTGGCTACTTATGGGGATATTGTTTATTCCAATGTTCTTTGCGGGAATTGTAATGATGCTCAAAAACCCCGACCTATTAAAAAGCAGACTGAACGCAAAAGAAAAACGAGGGGAGCAAAGCCTTGTTGTAAAATTAAGCGGTCTTATGTTTCTAGTCGGGTTTGTTGTCGCAGGGCTCGGCTTCCGCTTTAATCTATACACCTTGCCAAAAGGTGTTTCCATCGGTGCGGCAGTGGCGTTTTTGGTAGCATATATTCTCTATGCCGAGGTGCTTAGAGAAAATACATATTTAAGCCGTACTATCGAAATACAGGAAAACCAAAAGGTGATAGATACGGGACTTTATGGTATCGTCAGACACCCAATGTATAGCGTAACCTTGCTTTTGTTTTTATCAATGCCGTTGGTGCTCGGCTCCATATATTCGTTTTTGGTTTTCCTTGCATATCCTTTTATCATAGCGAAAAGAATTAAGGACGAAGAAAAATTCCTTGAAAAAGAGCTTGACGGTTACCGCGAGTACAAACAAAAAGTCAAGTACCGCTTGATACCGTTTATTTGGTAATAATATAATAAAACGCATTTGTGAGGAAGAAAGTAATGATTGTTATAATTACAGGCGCTTCGCACATTGGCAAGACTGCTCTTGCTCAAAAACTACTCGAAAAATATAAATACCCATATCTGTCGATAGACCATCTTAAAATGGGTTTAATTCGTAGCGGTAACACCGAGCTTACACCTTTGAGTGATGACAGTGCCTTGACCGAATATCTATGGCCGATAGTTCGCGAAATGATTAAAACTGCCATAGAAAACAAGCAAAATCTTATTGTTGAGGGTTGTTATATTCCGTTTAACTGGCAAGAAGATTTCGATAAGGAATATCTAGACCATATAAAATATTATTGCCTTGTGATGAGCGAGAATTATATAAGAAACCATTTTGATGACATTAAGAAATTCGCCTCAGTTATTGAAAAACGCATTGATGATGACTGTTCGGTTGATGGCTTATTGCAAGATAACTCACAGGTTCTAAATTTATGTAAAAAGCATAATGTAAACTATGTGCTTATTGATGATGAATATATAATAAATATTGATTTATGACCAAACAACCGCTGAAGCGTAAGGCTTCAGCGGTTTTAATAATATTTATCGAAAGAAACAGGCTTTGTATCGTTTGTTGCAAATGCGTTAGGACCGGGATCCGACATTGAAAAATACATTTTAGCAGCCTTTGTTGTACCGAAATCTCGGTTAGAGCCAGAATTTTGCACCTTGTTAAAGGCATCGCGGAACATTTGGTTGTGCGCTTCCTCTCGGTTTAAGAGGAAGTCGATAGTCTCGCGCACCTTTTTATCATCAATCTGGCGGTAAAGGTATTCGTAAACCACCTTTGCACGCTGTTCGGAGGCGATATTGCTAAGCAAGTCAGCACATAAATCGCCCGTAACCGTTACATAGTCGCCTGTCCAAGAGTAACCCGAAGCATTTATAAGACCGGGGTTAAGACCGAGGAGCACGTGCGACTGAATCTCGCCCGACGGTACCTTTTCGGCATCAACGTCGTGTCCGTTTAAGAGGTTGATTGTCTGCGCCACCATCTCCATGTGACCGAGTTCTTCTGCGGCAATGTCAAGAAACAAATCCTTAATCTCAGGGTCTTTGATTCTAAAACTTTGCGACATATACTGCATAGCCGCCTTAAGCTCACCGTTACCGCCGCCAAGCTGTTCTTGTAAAAGCGCCGCATACTGCGGGTTAGGTTTCTCTACTGCTACAGGATGAAAAAGCATCTTTTCGTGTTTGAACATAATTTTACCTCCGTTTATTTGGTATTAGATATTCTTTCCAATTCAGAGGCATATATGCAAATGTGCTGTTATAATAGGCTGATTAGAGGTAAGCACCTCAAAATTTGAGCCGCAGTAAACAAAGAATAAGGGATTGAGAAAAGCGGATAAAAATGTTATACTATTAAACGAGAAGTAAATACCATGAGAAAACTTAGGAGATTATAAAGATTATGAAAGAGAATGATTGGACAAAAAGCATTTGTGAACTACTACAAAAACAAGACTTAGGTAATAATATTCATATTGATGTTTTGAAAAAGATTCCGTATGCTTTTGAAATATCATCATTCAATGATGAATGGGAAATTGATAAAAATAGTTTTAGCGAAACTTCTTTTGAAACAGATATGGTTGTATATGAAAAATTAAACAACAAAATTATACCACGCGTTATTATTGAAGCAAAAGTTGGAACAGTAACTACACATGATGCTATCACGTATAGTCATAAGGCTATGTATCATAAGAATGTAATTCCGTATGTTCGATACGGAATTATGCTTGGTGCTAGAGAAACATATCCCTTGCCAGGTAGGTTGTTTAGGCATGGAACTAACTTTGATTTTCTCTTTAGTTTTGTCGACTATTTACCCGCCGATAGAGAAATCCGCACTTTTGTGGAAATGGTGAAAAAGGAAATTACATATTCTCGTCAATTTGAAGAAATATTGTCTAACAGTAGGTCGCGCAATAGGAAGCGTGATTATATGTTGCAAAAAGAATTCCATCTTGAAGAAATGGAGTAAAAAAATATATCGATAAATACACCATCAGCACGGTTGAATTTATAAGCGGATCAATACAATATACATTAAATGGCTTAAAACCCGATGAGCAAAAAAACTCATCGGGTTTTATCATTTATATTGGTACTAATATATCCGTTCCAATATCAGTAACCATATCAAAATTTGATACGCAGTAAACAAAGAATAAGAATTTTTTCAAAAATATTTAATTTTACCCCGCTTAAGTCCGTTTTATAGGACAGTGAATATTTTATAATTAAGTCAGAACAAAGAAAGGGGTTCTAATAAATGGAAGATTTTAAAGGCATCACAGGCGATTATGCGGACAGCAACCGTGATGGAAAAGTAGATTTTGTTGAGCATGATAGCGATTGTTATGACTTTGAGCACATTTACAAAAACGGGCATAATTTAGGCGGTTATACACCACAAAAGCAAAGTGATTTTACCAGTTGGTTAAGGAATATGACAGGTACGCATTAGATAATCATTATTCTGTTTTGCTTGCAAATTCCGTTTTTAATCATGCCTGCAATTATTCTATTTATTATTTGGATTTGCCAAAGTTGAAAAAGAAGTCTACATTAAGGGGTGTGAAAACATATGCGTTTTTCTTTTTATAAAAAAGGTGATACTCGTACAATTGCTAGATTTGCTTTATTTCCTAAAAATGTCAACGGAGTGGTAGTATGGCTTGAAAAATACGAAGTGCTACAACGTTTTGAAACTAATTACTTTGGCTTCAATTCTTGGGTAGATAAAAAAATTTATCCGAGAGTATAAAAATGGAGGTATTATTATGGGACTGTTTGGAGATATGTTTGCCTTGTGATGAGCGAGAATTATATAAGAAACCGTTTTGATGACATTAAGAAATTCGCCTCAGTTATTGAAAAACGCATTGATGATGACTGTTCGGTTGATGGCTTATTGCAAGATAACTCACAGGTTCTAAATTTATGTAAAAATCATAATGTAAACTATGTGATTATTGATGATGAATATAAAATAAATATTGATTTATGACCAAACAACCGCTGAAGTGTAAGGCTTCAGCGGTTTTCTTATGGTGCGAGATAACAGGACTCGACCGCCTGCTTCGCATACTATCCGCTTGACGACCCAACGCTTTGCGTTCGGTAGCCGTCTACGCGCTTTAACTAAAAAACAGTACATCGTACTGTTTTTCTTAATGTTAGACCTTCTCAGGTTCGAGCCCTACAATAACAAAAATTAAAGGGAATCAGCCTTTAGGCTGATTCCCTTTAATTGAAGATGACGGCTAATTTTGATACAAGAATTAGGAGGGAAGTCGGATCGTAGCCATGTCGTTCTGTGAGCCAAGGAGTTGTAGTGGGGATTTGTCTTCCTAAGACCGCTT
>JAZNRD010000023.1:0-158810 GCA_045590515.1 Acutalibacteraceae bacterium
GCTTATGGATATTTACCGCATAGAATCCGAGAATGCTTTCAGTGCATTTGTAAAAAAAGACTGCATGACTTCCGGCAAAAGAAGATCGATCCTTTCTGCATTGCCCATCCACACGCTTTCCGAAGAACTGCTTTTGCAGATTCTGGAACATAATTCTGTTGATGAGGCAGACAAGAATCGTATTCTTGCTTATGCGGCAGAACAACGGCAGCTGTAAAAAACCGTTTTGGAAGAAGATAGTATAACCGATGAGATTCCGGTCATCAGCGAAAAGGAATTTAAAGAGCATCCCATGCTGTTGCCTCTTTCGGAGATCTTCTACGAAAAGGATATTGCGTATACCTACGAAGAGTATTTACTGCATATGGATCAAACCCTTCGCTACAGTCAGGAGCAAGAAAATTATATCATCAAGCAAAACAGCAACTATCCGTTTAGAAACATCCAAATTCGGATCCTCGAAGGAAAATGGGTGGTCATATCTAAGAACAAAGCACCGGCAATTCATTTTGTCATTCACAATCCACAACTCCGAAATGCTTTGGAAAATATGACTATTCCAGTTTACGAAGAAAATATAGAAGAATAAATAGTAGCAAGCAGAAGGCACTTCAATTAGTTTGAGGTGCCTTTTGTTTATTAAAATTTAAAAACAATTGGAAATTCTACTCATAATTTCTACAAAAAGTGTGATACTAACAAAGAACAAAAACAACAACTCGACCCAAGTCCTCTAACCCCTTATGTCCAACTGGGACAAACGAAAAAAGAGGTAAAATTGGCTCAGGCGAGGTGTAATTTGAGCAAACCAACAAATCCCGAAAACCCGCATAAATACTGGGTTTTTGGCACATTTTAGAGTAGAGAAAAGGAGTAAATATATGAAAGCAACTGGAATAGTTCGTAGAATAGAGGAATGCGTTATAATAGGGCAAACCGCCTGAAACCTGCATAAACACTGGGTTTTTCGCCAGTTTGCCCTATTGAACACAAGGGTGCCAAAATAGGGTTTTCGGCGGTTTTTAGAAAGGAGGGCTTGTTTCTAAGAACACGCATCAGAAATACATACTCTGAGTAGCCAAAATTAAATATTCATACTATCACAAAGCCGGATGAGCGTTAAAGCTTGTTCGGCTTTAGTTTTCAAAAAGGTGTTGCATTATGCGGAAAAACGCAGTATAATAGAGAAAATCAATATGCGGAAATCCGCATATTACGAGAATAGGAAAAGGGTGCAACTATGAAAATGATTACAGCACAGCAAGCGGCACAAAAATGGGATACATCAACAAGGAATGTGCAGGACCTGTGTCGGAGAGGACGCGTTCCCGGTGCTCAGCGTTGGGGCGTTGCCTGGATGATTCCCGATAACGCTTCACGTCCTGCAGATGCAAGACGTAAAGAAAATAAAGCAAGTGGTAAAATCGGTAATGTACCGCTTGTTCGCAAGAGTCCGTTTTTGGACATGACCGACCTGTATAATACTCCCGGCACAGCAGATGCGGTTATAGAATCACTTGCCTATCATCCCGAAGCGCAGCAACTGTTTGCCGCAGAAATTGCCTATAGCCGCGGTGAAATTGATAAGGTTTACGAGCACGCCACCTATTTTTTGCAGCAGCACAGCGGCTTTTATGCCACACTTTCCGGCGGTATGCTTTTAGGATTGGTTGCTATGTGGAAGGGGGATGTGAGGCTTTGGCAGGAGGCAAAAAAGCATATGTACGAGGCGCCGTGGAAGGATGAAAACGATCGTGATATTATCTTGCTTTCCATTGCCTCCACAGATCTTTCCATCCGAAATACCAAGGATTTCCCAGACTGGTTTTATCGAGGACGCTTTGAGCACCTGCCTACCGATGCGCACCCTGCAGCACGAGTGTTTTATATAAAATATCTATTGGTATTTGCTCAAGAACTTGCGGCAGGACGCTTTCATTTGGAAGATGTAACAGGTCTTGGTCTTATGCGTTCCCATCCCTTTATTATGGAGCCGATGATCGCACAGGCGACAGCCGAGAAAACCGTAATGTCCGAAATCTATCTGAGACTATTGTGCTCGATCACCTATCATCAAACGGGTGATGATACCAATGCCGCTTTTCATTTAGACAGAGCAATTAACCTCTGCCTCGCAGACGGGCTATACGGCCCGCTTGTTGAGCACCGCCGACAACTTGGTCTATTCTTGGATGAAAGGCTTCTTTTAATTGACCCTGATGCCGCTAAAAAGGTCAAGGAGCTTCATAAGGTTTTACATGAAGGCTGGGTTAAACTCCATAATGCTGTCACCGAGAACAACATCACTTCAAAGCTTTCTGACCGCGAGCGTGAGATTGCGCGTCTGGCAGCCTTCAATCTGTCCGACCAACAAATAGCCAACCACCTGCATATATCAAAATCTACTGTTAAATCTATGATACAAACAGCGCGAAACAAGACAGGAATCATTGACCGAAGTGAGTTCGGCGCTTACATATAAATCATTCTTTTTTCGCCTTTTCGGTAGGATGTTTTTTTAGAATAAATCCTTTATACTGTTATTGTAAGCAGTGTAAAGGATTTTTCTTTTGCAAAGGAGGGTGCCATGGTTAAGTTAGGTACACCCCCAAAAGAGGGTGATCTTTATAAAAGAATAACTATTGGACAGCACATCTTCGAACTCAGATATGGCTATTATACCGAATTGGACAGAGCTTTCGGTGAGCCGGCTGTCATCTTTCCGGAGCTTTCAGAGGAAAAGCTATATAATGAGGTCGGCTACCGAATTGTTACAGCCGTTCAAGATCCTTGTGAGTTTTACGAAGCTTCGGGGCGAAAAACAAAAGATGAAAGCTGCATAGGGTGCATTCATTATTCACCCCCCAGCGATGATATAGGGATATGTAAATGTATACATAATATGAAATAAAGGATGACAAAGGAGGTGCAACATGGGCTTTTTAGAGAGGGCAATCAGACGAGGTGTAAGTGATGCTGTCGGCAAAGCCGTAGGTAATGCAGTTCGTCAGGCGGTTGAACCCGCAGCAACCAATCTTGTAAATCAGGCAACTCAGTCTATCGACAAAGCAACTCAAAATTCACAGCAACAGACACAGCGTTCTACAGGTCTTGAAGGGGCTATGTCAAACCTTGAAAGCAAACTGCAAGGATATGCCACCGAAGCGGCAAAGAATACAAAGGTTTGTCCTAACTGTGGCAAACCAAACGGTGCGGACAAGAAATTCTGTGCCGACTGCGGTACTAAGCTACCCGAACAGACACTTGCAGAAGGCGCTGTATGCGTGAACTGTGGCACACAGAACAACATAGGCACGAAGTTCTGCCAGAACTGCGGTGCAAAGCTTCCTGCAACTATTCAGGAAGAACAAGCCAAAGCCGAGCGTGATGCGGCAATTATGGCAGAATGGGATGAAAAACTTCCGCAGTATCCCAAATGGAACTGCGGTGGTGCAAACTTTGAAATTAACGAATACGAGGTCGGCTTCTATGGGTTCTCTGCGGATTTTGCAGGTAATCATTTAGCCGCCAGTCAGGCAGTTGAAAACTACAGGCAGTTGCTTTTACAAAACGGATTCCGTCAGGCAGGTCAGTATCCGAGTATGAATCATCTGTATAAGATGATCGGTGGTGTTTGTTATCACGTAGATACCGAGCATTGTTTCGAGGGTGATCCCGACTGTCCTAATATTGGTTTTGATAAATCAGAGCCTTACGGTGGTTTCAACTATGTCAAACCCGAACCTAAGAAAGCCACAAGTTTGAAAGACTTGTTTGGACTTTAATAAATTGAAAAAGGGGGAACAACACCATGAAGAAATTATTAGCAATTTTTATTGCGGTCATGATGCTGCTCTCACTAGCAGCGTGTGGGTTAAACGGTGAAATTCAAGGCGGCATTGACCGCGGCGGAGAATCACAGGTTGAAAACCAAGATTCCGACGGCAACAATGAAGAAAATAACGCACCGAAAACAGATAAATCAAGAACACTTGATTTGTATAAGGAATATTTCAGCGGCCCTTATACTCTGCGAGTGGAAAACTATGTAAAGGATTTCCGAGATCCTGATACCAAGACATTAAGCAGCAAAACACTCAATGTTGTAGACGGCTCTAAATCCTACTCTGAAACTACAAGTTCACCCGATTTTGAATTGAGTACAGCGACAGTGGTTATAGATGATTACAAATACACTCTTTACCATACTACAAAGATGATTGTTCGTTCTGCTGTTAGCAGTAAGAAAACCGGCAACGTGATAGTAATGCATGATGAAGCATTCTATAACGATATGCTCGGTGATGTGGAAGAAAAAGAAATTTTCGGCGAAAAGTACGAATGTGAAAAATTCTCTTCTTCGGGAACAAAGATTACATACTGTTATAAGGGTGATGAACTCAAATACATAATCGCAGATAGTGGCGGTGTGGATATTATTTTCGGAGTTGTGGAATTGACGAAAGGTGCGGATAGCACTTACTTTGAACTTCCCGAAGACTATGAAAAGAACTACTAAAGGAGGAGGTTGACGATATGGCAAGATTTTGTACCGAGTGCGGAAAAGAAATCGCTGACGGCGTTGCATTCTGCACCGAATGCGGCACAAAGTTTGAAGCAAACGAGCCAAAGCTTGTATCTGCTCCGCCTCCCGTTACACAGTCACCGCCTGTGGCTCAGGTGAATACGCAGCCGAGCTATTCGCCACCTGTTGCGGATAATCAGAACAAGGTAATATCAACAGGACTTTACATAGGCCTTATGATATTGTTCGCAGTACCTATCATTGGTTTTATTGCATGTATCATAATGGCTTTTACGGCAAAAAACAAAAATATTAAAAACTATGCACGTGCAACGCTTATTTGGATGATTATAGCGTTTGTGCTGTTAGCAATTCTAATCGCCATTGTGTCTGTATTAGCGAATACTCTTACCAATTACATAAATCAAATGACGGACGGACAATTTGGCGGGCTCGGAGATTTCTTCGGACAATTTAATGAAATTAAGGATTCGATGAACGAATTGAACGGTATCACAGAACAGTTTGGAAACGGCGACCTAAGTGGTCTGCCGTTAGAGTAAAAAAGAATTGGAGGAAATAACTATGGCATTCTGTGGAAAATGTGGAACTAAAGTTGAAGAAGGTATTAAATTCTGCTCTAACTGTGGCGAGGCTATCGGTGCTCCTGCACCCGAACAACAGGCTCAGCAGGCACCTCCCGTAGCAGAACAACCTGCAGCAAATCAGAATGACTTTTCGGCAAAGGTAGCGGCACTTAATAATACCGCCGATACTACTGCTGACTACGATGCAAACGATATATCACAAAATAAGGCAATGGGTATTTTAGCGTACTTCGGCCCGCTGTGTTTTATCCCGATGTTTGCAGCAAAGGGCTCAAAATTTGCCCGCTTCCATGCTAATCAGGGCTTAGTTCTTCTGATTGCCTGCGTAGCATGGTCTATTGCATCAAGTATACTTAATTCAATTATTCTTGCGATTTCTTGGAGATTGTATTTCATCACCAGTATTATTAGCCTGTTATCGATTGTCTTTGCGATTCTTGCCATCATTGGTATTATCAACGCCGCAAATGGCAAGGCAAAGGAACTCCCGATAATCGGAAAAATCAAAATTTTGAAATAATCCTATAAACCAAAAAGGCGGTGACCGTAAGTGTCATCGCCTTTCTCCTTTGCTTAAATTTTATAATAAAAACATTTGGAAAATCTGCTCATAATTTCTACAAAAAGTGTGATACTAATATCACACTAAAATTGTAAAAAGAGGAGATTTATATATGAAAGCAACAGGAATAGTTCGTAGAATCGATGATTTAGGCAGAGTTGTAATTCCGAAAGAGATTAGAAGAACGATGAGAATTCGTGAAGGGGACCCGCTGGAAATTTATACCGATGCGGGTGGGGAGGTTATTTTTAAGAAATATTCGCCGATAGGCGAGCTGTCGACCTTTGCGGCGCAGTATGCCGACGCACTTTCAAAGGGCACACAGCTTTCGGTTGTTATTTGCGACCGCGATATGTGCATTGCCGCCGCGGGCGTTCCTAAGAAAGAGGTGCTCGAGCGCCGCGTTTCTGCCGCGCTTGAGGACATTATGCAGTCGCGCCGCGTCTATACCGTCAGTACGGGCGAGCGCCACGCAGCGCTTGACGGCGTTGACCGCAGCATATGCGTTGCCGCGCCTATAATTTCCGCCGGCGATGTTTCGGGCGCGGTCGTTATGGTGTCTAACGACGCGTCCTCCGTTCCGACCGAAACCGATATAAAATTAGCCTCGGTTGCCGCGGGCTTCCTCTCCAAGCAGATGGAAGAATAAAAAAGACTTGATTTTATTTTCTCTTTGTGTTATACTCTCATTGTTAAGTTAAACATTGTAAGGAAAGTGAGTGGGGTGACCCGCTCACTTTTCGTTGTGTGGCAAAATTAAGAGGTGAAAAAATGGCAGGAAACACTGCAACTAAGGTAGAGGCGTTGATTGCGCCGACCGTAAACTCGATGGGGTATGACCTTTGGGATGTCCGCTTTTTAAAGGAGGGTGCCTCGTGGTATCTGCGCGTGTTTATCGACAAGGAGGGCGGCATCTGCATAGACGACTGCACCGATGTGTCCCACGCGATTGACCCTGTCCTCGACGATGCGGATATTATCGACAAGTCCTATTATCTTGAGGTCTGCTCGACCGGACTCGAGCGCGAGCTGACAAGACCTGAGCATTTTGAAAAAATGGCAGGGCGCGAGGTTAGCGTTCATCTTTACCGTCCCGTAGACGACAGCCGCGATTTCTGCGGCACGCTTGTGTCCTTTGACGGCGGCGTTAAACTGCTCTGTGACGGCGAAGAAAAATATTTTGAAAAAGGTTTATATTCAACAGTTAAACTGAATGATATGATATAGGGGGAATTACCAAAATGAATAACAAGGAATTTTTTGAAGCTCTCAGAGTTATGGAGTCGGAGAGGGGCATCCCTGCCGAATTTATAGCAGAGAAAATTTCGGCCGCTATAATCACGGCGGTTAAGAAGGAATACGGCTCGCGCGAGATTGTTTTCTGCGACATCGACTGCGAGAAGCAGAAGTTCAGCGCCTATGTTAAGAAGAATGTAGTTGAGGAGATTGAGGATGAGTATGCCGACATTCTGCTTGAGGATGCATTAAAGCACAGCAAGCGCTCTAAGGTTGGCGGCACCGTTAACATTAAGCTCGACACCCGTCAGCTTGGCCGTATCGTTGCTCAGACCGCGAAGCATGTTATACGTCAGGGTATCCGCGATGTTGAGCGCGACCAGACCTTAGCCGAGTTCCAGAGCCGCAACCGTGAGCTTGTAACGGCGGTTGTTCAGCGTATTGACCCCAAGACAGGCAACGCATCGCTCTCTATCGGACATAGCGAAGCAATGCTTCCCAAGCTCGAGCAGGTTCCCGGTGAGGAGCTTCACGAGGGCGACCACATAAAAGTATACATTGTAGACGTTAAGGACACCGAGAAGGGACCGAAGGTTATGCTTTCGCGCACACATCCGGGTCTTGTTAAGCGTCTGTTTGAGAACGAGGTTCCCGAAATCTTTGACGGCACAATCGAGATTAAGGCGATTTCCCGTCAGGCAGGCAGCCGTACTAAGATGGCTGTTTGGTCGGCCAACAGCGAGATTGACGCTGTCGGTGCTTGCATAGGTCCCAAGGGCGCTCGCGTAAACAAGATTGTTGAAGAGCTTGCAGGCGAAAAGATTGACATTGTAAAGTATTCAGAAGACCCCGTAGCCTTTGTATCCGAGGCACTTTCGCCCTCCAAGGTTGTCGGTGTTGAGATTATAAGCGAAGACCCGCGCAGCTGCCGCGCCACCGTGCCGGATTCACAGCTGTCCCTCGCTATCGGCAACGGCGGACAGAATGTTCGTCTTGCTGTTAAGCTTACGGGCTGGAACATAGATATCCGTCCCGAAAGCGGTTTCTACGGCGAAGAGCTTTAAGTAAAAACTTTGCTAAAAGGTGATTAGATGAAATCCGTAAAAATCCCAATGCGTATGTGCGTCGGCTGCGGCGAGATGAAGCAAAAGAGTGAGCTTATCCGCGTAGTGAAAACGCCCGACGGAGAGGTAATGCTTGACAAGACCGGAAAGCAGAACGGCAGGGGAGCATATATTTGTAAAAATGCCGCTTGCTTTAAAAAGGCGCAAAAGGCGCGCCGATTTGAGAACGCCTTCCATTCGCCCATCGCAGCCGAGGTTGCTGCCGCGATTGAAAAGGAGCTTACGAATGGACAGTAAAATACTTACTCTGCTCGGCTTTGCGCGCAAGGCAGGACGGCTCGCGGTCGGAACGATGGCGTGTGAGCAGTCGGTTATGCGCAAAAAAGCGCACCTTGTGCTCATAGCAGGGGATATTTCGGATAAAAGCCGTAAGGAAATTAAATTTCAGTGTGAAAAACACGGCGCACCCGTTGCGGATGTGGATTTCACCATCGACGATATAACGCATGCAATAGGCGTAAAGGCAGGAATAATAGCCGTGCTTGATGACGGCTTCGCCCACGCTATTGCAGAAAAACTTTAATTGGAGGAAATTGCCCATGATGATTAAATATAAGGTCAGCGACATTGCAAAGGATTTCGGTGTTCCGTCAAAGGATATCGTTGCAATACTTGTAGATGAGCTGAACAGTACAAAAAAGACCTCCTCTTCACTTGAAGAGAATGAGCTTGATTTAATCTTCGATGTGCTGACAAGCAAAAATTCTGTCAAGAGCTTTGACGCTTATTTTGAAACCGGTGCGGCTGCACGCGAAAAGGCTGCAGAGGCCAGAAAGGCTGAAAAGGACCGCAAGCTTGCAGAGCAGATGGCTATACTTGAGCAGATGAAGGCTGCTGCCGCCGCTGAGGAGGCTGCGAAAAATCCAAAGCCTGTAGAAACGAAGGTTGAAAAGAAGGCTGAGCCCAAGGTAGAAAAGAAGGCCGAGCCTAAGACCGAAAAGAAAACAGAACCGAAGGTCGAGAAAAAGGCCGAGCCGAAGGCTGCTCCCAAAGCAGAACCGAAAAAAGAAGAAAAACCCGAGAAGAAATCTGAACCGATTATTATCGCACCCCAACCCAAGAAGAAAAAGGTTCCGGGCGAGGCTCCCAATCGCGGACCTGCACAGATTCTTCACGTTGATACACGTACCTCTAACGTTGATATTGAGAAATATAACGAGAAGTATGAAAACATTGCGCCTGCAAACACAATGCGTGACAATATGCAGCGCAAACAGAAAATCAAGCAGAAATCGCAGGATTATCATCGCCCGAAGGGCGCAAAGCGCGAGACCGAGGCTGATAAGCTGCGCAGACTTCAGCTTGAGCGCATAAAGAAGACCCCGATTACCGTAACGGTTGGCGATGAAATTACGGTTGGTGAGCTTGCCGCCGCAATGAAAAAGACCGCCGCAGAGGTAATTAAGGAGCTTATGAAGCTCGGAATGATGACCACCGTAAACCAGGTTATTGATTATGACACTGCCGAAATTGTTGTTACCGAGATGGGCGCAAAGATTAAAAAGGCTGTCGTTGTTACTATTGAGGACCGTATTATGGACGATACCGAGGATACGGCAGAGTCACTTCGTCCGCGCGACCCGGTTGTTGTCGTTATGGGTCACGTTGACCACGGTAAAACCTCGCTGCTTGATGCTATCCGTCATACCGCAGTTACCGATACCGAGGCAGGCGGAATCACACAGCACATCGGTGCTTACCGCGTAAACTGCAACGGAAACGACATAACCTTCCTTGACACCCCCGGACACGCTGCGTTTACCGCAATGCGTCAGCGCGGTGCACAGGCTACCGATATTGCTATACTTGTTGTTGCCGCCGACGACGGAATTATGCCCCAGACTATCGAGGCTATAAATCACGCCAAGGCTGCAAATGTTTCTATAATTGTTGCCATAAACAAGATGGATAAGCCCGAGGCTAATCCCGACCGCGTTATGCAGCAGCTTACAGAGCACTCCATCGTTCCTGAGGAATGGGGCGGTGACGTTATCTGCGTTCCGGTTTCCGCTAAGACGGGAATGGGCATTGATAACCTGCTCGAGAATGTACTGCTCGTAGCCGAAATGGCAGAACTTAAGGCTAACCCCGACCGCAGAGCAAAGGGTGTTATTATCGAGGCGCGTCTTGATAAGGGCCGCGGTCCCGTTGCTTCCTTGCTCGTTCAGACGGGTACTCTCCGCACAGGCGATATTATTGTTGCGGGCACCTCGGTTGGCCGCGTTCGTGTTATGACCAACGAAAACGGCGTAGAGCTCACAGAGGCAGGTCCCTCCGTTCCGGTTGAGATTACAGGTCTTGCCGAAACTCCCGAGGCAGGCGACGGCTTTGACGCAGTATCTGACGAGCGCCTTGCACGCCAGCTTGTTGAGCAGCGTAAGCAGAAAATTAAGGATGAGGAATTCAGCCGTATGCAGAAGGTTACGCTTGATAACCTCTTCAGCCAGTTAAGCGAGGGCGACCTTAAGGACCTCAACATCATTGTTAAGGCTGATGTTCAGGGCTCGGTTGAGGCTGTTAAGCAGAGCCTTGAAAAGCTTACAAATGAAGAGGTGCGCGTTCGCGTTATCCACGGCGGCGTTGGCGCTATAAACGAGTCGGATGTTATGCTTGCAGGCACATCGGGTGCAATTATAGTAGGCTTTAATGTTCGTCCCGACAGCGTTGCAAAGCAGAGCGCAGAGCGTGACGGTGTTGATATCCGCACCTACCGCATAATCTACGACTGCATCGAGGAAATTGAGGCTGCGATGAAGGGTATGCTCGCTCCCAAATTCCGCGAGGTTGAAATGGGAACGGTTGAGGTACGCGACACCTATAAGATTTCCAATGTCGGCACAATCGCAGGCTGTTATGTTACAAATGGTAAGGTTACAAGAAACTGCCTTATCCGCGTTGTACGCGACGGCATTGTGCTTGCCGAGGATAAGATAGATTCACTTCGTCGCTTTAAGGACGATGTCAAGGAAGTTGCCAGCGGATATGAGTGCGGTATAGGCCTTGAGAAGTTCTCGGATATTAAGCAGGGCGACGTATTTGAAGCCTTTATTATGGAGGAGTACAGAGACTGATGGCGGGATATAAAATCGACAGAATAACCTCGGATATTCAGCTCTGTTTATCCGAAATGTTCAGAGAGCTAAAAGACCCCCGTGTAAGTAAACTGCTCAGCATTGTAAAACTAAATGTATCAGGTGACCTCTCTTACGCTACCGTTTATGTCAGCGCAATTGAGGGAAGCGAAGCAACGCTAAATTCAGTAAAGGGACTAAAGAGCGCGGCGGGCTATCTCCGCCGTGAGCTTGGTCAGAGACTTTCTTTACGAAAGGTGCCGGAACTTCGCTTTATCGCCGACGATTCCATTGAACGCAGCGCAAAGATTTCAAGAATAATCAGCGAGCTGCCCGAGTCAAAAAACGGGGGTGAGGCGGATGAAATCGAATAGATTTGGTCTTAAAGAGGCGTGTGCATTTCTGCGCGAAAGGGACAACTTCCTTATACTGACCCACGCAATGCCTGACGGCGATACGCTCGGCAGTGCTTACGCGCTCTGCTGCGGACTTCAGAAGTTAGGTAAAAACGCGCGTGTTATCTGTGTAGACGAAATACCCGAGCGTTACGGCTATTTCACAAACGCCGTAAAGTTTGGAAATTTTGAAACTAAGACAGTAATCTCGGTTGATGTTGCCGATATAAAGCTGCTGGGTGCATTGGCAGAGGAGTATGAGGGTCAGATTGAGTTTGCAATCGACCACCATGTTTCCCACCGCGATTTTGCAAAAAACCTTTACTTAGACGGCACCGCCGCCGCGGCTTGCGAATGTGTTTACGACATTTTGAACGAGCTTCGCATTCCGCTGGACGAAACTATGGTGCAGGCGCTTTATACGGGAATTTCGACCGATACGGGTTGCTTTAAGTTTTCAAATACAACACCTAAAACCCACGTCATAGCGGCAGAGCTTATGGCGTACGGTGTTGACTTCTCTGAAATCAACAGAATTATGTTTGATACCAAGTCAAAAAGCCGTATGGAGATTGAAAAGAAGGCTCTCGGCAGGGTAGAAATGCATTATGACGACCGCTGCGCCATCATAAGCGTTACACGTAAAATGATGAAGGATAGCGGTTGCAGTGATGCAGACTTAGACGGTGTTTCGGCAATTCCGCGCTCAATAGAGGGTGTGCTTATCGGCGTTACAATGCGCGAGCGCGCGGGCAAGGCGTGGAAAATTTCCATGCGCTCGTATCCGCCCGTTGATGTAAGCAAGATTTGCGCTAAAATGAACGGCGGCGGACATGCCTATGCCGCAGGCTGTGAAGTGACGGGAAGCTGCCGCGCAGTAAAAAAAGAAATTCTTCGTCATGTAAGGGAAGCATTGGAGGAAATCAGTGCAGGGGATAATTCTTCTAAATAAACCAAAGGATATAACCTCGTTTGGTGCCGTTGCGCGCGTAAGGCGTATGTGCGGCACAAAGAGGGTAGGACATACAGGCACTCTCGACCCATTAGCCGAGGGTGTTTTGCCTATTCTGATAGGCAGAGCTACGGCGCTTTCTTCGTATATAACCGATGCCGACAAGGGCTACCGTGCGCGCGTTCGTCTTGGTATCACGACCGATACAGAGGACATAACGGGAACGGTACAAAGTGAGAGCCCGGTTGACGTAAGTGAAGAAAAGCTAAAAAGCACCGTAGCACAGTTTCTTGGCAAAACAATGCAAATTCCGCCTATGTATTCGGCTATAAGCCGTGACGGAGTGCGACTATATACCCTCGCGCGAGAGGGCAAGGTCGTAGAGCGTGAGCCGCGCGAGATTGAGATAAAAGAAATATCGGTCACCGATTTTGACGGACGCGATTTTACGCTAAGTGTTGTCTGCTCAAAGGGCACATATATTCGCTCGCTTTGCCGCGATATAGGCGAAAGGTTAGGTTGCGGCGCGGTTATGACCGAGCTGCTTCGAACCTCTACGGCAGGATTTTCTATCGAGCATACGGTAAGGCTTTGTGACCTTACCGAAGAGAATATAAAAGAATATATTTTGCCGTCGGATGAGGCACTGCCCGATATCTCGGCGGTAAGCGTCACCGAAAAACAGGCCGTTCGCTTCTCTAACGGGGGCGAGCTTGATATAGCGCGCCTTCGGGGTGTAGAGCTTAAAGACGGACAGCTTGTTCGCGTACGCTTTGGCGATATTCTTTTAGGGCTCGGAAAAGCGGATTTCGCGGCCGGACAGTTAAAGGTACAGTGTGTAATAAACGATAGCAAGGGAAGCGACTGCAATGACTAAAACGGCGTTGGTGCTCGGCACCTTTGACGGAATTCATATAGGGCACAGACAGGTGCTAAGGCTTGCAGAGGACTGCGATGAAAAAATTGCCTTAACCTTTGCTGTGCCGCCCGCAATGGAGCTTAGTGGAAAAAGCGGTCTTATAGAAACCCAGAACGAGAAGAAAGAGCGTCTAAATTCACTCGGCTTTTCGGTGGAAACGCTTAACTTTTCGCTTGTGCGCCATATGAAGCCTTACGAATTTTTGTTGGAGATTAAACAGAAATATACACCTGCAAAAATCTGCTGCGGCTTTAATTATCATTTTGGCGAAAACGGCGCGGGAGATACCGCACTGCTTTCAGAGTTTTGTGAGCAAAACGGGATAGAGCTATGCGTTGCGCCGCCCGTTTTGTATGACGGACAAAAGGTTTGTTCAAGCCTTATACGAGAGAAGCTGCGCGCGGGTGATATAAAAACCGCGAACGCCCTGCTCGGCAGACCGTTTTCGGTCAGAGGCAAGGTCATTCACGGTGACAGCCGTGGAAGAGTAATGGGGTTCCCGACGGTTAATTTTGCTTACCCTGCGGAACTTGTAGATTTGCGCCATGGCGTATACGCCGCACGCTGCAAGGTGGGGGACGAGTATTTTTGTGCCGTCACCTATATAGGAAACCGCCCGACCTATCATATTGACGAATGTATAGTAGAAACCAATATTATTGGGTTTTCGGGTGACCTTTACGGTGAAAGCTTTACGGTTGAAATTGTGGATTTTCTCCGCGACGACCGAAAATTTGACTCACTCGACGAACTCAAAGAACAGATAAAAGAAGATATAAAAAGAGCACAGCAATAATGCTGTGCTCTTTAATTTATTATTCTTCCTTTGAAGAGGTTTCCTCCAATGAGGAGCTTTCATAGGTGTCATAGTCACTCTCGGGCTCTTCGTAAGAGTTTATAAAGATTAAAATCTTGTCAAAGCGCGAAATCTTTGTGCCTGCCTGCGGCTCGGTAGATAAGATAAGCTGCGGCGGCTTTGTATCGTCGTAGCGCTCCATAAATTCAATGTTGTCCTTGGAGAAGCCCATCTCAAGCAGTTTTATATATGCATCAATCTGCGACTCACCCGTAAGGTCGGGGATTTTGAGCTGTGCTGCGCCTGCGCTTATAACAATATCAATCTCGGTTTCCTTTTTAACCCTTTCGCCCTCTTTAACCGACTGCGAAACAATAGAGCCCTCGGGAACCTTGTCGCTGAACTCGGTGCCCTTTACATTAAACTTGAAAATCTGGGTATAATCGACATTGTTTATAACATCGGAATACTTTGTGCCTACAAGCTTGGGTACATCGTAAAGGCGTTCAACGGGTGTATTATCGTAAGAGCTGTCAATGTCACCGTGCGAGGAAACGCTGGGTGCGCTGACCGATGCGGTGGACGAGTTTTCGTCAGCCGCAAAGAGCTGGTCGCGGAAAACCGTGAATACTAATATAGCGGCAATCAACAGTAAAACGCCAACCGTTGCGGCCGCGGCAATAAGCGCATAACGCTTGCCTGTGCCCTTCTTAACCTCGGGCTCTGCGCTTTTTTGTGTGGGACGGTAAACCTCACCGCCAACAGCAGTAAGGTCGTCACGAAATGCCGTCATATCTTCGGTGCGGTTTTCGCTCTCAATCTGCAGCGCGTTGGCAAGTGCCGTCAGAACATAGGGCGGAATGGTTTCAGCCGCCTTAGCGGGAATAGACATATTATCGCGAACAATTCGCTCGTTAGCCGCCATCGGCGGATTTCCTATAAGCACGCGGAAGAGCGTTGCGGCAACGCCGTAAACATCGGTATATGCGCCTATAGTGCGCTCAGATTCGTACTGTTCAATAGCGGCAAAGCCGGGGAAAATCTGTGATGTGAATTCGCTTGCCGCGTGGCGAAGCTGCGGAATGGCAACAGAGCTTAAATGAAGCTTGCCGTCGCGACCGACTATTATGGTTTCAGGCGAGATACCGCAGTGGTAAATTCGCTCTCTGTGAAGACCGTCAAGCGTGGTGAGAAGCGGCATAAATAAGGGCTTCGCCTGCTCCCATTTAAGTGTTCCGCCGTTGCGAAGCAGAAATTCGCGAAGTGTAATTCCTGCCGCCGCCTTAATAATGCTATAAGCGGTGCCGCCAGCTTCAATAGTTTCTATAACGGGCATAAGGCAGGGGAGAGCAAGGGTTTCACACTTTTTGGAAAGCTCAATAAACTGCATAATGCCGTTGTTATAGTCGTATTCCTTACCGACGGTGATAGAAACGGTCTTATCCTCGTTCCGCTCACACAGTCCGGTCGGGAGATATTCCTTAATGTAAACAACATTGTTATTAAGATTGTCCCAGCCGATATAGGTTACACCCTCACCGGTTGTTTCAACCATTCTGCCAAGCAGATAACGCTCCTTTATCCAGGTGCCCGGCTTTAAAAGAAAGCTGTCAACGGGGGTGCCTGCTTTATATCCGCAGATGGGGCAAACAGCCTCGCCGCCGTTGTCATTCATACAGCCAAGACAAAGTCTATCGGTGTTATTCATAAAAAACCTCCAACAAATTTTAAGGTCATCTAATATTATACCACACTTGTCAACAACATTTTTGTAACAAAATTACTTGTCAAGTGTCATATTATCAATGGGCAGGGAGAAGCTCGGCAGAAATTCGTCAATGAAAATATCGGCCTCTTTTAGTTTCATAGCCTTTATAGCCTTGCGCGTTGCCTTTTCGGCAGAGGAAAATTCGCGGTTGCCGACCGACAGCTCACTCACGCACTTAATAAGCGCGGAAATCTTATCTGCCGCCTTTACTATTTTGTTTATTTCTTGGTCATCACATTCGTAAATGGGCAAAAATTCGTCGCGCATATCGCAAGGCAGAAGAGCAGTAAGCTGCTTGCCTGCAATTTCTTCAATCTGCTTGTAGGCGGTGCGTATCTCGTCACTATAGTATTTTATGGGTGTGGGAAGGTCGCCCGTTAAAATCTCGGTCGTGTCGTGGAACATTGCAACGACGGCGGCGCGGTTGGCGTCAACGCATCCGCCAAGGCGCTTATTTTTTATTACGCACAGCGCGTGGGCGATAAACGCAACCTCAAGCGAATGCTCGCTTAAGTTTTCGTTCTGGGTGTTGCGCATAAGCCCCCAACGCTTTATATGCTTCATTCTTGAAATCATAGAATAAAAATGGCTCATAGTTTTTCCTCTCAAAACGACATAGTTCTATTGAATATTATAACATTAAATGGTATAATATCAACAAGTTTTGAAAAAAGAGGTGTCAAAATGGAGAGAAACGGCGTTTATAAAAAGAGCCTGATTGCGCTTTTTATAATACTTTGGTCGGCGCTTGCCGCAAGAATGCTGGTCGGCGTGCTGTACTTTAATACCTTTGATACCTTCTGGTACAGAAACTGGGCTTTTTCTCTGCCCGGCGGTTTTTTCGATGTCTATTCGCGCGCGGAAGAAATAAGTCTTGACTATCCGCCGCTTTACCTTTTCTGTCTTTATCTTACGGGACTTGCATATAGGTTCTTCGGAGCCGACTGCGGCAATATGCTGCAGATGTTTTTAATGAAATTCTGGCCTATTGTTTTCGATGTTTGCTGTACGCTTATGGTATACATCGCGGCAAGAAAATGGAGCGAAACGGGTGCGCTTTTCGCGGCGGCTCTGTGGGCTGCTAACCCCTCGGTATTTTTCAACACGGCGTTTTGGGGACAGACCGATGCGCTGATGGCTTTTCTGCTCATAGCGGCGTTCTACCTCGCAGACAGCGAAAGACCGGTTTGGGCGTGTGTTATGTTCGCGGTGGCGGGACTTACCAAATATCAGTCGCTTTTCTTTACTCCCGTTCTGCTTATATTTATTTTTAGGCGTTTCGGAATAAAACGGCTGCTTTGCGGAATAGGGGCTGCGGCGGCAACCGTTGCCGCGGTATTTATGCCCTTTATGCTCGGTGCGCGCAATCCGTGGCTCTTCTTTGATGTATATTTGGGCGGCGCAGGTACCTATAAATATCTGACCTTTAACGCATATAATATCTACGGTCTGTTTTCCTTGAATACCGTAGACGACAGCACCGCTATAATCGGCGGCTTTAACTTTGTTCACTTAAACTTCCTTGTGCTTGCGGCAATAATAGTGTTTGTCGGCTACCTTATGCTAAAGGGCAAAAACTGTGACATTTATGTCGGCTCGCTGCTCATAATGCAGTGTATATTTATGCTCTCAACCCGTATGCACGAGCGTTATCAGATAGTAGCGTTGCCGTTCGCACTTTTGGCGTTTGTAAAAACGCGCGAGCGCGGCTTTGCGTGGCAGTTTGCGGGGCTTACGGCATTAACGCTTATAAACCAGGCAATTATACTGTTTTATATAAACTTTGAGGTTTCGTATGTTGCCTATATGCCGCAAATAATGCAGTTTTTCTCGGCACTAAACCTCGTACTGTTCATACACACAGTTTATGTGTGTGCAAAATTCTTTATGAAAGGGGACGGAAAAAATGACCTTCTCACTGCAAAAAAAGCATACCCTGCGCCCACAGAAGAGTAAAGCGCTCGCCACCTTTTTTACGGCGCTTTTGGTTGCGGCGGCAATCTTCGTTCCCTATATGATAATGGATAACGGCTATTTTATGTTCTACGGCGACTTCAATGTTCAGCAAATACCGTTTTATCAGCACGCGCACGAGCTGATAAGGTCGGGCAACATTGGCTGGGACTTTGGCACAGATTTGGGCACCAACTTTATAGGCGCTTACACCTTTTATCTGCTTGGCAGCCCGTTTTTCTGGCTGACTCTGCCGTTTCCAAACAGCTTTGTGCCCTATTTAATGGGACCGCTGCTTATTTTAAAATTTGCTTGCTGTGCGCTTACGGCATATCTGTATATAAGCCGCTTTACCCGTAAAAACGAAACAGCACTGCTCGGCGCTCTGCTTTATGCGTTTTCGGGCTTTTCGGTTTATAATATTTTCTTTAACCACTTTCACGAGGCGCTTGTGGTTTTCCCACTGCTGCTGCTTTCTATCGAACTGCTCATAACCGAAAACCGCCGCGGCGTGTTCGCGCTTATGGTCTGCGTGTGCGCCGTCACAAACTATTTCTTCTTCTTCGGAATGGTGGTTTTCGCGGTTATATATTGGTTTGTGCGTATGCTCTCGGGCGCAATTAAAATGAGCCCCGCGCGGTTTTTCGTTTTACTGTTCGAGGCGGTGCTGGGACTTTTAATGTCCGCTTTTATACTGCTTCCTGCCGCAATGGCTATAATGGGCAACTCGCGCCTTTCGGAAATAATGATTGGCTGGGGGGCCTGGCTCTACGGAAAAGAACAGATTTACGCCAATGTAATCCAGTGCTTCTTCTTCCCGCCCGACCTGCCTGCCCGTCCCGTGTTCTTCCCGGGTGCCGATGTAAAGTGGTCGTCACTCGGCGGTTGGATGCCTATTTTCAGTCTTGTCGGTGTGTTCGCCTATATTATGGCGAAAAAGGGAAACTGGCTTAAAAGAATTATAATAGTTCTTTCGTTTATGGCGCTTGTTCCCATACTAAACAGCTCGTTTTATATGTTCAATAACGCGTACTATGCCCGTTGGTATTATATGCTCGTGCTTATGATGAGCCTTGCAACCTGCATAGCCATAGAGGATACGAGTGTAGATTGGACGGGCGGCTTTAAATGGGTTACGGGAATTACCCTTGCCTTTACTGCCGTCATAGGCTTTATGCCCCAGTCACTTGATGAGGACGGAAAGGTAAAGGAATGGGGACTTTATGTCCAAGACGGTGACAATGTCTACCGCGACCGCTTCTTCCTGTCCTGTGCAATCGCTGTTATAAGCCTGCTTATTCTGCGCGTTCTGCTTATACACCGCAAGAAAAATTTGAAATTCTTCCTGCGCGGTGCAATCGCCTGCGTGTGCATAATGTCGGTAATCTACGCATCGCTCTTCGTAGGACTTGGCAAAACCCATTCCTATAATGTGGACAAGGTTATGATTCCGCTGGTTGAAGATGAAATTAAGCTCCAAGGCGAGAGTGAGGATTTCCGTACCGATGCGTACGAGTGCGTTGATAATACGGGAATGTATTTAAACTATAGCTGTATAAACGCATTCCATTCAATAGTTCCCGCCTCGGTGACCGAGTTTTATGAGTTTATAGGCGAGGAGCGCGGTGTTGCAAGCCGACCGACCACCGCGTCGCACGCGGCACGCTCGCTGCTTTCGGTTCGTTATCTATTCGATTTACAGGACAGCAAAAATTTTGAAGCCGACGGCACAATGCAGATGCCCGGCTTTAGCTATTACGATACGCAAAACGGCTACGACATCTACGAAAACGATAACTATATTCCGTACGGCTTTACCTACGATTATTATATAACGGCAGAGGAATGTGCCTATTACGGCGCGGAAAATGCCGACGATATGATGCTGAAAGCCATTGTCCTTTCGGCAGAGCAGATAGAAAAATACGGTGACATTTTATCACCGCTCAGTCGCGACTATGCCTTTGACGGTCCCGCGGAGGACGGCAAGGAAATTATCTATTTTGATGATTATACCCTAAGCGATGACTGCGCCGCGCGACGCGACACCGCCGCTTATGACTTTTCGGTTGACGGCAGCACATTTACGGCTAAAATAAGTCTTGAGAAGGACAACCTTGTCTTCTTCTCGGTTCCGTTTGATGAGGGCTGGACCGCCTACCTGAACGGCGAAAAGACAGATATTGAAAAGGTCAATATCGGCTTTATGGCTGTAAAGGCGGCGGCAGGCGACAACGAAATTAAGTTCGTCTACGAAACACCCGGTCTTAAAATGGGTGTTATGATTACGGCTGCTTGCATTATAATATTCATTATATACTTGCTAATAGCCGTGCGCTTTGCCTCTCGTCATCTGTCGGCAGACTCCTTCCCGGAGGGAGATGCACTGCTTGCGCGCTGGCGCGAGGAGGAAACGGGCGAAACCGTTGCTGCATTTTTCTGCGAATTGCAAATTGAAGATGAAGGCTTGGAGGAAGCAGTGGAAGAGCCGATTATGCCGCCCAAACCACACTTTGAGGGTGGATTTACGGTAAATCCCGATGCGTTTTCGCAAAAAGATATTGACAAGGAAGAAAATAGGGAATAAAATACTTGTGGGGAGCTGGATGTACTCCGGCTGAGAGGAAACCGTTATGTTTCGACCCTTAATACCTGATGCGGATAATGCCGTCGTAGGAAGTAAAGAATATACCTATGTACCTGAAAGCACCGCATATTTTGCGGTGCTTTTTTGTATATATGTAAAGTAGCTTTCACACAGCAAGACCGCCGTAAGAAAAACGGAGGAAAAGAAAATGAAAGAAACAACCAAAAAAACAACTGTAAAACTGACCGTCAGTGCAATGTTTATTGCAATGAGCACTGTGCTAAGCCTTATAAAGCCGGTCGACCTGCCCGTAGGCGGAAGCGTTACAATACTTTCAATGCTTCCCGTTATGCTCATACCGCTTATGTACGGTGTAAGATGGGGCTTTTTCGCCTGTTTTGTAAACAGCGTAGTTCAGATGCTTTTAAGCGTTGCAGAGGTGGTAAGCTGGGGACTTACGCCCGTTGTGCTCATAGCCTGTCTGTTGCTTGACTACATACTCGCCTACACCGTTTTAGGCACCGTCGGCTTTTTCAGAAAAGGTGGCAAAGTAATGATTATAGTCGGCGTTATCGTGGCTCTCGCGCTGCGCCTTCTTATGCACTTTATATCGGGTGTCGCGCTGTTTGGCGAATTCGAGGACGGCATAATGGCAGGAATCTGGGTTTCGCTTTCCTATAATATGTCTTATATGGTTCCCGAAATGCTCACCTCGTCGGTAGTTATGGCGCTACTGCTTAATAATAAGGCTTTTTACCGTTTAATAAGAGCATAAAATAATTGATTTTTGAGAGTCTTTGTAGTATAATAATCGGTATCTGGTTTTAGAAAGAGGTCACGGTATGAAATATTTTGAAATGTCAACCGAACAACAGAAGGCTCTGCTTAAAGAGTTAAAGGAAAAATATAACGAATTTAAAGCACGCGATTTATCGCTTAATATGGCGCGCGGCAAGCCCAGCGCTGCCCAGCTTGATATATCAATGGGAATGATGGATGTTTTGTCGAGCGATACCGATCTCACCTGTGAGGACGGAACCGACTGCCGCAACTACGGCGTGCTCGACGGACTGCCCGAGGCTAAGAAGCTCTTAGGCGATATGATGGAGGTTCCCGAAGATAACATTATAATCTACGGCAATTCGAGCTTAAATGTTATGTACGATACAATTTCCCGTTGTATGACACACGGCGTTATGGGACATACACCGTGGTGCAAACTGCCGTCGGTTAAGTTTTTGTGCCCCGTTCCGGGCTATGACCGTCACTTCGCAATAACAGAGCATTTCGGAATTGAAATGATAAATGTGCCGATGCTTCCCACAGGACCCGATATGGATATGGTTGAAAAGCTTGTCGAGTCGGATTCCGCAATCAAGGGCATTTGGTGCGTTCCCAAATACTCAAATCCGCAGGGATATTCCTATTCTGACGAAACCGTTCGCCGTTTCGCAAAGCTGAAACCCGCCGCAGAGGATTTCCGTATTTTCTGGGATAACGCTTATTGCGGACACCACCTCTATCCCGACGACCCCGATGTTGTTCTTGAGATTTTGGACGAGTGCCGCCACGCAGGCAACGCCGATATGGTTTATAAGTTCTCCTCAACCTCTAAGATTAGTTTCCCCGGTTCAGGAATTTCGGCTATCGCGGCTTCGCTTAACAACCTAAAGGAAATCCGTCACCAGATGGGAATTCAGACTATCGGTCACGACAAGGTTAACCAGCTTCGCCACGTGCGCTTCTTTAAGGATATAGAGGGAATGCGCCAGCATATGATAAAGCACGCCGACATTCTCCGTCCCAAGTTCCAAAAGGTGCTCGAAATCTTAGAGCGTGAACTCGGTGACACGGGCGTGGGCGAGTGGACCAACCCCAAGGGCGGCTACTTTATTGCGTTTGACGGAATGGAGGGCACCGCAAAGGACATTGTAGCGCTTTGCAAAAAGGCGGGCGTTATTATGACGGGCGCAGGTGCTACCTATCCCTACGGACGCGACCCGCACGACTGCAATATTCGTATTGCACCGTCCTACCCGACGCTTGACGACCTTGCCACCGCAACAGAGTTGTTTGCGCTGTGCGTAAAAATCGTAAGCCTCAAAAAGTTAATTAACGAATAAAAAAATTTTTAAACGCTTCTGCTTTTGCAGAAGCGTTTTTTGCATATTAAGGCGCAAATTTGGAAAAGTAGTAAAAAGGAGTGATTATATGATAGAAAAAGATACAATAAGACTTTTGCGCGAATGTGATGCAGGCGTTAAAATGGGCGTTTCCTCGATAGAGGATGTACTCGACTATGTGAAAAGCGAGGAGCTTAGAAAAATACTGAACGACTGCAAGCGTGAGCACGATGCTCTGCAAGCCGAAATAGACAAGCATCTTGAACGCTTTCACGACGAGGGCAAGGAGCCAAATCCTATGGCTAAAGGAATGTCGTGGGTGAAAACCAATATGAAGCTTATGATGAACGAGTCAGATAACACCATAGCGGGACTTATGACCGATGGCTGTGATATGGGTGTTAAATCGCTTTCAAAATATCTTAACGAGTACGCCGCCGCGGACGAATTTTCAAAGGATATTGCCAAAAGACTGATAGCGCTTGAAGAAGATTTGCGAGAAAATCTGCGCGACTTTTTATAATATGTTGAAATCCTTGCGCTTTATTTCCAAAATTAGTCCTTATGCGCCAAAACAACCCTTAGTTTTCGTACAGTTTTCGGGCAATTCTGCGCCTCTGCGATGATATAATCATAGCCCGATGGAAAACTGTTTAGGAGGAATTGTTATGAAAAAGATTTTATCCATCATTCTGATTTTGTGCCTTACAGTCTGTGCCTTTGCGGGCTGTGGAGGCGGAGGAAAGACCGACGCAAAGAGTGAGGGCAAGGTGTACTACCTTAATTTCAAGCCCGAGCAGGACAAGGCTTGGAAGGAGCTTGCGACCGTTTATCAGGAAGAAACGGGTGTAGAGGTAAAGGTTACTACCGCAGCAGAGGGAACCTATGAGGAAACGCTGACGGCGGAAATCGACAAAACCGAAGCGCCGACGCTTTTCCAGATTAGCGGCACCATTGCGCTTGAGTCCTGGCGCGATTACTGTCTTGATTTAAAGGACAGTGACGTATATGCTGAGCTCACAAGTGACGATTTCGCGCTCAAGGAGGGCGACGCAGTTTACGGTGTTGCCTATGTTTATGAGGGCTACGGCCTTATCACAAACAAGGCGCTGCTCGAAAAGGCAGGCTATAAGATTGAGGACATTACCTCTTTCGATAAGCTCAAAGAAGTAGCAGAATCTATTACCGCTCGCAAAGCAGAGCTCGGATTTTCTGCGTTCACCTCTGCAGGTCTTGCGTCTTCGTCAAGCTGGCGTTTCTCGGGACACCTTGCAAATATGCCGCTCTTCTATGAGTTTGAGGAGGATGGCATAAAAACCCAGCCGGAAAAAATAAAGGGCACCTATTTGGAAAACTATAAAAAGCTTTGGGACCTTTATATAAACAATTCGACGGTAGAACCCGCAACGCTTACAAACGAGCAGAATGATGCGGCCGCCGAATTCAAGGCAGGCAAGGCGGTATTCTATCAGAACGGAACCTGGGAATATAACAATATAAAGGACATCGGCGACGAGAATATAGGCTATCTTCCGATTTACACCGGTGTGCGCGACGAAAAGCAGGGACTTTGCTGCGGCACCGAAAACTATTGGGCAGTTAACAAGACCGCTAAGGAACAGGATATAAAGGCAACGCTCGATTTTCTTAAATGGGTAGTAACCAGCGAAAAGGGAACAAAGGCGCTTGCTGAGGATATGGGCTTTGTTTCACCCTTTAAGTCGGCAAAAAAGGTTGATAACGTACTTTGCAACATTATGAATAACTATGTTGCAGACGGACGCTACAATGTATCCTGGGCATTCAACTTTACACCCAATGTTGAAGCTTGGAGAAACGGCGTTGTAGATGCACTTGCGGCATATTCTGCAGGCAAGGGCGAATGGAGTGCTGTAGAGAAGGCGTTTGTAAACGGCTGGGAAGAGCAGTATAAGCTGTCTAAACAGTAAAAAATTTTGAGGGGGTGCGGTGTCGCCGCACCCCTAATCAGCCTGTGCTTTTAAAAAAATGGGGTGATTTTTTTAAGAGCATAAGCAAAGGAGGAATTTCTTTGAAAACAAAAAGAAAAGAAAACGGCTCTAAAATCAAAAACCGCAGTCAGCGAAGGGCGGTGCAAAGATATGGCGCCGTTTTTCTGTTGCCTACCGCGGCAGCATTTATAATAGGCTTTGTCTGGCCTTTCGTATGGGGAATATACTTATCCTTTTTCCGTTTCAAGACATTAAGACTCACAACCTTTACGGGTGGCGCGAATTACTCGGCGGCATTCAGCGATTCTTCGTTTTTTCGCGCGTTCTGGTTTACGGCGGCATTTACCGTAATTTCGGTTGCGGTCATAAACATAGCGGCGTTTTTAATTGCACTCACGCTTACGAAGGGCATCCGAGGCAGCAACCTTTTCCGCACGGTTTTCTTTATGCCGAATTTAATAGGCGGAATTGTGCTCGGCTATATCTGGAAGATAATTCTCGATGCGGTAATAATGGAATATTTGGGCTCCACCCTTGCGCTCAACGAGGACTACGGCTTTTGGGGACTCGTTATCCTTGTCGCGTGGCAACAAATAGGCTATATGATGATTATCTATGTAGCAGGGCTTCAGAATGTTCCAAGTGAGTATATAGAGGCGGCAAAAATCGACGGTGCAAGCAGTCTTCAGCTTTTGCGCCATATAACAATACCCACCGTAATGCCGTCAATTACAATATGCACCTTTTTGACACTTACTAACGGGTTTAAGCTGTTTGACCAGAACTTAGCGCTGACCGACGGCAAGCCGTTTGACCGCACGCAGATGCTGGCGCTTAATATTTATAAATCGTTTTATGAGAGCACCACCAATATGGGCGTAGGTCAGGCAAAAGCGGTAATTTTCTTTGTGATTGTGGCGGCTATTGCACTCTTACAGCTTTATTTCACAAGAAGCAGGGAGGTGCAGGCATAATGGAAAAAAGCGCTCGCACCAGAGCTTATCATAGCGCGTTAAGTGTGCTGTTTTCATTTCTCAGCATACTTTGGGTTATGCCTATTATTGTGGTGCTTTATAACACCTTCAAAAATAACGATGCAATAAAATCCTCGCTTTTCGCACTGCCGAATGCAGAAAGCTTTATAGGCTTTGAAAATTTTATAAAGGGAATGACCTTCGGCGGGTACCCTTTTTACAACTCTGTGCTTTACAGCATAATAATCACCGTATTGTCGGTCGCGCTTATACTTCTTTGCACCTCAATGGCGGCTTGGTATATAAACCGCGTTGACAGCGTGGTTTGCCGCGTGGTATACTATCTTTGTATTTTTTCGATGGTGGTACCGTTTCAGATGGTAATGTTCACCCTATCAAAAACTGCGGACAGTCTGCGGCTCAATACCCCCTTTACCATACCTATAGTGTATTTAGGCTTTGGCGCAGGGCTTGCCGTTTTTCTGTTTTCGGGCTTTGTAAAGGGAATACCGATGGAGGTCGAGGAGGCGGCAGTAATAGACGGCTGCAACACGCTTCAGACCTTCTTCCTCGTAGATGCACCCATTATGAAATCGACCTATATTTCGGTCGGCATTTTACAAATTATGTGGGTCTGGAACGATTATCTGCTTCCTTATCTCGTGCTGGATAAAACACGTTATAAAACCATTCCTATTCACATTCAGTACCTGCAGGGAAGCTACGGTCAGGTTGACTACGGCGCAACAATGGCGCTGATACTGCTTTGTCTGCTACCCATTGTAACAATCTATTTCCTCTGTCAGAAGCACATTATAAAGGGTGTGCTTTCGGGAGCTGTTAAAGGATAATTTTTATGCGTAAAAACGGTGTTTTAATGCCTATTTTCTCTCTTCCGTCCCGTTTTGGAATAGGCACGCTGGGACGGGAAGCGTATCGCTTTGTGGACTTTTTAAAAAACGCGGGACAAAGCTATTGGCAGATACTGCCCATAGGACCCACAAGCTACGGTGACTCGCCCTATCAGTCATTTTCTACCTATGCGGGAAATCCGTATTTTATAGATATAGATATTCTGATAGAAGAGGGGCTGCTAAACGAAGAAGAGGCAAAGTCGTACTTTTTTGGCGACAACCCCGCGTCTATTGATTACGGCGCACTGTACGAAAACCGAAAAAAGCTTCTCCATACCGCGTTTTCACGCTTTGAACCGACGAGTGAATATCACATTTTTTATACCGAAAACGCCTATTGGTTAGACGAGTATACACTTTTTATGGCGCTTAAAAATGCAAACGGCGACAGACCTTGGTACGAATGGGAAAAGCCGCTTCGCCTGCGTGACGAGGCAGCCATTGCCGCCGCGCGAGAGCAGTATAAGCAGGAAATAGCCTTTTACCGCTTTTTGCAGTTTATGTTTTCAAAGCAGTGGACCGCGCTCAAAGCCTACGCGAATAAAAACGGCATTGAAATAATAGGTGACATTCCGATTTATGTCGCGCGCGACAGCGCTGATGTCTGGGCGGAATGTGAGCAGTTTATGTTAGACGAGGACGGCGAACCGACAGAGGTTTCGGGCTGTCCGCCCGACGCCTTTTCGGAGGAGGGTCAGCTTTGGGGCAACCCGCTTTACAACTGGAGCGCAATGGAAAAGGAGGGCTTTTCCTGGTGGTGCCGTCGCATAGGCTACGCGTTTAAAATTTACGATGTGGTACGAATAGACCATTTTCGCGGACTCGAATCCTTTTATGCCATACCCTACGGCGAGGAAACGGCGAAGAACGGCTGCTGGCGCAAGGGACCGGGAATGGCACTTTTCGATGCATTTCGCGAGCAGTTTGGTGAAGAGCTACCCATAATCGCAGAGGACCTGGGCTACCTCACACCCGAGGTTAGAAGACTTCTTAAAAACTCGGGCTTCCCGGGAATGAAGGTAATGCAGTTCGCTTTTGACAGCCGCGAGGAGAGCGACTATCTTCCGCACAACTACGAAAGCAACTGTGTGGTATACACAGGAACGCACGATAACGACACCATAAACGGTTGGATGCACACCGCACCGTCCGAAGATGTTAAAATGGCGTACAGATATTTAGGTGTGGGCGAAAACGAAAGCCTTGCCTGGCCTATGATGCGTTCGGCTATGATGTCGGTCGCGGACACCTGTATTCTTATGATGCCCGACCTTATAGGTCTTGGCAGTGAGGGCAGAATAAATACCCCCTCCACTTTAGGCGAAAATTGGCGTTTTAGAATAAACGGCGACTGTATAAACGACTGGCTCGCAGGGATTTTGCGTGAAAATACTGCCCTATACGGTAGACTTCCAAAACAAGATTAAAATGAAAAAACGGACGCTCTGCGTCCGTTTTTTGTTGTTGAAAAGCGTATGTTTTCGTGTTAGAATAGGGAAGAATAAGTATTTTTAAAATTATGAGGCGAGTTTCCTTGAAAAACAAACTTTTTGGCGACAGAAAATTTTATAAAAGTGTGCTGGCACTTGCGTTGCCGATAATGATACAAATGGGCATAACCAACTTTGTCAATATGCTTGACAATGTTATGGTCGGTCAGGTCGGAACGGTGCAGATGACCGGTGTTGCAGTCGCAAACCAGCTTATATTTATTTTTAACCTGTGCACATTCGGCGCTTGCTCGGGCGCGGGAATATTCGGCCCGCAGTTTTTCGGCAACGGCGACCATAAGGGCATGCGTGATACCTTTAGATTTAAGCTACTCTTCTGCTCGGCGCTCACGGTGCTGTTTATGCTGGTGTTCTGGCTTGCAGGTAAGCCGCTTATAAATTTATATTTGCAGGGCGAGGGAAGTGCGGCGGATGCTGCGGCATCGCTTTCTTATGCATATAAATATTTGCTTTGTATGCTTGTGGGACTTTTGCCTTATACAATCTCACAGTGCTATTTCAGCGCCCTTCGCGAAACGGGCAAGTCGGTGCCGCCTATGGTCGCAGGCGTTATAGCTGTTTTGGTAAACCTTGTGCTGAATTATGTTTTAATTTTCGGACGTTTCGGTGCGCCAAAGCTCGGCGTTGTCGGCGCGGCGGTTGCAACCGTAATTTCCCGTTATGCAGAGCTTGCAATTATAGCAATCTGGACACATAAAAACAGCCATATAAACCACTTCGTTGTCGGCGCGTACAGAAGCTTTAAAATTCCTTCGTCGCTTATTAAGCAGATAATCATACGCGGAATGCCGCTTATGCTTAACGAGGCGTTCTGGTCGGCAGGAATAGCAATGGTTAACCAGTGTTATTCGGCGCGCGGACTCTCGGTTGTTGCCGCAACCAACATAAGCCAGACCTTTTGGAATGTGTTTGCGGTTGCCTTCACGGCGGTCGGAAACGCTATCGGAATTATTTTAGGTCAGCAGCTCGGCGCGGACAAAAAGGAGGAGGCAAAGGCCGACAGCCGCCGTCTTATCACCTTTACCGTAATGGCGAGCATAGCGGTTATGCTCATATATGTTCCCGCGGCCGAGTTTATACCAATGATTTATAAAACAGAGGAGTCAATACGCCTCACCGCAACCCGTCTTATGCAGATAGGCGCGCTGTGTATGCCGCTTGACGCCTTCGCCCACGCAACCTACTTTACTCTGCGTTCGGGTGGAAAAACCTTTTTAACCTTTTTGTTTGACAGCTGCTTCGTGTGGATGGTTGATGTTCCCGTCGCGTTTTGTCTTACACACTTTACATCACTCGGAATACTTACCATATTCGCAATATGCCGTTCGCTTTGCTTAATAAAATGCATACTCGGCGGCTGGCTTGTGGAAAAGGGAATCTGGATAAAAAATATTGTTGCAACGGAGGAAAAGGCAAATGCTGAGTGCACTTGATAACAGTAGAGTATTTCATTATTTTAAAGAGCTTGCGGCAATTCCGCACGGCTCGGGCAACACTAAAGCCATAAGCGATTATTGCGTAAGCGTTGCAGAGGAGCTCGGACTTTCCTACCACCAGGACGAGCTTAATAATGTCATAATTAAAAAGCCTGCCTCAAAGGGTTATGAAAACAGCCCTGCCGTAATTTTGCAGGGACATCTTGATATGGTGTGCGAAAAGGCGCATGAGTGCGACATTGATTTCACCCGTGACCCGCTTCGTCTGCAATTAGACGGCGACTGGCTCTATGCAGAGGGTACAACGCTCGGCGGTGACGACGGCGTTGCTATTGCTATGGCACTTGCGGTTTTAGAGGACAAAACTCTTGCGCACCCACCCATTGAAGCCGTTTTCACAGTGGATGAGGAAACGGGAATGTACGGCGCAGAGGGGCTTGACGGCAGTTTGCTCTCGGGCAGAATTTTAATGAACATAGACGGCGGAGAAGAGGGAATTTTAACCGTCGGCTGTGCGGGCGGTGCCCGTGCGGAAATCCGTCTGCCTGCCTCTTTTGAGCGCTGTGCCGCCGCTGCGTACAGAATAACCGTAAAGGGACTTGTAGGCGGTCATTCGGGTGTCGAGATTGACAAGGGAAGACTTAATTCCAATATCGTAATGGGACAGTTTTTAAAAGCCTTACCCGAATGCAGAATTGCCGAAATAGCGGGCGGACTTAAGGATAACGCAATCCCCGTTATGACAAGATGTATTGTAAGCACAGAGGTCAACCCTGCCGATTATGTAGAGGATTTTGTTGACAGTGTGCGCGTAGAAACAGATAACGGACTTGAAATAGAGGTGCTGCCCGTTATGTCGCGCGGCGTAGCTTTTAGTAAGGAAAGCAGCGACCGCGTTATAGAGTTTTTAAATGTGACACCTAACGGCATTTATAAAATGAGCGAGGTGTTCGCTCAGCCTGAAACCTCATTAAATCTCGGAATTTTAGGAACCGACACGTATGGCGTTTACGCATCCTTTGCGGTCAGAAGTGCCTATGGTGCAGAAAAAGAAAATCTGCTTTCAAAGCTTGAAGAGCTCGCGATTTCTCTGGGCGGAGAATATAAGGCCTACGGTCATTATCCTGCTTGGGAATATAAGGAGGATTCGGTACTGCGTGATACTATGTGCCGCGTTTTCCGCGAAAAGTATGACAAAGATTGTCAGGTTGTTACCATTCACGCAGGACTCGAGTGCGGCCTTTTCAGCGAAAAGCTTCCGGGACTCGATGCAGTAACGATTGGTCCCGATATGAAGGACATTCACACCTGCCGCGAGCGTCTTTCTGTCAGCTCAACCGAAAGGGTTTACGAATTTATCTGTGATGTGTTAGGAGAATTAAAATGATAGAAAAAAGAGTGCTCAGTATTCAGAACAAACTAAACGAGGGCGAGGCTTTTCTCATTGAAAGCGCAGCAAACCGTTTCTATTTCACGGGCTTTGAGTCGAGCGCAGGCGCAGTGCTTATTGCACGAAGCGGCGCGGTGTTTCTCATAGACTTCCGTTATGTTGAAAAGGCAAGAGCGGTTGTAAACAGCTGCGAGGTTCAGCTTTCAGAGCGTAAAAACGACGAGATAAAGGCGCTTTGCGAGCGCTTTGGTATAAAAACGCTTTATTTAGAGGCTGACACTACCTCGGTTTCGCATTTCGGCGCGCTTGAAGAACTGCTTTCGGGCGTAAAGGTGGAGCAGAGCGATAAATTTGACCGCATAACAGAGGAAATGCGTGCGGTAAAATCGGCAAGCGAGCTTGCGCTTATAAAGGAGGCCCAGCGCCTTACCGACGAAACCTTTACCTATATATTAGAGCGAATACAGTCGGGGCGCACCGAACGCGATGTTATGCTTGATATGGAGTTTTATATGCGCAAACTCGGAAGCGAGGGCGTTTCGTTCGATTTCATAGTCGTGTCGGGCAAAAATTCTTCATTGCCGCACGGCGTTCCCACCGATAAGAAGATTGAAAAGGGCGACTTCGTAACTATGGACTTCGGCGCCTGTATAAACGGCTACCGTTCGGATATGACAAGAACGGTTGCGGTCGGAGCAGTGCTTGACGAGCAGAAAAAGGTCTACGCCACCGTCCTTCGTGCGCAGGAAGAGGCTGAAAAGGCCATAAAAGCAGGTCTTGTCTGCCGTGATATTGACAAGGTTGCGCGTGATATAATCTATAGTGCAGGATACGAGGGCTGCTTCGGTCACGGACTCGGTCACTCGGTCGGAATAGAAATTCACGAAAACCCCTGCTTTAACACCCGTTGCGATACGGTGCTGAAACCGGGCACCATAATGACGGTCGAACCGGGCATATATCTCGAAAACCGTTTCGGCGTTCGAATTGAGGATATGGTATATGTTACCGAAAACGGCTGCGAAAATCTTACAAAGAGCGCAAAAAATCTTATTATACTGTAAAAAATGGGCGGAAAACCTTCCGCCCATTGTTTTTTGTGTTAAAAAAATAACTAAAATTTTAAAAATTCGTTGCAAACTTTATAATAGTGTGGTAATATAGTAAAGTATCTAAAATGGTCTTTTTATGTAAACGACCTTGTATATAATCTAATCTTTAAGGGGTTGAACAAATTGGATTCAAAGCTGGCACTGTATATCGTAAAGCGTGTATTGCTTGCTATCTTTACGGTATTCCTTGTCATAACCATCACGTTTTTTGTAATGAAAGCCATTCCGGGCGGACCGTTCTTAAGTGAAAAGGCTCCGTCTGCCGCTGTTCAGGCTGCACTTGAAAAGAAGTACGGACTTGACAAGCCTATAATGGAACAGTACACTACCTACCTTGGTGACGTATTAAAGGGTGACTTTGGCCCGTCCATCAAAAACCGCGGCCGTAACGTTACCGACCTTATTATGGAAGGCTTCAAAACCAGTAGCAAAACCGGCCTTATAGCCGCAAGCCTTGCAATTCTTTTGGGTCTTGTAATGGGTGCTATTGCCGCTGTTTTCCACGATAAAATAATAGATAAGGTAATAATGGTACTTACTACGGCAAGTATTGCTATGCCCTCGTTTGTTATGGCGACGATACTGCTGCTGCTATTCTGTATCAAACTGCCCGTGTTCCCTGCAAACGGAAACTCGGCGCTCGGACTTGTTCTTCCGATAGCGGCGCTTTCGTTCTACCCAATGGCATATATAACCCGCCTTACCCGTTCAAGCATGCTTGATGTTCTCGGTCAGGATTATATCCGTACCGCACGTGCTAAGGGCCTTTCATCCAACAAGGTGCTCTTTAAGCACGCTCTCCGTAACGCCGTTACTCCGGTTATCACCTATGTTGGACCGATGATTGCGTTTATTTTGACGGGAAGCTTGGTTGTTGAAAAGATTTTTGCCGTTCCGGGACTCGGAAAGTATTTCTATTCAAGCATTATAAACCGTGACTACCCAATGATAATGGGCACCACGATTTTCCTTGCAACTATAATGGTTATTATGACACTCATATCGGACATCCTCTACAAAGTAGTGGACCCGCGTGTTGACTTGTCTTAAAGGGGGCTATTAAAATGAAAAAAGAAGTTAATACTCCCCTTAAGAAAAATCCCTTAAGCCTTCATATTGATGTTTCTTCGTTTGAGAAGGCAACCGATGAGGAAAAATTCCTGCAACAGCGCATGCGCGAGAGCACAACCTTCTTTAAAGACGGTATGCGCCGCCTTGGCAAAAACAAGATTGCAATGGTAAGCCTTGGCATAATTATTCTCGTTTTGCTTATCGCTATATTCGTTCCGTTCTTCTATCCCTATAACTATGAGCAGCAGTTAGGTGTTGCGGCAGGACAGGAGACCGACGCTTCTTATAACAACCTAAAGCCGTTTGAATACGGCGAGACCGAGAAGCAGCGCATCGAGGACGGCGAGTTTGTGTTTCCGCACATCTTCGGTACCGACGCGCACGGACGTGACTACGCAATCCGCGTTATCTACGGTACCCGCGTTTCTCTCGCAGTTGGCTTTTTCGCAAGTATAATCGTTCTGATAATCGGTATGATTTACGGCTCAATTTCGGGCTTCTACGGCGGAAAAGTTGACCTTGTAATGATGAGAATAGTAGATATTATCTACTCTCTGCCCGACCTGCTCATAATCATTCTTCTTTCTGCTGTTTTGAAGCAGACACTTAAGGATAAGATAGCAGGAACGGTTTTCGGCGCATTAGGCGTTGGAATGATAAGTATATTTATCGTTTTCGCACTGCTTTACTGGGTAAGTATGGCGCGTATGATTCGCGGTCAGATTTTATCCATTAAGCAGCAGGACTACGTTCTTGCCGCCCGTTCTATCGGCGCCAAGGGCGGACATATAATCAGAAAGCACATGCTTCCCAACTGCATAAGCGTTATCATCATCTCGGTAGCACTGCAGATTCCGTCTGCTATCTTCACCGAAAGCTTCCTTTCCTTCTTGGGATTGGGTGTTGATATGCCTATGCCGAGCTTGGGCTCACTCGCAAGTGATGCGCTGGGCGGTATTTATTCCTACGCTTACCGTCTTGTTATTCCGGCTGTTGCTATCTGCCTTATCGTTCTGTCCCTCAATCTTTTAGGCGACGGTCTTCGTGACGCGTTCGACCCCAAGCTTAGAAAGTAGAGGTACGTTAAATGGAATTATTAAAGGTTACTGATTTACACACCTCGTTCTTCACTCCCGCAGGCGAGGTTAAGGCGGTAAACGGCATCTCCTTCTCGCTCGATTCGGGCAAGGTGCTCGGCATCGTTGGTGAGTCGGGCTCGGGTAAGAGCGTTACTGCATACTCAATTTTACAAATTCTGTCTTCCCCCGGTGAAATCGTTTCGGGAAGTATAAAATTTAAGGGCGAAGAGCTCGTAGGCATCGATAAAGAGGCTATGAGCAAGATTCGCGGCAACAAAATAAGCATAATTTTCCAGGACCCGATGACCAGCCTTAACCCTGTTTATACGGTTGGAAATCAGCTTATGGAAGCAATTATGCTCCACACCGACCGCAATCGTGAGCAGGCACGCGAGCGCGCTATTGAAATGCTCCGTCTTGTTGGCGTTAATGAGCCGGAGAAGCGTATCAAGCAGTACCCGCATGAGTTTTCGGGCGGTATGCGCCAGCGTGTTATGATTGCTATGGCTCTCGCTTGTGAGCCGGACATTCTGATAGCTGACGAGCCGACAACCGCGCTCGACGTTACCATTCAAGCGCAGATTCTCGACCTTATGAAGGATTTGCAGAAGCAGCTTGGAATGTCTATCATTCTTATCACACACGACTTAGGCGTTGTTGCCGAAATGTGTGACGAGGTTATAGTTATGTACGCGGGCGAGGTTTGCGAACGCGGAACTGCTGACGAAATCTTCTATAACCCCAAGCACGAATATACAAAGGGACTTATGCGTTCTATCCCCACCGTTGACGATAGCGGCGCCCGTCTTGAGCCTATCGGCGGCACACCCGTTGACCTACTCAATATGCCCGACGGCTGTCCCTTCGCACCCCGTTGCGTAAACGCAATGAAGGTTTGCCTTACACACAAGGCGCGCGAGATTGATATAAACGAAAATCACCGTTCTTGCTGCTGGCACAACTTAAAAGAGGCTATTGAGAACGGCATTTTAACCAAAGAACAGGTAGAGGAGATGTATTTAGATGAGTGAAAATAAAAATCTTCTCGAAGTTAAAAATTTAAAGCAGTACTTTAATGTACCCGCAGGTCCGTTCAAAAGTTTAAAACTCAAGGCGGTTGACGATGTATCCTTTGAGATTAAAGAGGGCGAAACTCTGGGTCTTGTTGGTGAGTCGGGCTGCGGTAAGACCACCGTTGGTCGCAGCATTTTACAGCTTTATAAGCCCACCGCAGGTGAGGTATGGTTTGACGGCAAGAAAATTGAGGGCAAAAAGGTTATAAATGAGTTCCGCAAGGAAGCTCAGATGGTTTTCCAGGACCCTTATTCCTCGCTTGACCCCCGTATGACCGTAAGCGATATTATCGGTGAGCCGCTCGATGTTCACAAGCTTTATAAAACACCGGCAGAGCGCACCGAAAAGATAAAAGAGCTTATGGACCTTGTCGGACTCTCGACCGAGCACGCTTCGCGCTACGCTCACGAATTCTCGGGCGGTCAGCGCCAGAGAATCGGAATTGCGCGTTCCTTGGCTGTTGACCCCAAATTTATCGTCTGTGATGAGCCTGTTTCGGCACTAGATGTTTCAATTCAGGCACAGATAGTAAATATGTTTGAGGACTTACAGCATCAGTTAGGCCTTACCTATTTATTTATCGCACACGATTTGTTGGTAGTTAAGCATATTTCTACCCGAATTGCAGTAATGTATCTTGGAAAGCTTATCGAAATAGGTGAGTCGAACGAGATATATCATCACCCTGCACACCCGTATACAATCTCTCTCTTGTCGGCTGTTCCCGTTCCGGACCCGATTATCGCAAGAAAGAACGAGCGTATACACTTAGAGGGCGATGTTCCCAGCCCGCTTCATATGCCAAGCGGCTGTCCGTTCAGAACACGCTGCCCGCGTGCAACTGCAAAATGTGCAGAGTCTATGCCCGAAATGAGAGAGGTTTCTCCCGGACATAGAGTCGCTTGCCACAACCTGTAAACCGTTTATTATACTCGTTTTGGCATAATTTCTGTATGTCGGCAGAAAACAGCGTGCCAAAACGAGTTGATAAAAATAATTTTTAGGAGGACACACAAATGAAAAAGACATTGAGTTTATTACTCGCAGTAGTAATGATACTCGGCTGCATGGTAGCTCTCAGTGCCTGCGGCGGAAAGTCCGGCGAAATGACCGTTAACGTTGGTGCATATCCGGACACAATCGACCCTGCTCTTAACAGTGCTGTTGACGGCGCTACATACATTGTACACGCCTTCTCCGGTCTTGTTGGCTTCGAGCAGGACAGCGAGGGCAAGTTAGTTCTCGTTCCTCAGTGTGCAACTGAGCTTCCGAAGGGCGAAAAGCTCGCTGACGGTAAAACCGCTTACACCTTCACTCTCCGTGACGGTCTTAAGTGGAGCGACGGTAGCGAAATAACCGCTGCTGACTTCGTATATTCTTGGAACCGCGCAGCTGACCCTGTAACTGCAGCTGACTACGGCTACATGTTCGAGGTTATTGACGGTTATGCAGACGTTACCGAGTGTGACGACGAAGGCAACCGCACAAAGCCCGATGCAAAGCTCAACGTAACTGCTTCTGACGATGGAAAGCAGCTTACAGTTGTTCTTCCCGTTGACGTTCCGTACTTCCACGAGCTCTGCGCTTTCCCGGCTTACATGCCTGTAAAGCAGAGTGTTGTTGAAGAGAACGGCGACGCTTGGGCAACCAAGGCAGAAACCTACATCGGAAACGGTGCTTACAAGGTTACTTCCTTCACCCAGACCGAGCTCGTTATGGAAAAGAACGAATATTTCTATAACGCAGACAAGGTTGTTACCGACAAGATTGTATTCGCATTCAACGATGACGACAGCTCGCTGCTTGCTAACTACAAGAACGGTACTTACCTCTTCATCGATTCTGTTCCGAACGATGAAATCGCAACTCTTCAGGAAGAGTACAAGGACGAGTTCGCTGTTGAAGGCCAGCTCGGTACCTACTATGTATCCTTCAATGTAAACGATAAGGCACTTGCAGACTTCTCTGAGCCTGAAAAGGCAAAGATTCGTAACGCTTTAGGCCTTATGATTGACCGTAACTATGTTGTAGAAGAAATCGGCCAGGCTGGTCAGGTTCCCGCAGCAGGCTTCGTTGCTATGGGTCTTACCGAGCCGGATGGTTCTGAGTTCATCTCCAAGAACGGTGTAAACCGTGACGGTAAGGGCTACTACAGCGTTGCTAAGGAAGACTACACTGCTAACTGCGCAGCTGCTGTTAAGCTTTTAGAGGAAGTTGCTGCTTCTTCTGGCAAGTTCACCGTTGCTGACGGTAAGGTTTCGGGCTTCCCGCAGCTTACCTACATCACCAACGACGGTACCGGCCACGAGGCTGTAGCTGCATACCTCCAGAGCGTATGGAAGAACTACGGTATCGACCTTAAGGTTGAGATTCAGGAGTGGGCTACATTCCTTAACACCCGTAAGAACGGCGACTACTCTGTTGCACGTAACGGTTGGTTAGGCGACTACAATGACCCGATTTCCTTCCTCGATATGTGGATTACCGCTTCCGGTAACAACGATACTCAGTTCGGTCGTGACGGCCACGGCTCCTATGCTGCATACAAGAAGGGCGACCAGACAGGTCTTACTTGGGCTGACTCCTACGATGCTATAATCGCAGAGGTTAAGGCTGAGACTGACCCTGCAAAGCGTTTCGCTCTTATGCATGACGCTGAGGACATCCTCATGGAGACCGGCGCTATCTGCCCGATTTACTACTACACTGACATTTATATGTGCAGCCAGAACATTGAAGGCTTCTTCTCGAGCCCGCTCGGATTCAAGTACTTCATGTATGCTTCTGCAAAGTAAGTATAAATCAGATATAGTATTTTTACGCACGGGTGCGGCCACACGGCTGCACTCGTGTTTTTTTGCAAAAAAGAAGACCCTTGCGGGTCTTCTTTTAATTTATCACAACTCTATATTCATTTGCGCTGTTTATGTCGGCGGTTAGAATATCTATAAGTAAAAATCTTCCGCACATATCACATGTACCAATCTCGGGCATTTCGGCTTTAATGTTAAAGGTAAGCGTTTTATCACTGTAACGGACTGATTCTGTTTTATGTCGCACAGAGCCACTTCCGTCGATTATATAGCAAATAAAAAGTGTTCGTTTCTTGAAAAAATCTGCTTTGTAAGTTTTGCAAGCCTCTTCAAAGGAGAGTATTTCATCATACCCGTTATTAAAAGAAAAATAGCTTTTATATTTTTCTTTAAATTCCTCAAGCTCAGACAGTGAGGCGATTTTTATTAGCGGTGCCTCGCGATATGAGGAAATTGTCGGTTCACTGTTTTTGTTTATATATTCGCTATATAGGGCAGTTAAACCCTCTTCAGAATATCCTGCGTCTACATAAACCGAATTGAACAATATATCAGCAATGGTTTTGTTCGTAATTTCAAATGTAATAATTATAAAATATTGGTCTTTGCTATCCTCTAAATAATAGTCTTTCCAAAGCTGATACTTTCCCGTTCGCGAAAGGTCATAATCACTCAAATCAACCCTTATCTTTGCACTGTTACCAATAAAAACAGTGTGCAGAACATCATCAAAAGCAAGCTCTCTTTTTGGTTTTACAAGCTCAAGCTCTTTATCGCTCTTCAGACAATAGTGCAATGAATAATACTCGCTATACAAAAGGGTGGTTTCGGTTTTGTTGGTAATTTCAAATTCAAGATATTTCTCGTCACCAACCGAAATTTCTGCATTATAAATTGCAACGTTTCCCGTGTCCGAAAAATAGGAAATGGTTTCTGCCGAAAGATAAGTCGCTTCCTTTGGTGAGCAACCGCACAATAATAAAGGAATAAGAAATAAAGTACAGATTGTTTTCTTCACACTATCCCTCCTTATCCTTTATACGAATGAGAAAGAGAATATCCTAATCCTTTATGCTCTCGGCGTATTTTTTTATCGCTTCAAAGGACTCGTCGCTAATGTGATGCTCAATTCGGCAAGCATCGTTAGAAGCTGTATATGGGCTGACACCAAGTCTTACCAAAAAATCGGTAATAAGTGTGTGGCGCTCTAAAATCTTGGTGGCAACGCTCTGTCCCTCGCTTGTCAGTTCAATAAATCCGTTTTTATCAACCGTAATGAAACCGCCGTTTTTAAGGTTTCCAACAGCGCGGCTGACCGACGGCTTTGAATAGCCCATATGCTCGCAAATATCAATAGAGCGTACCGTTTTGCCACTCTTCTTTAAGACTAAAATGGTCTCAAGATACATTTCGCCCGATTCAAGCAGATGCATAGAAAGACCTCCTTTGTTTTATATGAATAGAATACCATAATTTCTAAAGGTTTGCAAGGTCAGAGAAAAGTGCGCAAAGCTTTTCCTTTTCGACCTTTATTACCTCGCGGTCGTAGGTTATAAGGCCGTTTGTTTCGTCCTCAATATCGGTTAACTGTGTGTATACCGAAGCACAGAGTCCCTTTTTCGCCGCAGGAATAACCTCGTTCTTATATAGGCTTATTATAGCCTCGGTAAGCGCCTCTTTCGAACCAAAACTTTTATAGCCGTACTGGTTGTCGGGGTTGAAAATATGCCCCTCGGTCTTAAGCGCATAACCGCCAAACTCGGATAAAAATACGGGTTTGTCTGCCGCTTTAAATTTATAGGGTTTAAAATAAATATGCTCACTCACAAGGTCGCTCTCGCCGCCCGAAAACCAACCCGATGCGCTGTCAATAAATCGGCTGCTGTCAAGCGAGCGGAGCTTTCTGTATGCAGTGGTGCTGTCAAACTGACCCCAGCCCTCGTTAAAGATTGTCCAAAGACAGATAGAGGGGTGGTTATAAAGCTGCTCTACCGTTTCCTCCATAGCGCGCAAAAATTCCGCGCGTGTTTTCTTGTCGCGGTGTAGCCGCTTATCGTTTAATTTTTTGAGGAACACGGTCGGAAGTGCTGTGTCGCGCAAGAAATTATAATCTCCGTTGTTGACCATATCTTGAAAAACAACCATTCCAAGACGGTCGCAGTCATAGTAAAACTGCGGCGGCTCAATTTTAATATGCTTTCTGAGCATATTAAAGCCAAGCTCCTTCGCGGTCATTATATCGCGCTCAAAAAGTGACAGGTCTGCAGGGGTGAAAATTCCGTCGCTGAAATAACCCTGGTCTAAAAGACCGTTGAAAAAATAGGGCTTGCCGTTAAGGCAAAGACGGGGGATGCCGTCCATCGTCTTTATTTCAAGGGTGCGTAGTGCAAAATAGGATTCGATTTTATCTTTGTTTGCGGTAACTTTGAAATAATAAAGGTGAGGGTTTTCGGGCGACCAGAAAACAGGGTCTTCGACCGTAAACTCACAAACACCGTCAACGATAGGATAATCCTTGCCGTCAAGGGCCAGCGTGCCACTCTTTATTCCCGTGGCGCTTATTTTAACGCTTGCGCCTTGGGTGTCAATTTTAATGCTCTCAATATATTCACTCGGGACGCTCTCGCACCATACCGTCTGCCAGATGCCGGAAACGGTGGTGTACCACATACCACCGCGCTTTTCGCGCTGTTTTCCGTAAGGCAGAGTGGTGTCGGTGGGGTCATCGTATACGCTTATTATAAGCTCGTTTTCCTCAAGCAGATGCTCTGTAATATCAAAATGAAAGGGCAAATATCCGCCCGTGTGACTGCCTAAAGCCTTGCCGTTCAGATAAACCGTGGCAATCTGGTCTGCGGCGCCTATATGCAAAAGAGTGCGCTCGTTTAAAAATTCGGACGGCAGAGAAAAGCGGCGCCTATAAAAAAGCACATCTCCCTTTTTAAAGGTTCTATCTATTCCCGAAAGCACCGATTGCGGCGGAAACGGAACAAGTATTTTTTCATTATATTCGGTCGGAAAAGAGCCGTCAGTTACGGCAAAATCCCACTCTCCGTTAAGGTTAAAAAATGAGTCGCGCTTCAACTGCGGACGGGGATAGCGGTCGTGCGGTATGCCCGAAAGCGCAAGTCCCTCACGCGTGTAAAGCTTGCAAAAATTATTTTTCATAAACACATCACTTAACAAGATTTAATAATACCTCTACCATCTTTTCCATAGAGGCTACGGGCACAAATTCATGAACACTGTGGAAATTGGCGCCGCCCGTTGAAAGATTGGGGCAGGGAAGACCCTCATATGACAGTCTTGCACCGTCAGTACCGCCGCGGATGGCAACAACCTGTGGCTCAACACCGGCGTCAAGCATAGCCTTCTTCGCGTTATCAATAAGGTGCATCGCGGGCAGGATTTTTTCGCGCATATTATAGTAGCTATCACAAATATTAGCCTCAAATGTGCCCTCGCCGTAGCGGTCGTTAAGATAGCTGCAGAGCCTTTCTATAAACGCTTTTCTGCTCTCAAATTTTTCTTTATCGTGGTCGCGGATTATCATCTTTATTGTTGCGAGATTTTCGTTTGCCTCTAAATCGCACACATGATAAAAGCCCTCGTACCCCTCGGTGTGTGCAGGCGTTTCGGCAGGCGGCAGCATAGATACAAGCTCACACGCGAGCAGCGCCGCGTTCTTCATTTTATTTTTAGCAGAGCCGGGGTGAATGTTTATTCCGTGCACGGTTATCTCGGCCGATGCGCCGTTAAAGTTTTCGTACTCAATCTCGCCTAACTCGCCGCCGTCAATGGTATATGCCTCTTTCGCTTCAAATCGGTCAAGAGGGAAAAGGTCGGCGCCTCTGCCGATTTCCTCGTCGGGTGTTATGCATACCGCAATAGCGCGGTGCGAAATATCGGGGTTTTTGCAAAGTTCTTCGCAAAGCGTAAAAATCTCTGCAACACCCGCCTTGTCGTCGCCGCCGAGCAGAGTACTGCCGTCGGTAACCACTAACTGCTGTCCCGCGTATTTTGAAAGAAACGGGAAGCTGTCGCACGAAATCGTTGCGTGCTCAAGCACAATATCGCCGCCCTCGTAGGTTATGACCGACGGCTTTACATCGGCACCCGAAACATCGGGCGAGGTATCCATATGTGCAATAAGACCGAGTGCTGACTCGTTTTTGCGGTCCTCGCTTGCGGGCAAAAATCCGTAAACATAGCCGTTCTCGTCAAGCGAAACGCGTAAAAGTCCCATTTCCTTTAGCTCGTCAGCAAGCACCTTTCCTAAATTTAACTGCTTTTTTGTTGACGGACAGCTTTCACTCAGCTCGTCCGATGCGGTGTCAAACTTTACATATTTTAAAAATCTTTCAAGTACAGTCATTTCTATTACTCCTCATAGTTTCTTTTATAATATTACCATAAAACTCTCTCAAATAAAACCCCGAAAAATTGCTCTTTTGCCGTAACAATATAAGGTTATTTGCATTACTTATTAAAATATAAAGGCTCTTCACTTAATAAAATTAAGTTTTTGGGTTGTTTTTTAAAAATTAGTCAGTATTTTTGTGTTTTGGTTGACTTTTGCAGAACATATAAATATACTATTAAATATTATTAGTTAAAAAGCGAGGAAAAACTATGCCGGTTATTGAAGAACTGTTTGGCAGTATGGTGTTTAATAATGTGGTAATGAAGGAGCGTCTGTCGCCCGAGGTATATGCCGATTTAATGGAAACGGTAGAGCAGGGCAAGGAGCTTGACATTCACATAGCAACCGAGGTTGCAAAGGCGATGAAGAATTGGGCTATAGAAAAGGGCGCAACCCATTTTACCCACTGGTTCCAGCCAATGACGGGCATAACCGCCGAAAAGCACGATAGCTTTATATCCCCCACGGGCGACGGCACGGTAATAATGGAGTTTTCGGGTAAAGAGCTCATAAAGGGTGAGCCCGATGCTTCAAGCTTTCCCTCGGGCGGACTTCGCGCAACCTTTGAGGCGCGCGGCTACACTGCTTGGGACCCGACCTCATATGCATTTGTTAAGGACGATACTCTCTGCATACCTACCGCGTTCTGCTCCTACGGCGGCGAGGCGCTTGACCAGAAAACACCTCTTCTGCGTTCTATGGAGGTTGTGAATGACAAGGCGCTGCGTATTGTAAAGCTGTTCGGAATGGACGATGTCACGGGAATAAATGTTGATGTCGGCGCAGAGCAGGAGTATTTTCTCATTGATAAAAAATATTATAAATCCCGCAAGGACTTAACCTATTGCGGCAGAACCCTTATGGGCGGACGACCGCCAAAGGGACAGGAGATGGACGACCACTATTTCGGCGCAATAAAGCCGCGCGTTAAGGAGTTTATGAACGAGCTTAACCGTGAGCTTTGGAAGTTAGGTGTGCTCGCCAAGACCGAGCATAACGAGGCGGCTCCCGCACAGCACGAATTAGCCCCCATCTTCTCGACGGTAAACGCCGCTTGTGACCAGAATCAGCTCATAATGGAGATGATGAAAAAGTGTGCACAGCGCCACTCGCTTGTTTGCCTTCTGCACGAAAAACCCTTTAAGGGCGTAAACGGCAGCGGCAAGCACAACAACTGGTCGCTTTCTACCGATACGGGCGTAAACCTCTTTAAGCCGGGTAAAAAACCGCAGGAAAATAAGCTTTTCCTTTTGATGCTTGCGGCGTTCATACGCGCCGTGGACGAGCATCAGGGACTTCTGCGTGCGTCGGTTGCCTCTGCAGGTAACGACCACCGCCTTGGCGCGCACGAGGCACCGCCTGCAATCGTTTCTATCTTCTTAGGCTCGCAGCTTACCGATATTCTTGATGCTATCGAGTCGGGCGAGGATTATAAGGGCGAAAAAATGCCCGAGCTGGAAACCGGCACCCACGTGCTGCCGCATTTCCGCAAGGACACGACCGACCGCAACCGCACCTCTCCCTTGGCGTTTACGGGTAACAAGTTTGAGTTCCGTATGTTAGGCTCAAACAGCGCTATTGCAGAGCCCAATGTAATCTTGAACACCATAGTGAGCGATGTGCTTGAAGATTTTGCGAATCGCTTAGAGGGCAGAGAGGATTTTGAAGCCGCCGTAATGGAGCTTGTGAGGGAAACCTATAAAAGCCATAAGCGCATAGTATTTAACGGTGACGGCTATTCGGACGAATGGAAGAAAGAAGCGAAGAAGCGTGGACTGCTGAACTTAGAGTCCACCGTTGACGCACTTCCTATGTATGTTGATGACCGTACGGTTGAGGTATTTTCTAAATACGGCATTCTAACAAGAACCGAGCTTGAGTCACGCTACGAAATCGCACTCGAGAATTACAGCAAGACAATAAACATCGAGGCACTCACCATGCTCGATATGGTTAAAAAGGATGTAATGCCTGCCGTAAGCGCATACACAGCTAAGCTCGCAGACAATATCTCAAAGAAAAAGGCTGCAGGCACTAAATGCAGCTTCCGACTCGAAGGGGGTCTGCTTTCTAAGCTTTCCTACCACGCGGACCGCGTATGGGACGGCGTAAATCTTCTTGAAGAAGCGGTAACGGGCAAGACCGTAAACGGAGAGCTTGCTACAGCGCGCTACTATCACGATACCGTTTTGCACGCTATGGAGGAACTCCGTATAGACGTTGACGAGATAGAAATGAATATGTCGGCTGTTGACTGGCCCTATTCATCCTATGGTCAGCTTTTGTTTGATATCTAAATTTAAAAGCAGGGCGAAAGCCCTGCTTTTCTTTTAAAAAAGTATTGACAACTATGATATTTATGATATAATAAACTTAGTGGTTAGCATATGCTAACTTGAACGAACATTTAATAACCTTTCTCCAAAGAGAAACGGGAAACGGCCAGAGCCGTTTCCCGTTTCTTTTAATTTTTCATAAATATTACTGAAGTAGAATCTACTAAGTCCTTTTGATAACCGTGACAGGTAAAAAGCAAAACCTGGTTTTGTTTTGCATAATCTAAAAGGAACTGTAGTGCTTTTTTTGTGCGCTCGTCATCATACTGCATAAGCACATCGTCAAGCAAAAGGGGAAGGCGGTTTTCTCCGCCCGAAAGCTTTGCTATCGCAAGGCGAAGAGAGAGCTCTGCCTGGTCAAAGCTGCCTGCGCTCAGTTGCTCTGCGGCAAAGGGGAGAGCCCCGTCCTCAGAAACCGTAATACCAAGAGCGTCCGACACGCTGACGCGGCTGTGACGGCCGCCCGTAAGACCTGCCAGAATTTCGCCTGTCAGACGGTTAAGCTCGGGCGCAAAACCCTTGCGCATATCGGCGTTGGCGGATTCGAGCGCCTCTGCCGCAATACAAAGCGCACTCAAATGCTTTTCCTGCCTTGCAAGCAGTGCGTTTTTCTCTTCAATTTCCTTTTCGGTGACCGCAACCGAAGCAAAAGTTTTCATTATCACATCGTTTTCGGCGCGGATGCGTTCAATTTCCTTTAAAACGGTATGAATCTGTCGGTCGGAAACACTCAGCGCGCGTTCACATTCCTCGGCAGTAAGTGAATCGCCGTCCTGCTCTGCGTCCTCAAGCCGCTTCTCTAAATCATCATCGGACAGAGCCTTAAAGGGACTGCTGTTTACCGAGCTTTCACATTCGGAAAGCCTTACAAAAGCGAGGGATAGCTCTTCAAGGCGACTTTCTATGTTTTCGCCGTCGGCGAGTGAAAGTTCACTTTCAATATAGCGCTCAAGCAACGAAATTTCGCCTTGCAATGTGGCGCACTTTTCCTTGCTCTCTTCTGCCTTTTGGTTGGTAGAGTCGGCAATTTTTTTGCGCTCATTTAAAATGATATATCGCTCGTTTGTCTGCCGTTTTTCTTCTTCAAGCTCTAATATGCGGCTCTTGTTTTCAAGAACTTTTTTCGTCATTTTGTCGCGACCGCTTTTTGATACCGTAAGCGCGGCAATAACGCATACTGCCGCAGGAATAAGTGCTATCGGTGCAAAGGATATTTTTAGCACAAACAAAACTGCCGCCAAAACCGCTAATAACGCCGCAAGGGAATAAAGTAAAACGGGAGAATTGCTTTTTTTGCCGCTGTCGCTTTCTGCCGATAATGCGCGAATTTGACTGTTTAGCGAGTCAAGAGAATTCAAAAGCGAGAGAATTTCACTGTCGGAAACACCCTCTGCAAAGGTATCTGCTTTGTTGCGCTCAGACAATAGCTGTGCTTTCAAGGAGCCGAGCTTTATAAAGGCATCCTTACAAGAGGCAAGCTGCTCGCGCGTTATGTTCGCCACCGCGTTTTTGTTGTTTATGTAGCGCGCTCTCAGCTCCTGCTCCGCGCGCAGTGCGTCAAGCGCCTTGCGCTCGGCGAGCTGTTTTTGTTTGAGCTTAAGAGCATCGCGTTTTGCGTTTTCTTCCGATAAATTCTGCTCTAACGCCTCAATCTGCTCACAGTTTTGGTTTCTGCGTGCCTCTGCCTCTTTAGCCTCAACAGCCTTTTTGTAAAGGGTGGAAATTTCCTCTTCAAGCTTGTCCGAAAGACCTACTCGTCTTGGGGTGCGAAGTGAATTTTTTGCCTTTTGCAAACGGTCACTCACCTGCTCAAAGGAGGACCCCTCCTCGCCCGAAAAGGCAAGTCTGCGAAGACGGTCGGAAAGCTCTGCGCTACCGTCGCTGTCTGTGGGCAGACTGCCGATAAATATGCTGCGCTCAAACGCCTCGGCGCCTAAGGAGAAAAACATTTCGCCAATCTCCTTGCCGGCTACAAGCGGCACGCTCTCGCCGCTCGATAGGTCTATAAGTGATACGCGGTCACTGCGCGGAGTTTTGCCAAACTGCTTAGAGAGCAGATAGCTTTTATTTCCGTGCGTAAATTCTACCTCACCGCCCATACGGTCACCTGAAAACGGGGTAAAGCGGCGGCGCAGGTTAAGGGTTAAGTCGGTTTTCTTGGTAACCTCGCCGTAGAACATAAGCCGCAAAAAGCTCATAACGGTGGTCTTGCCGTCCTCGTTGTTGCCGAATACAAGGTTAAAGCCGTCAGAAAGGGAGAGTGAAAAATCGTTTAATCCGCCGAAACGGTCAATGTGAATTCGTTTAATTATCACTAAACTCAACCTCCCGTCCGTCAAATGCGGCAAGCCCTAAATACAGCGCCTGCATCAAGGTGTCCTTGTCCTCGCCGTTTTCAATGCGGCAAAGCAGATTATCTACAAACATTCCGCGCAAGGTCTGCTCCTTGCGTAGAAGCAAGAGGTCGGCTTTCGGGTGACTGCGGTCGCGCACCTTAAGGAAATAAACCTTGCTATCAAGCGCGGTCTTTATGTACTGCGTGTCAATATTTATACCCGTTTCACCCGTAAGAATTAGCTTTACAAGGTTGCCTTCGTTGTCTTTGAGCGCATTTTCTGCCGCTAAAAGTATTTCGCCTATGTCGTTACATTCGCTGACATCAACCGAAATTTCGCGGTACTCTCGCGCACAGGTCTTGTGGAATTTTAAATTTACAGAGTGCTTGTCAAGGGTGCCGATATATACGCCCTTTTCGCCAAGCTCGTCAAAACCGAGCGGCTCGGGACAGCCGCAGTAAGCGTAGGCCGTGCTGTCGGAAAAGAGTATTCCGCTTGCCGTATGAACATGGCCGAGTGCGACATAGTCCATACCCGTAGCACCAAGCATAGCGGGGGTTACGGGGTTATATGGTCCGCCACCCAAATCCGCGTGCATAAGCAAAATATTTATTTTATCAGAGTCTTTCGCTTTTGGCAGCGTAAATCCCTCGGAATAGGGGGAGACAAAGGGTATTCCGTAAATGCGCACGCTGTCGGTTTCGACCACGCCTGCCTCTTTGAATACAAATACATTCTGCCCAAAATCAAAATCAAGCGCAGCGCCCTGTGTTAAGTAGTCGTGATTGCCCGGCACAATGAAAACCTTTGTGTTTTTTAGGGTGTCAAAAATTCTTTTTACCGCATCGCGCACGGCACCGTCTATATTATGACTGTCAAAAAGGTCGCCCGCTATCAGCAAAATCTCTGCACTTTCGCTGTTACATAACTCACAAACCTTAGAAAAGGTGTGAAGAATTTCTGCTCTTCTTGCGGCTGCGTCGCGTGAAAGAGCGCTCTGCATTGCACCTATGTGCACATCTCCGCAGTGTATAAGCTTAATGGACACCTTTATCACCTCCGTATACAAAATAATTTTAACAAAAAGGACGGTAGTTTTCAAGAAATTATTGCCTTAAACTAATTATTGGTATATAATATATAATGAATTACTATGCTGAGGTGAGAATGTGGATGTAAGAGTAGGCGATGTTCTCATAATGAAGAAAAAGCACCCCTGCGGAAGTGACAGCTTTTCTGTGCTTCGCGTGGGTATGGATTTTAAAATTCGCTGCCAGGGCTGCGGGCACGAGATTATGACTGCGCGCAGCAAGGTGGAAAAGAATATAAAGAGGATAGAAAGGGAAAACGAAGATGTTTGATAAATTGAAAGCGGTTGAGGCACGCTTTATTGAAATCGGCGAACTTTTGATGGATGTTGCCGTCGTGTCCGACCAGGAGCAATATAAAAAACTTATGAAAGAGCACAAGCAGTTAACCCCGATAGTTGAAAAATTCCGCGAATACACCGCGGCAAAAACTGCCGAGGAAGAGGCGCTTATGCTGCTTGAGGATGCGTCACTCGACAAGGATTTTAAAGAGCTTGCCGAGGAGGAGCTGCTTGAGGCTAAGAAAACACAGGAGGCCTGCGCAGAGGAGCTTAAAATTCTGCTTCTCCCGCGCGACCCCAACGATGACAAGAATGTTATTATAGAAATCCGCGGCGGTGCAGGCGGAGAGGAAGCCGCGCTGTTTGCAGGCTCGCTTATGCGAATGTACTCAATGTACGCCGAGTCAAAGCGTTGGAAGATTGAGATTATGGGCGGCAACGAGACCGAGCTTGGCGGATACAAGGAAGTCAGCTTTATGATAGAGGGCGAGGGTGCTTATTCTCGCTTTAAATACGAAAGCGGCGTTCACCGCGTTCAGCGCGTGCCCGAAACCGAAACCTCGGGCAGAATTCACACCTCTACCGTAACGGTTGCCGTGTTGCCCGAAGCGGAGGAGGTTGAGGTTGAGATTAACCCTGCCGATTTGCAGATAGACACCTACCGTTCGGGCGGTGCAGGCGGTCAGCATGTTAACAAGACCGAGTCTGCAATCCGCATAACCCATCTCCCGACGGGACTTGTGGTTGAATGTCAGGACGAACGCAGTCAGCACAAAAACCGTGACAAAGCAATGAAGGTTTTGCGTTCGCGCCTTTACGAGCGTATGCAGGCAGAACAGACCGAGGCTATCGCCTCCGACCGTCGCGCACAGGTTGGTACGGGCGACCGAAGCGAGCGTATCCGCACCTATAACTTCCCGCAAGGCCGTGTTACCGACCACCGCATAGGTCTTACACTTTATAAGATAGAGCAGATAATGAACGGCGACCTTGACGAGGTTATTGATTCGCTCATAACCTTCTACCGCGCCGAAATGTTAAAGGCTGAGAATTAAGATGATAACAAAGCGTCTTAGTGATAATAAAGACGGCATAGAGAAAGCGGCAGAGCTTCTGAGAAACGGCGGCATTGTCGCCGTCCCGACCGAAACGGTCTACGGGCTTGCGGCATCCGCATTTGACGAGGAAGCAATAAAGCGCGTGTTTTTGGCCAAAGGCAGACCGCAGGACAATCCGCTTATAGTTCATATATCGGATATGGATATGTTAAGCTGTGTTGTAAGCGAAATTCCGCCGCTCGCCCTCACCCTTGCAGAGCGTTTTTGGCCAGGACCGCTTACTATGGTGCTGCCAAAAGGGGACAAAATTCCGCTTTCGGTCTGTGCAGGACTTTCGACCGTTGCGGTGCGAATGCCGTCTAATAAAATTGTAAACAGTATAATAAAAACTGCGGACATTCCGCTTGCCGCGCCGTCGGCTAACACCTCGGGTTCACCGAGTCCTACCAAGGCAAGCCACGTAATAGGTGACCTTGACGGCAAAATTGACGCGGTGGTGCAGTCGGGTGACTGTGCGGTCGGCGTTGAGTCAACCGTGCTCACGCTTTGCACCAATCCGCCCCGACTTTTGCGCCCTGGCGGTGTAACGGCGGAACAGCTTTCAAAGCTTATCCCCGATTTAGAGATTGATGCCGCAGTGTTCACAGAGCCCGAAAAGGACAAGCCCGTAGCAAGTCCCGGAATGAAATATAAGCACTATTCGCCAAAGACCGAAATTGTAATGGTCGAAACTGAGCAGTTTGTAACCTTTTTAAAGGATAAAACATCCTGCGGCGCGCTCTGCTTTGCGGAGGAGGAAAGTGAAATTTCCTGCCCGCATATTTCCTACGGTTTTAGGGCAAAGCCCGAAACTTTGGCAGAGGGACTGTTTTCTGCCCTGCGTGATGCGGACGGGCTCGGTGTTGGGACGGTCTATGCCCACGCACCCGAGAAAAGCGGCGTAGCGCTGGCGGTTTATAACCGCTTAATTCGCGCAGCAGGCTTTAGGGTTATTAAATTTTAAGAGAGTGTTTTATGGGTATAATAATAGGACTTACAGGTCCCACGGGTGCAGGGAAGAGCAGCCTGAGTGCCGTAGCGGCGCGCCTTGGCGTAAAGGTCATAGACTGTGACAGGGTAGCGCGAAGCACAAGCGAAAACCAGCAAATGCTGAATCTGCTTTGTGCTGAGTTTGGCGACGACATCGTAAAGAGCGGTGTCCTTGACCGAAAAATGCTTGCATTCCGCGCGTTTTCATCGCCCGAACGGACCGAGAAAATGAACAGCATAATGCTGCCATTTATATGTGAAAACATAGAAAAGCAGATAACCGACGAGTGCGTGATTTTAGATGCACCCACGCTGTTCGAAAGCGGACTTGATAAGCGTTGTGATAAGATTATTGGCGTGCTTGCCGACGAACAAACGCGAAGGGCGCGCATTGTAGAGCGCGACGGTTTGAGCGAATCGGAGGCAAGCGTTCGACTTAGCGCCGCAAAGACTGACGAGTTTTTTGTGTCGCGTTGCGACTATATAATATATAATAACGGAAGCGAAGCCGACCTTTATGCTGAGGCGGAGGCGCTTTTAAGACAAATAACGGAGGTAAACTAAAATGGCAACAGCAAAAGAGCTTAAAGAAAAACTGTTTATGAAGAGTGAAAACGGCAGACAGACAGCGAGTGAGGAAACTCTTCGCGCGGCTGATGCGTTTTGTGAGGATTATAAAAAATTCCTCGACGCCGCAAAGACCGAGCGCGAGGCTGTAAAAACCGCAATAGCACTTGTAAAGGAACACGGCTTTACCGAGTTTGACCCCGAAAAGACCTACACTTGCGGAGATAAAATGTATATAAACAACCGCGGCAAAGCGGCTGCCTTTATCGTAATGGGTAAAAAGCCGGTTATCGAGGGTGTTCGCGTTACCGCCGCCCATATTGATTCTCCCAGACTTGACTTAAAGCCCAACCCGCTTTATGAGTCGGACGACCTTGCACTTTTCAAGACCCACTATTACGGCGGAATTAAGAAGTACCAGTGGACCACCGTTCCGCTTGCACTTCACGGCGTAATCGTAAAAGGTAACGGCGAGAGCGTAGAGGTAAACATTGGCGAGGACGAAAATGACCCCTGCTTCATAGTTACCGACCTTCTGCCCCACTTAGCACAGGAGCAGAGCAAGCGCACCTTAAACGAGGGCATAAAGGGCGAGGAGCTTAATGTGCTGATAGGAAGCCATCCCTTTAAGGATGACAGCGAGAGCGAGCTTGTAAAGCTCAATATCCTCAATATGCTTTACGAAAAGTACGGCATTGTAGAGCGCGACTTCCTCTCGGCAGAGCTTGAGTGTGTTCCCGCCTACAAGGCACGCGACATCGGCTTTGACCGCTCGCTCATAGGCGCCTACGGTCACGATGACCGCGTTTGTGCCTATCCCGCACTGCGCGCCGCTATCGACATTGACTGCCCCGAGCATACAATGATAGTTGTGTTCGCCGACAAGGAGGAAATCGGCTCAGAGGGTAATACAGGACTCAATTCCTCTTTCCTCAAATATATCTTTATGGACCTTGCAAATATGCAGGGCGTTGACGGATACAAGGTTATGCGCGCATCAAAGTGCCTCTCGGCTGACGTAAACGCCGCGTTTGACCCGACCTTCCCCGATGTAATGGAGAAGAGAAATGCATCCTTTGTAAACCGCGGTGCCGTTATCACAAAGTATACAGGCGCGCGCGGCAAGTCAAGCACTAACGATGCCTCGGCAGAGTTCGTAGGCTTCGTTCGCAACCTGCTCGACAGCGAGGGCGTAGTATGGCAGACGGGCGAGCTTGGCCGCGTTGACTTAGGCGGCGGCGGAACGGTTGCAATGTATGTTGCAAATTTAGGACTCGATGTTGTGGACCTGGGCGTTCCCGTGCTTTCAATGCACGCTCCCTTTGAAACCGTTGCAAAGTTCGATGTTTATATGACCTATCTCACCATCGTTGCTTTCTCAAAGTAACCCTTTGTCCCGTCTCTTCATAGTATGTAATGTCCCGACGGGAAATGTGAAGAGGGGAAGAAAACAATGGGATTATATAATGATGAATACGGCAGAGGCTGCTGCGGTATACTTTCCGCAATCTTAATAATTGCCGCTGCTTTAGTTCTTGTGATAGGCTTAATTTTAGGCGCCATATTCGGTGAGTTTATTCTCACTAACCTTGCGGCATTTGTTGTATTTGCCGTAGTAGCGCTTTTACTGCTTGTTATATTACTGATAGTTCGCGCTTGCCGCGGCTGTCGTTGCGAGTAAAATTAAAATAATCGCTGTGCAATAGCACGGCGATTATTTTTTTAAAAAAAGGGGTTGACAAATATTTACAGAGTAAGTATAATGTTAAAGGTTAGCGGGCGCTAACTATATTTTAACGCGCAAGGTTAGCGTTCGCTAACGGCGCAAAGATGCAAACGGTGATTTTTTATGACCCTTAAAGAGGCTGCTGAAGGCATAGAATATGTTATCAAGCAGATAGAAACCGACGATGAAGAGCTCGATTCGTTCCTTTTCTCCCTCGGCTGCTACAGCGGAGAGAAAATAACGGTCGTATCCCATCTTAAAAGCAGTTGTATGGTTTCTATCAAGGATGCAAGATATAACATAGATAATCAGTTGGCTGAAGCCATAATAGTTTAATTTTTATGGTGCAGTCTACTGATTGCTTTTTAAGCACGGGTTAGCCGGTGCTAACCGTTCGTAAGATATTCCGTAAACAGCAAATTAAAGGGGAGGAATATATAATGAGAATTGCACTTACCGGTAACCCTAACTCCGGCAAGACTACGATGTACAATGCTCTGACCGGCCGTAACGAAAAGGTTGGAAACTGGGCAGGCGTTACCGTAGACAAGAAAGAACATCCTATAAAGAAGAGCTACTACGGTGGCGAGGAGCAGCTTATAGCTGTTGACCTTCCGGGTGCGTATTCAATGTCACCGTTTACCAGCGAAGAGAGCATAACAAGCTCCTATGTTAAAAAAGAAAATCCCGATGTTATAATAAACATTGTAGATGCCACAAACCTGAGCCGCAGCCTTTTCTTCACAACACAGCTTTTAGAGCTTGGTGTTCCGGTTGTCGTAGCGCTTAACAAGAGCGATATAAACGCTAAAAAGGAAACCGTAATAGATGAAAAAGAACTTTCGCAGCTTTTAAGGTGTCCTGTTGTTAATACAGTTTCCACCAACGCTGATGGTTTAAAGAACCTTATTGAAACGGCAGTAAGAAGCATAGGCAAAACACAGTTTGCGCCGTATGAGCAGGGTGATATCGACCTTACCGATAAAAAGGCGGTTGGAGCCGCCGACCGCAAGCGTTTTGAGTTTGTAAACGCAATCGTAAGCGAGGTTGAAACCAGAAAAATTCTCACAAAGGATAAAAACTTTGGCGATAAGATTGACGCGGTGCTCACTAACAAGTGGCTCGGAATTCCGATTTTCGCCGTTGTTATGTTCCTTGTGTTCCAGATTTCACAGGTATGGGTAGGAACCCCTATTGCAAACTGGCTCGTCGGCTGGCTCGAGGTGTTCCAGGGATGGATTGGCGGACTGCTCGCAAACGCAAGTCCTCTTCTCTCATCGTTGCTTGTTGACGGTGTTATCGGCGGTGTTATTGCCGTTGTCGGTTTCCTGCCGCTCGTAATGGTAATGTATTTCCTAATTGCTCTTTTAGAGGATTGCGGATATATGTCCCGTGTTGCCGTCGTGCTTGACCCCATCTTCAAAAAGGTTGGTCTTTCGGGTAAATCGGTTATTCCGTTCGTTATAACCGTTGGTTGTGCCGTTCCCGGAATTATGGCAAGCCGCACCATCCGTAACGAGCGTGAGCGCAGAGCTACCGCAATGCTCTCTCCCTTTATGCCCTGCGGCGCAAAGATTCCCGTAATCTCGCTTTTCGCAGGTGTTTTCTTCAACAAAGCGGGTTGGGTAAGCACGGTTATGTATCTTTCGGGCATAATTCTTATCTTCCTTGGCGCACTGCTTATCAACAAAATCACAGGCCACAAGGCAAGAAAATCCTTCTTTATTATAGAACTTCCCGAGTATAAGGTTCCGTCCTTCTTTGGCGCGTTCAAATCAATGTGCAGTCGCGGATGGGCATATATAGTTAAGGCGGCTACAATTATCCTCCTTTGCAATATGGCTGTTCAGATTATGCAGTCATTTACCTGGAGCTTTACCCTTGCAAACGAAACCGCAAGCGACTCTATCCTTGCAAGCATAGCAAAGCCCTTTGCGTACATAATCGCTCCCGTAGTAGGCATCGTTTCGTGGCAGCTTGCCGCCGCCGCAGTTACAGGCTTTATTGCTAAAGAGAATGTTGTTGGTACGCTGGCTGTCTGCTTCTCGGTTACAAACTTTATAGATACCGATGCGTTAGAACTTATGGGAGGCGCAAGCGAGGTTGCCGCTATTATGGGACTTACCAAGGCCGCGGCACTTGCATACCTTATGTTCAACCTCTTTACTCCTCCTTGTTTCGCCGCTATCGGTGCAATGAACGCCGAAATGAAGAGTGCGAAATGGCTGTGGGGCGGAATAGGTCTTCAGCTCGCAGTTGGTTTCACGGTAGGCTACCTTGTAAATACGATAGGCACCCTCATTGTTGATGCCGCTTCACTTAATGTTGCAGCTGCTATCGGCGGCGCCGTTGCCGTAGCTGCTATCGTTGCCGTTATAATCATTCTTATCCATAATGCCGATAAGAAACTAAAGGCAGAGTATGAGTTAAAAGCTAAACAAAAAGAATTAGCAAAGGCTAAATAAGTTATGGAAAATTATATAATCATTTTCGTTATCGTGGCTATCGTTGCCGCTATCGTGTTCTATTTATACAGAGCGAAAAAACGCGGCGAAAAATGCATAGGCTGCCCGTACTCAAAGCAGTGCGGCGGTAAATGCGGTGACTGCGAAACAAAAGAAAAATAAAAAACAGGCTCGAGAGAGCCTGTTTTTTATTTACATAAGTCCAAACTTTACAACAATAGCCGCAAAAACAATAGAAACCATTGAAAGCAGTTTAATAAGAATGTTGATAGCGGGACCTGCAGTATCTTTAAAGGGGTCGCCTACGGTATCTCCGACAACGGCAGCCTTGTGATTTTCACTGCCCTTACCGCCAAAGTTGTCACCCTCAATATACTTTTTCGCGTTGTCCCACGCACCGCCCGAGTTAGACATATAAACGGCAACTAAGAATCCCGAAATGGTCGCGCCTGCAAGCAGTCCCACAACCGACTGGTAGCCAAGCAGCAGTCCCACAACAATCGGCACAACAATAGCAACGACAGTGGGGAGCACCATTTCCTTTAAGGATGCGCGTGTGCAAAGGTCAACACAGGAAGCGTAGTCGGGGTCTGCCTTGCCCTCCATAAGTCCGCCGATTTCCTTAAACTGACGGCGCACCTCCTTAACAACCGACTGAGCGGCCTTGCCGACCGAGTCCATTGTGAGCGCCGCGAAAACGAACGGCAAACAAGCGCCTATGAAAAGGCCGATAAGAACGCGGGGGTTCATAATGTCAAAGCTTGTATCGGCATCGGGCTTAATGCTTTTAACTTTATCAATGTAGGATGCCATAAGCGCCAAAGCGGTGAGCGCGGCAGAGCCGATAGCAAAGCCCTTGCCTGTTGCGGCGGTGGTGTTTCCGAGCGAGTCGAGAGCATCGGTGCGCTCGCGTACCTCGGAAGGCAGACCTGCCATCTCAGCAATTCCGCCCGCATTGTCGGCAACGGGACCGTAGGCATCGGTCGCAAGTGTTATACCAAGGGTAGAGAGCATTCCGACAGCGGCAAGTGCAATGCCGTAAAGCCCCCTCTGCGAATCGGTGTTTGTGAAACCGCCCGATGCAAAGTATGCAACAAAAATGCAAACCGCAATTATAATAATGGGAAGAATGGTCGACATCATTCCAAGTCCGAGTCCGCCTATAATAACGGTGGCAGAGCCTGTTTCGGACTGCGATGCGAGCTTGCGTGTGGGGCGATAGGAGTCGGAGGTAAAATACTCGGTCGACTGGCCAATAAGCACACCGGCGGCAAGTCCCATTAAAATTGCGAAATAAAATCCAATGTTACTAAAATCGTTAATCTTGCCTGTAAGCGTCAGGTTTACAAGCGGAAGGCTTACAAGGGCGATAGCAATAGCGCTAAAATTTGTGCCGCGTGAGAGCGACGCGAGCAGATTTTTCTGCGTGGCGTTTTCCTTTGTGCGAACTAAAAATGTGCCGAGGATTGAGAATATAATTCCCACAGCGGCTAAAAGCAGCGGAAGCGCCATAGCGTTTAGGCTTCCGAAAGCCGCAACGCCAAGTGCACAGCAGGAGATTATAGAGCCGACATACGATTCGTAAAGGTCGGCGCCCATACCTGCAACATCGCCGACATTATCACCAACATTATCGGCAATAACGGCGGGGTTTCTCGGGTCGTCCTCGGGAATTCCAACCTCAACCTTGCCAACAAGGTCGGCGCCTACATCGGCAGCCTTTGTGAATACGCCGCCGCCTACACGGGCGAAAAGCGCCATTGACGACGCGCCCATACCAAAGGTAAGCATAGCGGACGAAATTTCTGAAACTGAGCAGCCAAAAACATACTTGAGTAGTGAAAACCAGATGGAAATGTCCAGAAGTCCGAGTCCTACAACGGTGAAGCCCATAACCGAGCCCGCGCCAAACGCAACGCGTAGACCGCGGTTGAGCCCCTCACGGCAGGCGTTTGCAGTACGCGCGTTGGAGGAGGTTGCTATGGTCATTCCGATAAAGCCCGAAAGACCCGAGAACAGCCCACCCGTCAGAAAAGCAAACGGAACAAACCAGGTAAGCAGTTCCGCCGCTGCGAGCACGCACAGCAAAATAAACATAACCGCGAAGAAAATTGATACTACTGCATATTGACGCTTAAGATAAGCCTTGGCGCCCTGCTTTATGGAAGCGGAGATTTTTACCATAAGAGAGGTGCCTTGAGAATAACCTAAAACGCGTTTTGCAGTGACTGCGGCGAACAAAAGCGCCGCAATGGAGCCTATAAAGGTGAAAATTACAATGTTATCTACCATAACTTGTTTCCCCTTATAAAGAATACAATACACATATCAAGTTCTCCATATTGTAAAAAGTATTTTAGTACTTTGATAATTCAATGTCAAGAAAAAAGCGAAAAACACACAAAATGTGAATAAAATTACACTTTTTTAAACAAAAAACAGAAGACTACATTATTATATATATGCGGCATTTTTGCAAACAAACAAGAAATATTTTTGGTTTTGTGTTATTTTCTCTGCTTTTTTCTTTGTTTCCTATTGACAACTATGTGGTTTTAGTGTAAAATTACATTAGAATATTATCGGGAGGTATCCGAATGAGCAATATATTCACGAAAGAAATAAAAAAGTCGGAAAGAATAGAGCAGCTTAAAGCTGACCTTTTCGACCATATGCCCGAAATTGAGGCAGACCGTGCGGTATTGCTGACCGAATCATATAAACAGACCGAGGGAGAGCCCATAACGGTACGAAGAGCAAAGGCGTTTTTCCATATTCTGAAAAACATACCTATAACCATTCGTCCGCGTGAGCTTATAGTCGGAAGCGCAACCCGCGTTGCCCGTGGATGCCAGGTTTTCCCTGAGTACTCGTTTGACTGGCTTGAGTCGGAATTCGAGACGGTCGCAACCCGTGCCGCCGACCCGTTCTATATTTCTGAGGAAACCAAGAAAACCTTGCACGAGGTTTATAAGTACTGGAAGGGCAAAACCACGAGTGAGCTTGCAACTGCTTATATGGCACCCGAAGCACAGCTTGCGGTTGAGCATAATATCTTCACCCCCGGAAACTATTACTATAACGGAATAGGCCATCTTACCGTAAACTATGCCAAGATTTTAGAGATTGGCTTTGACGGAATAAAGAAGGAGGCAGCAGAGGCGCTCTCGCGTCTTTCGGTTGCCGACGGTGATTACGCAAAGCGTCACCACTTCTTAAATGCAGTAATACTAAGCTGTGAGGCGGCAATTCTCTACGCTCGCAGATATAGCGTACTTGCAAAAGAACTGGCAGAGAAGGAGTCTGACTCAGCCCGCCGCGCAGAGCTTCTCGTAATTGCAGAAAACTGCGCTCGCGTGCCTGAGTTTGGTGCTACAAGCTTTTATGAGGCTTGCCAGTCCTTCTGGTTTGTGCAGATGCTGCTGCAAGTAGAGTCAAGCGGACACAGCATTTCCCCCGGCCGCTTTGACCAATATATGTATCCCTACTACAAGGCAGATATGGATGCAGGCAAGATAACGCGTGAGTTCGCACAAGAGCTTATGGACTGCATCTGGATAAAGCTTAACGATTTAAACAAGGTGCGCGATGCCGCATCGGCAGAGGGCTTTGCAGGATACAGCCTGTTCCAGAACCTTATAGCAGGCGGTCAGGACATATACGGAAACGATGCCACAAATGAGCTTTCTTATATGTGTATTGAGGCAACTATGCATGTTCTTCTGCCTCAGCCGTCGTTCTCGGTCCGCGTATGGAACGGCACCCCGCATGAGTTTTTAATTAAAGCAGCAAAGCTTACCCGCACAGGTGTAGGACTCCCTGCTTACTATAATGACGAGGTTATAATTCCCTCGCTGCAGAGCAGAGGACTCACGCTCGAGGATGCGCGCGACTACAACATAATAGGTTGTGTTGAGCCGCAAAAATCGGGCAAGACTGACGGCTGGCACGATGCTGCGTTCTTCAATATGTGCCGTCCGCTTGAGATGGTATTCAGCAACGGTGTTGACAAGGGTGTTCAGATAGGCCCCAAAACGGGCGAGCTTAAGGATTTTAAGACCTTTGATGATTTCTATAACGCCTACAAGGCACAGATGAAATACTTTATAGAGCTGCTCGTAAATGCCGACAACGCGATAGACACTGCACACGCAGAACGCTGTCCGCTTCCGTTCCAGTCCTCAATGGTTGAGGATTGCATAGGCAAGGGAATGAGTCTGCAGGAGGGCGGAGCCGTATACAACTTCACTGGTCCTCAGGGCTTTGGAATTGCGAATATGGCAGACGCGCTATGGGCGGTCAAGACGCTTGTGTATGAAGAAAAGAAAATAACGCTCGAAGAACTCTGCGATGCGCTCGATAACAACTTCGGTAAAGAGCTTGACGACCACACCACTAAAAAGATGGTAGAGCAGGTCGCACGCGAGCTAATAGAGCAGGGCAGAACTCTCGGCGAACAGGATATACATAATATATATAATGTTGTTCGCGAAAACAGAAGCCCGTCTGATAAGAAGGCTCGTTACGACGAAATCTTAAAAATGATAGAGGCGCTTCCGAAATACGGAAACGACATCAAGGAAATTGATATGTTTGCCCGCGATGTAGCCTACACCTACACCCGACCGCTTGAAAATTATAAAAATCCGCGCGGCGGCGTGTACCAGGCAGGACTTTATCCCGTATCAGCCAATGTTCCGCTCGGCGCACAGACCGGTGCAACACCCGACGGCAGACTTGCCTTTACTCCCGTTGCAGACGGCGTAAGCCCCGCGGCAGGCAGAGATACCTGTGGTCCGACCGCATCGGCAAACTCGGTTTCCCGACTTGACCACTATATAGCCTCGAACGGAACGCTCTTCAATATGAAGTTCCATCCGTCAGCCCTCGCAGGTGACAGCGGACTTGAAAGCTTTGTTTCCTTGGTCCGCGGCTACTTCGACCAAAAGGGAAGCCATATGCAGTTCAATGTTGTCTCGCGCGAGACACTGCGTGATGCACAGCTCCACCCCGAAAACTACCGTTCGCTCGTGGTGCGTGTTGCAGGCTACAGCGCGCTGTTCACAACACTCTCTCGCTCACTGCAGGAGGATATAATCAACCGAACTGAGCAGGGAGGCTTTTAATGGAGAATTTACTGAATGTTAAGGGAAGAATTTTCGACATTCAGCGGTTCTCGGTGCACGACGGCCCAGGCGTGCGGACGATAGTCTTCTTAAAAGGCTGTCCGCTACGGTGCCGATGGTGCTGCAACCCCGAATCACAGTCGCGCGAAATAGAGCAAATGACCTTAAACGGAAAGGAAAAAACCGTCGGTCAGGATGTAAGCGTGGGTGAGGTGCTTGAAACGGTCAGGAAAGACCGCGTCTACTACCGCAGAAGCGGTGGCGGAATGACACTCTCGGGCGGTGAGATGCTCGTCCAACACGAGTTCTCCCGCGCACTCTTAGAGGCGGCAAAGCGCGAGGGTATAACCACCGCGGTAGAGTCCACCTCCTTTGCACCGTTCAGCACGATAGAAAAACTGCTTCCCTTTATAGACACCTACCTTATGGATATTAAGCATATGGATAGTGCCAAGCATAAGGAATTTACAACCCAGAGTAACGAACTCATACTTGAAAATGCACACCGCATAGCAAAAAGCGGAACGCATCTTATAATTCGCACACCCGTAATTCCGGAATTTAACGATACGGAAGAGGAAATCGCCGCAATAGCAAGATACGCTGCGTCGCTACCGGGTGTTAACGAAATGCATATACTGCCCTATCACCGCATAGGTCAGGATAAATACGCAGGACTCGGCCGAGAGTATACCTTAAGTCACATTGTTCCGCCCGAAAACGAAAAAATGGAACAGCTGCTTAAAATCGTCTGCTCATACGGTCTTGTCGGCAAGATAGGAGGTTAGGTCCAATGGATTATGAAAACAAAACAAGAATTATACAAGAACTTGTCCCCGGTAAACAGATTACCATTGCGCATATAATCGCCAACCCGGATGAGATTCTTTATAAGAAATTGGGACTTGACCCCGCGGTAGATTATAGCCGCAGCGCGATAGGAATTCTGACACTTAGTCCGAGTGAAACCGCCATAATAGCGGGCGACATTGCAATAAAGTCCTCGGGCGCAGAGCTCGGCTTTGTTGACCGCTTCAGCGGAACGGTTATCGTTACGGGAACGGTCTCGCAGGTTGAGTCTTCGCTTATCGCGGTTTGTGACTATGCCCGTGAAAAGCTTGGCTTCTCGGTCTGCGACGTAACCAAAACCTGATGCGAAAACTGATACTAATAGGGCGCAGCGGCGCAGGAAAAACTACGCTGACACAAGCGCTTCGCGGCACCGACGTGTCCTATCACAAAACGCAGTATATAAGCTATGACGATTGGCTTATAGATACCCCGGGTGAATACGCCGAAAACGCAGGGCTCGGCGCCGCACTCTGCCTTTACTCTTACGAGGCGGATGTTGTGGGTCTTCTGCTCTCGGCTGACGAGCCGTATTCGCTCTATCCGCCCAACATAACCTGTATGGTAAACCGAGAGGTTGTGGGCATCGTCACCTCGCGAGAGGGCGTATCTCCCGACCGCGCAAAGAGGTGGCTGCAGCTGACAGGCTGCGAAAAAATCTTCGTTATAGACAGTCTTACGGGCAAAGGAATCCCAGAATTGATAGAATTTCTTAAAAAACCAAGCAAAAAAGACTAAAAAACAACAAAATCAAAGATTTTTTGTCTGTTTTGTGTTGACTTTCCTGTCTGATTGTGCTAATATTTATGTGTAAAATAAAATTTTTATAAAAGGAGTTTTGCAAAATGGCAAGCGAGTACGAAATCAAAAAACAAATTTGCGAAATCGGAAAAAGAATTTATAACCAGGGAATGGTTGCTTCTAACGACGGTAACATCTCCGTTAAGTTAAACGACAACGAATTCCTCTGCACACCCACAGGTGTTTCGAAGGGCTTCATGACCCCCGAGTACATTTGTAAGGTTGACCGCGACGGTAAGGTTATTCAGGCAAATGCAGGCTTCAAGCCCGCGACTGAAATCAAGATGCATATGAGAGTTTACAAGGATCGTGCCGATGTTAACTCGGTTGTTCACGCTCACCCGATTTATGCTACCGGCTTTGCTATCGCAGGCATTCCGCTTACTCAGCCCATAATGCCCGAGGCCGTTATTTCCCTCGGCTGCGTTCCGATTGCTGAGTACGGCACCCCCTCTACCGAGGAAATCCCGGATGCAGTTTCCAAGTATCTCCAGCACTTTGATGCTGTTCTGCTTGAGAACCACGGTGCACTTACCTTCTCTGACTCACTTCTTAACGCATATCACAAGATGGAGTCTGTTGAGTTTTATGCTAAGCTGCTCTACATATCCAAGCAGCTCGGCGGCCCGAAGGAGCTGTCTGATGCACAGGTTCAGCGCCTTTACGAGATTCGCCGTCAGTTCGGCATGAAGGGTAAGCATCCTGCAAACCTTTGTGCAAACGCTAAGAACGGCAAGCCCAGCTGTCACGGTTGCGGCGGAAGCTGCAGCGGTAATTGCGGCGGCGGTGAAGCTGACTTAGTTGCAGAGATTACCAAGCGCGTAATGGAGCAGCTCGGAAAATAAGAGGTGTTACTGTGGACGAAAAACTAATAAACTCCATAGTAGACACGGTAGTAGGCAATATTAACCCGTCGGATATGACGCTTTCCCTTGCACAGCAGCTCGCAAAGCAGGTTCGTGCCAAGGCGAAGGAGATGGGCGTAAACGCCGTCGTGGCAATATCGAACAAGGGTGCGAATCCCGTGCTTGTCGAGTGTATGGATGACTCCTATATAGCAAGCTATGATGTTGCTTTTGGCAAGGCCTACACCGTTGTATCCCTAAAAATGTCCACGAGTGAGCTCAAAAAACTGGCACAGCCGGGCGGCTCACTTTACGGAATACAGTTTACAAACGGCGGAAAGATTGTTATTTTCGGTGGCGGCGAACCGCTTTATAACCGCAAAGGCGAGCTGATAGGCGGCCTTGGCGTAAGCGGCGGCACCGAAGCGCAGGACACCGCCCTTGCCGAGTACGGCAAAAAAGTTTTTTTGAAAGGCAGAGATATTTAATGGATATAAATTCAGCAAATATCGAACAGATTGTCAGACAGGTGCTTGAGGGTATGAACACCTCCGCTCCTGCCGCGGCAGCAGGTCCTATTCCGAGCACTGCAAAGGTTGCAATGCTCACAGGCCTTGAGAAAATCGAGGTTAAGGAATACCCTATGCCGACTGTCGGTGACGACGATATACTCGTAAAGGTAGAGGGCTGCGGCGTTTGCGGCACCGACGCTCACGAGTATAAGCGCGACCCGTTCTCGCTTATCCCTGTTGCTCTCGGCCACGAGGGAACGGGCGAAATCGTCAAGATGGGTAAGAATGTCAAGGTTGACAGCGCAGGTAAGCCGCTTAAAATCGGCGACAAGGTTGTTACCTGTATGATATTCAAGGATAACCCCGACATCACAATGTTCGATTTAAACAAGCAAAATGTAGGCGGTGCTGATGTTTACGGACTCCTCCCTGACGACGATGTTCACCTGAACGGCTGGTTTAGTGATTACATACTCGTTCGCGGCGGCTCGACCGTATTTAACGTAAGCGACCTTGATTTAGATTCAAGAATACTTATTGAGCCTTGCGCAGTTCTTATCCACGCGGTAGAGCGCGCAAAGACAACCGGAATTTTACGCTTTAACAGCCGCGTTGTTGTTCAGGGTTGCGGACCTATCGGTCTTATCTGTATTGCCGTTCTTCGTACAATGGGAATTGAAAACATCGTAGCGGTAGACGGAGAGCAGAAGCGTCTTGACTTTGCAAAGCGCCTTGGCGCATCACAGAGCGTAAACTTCAAGGACCACAAGGGAATTGAAGCACTGGCAGACGGTGTTAAGGATGCATTTGGCGGCTATTTAGCCGACTTTGCTTTCCAGTGCACAGGCTCGCCCGTTGCCCACGCTAACATTTATAAGTTCATCCGCAACGGCGGCGGACTTTGTGAGCTTGGCTTCTTCATAAACGGCGGCGACGCCACAATAAACCCCCATTTCGACATCTGCTCTAAGGAGATTACAACCGTCGGCTCGTGGGTTTACACACTTCGCGACTATGCTACAACCTTTGACTTCTTAAAGCGTGCAAAGGGCATAGGTCTTCCAATAGGAGAGCTTATAACCCATAAGTTCCCGCTTGAAGAAATTGACGAGGCATTCAAGACCAACCTTTCGATGCAGGGTCTTAAGATTGCCGTTGTTAACAAGTAGGAGATAAGCTATGGGAAAGGCTTGCGGAATAATAGAGGTTTACGGCTTAGTAGCAGCGTTTGTTGCCTGTGATGCAGGCTGCAAGGCGGCTGACGTAACGGTCGAAAACTTTGATAAAAACAAACCAGGTAATCCTGACGAGCTTACCGTTCCGCTTATAGTTGCGGTAAAGTTCCGCGGAACCGTGGACAATGTTACCGCTGCTGTTGAGGCGGCAAAGGTAGCTGCAAACAATGTATCCGGCGTGGTTACAACCCACATTCTGACAAGTACAGAGCCAGATACAGAGCATATGTTAAAATTAAGTGGATTTGATAAAAACTAATAATTGGAGGAAACACTCATGAAAGAAGCACTTGGAATGGTAGAAACCCGCGGTCTTGTAGCTGCTATTGAGGCTGCAGACGCAATGACAAAGGCAGCAGAGGTAGAGCTTATCGGAACCGAAAAAATCGGTTCGGGACTCGTATCTGTTATGGTTCGCGGCGACGTTGGCGCTGTTAAGGCAGCTGTTGAGGCTGGTTCTAACTCGGCTTCCCGCTTAGGCGAGCTCGTAGCTACTCACGTAATTCCGCGTCCTCATAATGACGTTGAGAAAATTTTACCGAAGCTCTAAGGAGATAAATTATGAAGTCTTTAGGACTTGTTGAAGTATCGGGCGTAACCGCTGCTGTTGACTGTCTTGATATCATGTGCAAATCTGCTGAGGTAGAGTTTGTAACGTGGGAGCGAAAATTGGGTGGAAGACTTGTAACCATAATTGTTGAGGGTAACGTTTCGGCTGTTACCGCAGCGGTTGAAAACGCTGTGGCAGGCGCCATAATAAAGCCCTGCTCTTATGCCGTTATTGCCAATCCGCACGAGGAAACCGCAAGAATAGTTAAAAAGAGCGCGTCACGCCTCAAGCCTGCTAAGGCTAAAACCGACGAAAAGGAAGGTAAATAAGCATGGCAGAAACAACTAAAAAACCTGCCTCCGCAAAAACTACCGCTCCCAAGGCTCAAAAGCCTGCCGAGAGCAAGCCTGCGGAAGCAGCAGTAAAGACCACACCTAAAAGGGAGGTAAAGAAAATGTCAATGGAAGCTTTAGGAATGATTGAGACCAGAGGTTTAGTTGCCGCTATCGAGGCTGCTGATGCTATGGTTAAGGCTGCAAACGTTGAGCTTATCGGAACTGAGAAAATCGGTTCTGGACTCGTATCCGTTATGGTACGCGGCGACGTTGGCGCAGTTAAGAGCGCCGTTGAGGCTGGTTCTAACACCGCTTCACGCTTAGGCGAGATTATCGCAACACATGTAATTCCGCGTCCGCATAATGACGTTGAGAAGATTTTACCGTCTATTAAATAATCTAATAAATAAATTTATTTAGGAGGAAAACGCAATGACACTCGAAGCTTTAGGCATGATTGAAACCAGAGGCTTAGTTGCAGCAATTGAGGCAGCTGACGCAATGGTTAAGGCAGCAAACGTAGAGCTTATCGGTACCGAGAAAATCGGTTCGGGACTCGTATCTGTTATGGTACGCGGCGATGTTGGCGCAGTTAAGGCTGCTGTTGAAGCAGGCTCTAACGCTGCTTCCAGCCTCGGCGAAATCATAGCAACACACGTAATTCCGCGTCCTCACGGTGACGTTGAGAAGATTCTGCCGTCCTTAAAGTAAGAATAGGTTAATTACCGGCGGCGATTTTCGCCGCCGGGGGCCTGCTCTTTCAAATGTATTTACGAAAGGTAATTTACAATGATTATTGGTAAGGTAGTTGGAAGCGTTGTTTCCACAAGAAAAAACGAAAACTTAGTTGGCAGCAAGTTTATGATAATAAAGCCCGCAGAAGGCGGAGATACATTTGTTGCCGTAGATAATGTGGGTGCAGGTATAGGCGAGAATGTGCTCGTTGCAACGGGAAGCGCCGCAAGAATCGGCTGCTCCAAGCCCCAGTCACCCATTGATGCAGCAATAGTCGGAATTATTGACGACAATATCTAATAACTTCTAAGGAAATCAAAATGAACTACGACGAGTTGGTTAAGACAATTAAATCAAGCGGTGTTGTAGGCGCAGGCGGAGCAGGCTTTCCCACCTACGCCAAGCTCGACAAGCGTGCCGATACATTGATTCTTAACTGTGCCGAGTGCGAGCCACTTTTAAAACTGCACCGTCAGCTTTTAGAGCGCAACGCATACGAAATACTCAGCACACTCGCGCTAATCAAAGAAACTGTTGGAGCACGGCAGGTCATTATCGGAATAAAGGGCTCTTATAAAAATGCCCTTGCCGCAGTTGAACACGAAATGACCTCCTTTGAAGGCATTAAAATCTGTCGTTTGCCGGAGGTTTACCCCGCAGGAGATGAGATTGTTCTCATCTACGAGGCAACGGGCAGAGTAGTAGAGCCGGGCGCATTGCCTATTTCGGTTGGCGTTACGGTCTTTAATGTCGAAACGATTTATAATGCATACCACGCTTTGCAGGGTGAGACTGTAACACACAAGTTTGTCACGATTGCAGGCGAGGTAGAGAAACCTATGACGCTTCGCGTTCCCGTAGGCACCACAATAGGTGAGCTTATAGATTACGCGGGCGGAAGCACACTTGACGATTACGAGATAGTGCTTGGCGGACCGATGATGGGAAATCTCGGTAGCCGCTATGATGTTGTAAAAAAGACGACCAACGCGGTACTCTTGCTGCCGGTCGACCACTATATAGTTAAAAAGAAGCAGAGCAAGCAGTCAATAGATGTGAGTCGTGCAATGGCGGCGTGCTGTCAGTGCACCTACTGCACCGACCTTTGTCCGCGCGCACTGCTCGGACACCCTATTGACCCTGCACATTTTATGCTGGTTGCATCACACGCAATGGAAAAAGAACCGTATCTGGATGCCGCCTTTTGCAGCTCCTGCGGACTTTGCGAGATGTACTCCTGCGGACAGGGATTATCCCCACGTACTCTGCTTACTGCCGCCAAGGCAGAAAACCGCGCACAAGGACTAAAGCCCGAAAGCAAAAAGGGCGAGGGTGTAAGCAAGGCGCGACGCTACCGCCGTGTGCCGATGAAACGGCTTGCGGCACGCATAGGTGTTGATAAATATAATAAAACGGCACCGATGCTTGACGATGAAATAAATCCCAAGACCGTAACAATTATGCTTTCACAGCATATCGGCGCACCCGCAAAGGCAATAGTTTTCCCGGGTGACACCGTAAAGGCAGGACAGATGATAGCTGCCGCGGTTGACGGACTGAGCGTTCCCGTTCACGCCTCCATTGACGGAAAAGTAACGGCAGTAAATGATAAGTTTGTTAAGATAACACGATAGGAGAATGAGAGTGAGTAAGGCACTTGCAATGGTCGAGTATAAGACGGTCGCATCAGGTATGACCGCCGCCGACTTGATGGTAAAAACTGCCGAGGTAGATATTATTGAAGCAAAAACTGTCTGCCCGGGTAAATATCTTGTGCTGATAGAAGGGTCGCTGAGCGCGGTGCGCGCCTCGGTAGATGCCGCTAAAACGCGCTATCCCGATATGCTCATAGACAGCTTTGTGCTCGGAAATCCGCATCCCACAATTTTCGATGCAATTTACGGCACTGCTGAAATAGGCAACCCCAACGCACTCGGCGTTCTTGAAACATATTCTTCCTCTGCGGCAATCGTAGCTGCGGATATAGCCGCAAAAACCGCTTATGTCGATTTAATAGAACTAAGACTCGCACGCGGAATGTGCGGAAAGTCCTATTTACTGCTCACGGGTGAGGTTGCAGCGGTCACCGCCGCAATTGAGCGTGCTAAAGAGGGTGCAGGGGAGAACGGAATGTTCCTCGATTCCTCTGTTATTCCAAATCCCGACCCAAAGATGTGGCAAAGTATATTGTAGGAGAGAGATAGATGCTCGCAATAGAAAGACGCAACGCAATAATCGCGCGGCTTAATATGGACGGTAAGGTAATAGTTACCGACCTCGCGCGCGAGTTTGAGGTTACGGAGGAAACCATCCGCCGCGACCTTGAAAAGCTTGACAGTGAGGGAATAGCAAAAAAAACCTACGGCGGCGCCGTTGCCAACAAGAGCGCAAATGTTGACCTGCCTTCAAGCGTACGCAAGCGCGCAAATGTTGAGCTTAAACAGCGCATAGCCGAAAAAATTGCAACAATGATAAACGACGGCGACTACATTATGGTAGACGCAAGCTCAACGGCTATGTTTGTCATTCAGTGCATAAAACACAAGAAAAACATTACCCTTATCACAAACTCAGTAGAAATACTTTATGAGCTTGCTGACCATTCCGACTGGAACATTCTTTCAACCGGCGGAAACCTGAAGCCCGGCGCGCTTTCGCTCGTCGGCAGCACTGCGGAAAAGATGATTCGCGGTTTCCATGTGGATTTGGCAATCTGCTCGTCAAAGGGTATTGATATAAATATGGGAATAACCGATTCCAACGAAAAGGATTCCCTTATGAAACAGGCAATTTTCAGCTCGGCTGACAAGAAAATTTTAGCAATCGACTCAACAAAGTTCGACCGCATAACCTTTACAAAGGTCTGCGATGTGAGCGATGTAGATATTATAGTCACCGATACCCGTCCAAGCGACAAATGGGTAGAGTACCTTGCAGAAAAAGGGACCGAGCTTGTGTATTAGAAAGGAAAGAGAAAAATGGCACAAATTTCCGAAAAAGAAATCAGAGAGATAGTATCCAAGGTTATAAGCAATATGGGAACAACCGCTGCTCCCACCGCCGCAACCGCAGAGTATGATTCTACACAGTACGGCGGCAGAAAGCTTATTGGTATCTATAGCGATATGAACGCCGCTATCGAGGCTGCAAACAACGGCTACAAGGCTGTTCGTGCAATGCAGGTTGAGGAGCGCGAGAAGATAATAACCGAAATCCGCCGCCTGACACGCGAGGAAGCTCCCATAATGGCAAAGCTCGGCGTTGCTGAGACCAAGATGGGTAAGGTAGAGCATAAACGCTTAAAGCATATTCTCGTTGCTGACAAGACTCCCGGTACAGAGGACATTGTTTCCAATGCAAAGACCGGCGATAACGGACTTACACTTGTAGAAATGGCTCCGTTCGGCGTTGTTGGTGCAATCACACCCAGTACAAACCCGAGTGAAACCGTAATCTGTAACAGCATTGGTATGATAGCCGCAGGCAACGGCGTTGTGTTCAATCCCCATCCGGGCGCTATCGCAACCTCTAACTATGCAGTTGACCTTGTTAACCGTGCGTCCCGTGCCGCAGGCGGACCCGAGGTGCTGGTTGCATCTATGGATAAGCCGACTCTCGATTCCGCAAACATTATGTATAAGCATCCGCTTATCCGTCTTCTCGTCTGCACAGGCGGCCCCGGCGTTGTTCGTGCCGTTCTGTCCTCGGGCAAAAAGGCAATAGGTGCAGGTGCAGGTAACCCGCCCGTAATCGTTGATGACACCGCTGACATAAAGAAGGCTGCAAAGGATATTATCGACGGTTGTACATTCGATAACAACCTCCCCTGCATAGCAGAAAAAGAGGTTTTCGCTTTCCGCAATATTGCTGATGAGCTCATTGCTGGAATGGAAAGAAACGGCGCATACAAGATTACCGCCGCTCAGGCAGAAGAGCTTTCAAAAATCGTCCTCGTTTCCAAGACCGACAAGTCGGGCAAGGAAAAGGTAACCGTAAGCCGCGACTGCGTTGGTCGCGATGCAGATGTTCTGCTCTCAAAAATCGGCGTAAAGGTCGGCAAAGAGGTTCGCTGCATAATCTGCGAAACCGATTTTATGCATCCGTTTGTTCAGCACGAGCTTATGATGCCCATTCTGCCTATAGTTCGCGTATCCAATATTGATGAGGCTATCGACCTCGCCGTAAAGGCAGAGCACGGCAACCGCCACACAGCACATATGCATTCTAAGAACATAGACCACCTCTCTCGCTTTGCAAGAGCGGTTGAAACCACTATTTTCGTTAAGAACGCTCCGTCCTACGCAGGTATAGGCTTCGGCGGCGAGGGCCACGCAACCTTCACAATCGCAGGACCGACAGGCGAGGGAATAACCTCTGCACGCAGCTTTACGCGTCAGCGCCGCTGCGTAATGGCAGACAGCTTCAGAATTATCTAAGGAGTATATTATGGCATACGATAAGGATTTTGTTGCCGATGTGGTAAGCCGCATCGTTGCAGAATATAATAAAAAGGACGAAAATTCTGTTCCCGTCGGCGTTTCCAACCGCCATATACATTTATCGCAAGACGATTTGGAAACTCTGTTCGGCAAGGGCTATGAGCTTACACCCTGCAAGGATTTATCCCAGCCGGGACAGTACGCTTGTAAAGAGCTTCTCACAATCGTGGGACCGTCACTTCGTCCTATTGAAAAGGTGCGCGTTTTGGGACCTGTCCGCAAGGCATCGCAGGTTGAAATTTCCCGTACCGATTCCTTTGTGCTTAAGGTTAAGCCCCCCGTTCGCGAGTCGGGCGATATCAAGGGCAGCGCTCCCATAACCATTATAGGACCCAAGGGCGTACTCACGCTTAAAGAGGGCTGCATAATCGCCAACCGCCATATACATATGAGCGAGGAGGACGGCGCGCGCTTCGGCATTAAGGACGGCGACTATGTGACCGTAGATGTAAACGGAGAGCGCCGCACAACCTTCTATGATGTTCAGGTGCGTGTAAATAAGGCATTCCGCCTTGAAATGCATGTGGATACCGACGACGCCAACGCCGCAGGCATAGGCAACGGCGCAACCGTGACATTGCGTAAATAAAATTAAAACAAAAACCCCTCATTTTGAGGGGTTTTAATTTTCGCTATAAAAACAGTCCTGTTTCCATTTCTGTGCGTTTGTATCAATATAATTCCATATTTTTAAATAATCTTTTTCTCCGCGAATTATATGGTCGTGAAAAGAGCGTTGAAAGATTTTATTTTGTAAACCGTTTTTCTCATTGATTTGTTTCGTAGCATTATATTTTATCCACCCAACCACATTAGATATCGTAGGGGAGGGGTTCCCCCTCCCGTTGTTTTCAATGCATAAAATAATGTGAATATGGTTTGGCATGATTACAAATTTATCCATTCTGGCGCAAGGATATTTGCTACCGACGGATAATAGTAGTTTTTCTATAATTCTACCTTCTTCTTTTAATTGCGGGAGGGTAGACCCCTCCCCTACAACGATGTCTGATAATATGTTTTTGCGGTTATGTGTACATATTGTAATGAAATATGCGCCGTTGCTGCTGTAATCATAGCCAAGCAAACGGGTTCTTTTTCTTTTCGTCAGATTAGATTCCAAAATTATCACCAACTACATTATACAACAAAACCGACCGATAAACAATCTCAGTCGGTTTGTTTGTTAAAGTGTGGGTTTCAATTTTTCTTTGCAACTAGGGCATATATATAATCCATCTTCGCTAATATGCTTTGTGCTGAATTTTGTATAGCAACAGGGGCAAGTAGCAATAATAGTATCATTTCCTGTAAATTCATATTCTTTTAACTGGTGAACAGCATTGCTTGTTGCCGCGCCTTTTGGTTTTACTTTTGAAGTGTTTTTCGCAATTATAGAATTTGTTTCAATCAATTCTCCAAAACCATAAATGAAACATGCACCAATCCAAGCGGATAAAATTCCAATCAAAATAACAATAACGCCTAAAAAGGTATAACCTAAATTTAAAGCAGAAGCTTCAAATGCATTTCCTAGAGCAGAGGGTTCCGCTGTGTCAATAAAACAAATATAAAGACCACTTATTGCGGATAAGCTAGTACCTATCCAAAAATAAATATTTGCAATAGTTTTTAGTTTGTTATGTATGTTTTTAAACATTTTCATACCCCTCAAATGTATATTTGCACCTATATAGGTGCAAGATAATTATAACATTCCTCTATAATTTAGTCAAGACGGAAAAAGTGAGATGATTAAATGAATGCGGAGTATGAAAAGCAGATAGGTCAGCGAATACGTGCCTTGCGCGAAAAACGCGGTCTTACGCAGCAGCAGCTATCGGCAAAAATGCAGCTTCAAGGCTGTGATGTTACAAGGTCCGCATTGGCTAAAATAGAGGTCGGACAACGGCACATATACCCAGACGAGCTAAAGGTGTTAAAAGAAATACTTAATATTAGCTATGAAGAGATATTATAAAACAGGCCTTATGGTCTGTTTTTTTGTTTTATTGACATTTTTATTTGCGTGGTATAAAATTGATTTAAGAAATTTAAGGAGAATTATAAATGAAAAAAATATTATCAATTTTTCTTGTTATAATAATGCTCTTATCCTTTTCTGCTTGCACTACAGCAAGTAAACTCGAGGGTGCGTGGAAAACCCGTCCCCAAGTGGACGACGGCGGCGCGGTTATAGAGCCTGAGGCAGACGAGGTGTTTGTGTTTAGTTTTTTACCCGACGGTACGGGCTCACAGACAATGCCCGACTATGGCGAGATTACCGTTATGGAATATGAGTGGAGCGTTGACGGTAAAACGCTTACTATCACAAGCGACGACGGAGAGTTTAATTTTGAAATAAAAATAAAGAAAAACATTCTTTATATGACCCCCGAAAAATCTCCCGACACAACGCTTGAATATATAAGAGTATCATAAAAAGGGTGCGTATGCACCCTTTTTAATTTTGCATTATAATATTTTCCTTTTGCCGTAAGGGATAGACCGAAAGAGTGCGCTCGCAAAGCCCCTCTCTGTGCATATTCGCGGCACAAATACTGCGGCAGCCATAGGTTGTGTAATAATAAATCCCGTTTTGTGCATCAGCGCAGCTTGTGTATGCCGTTCTTTCCTCCTCGCCGCTTCCGATTTGCGAAACGCGCTCCATTATGTGAAAAAATCTGCTTACACTACTTATGCCGTCGCCGTCCTTTGCACTTTGTTTTGCCTTGTTTGCGTGAATAAAGCGTGCGCTTGATTCCAGTGAAAATCCGTCTGCCTCCTTACTTTTTAGAATCTCGCACTGTGCGGGAAACGGCGGCTCATTCGTAAGCACCCCGTAAATATTTTCGTGCCATTTTAATCCGTTTTCTGTGGATTCAAGCACAATGCTACTGTCGCGGTCGGCAAGGAGCCAGTGTAGCTTTGCTAAGGGAAGCGCGTCTGAAAACCGCTCGTTTGTTATATTGAGCGTAGGCAAAACCCGCATTACCTCGCTTACGCTCTGGCAGACCGATAGAAGATATAAAATAACCTCAAAATGTGCAAGGTTAAGCACGCCCTCTTTTGCCTCGTTATAGCGTGCGCTTTCAACAAAATTCAGTGCCGCCGCGCAAAGCCCCTTTTCGTTTGTCGCATCATAATAAAGCGGAAAATTATCTCTCACCGTGCCAATGCCTATTATGGCAAAATGCCCCTCCTTTACACCGGCGTGGCGGAAAGAAATTTTAAAATTTCGCGGGCAGATAATAATGTTCTCGCCGAAAGTAGAGCTGACATCAAGCGTTCTGCCGAAATAAAAGCTGTCCGAGCTATAGGTAATTGCCGTGCACATAAAAACACCTCGTATATATCATATACGGCTTTTGCCAAAATAAACGCTAAAGCATTATATATAAAAGCGCGAGCAGAAGCAGTTCATCCCCCGAATCGCCCATAAGAAGCAGCATCAAAGCGATTATCACCGTACGGTCAGAATCCATTTTAATCGCCTTGAAATTAAGCATTTTGAGCAGTGAAGAGCCGTTATCTGCTTTCCTTGGCGGCGGCGTAGGCGGTGGCAAAGGGTTATTTTCTTTTTCGTGTTTTCCGACCGTCGACTCTTTTCTCAGCCGCACAAAATCGGGTGCGGGTGGCATGCGGTGCGGCTCTGAAAGACTGCTTTGCATATTAAAAAAATCCTCGCGGCTTATCTCTGCCAACTTTTTTCACCTACCTAAAAAATATCGGATAAAATCCCGCTTTCCTGCAATACGGGAAGCATAGACACAAGCCGCAGCAGCTTTACCGCTTTGTCAACGCGCGTCTGTCTTTCGGGACTCAGGTGCGGACGCAGAGCAAGCAAAAGCTGCGAACGGCTGTCATAAGCAGAGCCCTTAAGCGTGCCGAGAAGCTTAGCAATCTTTATCCCGTCCAATGCGTCGGGTGTGCTTTGCTCCTCGCTCTCGCCGCCAGACAGCAACGACTGTGCCAGCGACTCAATTTTAGCCATCCCCTCGGGGTCGTTTAAAATCTCGGACAGCCGCTCTGTAAGGTTACTGTTTTCCATTCTGCAGCATCCTTATTATTTCCTGCGCCTGCGGTGACGATAAAAGCTTATCTCTCGCCGCCTTGTTCGCCATAAGCGTCTTCAACTCTTCTGCTTCACTATGCGGAAGTGAGGCTAAGATAGAATTAAAATCCTTGTTTTCAACCGCTCTTTTAAGCGCGTCACCCTTGCCAAGCTGGGAGATAGCCGCCATAAGCTTTGATTTATCAAAATTGTTGTTTTCCATTGATTTCCCCTCCGTTATTATATATACTAATATATGAAAACAAATTGAGGTGTAGACTATGAGAATACTTGTAATTTCGGACTCACACGGCAGACATAGCCGCATAGAAGCCGCTATCGAGGCTCAGCCCGATGCACGCCATATCTTCTTCCTCGGTGACAGGTTGGAGGATATAGACGGGTTTGAGGCGTTTTACCCCGACAGAAGCTTTTACTGTGTTCCGGGCAACTGCGACTTTCTGTCTTCAGAGCAGACCACGCGCATAGTCACCCTTTCGGGCAGAAAAATACTCTACACCCACGGTCACGAATTCGGTGTAAAAATGGGCAACGCGCGCTTAATATCATATGCAAAGCAGCGCGGAGCGGACATAGTGCTCTACGGTCACACGCACGAGGCGAAAACACAGTACGAGGACGGAATGTATATAGTAAACCCAGGCTCAATAGGCAAGGGCTCGGCTTCGTATGCCGTAATAGATTTAGAGCCAAACGGGACGGCACCCATTATTATAAGTGTGTGAGTAAGACGCCCTCGGCGCCCCCACTTGACATAAAAATACATTTTTGGTATACTATCTATAGTTTAATAGTAGTGCAGAGATTATGAGAAAGCACAGTGAACAAACGGCATATATGGGTGTCTTTGTTTGTTGCGCTTGTTTTGTTTTTTGGGCAAACAAATCAGGATACTTGCTTAAAAGGGAGAAAACAATGAACGAATTTGGTGTAAAAAAGGTAATAGCTGCTGTAAGAACAGAGGAGGAGTTTTGCGCCGCCCTCGACAGCTCTGCTACACACATTTTTCTGCTGTGCTCTAATATTATGACAATAAAAAGACAGCTTGACCGCGCACATAATCTCGGCAAAAAGCTGTTTATACATATTGATATGTCGGACGGCATCGGCCGCGATAACGCAGGCGTTGCGTATTTAGCCTCGCTCGGTGTTGACGGAATAATAAGCACCCGTACGGGAATTATCCGTGCGGCAAGGGAATATGCGGTTCCCACCGTTCAGCGCATCTTTTCAATAGATTCGCAGGCTACCCAGACCTCCGCAAACGCGGCAGGCAATTTCCACCCGACCTATATAGAAATTATGCCGGGCGTTATCCCTAAGGTGATAAGCCGTTTTTGTAAGAGCACCGATATTCCGATAATAGCGGGCGGTCTTGTTGAAACCGCAGAAGAGGTCTCAGCGGCACTCGCCGCAGGCGCCGTTGCAGTATCTACGGGAAATAAAAATTTATGGTAAAAAAACAGACGGAGTAATCCGTCTGTTTTTTTAACCGGTCATCTGTAAAAAACTTATAATATCCTATTGACTTTATCACACTAAAATGTTATTATACTAAAGCGATAAAGAATAAGGCAGGTAAAAACTTATGAATATAAGAAGCGAATCAATCGACAGACTGTTTGAAAGCTTTTTAAAGCTTGACTCTCTTGACGAGTGCTACGCATATTTTGAAGACCTTTGCACGATAAAGGAGATAAAGGATATGGCACAGCGCCTTGACACCGCAATTTTGCTCTCAAAGGGCGTCAGCTATCAGCAGATTGTAAAGGATGTCGGCCCAAGCACCGCCACAATAAGCCGCGTAAATAAATGCCTGAACTACGGCAGCGGCGGATACAAAAACGCAATAGAAAAGCTTTCGGAGGGAAAATAATGAACGGCGATAAATTACCCCTAAGTGAGCGAGAGCGCATAACCTTTACACTTCGCTCGCTTTATCACGGTCGTGGCTACTGTCAGTATAGAATGAACAAGTTCGAGGAATACGACCTTTACGCAAAAAACAAGGACTTTCTTATATCCGACAGCGTAATAACCTTTACCGATAAAAGCGGAAAGCTTATGGCACTTAAGCCCGATGTTACGCTTTCAATAATAAAGAACACCGCCGACCGCCCGAATGAGCTGCAAAAGGTATACTACAACGAAAATGTTTACCGCGCCGAAGTGGGAAGCAACTTCCGCGAGATTATGCAGTCGGGACTCGAGTGCATAGGCGCGGTGGACGATTACAGCATAAGCGAGGTAATCTCCCTTGCGGCAGAGAGCCTTGCGCTTATATCGGGCGACTGCGTGCTTGATATTTCGGATTTGGGATTTTTGCGCGATGTAATAGCTGCGCTCGGAATGGAAGACTGCTGCTCCGCAGTTTTGCGCCTTATCGGTGAAAAGAATGTGCACGAGCTTAAGGCGCTTTGCGAAAAGCAGGGTGTATCTTCAGAAAAGAGCGAAATTCTGTGTGCTATTGCTTCGGCTTGCGGCGCCACCGAAACCGTAATTCCTAAACTTGAATCGTTGCTTTCGGGTCTTGTGGATACAAAACCGCTGAAAAGAATAGAAAATATAATAAAATCTGTGTCCGAGAGCGCATATCCGTGCAGATTACGTATTGATTTCTCGGTGGTAGATGATATAAACTATTATAATGGTATAGTTTTCAAGGGATATGTTAAGGGCGTGCCGACCGATGTGCTTTCGGGCGGTCAGTATGACGGACTTATGAAGCGTATGGGACGCCGCTCGGGCGCTATCGGATTTGCTATATATCTTGATTTGCTGACACGCATCTCTTCAAGACAGGCAGACTACGATGTCGATACCGTTTTGCTGTATGACGACTGTGAAATAGCCGAAATTTCTGCCGCAGTCAAGAAGCTTTCAGAAGACGGCGAAACCGTCTTTGCGGCAAAAAATATCCCGACGGATATAAAATACAAAAGAGTTTTGAAACTAAAAAACGGCAGGGTGGAGGAATAGTTTATGCTGAATATTGCACTGCCCAAGGGCAGACTTGGCGAACGCGTGCTTGCAATGTTTGAAAAAGCAGGCTTTCCTTGTCCGTCGATACACGAAAAAAACCGCAAGCTTATATTTGAAAACGAAGAGGTCGGCGTGCGTTATTTCTGGGTAAAGCCGTCCGATGTAGCAATATATGTAGAGCGCGGCGCCGCAGATATCGGCGTTGCGGGTAAGGATATTTTGCTTGAATACACCCCCGATGTTTATGAGCTTTTAGACCTCAATATCGGCAAATGCCGTATGGCAGTAGCCGCAAAAAAGGATTTTCGCGATGACCCTCAGCACACGCTGACGGTTGCCACAAAATTTAAAAACATAGCGGCGGAATACTATCTTGGTAAGGGTAGAGATATTGATATAATCCACCTGAACGGCTCTATAGAGATTGCTCCTATTTTAGAGCTTTCGGATGTTATCGTCGATATAGTAGAAACGGGAGCAACCCTCAAAGAAAACAACTTAGAGGTCAAGGAAACCATCGTACCCATCAGCGCACGACTGATTTCAAACAAGACAAGCTATCGCTTCTTGCAGGATAAAATTGAAAAAATCGTGCGTGAATTAGCAGCACAGACGGAGGCAGACAATGATTAAAATTTTAAAATGCAGTGAGGTTTCACGGGACGAAATTTTTGCCCGTGCTGTACCTACTGTCAATGTTGAGGCGGTAGTAACCGAGATTATAGAAAATGTAAAGCAAAACGGTGACCGCGCACTTTTAGAATACTGTGAAAAATTTGATAAAGCGAAGCTTTCTTCGCTCCAGGTTACAAAGGAAGAAATAGAAGAAGCCGTAGCCTCGGTTGAGCCTAAGTTTTTAGAAATTCTGCGCTCTGCCGCAGAAAACATACGCAAATTCCACGAAAAACAGGTGCGAAACAGCTTTATAATAAACGATGAAGACGGCATAGTTATGGGTCAAAAGGTAATCCCCGTTGACCGCGCAGGACTTTATGTTCCGGGCGGTACTGCGGCATACCCCTCCACCGTGCTCATGGACTCTATCCCTGCAAAAATCGCGGGTGTCCGTGAGGTTGTGATGGTTACACCACCGCTTGCAAACGGCAAGGTAACCCCCGTAATTCTGGCGGCTGCAAGCATTGCAGGCGTTGATAAAATCTTTAAGGTTGGCGGCGCACAGGCAATAGCGGCGCTCGCCTACGGCACCGAAAGCGTGCCGCGCGTTGACAAAATCGTAGGCCCCGGAAACGCCTTCGTTGCAGAGGCAAAGAAGCAGGTTTTCGGTCAGGTGTCTATTGATATGATAGCAGGACCGAGCGAGATTTTAATAATCGCAGACGGTGCCACAAATCCGCGCTATGCCGCGGCAGATTTGCTGTCGCAGGCAGAGCACGATAAGCTCGCCTCTGCCGTTCTCGTAACCGATAGTGAGGAGTTAGCGCTGGCGGTAAGTGAAGAGCTTGAACGCCAGATACCCAAGCTTTTGCGTGCAGAAATCGCGCGCGAGTCGATTGACAAAAACGGTAAAATTATAGTAGCGGACAGTTTAAAAGAGGCAATAGAAATCTCCAACGAAATCGCGCCCGAGCACCTAGAGCTCTGCGTTGATAACCCGTTTGATTACCTTGACTCTATCCGTCACGCAGGCAGTATCTTTATGGGAAGAAACTGCCCCGAAGCGCTTGGAGATTATTTCTCGGGTGCAAACCACACTTTGCCTACAAGCGGCACTGCAAAATTTTCAAGTCCGCTGTCGGTTGATGATTTCGTAAAGAAAACACAGTATACCTATTATACGCGCGACGCACTGAGCCGCGTAGCAAAGGATGTTGCATTCTTTGCCGAAAAAGAGGGGCTAACCGCCCACGCAAAGAGCGCAACCATTCGCACGGAGGAAGATGTATAGTGAGCCGCTTTTTTGTAAGTAAATATAATGCCTTAGAGCCGTATACCCCGGGCGAACAGCCAAAGGATATGCAGTATGTAAAGCTCAATACTAACGAGTCACCCTTTCCGCCCTCAAAAAAGGCGGTAGAAGCTGCGGCTTTGGCGGCAGAACGCCTCTCTCTTTATTCCGACCCAGAGTGCAGAGCGCTCGTGGAAAAGGCGTGCGAGGTGTTCTCTGTAGAGCGGGACGAAATCCTCTTCACCAACGGCTCGGATGAGATACTGAATTTCGCCTTTATGGCGTTTTGCGATACAAAAACTCCTGCCGTTTTCCCCGACATAACCTACGGCTTTTATCCCGTATTTGCCGATTTAAACGGCGTGCCGTATAAGCTTATACCCTTGCGCGAGGATTTTTCTATCTGCGCGGACGACTACATAAACGCTGGCGGTACGGTAATTATCGCCAACCCCAACGCACCGACGGGACTTACGCTTTCGCTCAGAGAGATAGAAAAAATCGTAAAGGGAAACCCCGAAAATGTCGTGGTAATAGATGAGGCGTATGTCGATTTCGGCACAGAGAGCGCAGTTTCGCTTATACGTAAATACGATAATCTCTTGGTAACCCAGACCTTTTCAAAATCGCGCTCAATGGCGGGCGCACGCCTTGGCTTTGGAATTGGAAACAAGTCGCTCATCCGCGACCTTAACACCGTAAAATATTCCACAAATCCCTATAATGTTAATTCTATGACTATGGCGGCAGGAATCGGAACGCTTTGTGACGAAGAATATACACGCGCAAACTGTAAAGAGATTATAAGGGTGCGCGAAAATACAAAGAAAAGCTTAAAAGAGCTTGGCTTCACTATGACCGATTCGCGTGCAAACTTTATATTTGCAAAAAGCGATAAAATAGGCGGCAAGGAGTTATATCTTCGTCTTAAAGAAAAGGGTGTGCTTGTGCGCCACTTTGAAAAGCAAAGACTTTGCGACTATAATAGAATTACGGTCGGAAGCGAGGAGCAGATGAATATTCTTTTAGAGAAAATAAAAGAAATTCTGGAGGAAACAAAATGAGAAACGCAAAAATAATCCGCAAGACCGCGGAAACCGATATTGCCCTCAGTATAGAGCTTGACGGCACTGGAAAAAGTGAAATAGATACAGGCTGCGGATTTTTAGACCATATGCTGACTCTGCTTGCGAAGCATAGCCGCACTGACCTTAATGTGCGCTGTATAGGCGATACCGCAGTTGACTATCATCACACGGTTGAGGATATCGGAATTGTGCTCGGTCAGGCGGTATGCGAGGCACTCGGCGACAAAAAGGGAGTTACCCGTTACGGCGATACAGTGCTGCCTATGGATGAGGCGCTCATTCTCTCGGCGGTCGATTTGTCGGGCAGAGGTTATCTCGGCTACGATTTAAAAATCCCCACAGAAAAGGTGGGTGACTTTGATACAGAGCTTGTTGAAGAGTTTTTCTTAGGCTTTGTCAGAAACGCACAGTGCACGCTTCACATAAAGCAGCTTGCGGGCACAAACTCGCACCACATAATTGAGGGTGCGTTTAAGTCGGTTGCGCGCTCACTCAGAGCCGCATTTTCAGTAGACGAAAAATTCAAAGAAGACATTTTATCCACTAAGGGAGTACTTTAATGATTGCAATTATAGACTACGGCGTCGGCAATCTTTTTTCGCTTAAAAGCTCGTTTGCCGCAATCGGCGCAGAGGCTGTTGTCACGGGCGACGTGCAGGTGATAAGAGCAGCAGAAAAAATCGTGTTGCCGGGTGTCGGTGCCTTTTCCGATGCGGCTGAAAAGCTTAGAAAAACGGGGCTTGACCGCGTAATAAAGGAAGAGGCTGAAAAAGGCAAGCCACTGCTCGGAATCTGCCTCGGAATGCAGCTTTTGTTCGATAAAAGCTACGAATACGGCGTCCACGAGGGACTAGGACTTATAAAAGGTAATATAAAACCTATCCGCGACAAAATAGATGCCAATTTAAAAATTCCGCACATTGGCTGGAATCCGCTTATTATAAAAAAGGAAAATCCTATTTTTAAATATATAAACGATGGCGACTGCGTTTATTTTGTCCACTCCTTCTACGCCGCCGACTGTGACGAATCGGTCATAGCGGTCAGCGAATACGGCGCGCTTCTTACCGCCGCGGTTGCAAGCGGTAATGTCTACGGCTGTCAGTTCCACCCCGAGAAAAGCGGCAAGGTGGGACTTAAGATTTTGCGCGCATTTGCTCAAATGGAGGACTAAGAATGATAATTTATCCCGCAATAGATTTATATGAAGGAAAAGCAGTTCGTCTTTTCAAGGGCGATTACGCTCAAATGACTGTGTATAATGAAAATCCGCTCCTTGTCGCAAAGGCGTTTGAAAAGAGCGGTGCAACACACATTCATTTGGTCGATTTAGAGGGTGCGAAAAACGGCACAACCCCTAACTTCGATACGGTAAAGAAGATAAAAGAAAACACCTCACTTTTCTGCGAAATAGGCGGCGGAGTGCGAAATGACGAAGTTATTGAAAAATACATAAACGCAGGAATTGACCGCGTAATTTTAGGTACGGCCGCCGTAAAAGACCCCGAGTTTTTAGAGGCTGCGGTAGAAAAATACGGCGAAAAAATTGCCGTCGGAATAGATATTAAAGAAGGCCTTGTTGCAATAAAGGGCTGGACCGAAACCGCCGACCTTACGGCAGAGCAGTTTTGTGAGCGCCTTGAAGGCTTAGGTGTTAAAACAATAATCTGTACCGACGTTTCAAAGGACGGCGCAATGCAGGGCACCAATCACGAGCTTTATAAAAAGCTAAAGGCAGCGTTTGGCATAGATATAATCGCATCGGGCGGTGTAAGCTCGCTTGACGATATAAAGCTTTTGCGCGAAAACGATATTTACGGCGCCATAATCGGCAAGGCGTATTATACGGGAGCGGTCAGGATAGAGGATGCTTTAGAGGTGGCAAAATGATAACAAAAAGAATAATCCCTTGTCTTGATGTCCGTGACGGGCGCGTAGTAAAGGGCGTAAATTTTGACGGACTTCGCGATGTTTCCTCTCCCGTAACGCTTGCAGAGTATTATAGCGAGTGCGGCGCGGATGAGCTTGTGTTTTACGACATAACCGCCTCGTCCGACGGCAGAGCACTGTTTACCGACATTCTGTGCGAAACGGCAAAAAAGGTGTTTATACCTCTAACGGTTGGCGGCGGAATAAATACGCTGTACGACTTCGACCGCGTGCTTAAATGCGGTGCCGATAAGGTAAGTGTAAATTCGGGCGCCATCAGAAATCCCGATTTAATAGCAGAGGCGGCAAAGCGCTACGGCGACCAGTGTGTCGTGCTGTCCTGTGATATAAAGCGCGTAGACGGAGTTTTCCGTGTCTTTTCTAAAGGCGGAAGAGAAAATACGGGAATGGAGGCTATCGAATGGATAAAGCGCTGTGTCGGCAACGGCGCGGGCGAGGTTGTTGTAAATTCGATAGATACCGACGGCGTAAAGGGAGGCTTCGATATAGAAATGCTCTCTGCCGTTTGTGATGCTGTTTCGGTGCCCGTAATCGCATCGGGCGGAGCCGGAAGAGCGGAGGATTTTATAACACTCTTTAAAGCTCTGCCAAAGGTAGATGCAGGCTTGGCCGCATCAATCTTCCACTTCCGAGAGGTCGAGATAGCCGACCTTAAAAAACTTATGACACAAAACAATATACCTGCAAGAATGTGAGGGTTTTATTATGAACATAGAAGAGCTTAAATTTGACGAGCGCGGACTTATTCCTGCGATAGTCAAGGATGCCAAAACGGGTGAGGTGCTGACCCTTGCCTATATGAATAAGGAAAGCCTTGAAATTTCGATGGAAAAGAAGCTTACCTGCTTTTATAGCCGCAGCAGAAATGAGTTGTGGCTTAAGGGCGAAACAAGCGGAAACTATCAGCACATTGTTTCTATCACGGCTGACTGCGATAACGATGCACTGCTCGTATTAGTAGAGCCCGACGGCCCCGCTTGCCATACGGGAACATACTCTTGCTTTACTAAAAATGTGTTCCAAAACGAAGAGCTTAACGAGTTTTCCTATAAAGGACTTATGAAACTTATAGAGGGCAGAAAGAGCGAGCAAAAGGAAGGCTCCTACACCACCTATCTTTTCCAAAAGGGGCTTGATAAAATTCTTAAAAAGATAGGCGAGGAATCAACAGAGGTTATAATTGCCGCAAAGGCAGAGGACAGGGCAGAAACTATTTACGAAATTGCCGACCTTGCGTATCACGTTATGGTGCTTATGATAGAGGCAGGAATAAGCCTTGACGATATTCGGGACGAGCTTGCTTCGCGCCATGTAATCGACCACAAGGTAAAGCAGGAAAAAATGACGAAATAGGTGATATTATGAAAAAGCTACCAAAGGGTTATTTTGCGGTAAAAAATGATTTAAGCGAAAACAAAACCTTTACCTACAGAGGCGAAACCTTCGAGGTTGAGGAGGGCGTAAACCTTTTCGCCACCGCAAACGATGCGGTAGAGGCGGCAAAGGGCGCCTCCGCACCGAGAGAGGTTATATGCGGTCTTCCGTATGATAGCTTTGTGTCACCCGTTGTGCTGTTCTGTGCAGGAAAGCATATCATAAACGTCTTTGACCGAATAAAAATATTCGATTCGGTAATTTTCCTTGGTGAAAAGGCGGGTATAAGCCCTAACCTTGCACCCGTAGACAAATATTCTATGCCACCGCTCAACCCCGAGCGAACAGAAAACGAAACCGTTCTTTCGGGCTCGTATTGGTACGGAAAACTGTTTATTGAGGGCGCAAATTGCCACTATTTCGCAATGGACGGCTTCACTTGCGAGGGATTTCGCGTTAAGGATGTTCGCAAAACGGGCGGGACTTTCCGTTTTGAGAGCAAAAATATAATCCATACCGGTCCTTGCGGATGGGAGCATAATCACTATAATTTCCTCGAAGCAAAGCAGGACGGTGGACTTTGCCGCGATATACTTATAAAAAATGTTCGTATAACGGAATTTCCCGACCTCGATTACGGCGGTGTATTTGCACTTTTAAATGCAAAGCGTGCGGTGCTTGATAATATCTGCTTGACATCGACGGGTCAGATGTTCGGCTTTACAACCATGTCGCGCAGCTTCTCTAACTGCTCGCAGTTTGACAAAACCGAAATTATCTTAAAAAACAGTTATCTTGCAGACCTTAGCGGTGAAAACGGCATAGGCTTCAGCTCTTTTGGTGCTGATGAACGCGAATTAGCGGTAGAAATCAGCGGTTGTACCTTTATAAACGCCTCGCGTGAGAACGAGCCCGTTATAACTCCGCAGACCGCAGGCAAAAATACGGTATATAAAATTTCCGACTGCGTAATTAAGGATACACGCGGAAACAAGGGCGCGGCGGTGCTGGTCTTTGGCGAAAGCAATACTGTTTTTGCAGAAAATTGCGAAATCGACGGATTTACAGAGCAAATTGCAAGCAAACCGACTTTCGATGGCGACCTGCCACGATTTATTGATGCCGCTGCGCGCATAACCGACTGTGAGGATGCACACGAGGTAGTAGAAGATGCAGATTTTTCTGATGTTTCAGAGTTTTATAAAGACAGACGTGCCTATTACGGTGACCAGCATGTTCACACACGCTGCGGCGGAACGAGTGACGGCTCGTTTTCTATGGAGGATTGGCCCGCCGAAATGGACAGAATAGGCATCGACTTTGCGGCGGTTGTTGACCACCGTCAGATGCGCGGATTTTTCTTGCCCGAATGGGACGAGGAACGCTTTATAATCGGAACAGAGCCGAGTGCGAGAATAAACGGTCTTAACGCGGTCGTTGACGGATATAACGACATTCACTATAATATGCTCTTCCCGCATAAATACGGTCTTGCTATGGTGCTTGCCAACTTCCCCGAATTTGGCTTTAAAGGGGACGAGCTTACAGGTTCGTTCGGTTATCCAAGCTTTACTAAAGAACGCTTTATGGAGCTTACAAAGTTCGTTCAGTCAATAGGCGGAATGATGGTGCATCCGCACCCAAAGACAATGATGGCGTCCCGAGACCCGATGGATTACTATGTTGGCGAGCATATGTATTTAGAAACGCTTTACTGCACCTTTGACAGCCATGTTTCGTTCAAGAACTATGACTTGTGGGTAGCTCTTTTAGCGGCTGGCAGGCACGTATATACCTCGGGTGGCTCTGATACCCACCGTGCGCCGTCAAACGCAGTTGTTTCAACCTTCTATACTAAAGAAAAATCGGGCAAAGCCTTCTTCGACCAGATGCGTACGGGCGACTATACCGTCGGCTGTGTAGGAATGAAAATGTTAATTGACGGTAATCCTATGGGCAGTGAAAACGCGTATAAGGAAAATATGTTGTTAAAGCTTGTGTTGGGCGACTATTTTGCACCTCGCTTCGAGGAAAACACCGCTTACGAGCTGCGTATTTATACCGATAAGGGCCTTGCTTACAGCTCGGTTTTCAGCGGAAAAGAGCCGCAAAAGCTTGCGCTGAAGGTTAAGCCGCGCGCGTTTTATCGTGCAGAGGTGTTCGACCTTACCCACGGTTATCGCGTTGCCGTCGGAAACCCGATTTGGCTTGATAAACCTGTCTTGGAAGATTAAGGCGCAGGAATATTTAAAAAAATTTTATAAATTGTGATGACAATTTATAAAATCTGTGCTATACTAATAATAAGAAAATAAAAGGAGGCGTATATCTTGAAAAAACTGCTGTCACTTTTGTGCGTAATTTTAGCGGTCTGTTTCCTTATGTGCGCCTGCGATAACGAGGCATTGTTTGACTATAGCGACGGCGACGGAAATAACGAGCTTATCACTATGGAAAACCAAAAGGTTTCGGGTGATGATATAGGCATTACGGTCGTATCACAAAACGAAAAGGACCGCAACAAAGTAAAGGTCTTCAAAAAAGACTTTACGGCAGAGGATTTCGAGGTAGAGTTTAAAAAGGTCAAGGTTTCAGACTTTGCCTATGTGACCGAGGAAGACAGGGTACCTCAGTACCCCGAAAAAATAACCCTCCCCGAATACGATTTGGCGGCTTTTAAGCAGATTATGCTTGATGCATATGCTCTTAAATACGGCGCCCTTGCCGATAACGGCTCGGTATTTGTAAGTGAACCGCGCTTTGCAACGCGCAACTTTACGGGCAGACTTGTGGTAACATATACGGTTTATATGTCCCCCGCAACCGATAGTTTAGGCATTGGTTGTTATAAGGAAGCGCGCCGCGTAGTTTTGACGGCTGACCTTTATACCTACGAGGTAGAAGAATAGCATTAAAAGCACTCTAAATTATTTAGAGTGCTTTTTTGTTGCCCAAAAACCTCATATATTTATGCAAACTATACAAATGGCGCGAAAAAAGTCTTACATTGTCGATTTAATTTTCACAAAAATCCGCTTGAAAAGAGGCATAATATTTGATAGAATATATATAGTTTAATAGTTGGTCTTGGCGTACTTGCCTGGGCTAGGGTAGAGCGAATAATCCGAACCCGCCTCAAAGCGGCATATTTCGGTGCTTTTTACCCAATCCATTCTTGTAAGGCGACAGCCTTACTGCGCCCGTCTTGAATAAAAATCACTCAAAATTTTCTCTCTTTGAGGTCGAAGATTTTAAAAAGAGCGGATTTTTGTTAAGGCAAGGCACAAAACGCAGTTAATCCTAACGGATTAACGAGTATTTTAACAAAGCATGAGCGAAAATCCGCCTTTTCAAAACGTTGTTCGGATTATTCGCTCTACCCTAGAGGAGGTTTGGTCGCTTGAAGGAGAAACTAAGGCAATTCACATCACAGCTTTTAGGTGACGCTTACGAATTTATGGGCTGCCACGCTGTTGAGGGCGGCTATGTTTTTCGCGTGTGGGCGCCTAATGCGCGCGCCGTATCGCTTGTAGGCGACTTTAACGGTTGGGACAATACCGCAACACCAATGGAAAACGAGAGCGGCGTTTGGTGCGTGACCGTAAAAGGACTGTCGCGATTTGATAACTATAAGTATGCTGTTACAACCTGCGACGGACGGGTTGTGCTAAAGGCGGACCCGTTTGCTACTCACGCCGAAACCGCGCCGGGTACGGCATCAAAGATTTTTGATATAGATGGTTTTTCGTGGGATGACGGCGAGTGGCAGAAAAAGGCTGAAACCACCAACATCTATGAAAACCCCGTAAATATTTACGAGGTGCACTTGGGCTCTTGGCAGCGTAACGAGGACGGCACCGTGCTCGACTATGTTACCTTAGCCGAGCGCCTTTCTGAGTATGTCACCGAAATGGGCTATACGCATATAGAGCTTATGCCCGTGTGCGAGCATCCCTTTGACGGCTCTTGGGGTTATCAGGTAAGCGGATATTACGCGCCGACCTCGCGCTACGGCACACCGCACGATTTTATGCAGTTTGTAAATATAATGCATAAAAAAGGTATAGGCGTAATTCTTGACTGGGTGCCTGCCCATTTCCCAAAGGACGAGTTCGGGCTTTACCGCTTTGACGGCACCGCCTGTTACGAGTATGAGGACAGCCGCAAGGGTGAGCATAAAGAATGGGGCACCGCGGTATTTAATCACGGCAGGGTAGAGGTTATGAATTTCCTCATATCCAACGCGGTTTACTGGATAAAGAAATACCATATTGACGGTCTGCGTGTTGATGCGGTTGCCGCAATGCTCTACCTTGACTATAATCGCAAGGACGGCGAATGGGTGCCTAATTCCTATGGCGGACGCGAGAACTTGGATGCTATCGAATTTTTGCGCAGAGTAAACGAATACGCCTTTGCCGCAAACGAAAATATCTTAATGGTGGCAGAGGAGTCAACCGCCTGGCCTATGGTTACAAAACCGCGCGAGATGGGTGGACTCGGCTTTAACTTCAAATGGAATATGGGTTGGATGAACGATATGCTACGCTATATGTCGCTCGACCCGATTTATAGAAAATACCACCACGACAGTCTGACATTTTCGTTCTTCTACGCCTTTTCTGAGAACTTTATATTGCCCATCTCACACGACGAGGTTGTGCACGGAAAAGGCTCGCTCATAAACAAAATGCCGGGCGAGTATGAGGATAAATTTTCTTCAATCCGCGCCTTTTATGCGTATATGATGGCTCACCCGGGCAAAAAACTGCTCTTTATGGGGCAGGAGTTCGGACAGTTCTCCGAATGGGATTACAAAAAAGAGCTTGACTGGATGCTGCTCGATTTTGATAAGCACGAAAACCTGCAGCATTTCGTGGCAGAGCTTAACGCCATTTATAAAAACAATCCTCCGTTTTATAAAATCGACTATTCGTGGGAGGGCTTTTCGTGGATTTCCAACGGCGATAACGAGCAAAGCGTAATTGCCTTCCGCCGCCACGATAACGACGGACGCGAGATTGTCGTTGTCTGCAACTTCGTTCCCGTATGGCGTGATAATTACAGAATCGGCCTGCCGTTTGAGGGAAGCTATAAGCTAATCCTCAACACCGACGATAAGGAATTTGGCGGCTGGGGCTGTGACATAAACGAAACTATAACAAGTGAAGCGGTTGCAATGCACGGATATGAACAGTCGGCAGAGCTTAAAATTCCTCCGCTTTCAGTGCTTTATTATGAATTTACACCAGCAAAAAATAAGAAAACGGGTGCCAAAAGAACACCTAAGAAGGGAAGTAATTCAAAGTGAAAAAGACCGAATGTGTAGCAATGCTGCTTGCCGGTGGTCAGGGAAGCAGACTTGGTGTGCTGACCGCTAATGTGGCTAAGCCTGCCGTACCCTATGGCGGAAAATACCGAATTATAGATTTCCCGCTTTCCAACTGTGTCAACTCGGGTATTGATACGGTTGGCGTACTTACCCAGTATCAACCGCTTGAGCTTAACGATTATATCGGCAGCGGAAAGACCTGGGACCTTGACCGTATGAACGGAGGCGTTCATGTGCTTCCGCCCTATCAGAAGAGTACGGGCAGTGATTGGTACAAGGGTACCGCTAACGCGATTTATCAGAACATCGCGTTTATTGAGCGCTACGACCCGCAGTATGTGCTGGTGCTTTCGGGTGACCACATCTATAAAATGGATTACTCAAAAATGATAAAGCAGCACAAGAAAACAAACTCCGACTGCACAATAGCGGTGCTTAACGTATCGCTCGAGGAGGCAAAGCGTTTCGGAATTATGAACGCCAACCCCGACGGCACGATTTATGAGTTTGAGGAAAAGCCCCAGCATCCTAAGAGCACCTTAGCGTCTATGGGTATCTATGTTTTTACCTGGGAAAAGCTTAAAAAATACCTCTGCGAAGATGCAGAGAAGGAAGGCTCATCTAACGATTTCGGTAAGGATGTTATCCCCGCAATGCTCGCGGGCGGTGAAAAAATGTGCGTTTACCGCTTTGACGATTATTGGAAGGATGTCGGCACGGTAGAGTCACTTTGGGACGCAAATCTTGACCTGCTTAATCCCAATATTGACCTGAATCTTTCCGACCCGAACTGGAAGATTTATTCAAAAACAGAGGGACTTCCGCCTCAGTACATATCACCCGATGCAAAGATTGAAAACTCCCTTATTTGTGAGGGCTGTGAGGTCTGCGGTGAGGTTGATTTCTCTATCCTGTTTAATAAAGTAAATATAGAAAAAGGCGCCGAGGTTAAGTATTCTCTCATTATGCCGGGCGCAAAAATAGAATCGGGAGCCACCGTAAAATATGCTATCGTTGCCGAAAACGCGGTAGTAAAATCGGGCGCCGTTGTGGGCGAAAGCCCCGAGGACTGCGAGAGCCTTGAGGACTGGGGAATTGCCGTAATAGGCGACGGTCTGACGGTTGGCAGAAACGCCGTTATAGGCGCTAAGAAAATGATAACTAAGGATATAGAGGAGGGTGAAAGAGTATGAGAAACAATAATGTTTTAGGCATTGTTTTTGCAAGTGCTAATGAAGAGCTTTTGAGCGAGCTTACGGTTTCCCGTTCCTCAGCCTCTGTACCCTTCGGCGGAAGATACCGACTTGTTGACTTTGCACTTTCTAACCTTGTAAATGCAGGTGTTGGCAAGGTTGGTCTTATAACAAAGTCGAACTATCAGTCGCTTATGGACCATATAGGAAGCGCAAAATCGTGGGACCTTGACCGCAAGCAAGGCGGCCTTCACATTCTTCCTCCCTACGGCAGCGCGGGTGCGGGAGTTTATAAGGGCGAGGTTGACGCACTTCACGGAATTTCTTCCTTCCTTCGCCGCTCGCAAGAGCAGTATGTTGTTCTTTGCAAGGGCAATGTTGCAATAAATATTGATATATCCGATATGCTCGAGCAGCATATTTCCTCCGGTGCAGATATAACGCTTGCATACAAGCACGGAACGGTGCCAACCGCGGGTGAGGATACTATGACCTTCTCCTTTACCGACGGCAGAATCGACCGCGTAATGCTTTATGAAGAGCCGCGTGATAACTGTGATTTCGGTCTTGGAATTATGATAATTCCGCGTATGCTGTTACAGAGTCTTGTGTCTAAGGCGGCTGCCGAAAACAAGACAAGTCTTGCGCGCGACATTATTATGCCGAATTTACAGAGCCTTGTAATAAGGGGCTACGAATTCTCGGGCTTTGTCGGAATTATGGACAGTATGCAGAGCTATGTAGAGGCTAATATGCAGCTGCTTTCTCCGAGTGTGAGAGCCGATATCTTTAATAAAGACCGCCCGATATACACCAAAATCAAGGATTCAATGCCGACTCGCTACGGCGTGAATTCCGATGTTAAAAATTCGCTCATAGCCGACGGCTGCGTAATCGAGGGTACCGTTAAGAACAGTATTCTCTTCCGCGGAGTGCATATAGGCAAGGGGGCCGTGGTTGAAAACTGCATTATAATGCAGGGCACGGAAATCGGCAGCGGTGCCGCCCTTAAATATGTAACGCTCGACAAAGAGGTTACGGTCGGCAACAATCACGAGCTTTGCGGCGCCCCGTCCTACAGTATCTACATAAAAAAGGGCGCAACAGTATAACGCATAGTCAAGAAAGGAAAAATATATGAAGGTTTTATTTGCCGCAAGTGAGGCGTACCCGTTCGCGATGTCGGGCGGACTCGCCGATGTTGCAGGTTCTCTTCCAAAGGCGCTTCGTCGCCGTCTTGTAGGCTGCCGCGTGGTAATGCCGCTTTACTCTACAATTTCACAAGAGCTAAAAAACAATATGAATTTCATAACCCACATAACCGTTCCGGTTGCGTGGCGCAGACAGTACTGCGGAATTTTTGAGGCAAAGGTTGACGGCGTTATTTATTACCTGCTCGACAACCAGTACTATTTTAAGAGGGACGGCTTATATGGCTTTTATGACGATGCAGAGCGTTTTGCGTTCTTCTCGCGCGCCGTGCTTGAAATTCTGCCTCATATAGACTTCAAGCCCGACATAATCCACTGTAACGACTGGCAAACGGCTATGACACCCGTTTACCTTGACCGCTATTATGCACAAGACCCGTTCTATGCCGATATTAAAACTGTATTTACGATACATAATATTCAGTATCAAGGCAGATATGGCGGCGAAATTTTGGGTGATGTTTTAGGAATTTCGTGTGACGACTGCCGCTATGTAGAGTATGACGGCTGCGTTAATCTCTTAAAGGGCGGAATAGAGTGCGCAGATAGGGTAACAACCGTTTCTCCAACCTATTCTAAGGAAATTCTATCGCCCGAATATGCCCACGGACTTGACCGAATTCTGCGCGAGCGCGAGTTTAAGCTTTGTGGCATAATAAACGGAATAGATACCGATGTTTATAACCCCGAAACCGACCAGAATGTTTTCGAAAACTATAATACTGATACCATAGAGAAAAAGGCGGTTAACAAGAAAAAACTGCAGGAGAGAATGGGTCTTCCCGTGCGCGAGGATGCACCTCTTATTGGTATAGTATCACGCCTTGTCGGACATAAGGGACTTGATATCGTAAAAGCCGTATTTGAAGAAATTCTAAAAGACGATGTTCAGTTCTGCATTTTAGGCTCGGGCGAGTGGGAGTTTGAAACATTCTTTCACAGTATGGCGGAAAAATATCCCGATAAGGTTGCGCTTAAACTCGGCTTCGTGCCCGAGCTTGCGCGCAAAATCTATGCGGGCGCCGACCTGTTCTTAATGCCGTCAAAGAGCGAGCCGTGCGGACTTTCTCAGCTTATAGCGCTTCGCTACGGAACGGTGCCCATCGTTCGTGAAACGGGCGGCCTTAACGATACCATAAAGGATAGCGCCGACGGCCTGGGCAACGGCTTTACCTTCAAAAACTATGACGCAGGTGAGCTGCTCGAGAGCGTTCGCCGCGCAGTCGCTTGCTATAGGGATAAAGAGGGCTTTGCTATTTTGTCCCGTCGCGCAATGGAATGTGACAATAGCTGGGGCAAATCCGCAAACGACTATATAAAACTCTATAAATCCATCAAACGATAGTTTACAAAGGAAATAAAAGACTGTATAATTGTATACAGTCTTTTATTTTAAAGGAGATATTTATGTTTGAATTTCTAAAGGCAATACTGCTCGGAATTGTAGAGGGCATAACCGAATGGCTGCCCATAAGCAGTACGGGGCATATGATTTTGGTGGACGAATTTTTAACGCTCGATGTGAGCGACGCGTTTAAAAAATTCTTCCTTGTGGTAATTCAGCTTGGCGCCATTTTGGCGGTCATACTGCTTTTCTTCAATAAAATATGGCCATTCCACCTCAAAAAAACGGCGGTAAAGCCTTATTTTGTGTCGGACGGAAAACCGCTTTCCTCCTTTAAACGCTTCTGCAACGACTATATCTATGTAGAAAAGTTTATTTTGTGGTTTAAAATTTTGGTCGCAAGCATCCCTGCCGCAGTTTTCGGTCTTGCGTTTGACGACCAGATAGATGCTTTTTTGACGGGTGATAGCCGTGCGTTTGTGGTGGCGGCAATGCTCATTGTTTACGGTGTACTGTTCATAGTGATTGAAAACAGACAGAAAAAAGAAAGCATACTGACACTCGACGATATAAGCTATAAAACCGCACTGTTTATAGGACTTATCCAGTGCTTGGCGCTCGTCCCCGGCACCTCGCGCAGCGGAACTACAATTTTAGGCGCTGTACTGCTTGGTGCAAGCCGTACCGTCGCGGCAGAGTTTTCTTTCTTCCTATCAATTCCTGCAATGGCAGGCGGCAGCGGAATAGAGCTGATTAAATTCCTGCTCGACGGCAATAGCTTTTCGTCCTATGAGCTTGCGCTTTTAGGCGTAGGTACTGCGGTGGCATTTGCCGTTTCGGTGCTTGCAATAAAATTCCTGCTATCCTATATCCGCCGTCACGATTTCAAGGCGTTCGGTTGGTACAGAATAGTGCTTGGCGTAATTTTGCTTTTATATTTCGCGTTAGCATAAAAAATCCTCCCGTTAGGGAGGATTTTTTATTTCATTATAGTCTGCACGCCGTTCACAAATTCGTTTACTGCGTGCATTACCTTGGCAGAGCCTCTTGAAATGTTTTTGCGGTTGCTTATCATTGCCTTGCCGACCGTTGCGGCAACCGCGCCCGCAGCCATTCCTGCGGCAATGCCCTTTGCAAATGACATAGCGTTGTTTTTATTCATAAATACTACTTCCTTTCCTAAAAGTAGTATTTACCGCATATTACAAATTAAACCTCAAAATATTGCGCGTACCAAACAAGGAAGGTATAAATCGTCCAGATTTTTCGGCTGTTATCCGCTTTGCCGTTCTTGTGCTGTTCAAGCAGCTTTAAGATTTCTTTTGTGTTAAAATATTTTTTTGCCGCAGGGGAAGAAAAAGCCTCTTTAACGATGGTGTAATACTTATCCTCGCAAAGCCATACCCTTATGGGAACGGGGAAACCGAGCTTATCCTTCATAGCGGTGCGCGCGGGCAAGGTACGTTCTGCGGCTTTTCTCAGCGCAAGCTTAGTAGTAACGGTGTTTACTCTGCATTCGGTGGGTATTTTTTCTGCAAGCTCCATAACCTTTTTGTCAAGGAACGGAACGCGAAGCTCAAGCGAGTTTGCCATACTCGTCTTATCGGCTTTAAGCAGAATATCACCCATAAGCCACATATTTATGTCAAGATACTGCATTTTTGTTATCGCGTCAGCATCAGAAACCTCGCTATAAAACTTGTCGCACAGTACCTGCGGTGCAATGCCGTTGTCGCGTAAGAGCACCTTTTTGCGCTCGCGAAGTGAAAAGATATTCGCGTTGCCTATGAAACGCTCTTCCACCGTTTTTCCGCGGCGGATAAGGTAATTTATTCCGCGCACATGCGGTAGAACAGAGCAAATTTTGCTGATAATTCGGCGCAAAGCAAAGGGTAAAAGGTCGTATGCTGTGGTGGTAATCGGCTCCATATATATGCGGTATCCGCCAAAAAGCTCGTCCGCGCCCTCGCCCGACATTACAACCTTAACATACCCGCTTGCAAGGTTTGCAACAAAGTAAAGGGCAATGCTTGCGGGGTCTGCAAGCGGCTCGTCCATATGATACTGAATTTTAGGGAAGGTGTCCCAGTACTCCTCAGGTGTGATTACCTTGCTTATGTTTTCAACGCCTATAGTTTTAGCAAAATCCTTTGCATAGTCAATTTCGTTGTAGCGGTTGCCCTCGCTCTCAAATCCTACGGTAAAGGTCTTGTCTACCTTTGCCGCCTCTGCGATATAGCTGCTGTCAATGCCCGACGACAGAAAAGAGCCAACCTCAACATCGGCAATTTTGTGCGCCTTAACCGACTCACGCAATGTGCTGTCGGTAAGGTCAGCATAGTATTCGAGCGCGCCCTGCTCGGCAGAAAAATTCGGCCGCCAATAGCGCGTTTTTGTCATCTCTCCGTCGCGAAAGTAAAAATAATGTGCGGGCGGCAGTTTATAAACATCCTTAAAAAAGGTTTCTTCGGTGGGAGAATACTGGAAAGAAAGATAGTGGGAAAGTGCGTCCTCGTTCAGTCGCTTTCTGAAATGCGGATGGGGTAAAAAAGCCTTTATTTCAGAACCGAAAATAAACGAGCCGTCCATCTGTGTATAGTAAAACGGCTTGATGCCGAACATATCGCGCGCGCCGAAAATGGTGCCGTCCGCGCGGTTATAAATTACGAAAGCAAACATTCCGCGAAGCCTGCTTACAAGCGCTTCGCCATACTGCTCAAAGCCGTGAAGCAGTACCTCGCTGTCGGAATTGGTTTTAAAAATATGACCGGCGGAGATAAGCTCTTCGCGTAACTCCTTATAGTTGTAAATCTCGCCGTTAAAGGTCAGCACCAGATTGCCGTCCTCGTTAAAAAGCGGTTGGTCGCCCTCCTTTAAATCGATAATGCTAAGACGGCGAAAGCCAAGCGCGGCGCGCTCGTCTACAAAGCTGCCGGCGGAGTCGGGACCGCGGTGAACAATGGTGTCCATCATTTCCGATAATACGGTGCCATCGTCCTTTATTAAGTTTGTAAATCCTACAAATCCGCACATAAATATACACCCTTAGTATAGATTAGAGTGAATAAAGTATAACACATTTTCTTAGCTGTGTAAACAAATGCAGCGATAAAAAAGAGTTGTCATTTTCGCTTTCGGGAATTATAATGGTCATATAAAGTCGAAAGGAGGGAAACAAATGCCGATATATGTCGTAAGCGAGCAGGCGGGGCTTGATAGCTACTGGATAGAGGATGTGCTGAAAGGCCTAAAAGCAGAGGCGGACAAGAAAAATCTTGCAGTACAGAATTTCTTCTTGCCCGAAACCGTAATAAACACCGAAAATCCGATAGTGCTTGCCGTTGGCTATACAAAGCCGTGGTTTACGGATGCTTGCCGCCACATAAAAGAGGCGGGCGGTACGGCGGTCGCGGTAAATGCAGCGGCCTCGGCGAATATTGAGCGCGCAGACGCTACGGTCGGCTTTGACTATGACGGCGCGACCGAAGACCTTGTTTCCTACCTTTATGCAGCAAAAAAGAGAAAAATCGCCTTTGTCGGCTGCACGGGGCGCCTGTCGCTCGAAAGCAAGATGGCGGCATTTAAGAAAAGCGCCGAAAAACACGCGTTGGTGCACGAGGCTATGACCTTTTCGTGTATGTCAGAGCTAAGCTCCTCGTTTTCTAAGATTTATGAAAACTTTGATGCTGTAATCTGCTCGCGCGATGCAGAGGCAAATCACCTTATAGCACTTTTAAAAAAGCATAAAATATCCGTTCCTGAAAATATCTTTGTCGCAAGCTATGGCGGAAACAAGCTGTCACTACGCGACGGCGCATCAATTACTTGTGCAGGGTTAGATTTTGCGGCGCTTGGTGCCGCGGCGGTAAAGCTTCACCGTTTTTTAAGCAAAAACGATGCGGTAGGGAAGGTGAGTGTTTCGGTTCCGTGTCCTATAAAGGTGGGCAACAGTACCGCATCCCGCACAATTCCTGCCTCGCGCTTTGGGAATGCGGTCGGACCATCGGCGTACCGCACCGATAACGATTATATGATGTATCTTCGCGCAGAGGAGCTTGTTCGTCTTTGGGACCAGCTTGACCGAAAAATCGTAGCGGGGCTGTGCAAAGGAAAGAATATGTCTATGATAGCGGAGGAGATGTTTATCTCTCAAAGCTCGGTCAAATATCGCGTCAAAAAAATGCTCGATTCTGCCAATATTTCCGACCGAAGAGAGCTCGTAAAAATCGTTCAAAAGTTCGGTTTATTGTAAAAGTGCACAAACAAATAATATGAACAAAAATAAAGTCTAAAAATTTCCTAACATTTAGGATTTTTTTAGACTTTTTTTCTATATATAATGTGGTAAAATGTATAAGGATAATGGCGGGATATTATAAATTTAGTATTTTTATTAGTAAAAATTCACAAACAAAATTTCTGATACTTGTCATTTTATGAAATTTGCCAACAATTCACTTAAATTGCCAAAAACGCAAACGGAGGTTCGCAATGAAAAGAATTTTATGTACGCTTTTGGTTTTTGCTCTGCTTTTCGGCTGTCTTGGCACGGCCGTATCGGCAGAAGAAACCAGCACCGCACCTGCACCCGTGGTCAGAGAGAAGGGCAGCGTGTCGGATTACGACAGCTATCTTGAAAACTATATGGGAGCGATTATGCCCGGTTCCTTTAACGAGGATTACCCAGAGGCTACTGACAGCATAACCGTACAGGGAGATAGCTTTGTGTCGTCAAACGGTGCCGACGCTACCAAGGTGGCAGAGCACGACGGCAAGAAGAACCTGCTTAAATGGACCAACGAAAAGGGAACGGTTACATACAAGTTTACCGTAAAAGAGCAGGGAATGTACTCTCTTAAGTTCTTCTATCAGGGAATAAAAAGCCGTTCAAACCCAATAAAGCTTTCGGTTTTAATAGACGGAAAGCAGCCTTTTTCGGGACTTGACGCGCTCGAGCTTCCGCGTGTATGGGCTGACGGCGGAGAAATCCGTTCGGACGGTGTCGGCAACCAGTTCACCGCAGAACAGGTAGAGGTTGTCACCTTTACAGAAGCTTATGCAAAGGACGCAACGGGCCTTGTTTCCGACCCGTATATGTTTGCGCTTACGGCAGGTGAGCACACGGTAACCCTCGGCGCTATTGAAGAGCCGTTTTATCTTGAAAAGCTTGTCTTTGGTGAGCCGTTTAGTTGTACCTATTCATCCTATGAAAAGGCAAGACTCGATTATGCCGGCAAGGGCTGGCGCGATTATGAGGGTGACGAGGTTATTTTCATAGAGGGTGAGTCTGCCGATATAAAAAGCACAAACTCGCTCGTTGCAAAATCCGACTCCTCCGACCCCAGCGTTTCTCCGACAAGTCCGTTTGTAAGCAAAATAAATTATATAGGCTCAACCAACTGGCAGTCCCCTGGTGATACACTCACCTGGAAGTTTGTTGCCCCCGAAACGGGACTTTATAAGCTTGGAATTAAGTTCCGTCAGAACGGAATCTTAAACGGAAGCTCCTACCGCAGACTTTATATCGACGGTGAGGTACCGTTCGGTCAGATGACGAGCATAGATTTCCCCTATAAATCGGGCTGGCAGTATACAGAGCTTGGCGACGGTGACGGAGAGTATCGCTTCTATCTCGAAAAGGGTGAGCATACCCTCTCGCTCGAGGTTTCAATCGGCGCACTTGCCGACCTTGCCCGCGATTTAGAGGCGGTAGTTTACAGCGCAGGTAGCCTTTACCGCAAAATAGTTCAGATAACGGGTGAAACCCCCGACGCCTCGCGTGACTATAACCTTTTTGAGCAGATTCCCGATTTCGAGGCAATCTTAGAGCGTGATATGGATGAGCTATACCGCATATCCTACGCTCTTGAAGACCTCTACGGCAAAACGGGCGGCACCAACGCAACAACCATTCGCTCATTTGCTCAGGTCATGAAGAATATGCTCAAATTCCCCTATACCTCTCACCAGTACAAGAGCCAGTATTACACCAACTACTGTTCTGTAAACTCGCTGATGTACGAGATGATGAGTCTGCCGCTTGACATTGACTATATGGTCTTTGCGGCACCCGATAGCGAGGTAGAGGCCACCGATGCTACCTTCTGGGAGGATACGACCTTCTCCTTCAAGCGTCTGCTTTCCTCCTTCAGCAGCACCTATAACAGCGTATCAGGTGACCTCGATACCGAGGAGCAGATAACAATCTGGGTTAACTGGGGACGCGACCAGGTTCGTGTGCTTAACGACCTTATTCAGTCCTCCTTTACTCCGAAAACCGGAATAGGTGTTAATGTAAAAATCTCCAACGCATCCTATATTCAGGCAATTCTTTCGGGCAACGGACCCGACTGCTCACTTCATATGGCACGAAGCGAGCCGGTAAACTTAGCACTTCGTGGCGCTATGGTAGACCTTTCTAAGTTCGAGGATTATGAGCAGGTGCTTGACAACTTTATCTCTAAGGATGCCGTTGTACCTTATAAGTTTGAAGGCGGAGTTTATGCTCTGCCCGACACGCAGGGCTTCAGTATGATGTACTACCGTACCGACGTGTTTGAAGAGCTTGGCATTAAACCGCCGAAAACCTGGGACGAATTCCTCTATGTTGCGTCAATCATAATGCGTAACAACTATCAGGTAGGTATGCCCTATGTTCAGATAACCTCAAGCACGCAGACCAACGCGGGTGTTGCATCACTCTCGATATTCCCGACGCTGCTTTTGCAGAAAAATCAGTCGCTTTATAAATCTGAGCTTGACGGTCTTAACCTCACAAATGCAACGGCTATCGAAACGTTTGAGTGGTGGACAAAGCTCTATACCGACTATAAATTCCCGATTACATATGACTTCTTCAACCGTTTCCGTACGGGTGTTATGCCTCTCGGTCTTGTAGGCTACACCTACTATGCACAGCTCACCTTGGCCGCACCCGAAATTATGGGCAAGTGGAAAATGGCAGAGCTGCCCGGTACGGTCGGCGCAGACGGCAAGATAAATCGTCTGCAGGCAGGCTCCGGTACGGGATGCGGAATCCTCTCGGTTTCTAAAAACCCCGAAGGCGGCTGGGAATTCCTCAAATGGTGGGTTTCCGCCGATACACAGCTTCGCTATTCCAACAACTGCGAATCTATCTTGGGAGTCAGCGGACGTGTTACCACCTCTAATCCTAAGGCTCTTTCGCAGATGGCTTGGGACAAAGAGAGTCTAAATAGCCTTATGGCACAGTGGAAGAATGTTCGCGAGGTGCCCGAGGTTGCAGGCGGCTACTACACCGCCCGTATTATTGACCAGGCATACTGGAATGTTGTAAACAACGGCAAAAATGCAAAAGATATGATAATCAAATGGGCAGGCTACGGTGATAACGAAATCACTCGTAAGCGTAACCAGTACAATCTTGACTAAAGGAGGGGAAAGCAGATATGTTCAAAAAACGCACAACAGAGCGCGTAAGCTCTATAAGCCGAGGCACCAAAAAAGAGCAGGCGGCCTATTACATAATGCTGGCTCCCTTCTTTATCCTCTTCTTTATGTTTACAATTCTGCCCGTTATCACCTCGGTACTGCTAAGCTTCTTCCACTTTGACGCAGTATCGCTTCCCTCGTGGGCAGGACTTGATAACTACCTTCGTATGTTCGTTCAGGACGATGTTTTTCCGACGGCACTCAGAAACACTCTGATTTTCGCCGTTATAACGGGTCCTGTTGGCTTCTTCTTAGCCTTTATCCTTGCGTGGATGGTAAACGAATTCAATCCCGCAATCCGCACATTGCTTTCGTTTTTATTCTACGCTCCCGCACTTACGGGTAATGTTTACTTTATCTGGAAGGTGCTCTTCAGCGGCGACAGCTACGGTTACATAAACAGTATCTTAATGTCGCTCGGACTCATAGTTGACCCTGTTCAGTGGCTCAAGAGTCCGACCTACGCAATGCCTATCATTATGATAGTTCAGTTGTGGCTGAGTATGGGTATTACCTTCCTCTCCAATATAGCGGGTCTGCAGAATGTAAATGCAGAGCTTTATGAGGCAGGCGCTATCGACGGCGTTCGCACCCGCTGGCATGAGCTTTGGTATATAACCCTCCCGTCGATGAGAGATATACTTATGTTCGGCTGCGTTATGCAGATTCAGTCGGCATTCTCGGTAAGTGCCGTTGCTATTGAGCTTTGCGGTTATCCGTCGGTTAACTACTGCGTTGATACAATAGTATCTCTGCTTGCCGACGTTGGTAACGCGCGTTACGAAATGGGCTACGCTGCAGCAATATCGGTGTTCCTGTTCGCACTTATGGCAATCACAAAGCAGCTTATGTTTAAGCTTATAAATCTCGCAGGCAAGTAAGGGGGTGGGTAGATGTTTAAATTTAAGAAAAACCGTTTTCACGCGGATAAATTAAAGGTTGCTCACCGCGACCAGTATAAAAGATTTACCCGTTCTAAAGCCGGAAACTTCTTCTATACCTTTTTCCTTATATTCTTCGGACTGTTTTCAATCCTTCCGATGATATACTCAATCTCTACGTCACTCAAGCCGCTTGATGAGCTGCTTGTCTACCCGCCGAGATTTTTCGTAGTACGCCCCACCCTTGAAAACTATACGGTAATTCCGTCACTGCTCGATAACCTTGCTGTTCCGCTTTCAAGATATATTTTCAACAGCTTGTTTATAAGCTTGGCTACCACCGTGCTGCACGTTATCGTGGCATCAATGGGTGCGTTCGTGCTCTCAAAGTCAAAGGTTCGCGGAAAGAAGATAATCTTCTCGATTATTCAGTTTTCGCTCCTTTATAACTCCTACACACTCGCAATTCCGCGTTATCTTATCTATTCCTATCTTGGAATGATAGATACATATCTCGTTTATATTCTGCCTATGATACCCTCTTCAATGGGTGTATTCCTTATGAAGCAGTATATGGACGCTGCCGTTCCGGATGCACTTATAGAAGCCGCCCGAATAGACGGTGCAGGCACTATGCGCGTGTTCTGGCAGCTTGTTATGCCGATAGTTAAGCCGGGCTGGCTCACACTCACGCTCTTTGCGTTCCGTGATTTGTGGCAGTTAGTTGAGGGTGGTACCATCTTCAGCGAAGAGCTTAAAACCCTGCCCAGCGCCGCTTCAACGATAGCGGCGGGCGGTCTTACCCGTCAGGGCTCGGCAATGGCAGTTACAGTAATAATGATGATTCCGCCCATTCTGGTCTATATGGTATCGCAGGGAAGCGTTACCAAGACTATGAGTAGCTCGGGCATTAAGTAAGGGCGGGAGGTATTTTTATGAAACTAAAACAAAACAGTAAAATGCTTCGCCGACTTGCGTGCTTCCTTTCCGTCTTCCTTATTATGACGGCCCTACTGGGCGTTACCGTTTCAGCGGCTGAGGTTGGAAGCAAGCCCTATGATAGCTATACTATCTGGAATGGCTACGGCACAATGCTCACTACTTCACAGCGCCCCGTTTACGAATATCAGACTACTATAAACAGCGATGTGCTCGGCATTTCCGCGCTAAAAGAGCCTAATGATGTCAGCACCGACACAAAAGGCAATGTTTATATTACCGATACCGCAAACGGCAGAGTAATAGTTCTCAATCCGGATTTCACCAAAAAAAGCGTGCTTCAGAATCTTAAGTATGGCGAAGAAACGCTTGATTTCACCGGTGCTTTGGGCGCTTATGCCCATACCGACGGCAAGCTTTATATTGCCGATACGCAAAACGGACGCGTAATCGTCTGTGATGCAACGGGTAAGGTATATGACCTTTTAACCCTGCCCGATGCAGATGTTATTCCAAGCGACTTCCAGTTTATGCCTAAGCGTATAGCTATAGACTCTAAGGGCTATAAATATGTCGTAAGTGAGGGCTCGTATTACGGTGCAATCCTCTACGGCCCGGACGGTGAATTTGTAAGCTTTTACGGCTCGAACACCGTTACATCTACCTTAGGCGATATTTTTGATAAGGTTTGGGAGGTTTTCTTTGCAAGTGAAACCCTGCAGGCAGAGAAGGTAAAAACACTCCCGTTCCAGTTTACCGATATAGCGGTAGACGGTGATGACTTTATCTACACCGCAACGGGCGCTACAAATATTTATAAGGCTGACCCGGGTCAGCTTAAAAAGCTAAGCCCAGGCGGCGTTAACGTGCTTAAGGATAAGAGCAAGACCGAGGTTGCCTCGTCCGACTCGCTTCAGTTTTCGGATGCGTTTAAATCGGTTCGTGCCTCCTCATCGGAAAACCGCGTTACCTCACTTGCTTCAATGACGCTTGACGAAAACGGCTTTATGTATACAGCCGACACCACCTATGGCAGAGTTTATATCTACGACCAGAACTGTAATCCTATTGCAGTATTCGGCGGAGGTACGGGCATTGCCAGTCAAAAGGGAATGTCGGGTGCCGTTTCTTCGCTTGCTATCGGCAAGGACGGCGCAGTAATCCTTTGCGACCGTATTAACGGCGCACTTCAGATTTATAAGCGTACCGATTACGGCAGACTCTTGCTTGATGCACAGGCAAAAACTGTTGTCGGCGCATACGCAGAGGCACAGCCCAAGTGGGAGGAAATCCTCCGCCTTGACCGCAACTGTCAGTTGGCATACCGCGGTCTTGCCAAGGCATACCTCGTAGCAGAGGAATATGACAAGGCGCTCGAGTACGCCAAAATCGGTATCGACCAGGATACCTACGCCAGCGCGTTCGAGTATGTGCGCGGTGATTACCTCGCAAAGAACTTCACCTGGCTGTTCCTCATAGCAGTAGTGGTAGTCGGCGCGATTGCAGCAATGCTTTATGTTACAAGCAAGCGCGAGGTTAAGCTGATTAAAAACCGTCAGGTTTCGCTTATGTTCCGTTGCATTCTGCATCCGTTCCAGTCCTTCAACCGTATTCGTTACGAGGGAGAGGGCTCGGTACTGCTTGCAACCGTAGTTCTTATAATTTTCTACATAGCAACCTTTATTTCCCGCGTATACGGCGGCTTTATGTATCAGATATTCGACAAGACCACCTTCAACTCCTTTATCGTGCTGCTTGGCACTGTGGGACTGGTGCTTCTGTGGGTTATCTGCAACTGGGGAATGGCAACACTCTTTGAGGGTAAGGGTAAGATAAAGCATATTTATATCTGCACCTGCTATAGCTTAATTCCCATAACCGCTTACTACTTCATTTACACCGTTCTTTCAAACTTCGTCGTTCCCGAGGAATCACTTGTTATAACCGTTATCTATTATGTGTGCTTCGCACTCACGGCAATTATGTTCTGCATAAGCGTTATGACGGTACACGAATTCGGCTTTGGCAAGTTTGTCGGAATTACAATTATTTCAGTAATAGCAATGCTGGTCGTTGTATTTATGCTCTTTATGGTGAGCATCCTCGTTCAGCAGTTCGGCTCATTCTTTGTAACCGTTTACAAAGAAGTAAAATATAGGTAAACGGAGGGCAGACAAATGAAAAATAAACTATTCAGATTTTTATGTCTTGCACTCAGCGTTTGCCTGATGCTGACACTTTTTGCAGGCTGCGGCGAAGAAAAAAAGACCGCACGCAGACCCTATGTTGTCGGTGCTACAAGTAATGTAGACTCCGGCAAGGTGGCCGAAAACGACAGCTTTACGCTTGAGTGGGACGCCGAGACCGCAAATGTAATGATAACGGATAAGCAAAGCGGCTATATTTATTCTCAAATACCGTACGAGTATTATAAGCAAAACCGCGACAAGCTTAAAATAGAGCAAAATGAATTCCTACCCGGTATGGAAATACCCGAGGTAGAAAGTGGCGGCGTAGCACCGCTCTATTCTCCGATTTACATTACCGCGCTGACCGTAAGCAACAATGTAACCGCAACCCTTTACGCAAATACAGAGGTTTTTGTTCGTGGTCGTGTGGGCAGTAAGGAAATTGAAAACGGAATCCGCGTTACTTATTATTTCGACGCACAGATGATTTCCGTTCCTGTTGAATATACACTGACCGACAGCGGCTTCTCGGTTCAGGTTGTTCCTACCGACATTACCGAAAGCAGCGACGAGAATAAAATTCTTACCGTTTCACTTTCTCCTATGCTCTGCTCGGTTTCGGCAAAACGCGAAAACTACCTCGTTATTCCGTCGGGCAGCGGCGCACTTATGTACGCTGACGAACGCGGCAGTGGCGCAGTACGCACCTTCTCGGGTGAGGTTTACGGTGACGACCCCACGGTTGAAATTTACGAAAAGCTCTCCAACACCGAGGAAGTACGCCTCCCCGTGTTCGGCGCGGTAGAGGGTGAGCGCGCGGTTGCCGCAATAATTGAAAACGGCAGTGAAAAGTGCGTTATAAATGCGCAGGCAGGTAATAAAAACACCTCCTACGCTTCGGCTTATGTAACCTGCTATGTTCGCGGATATAACCGCCCCGTTTCAACCATACTCGCAGGAAGAATCCGTATCCGTACCCATATAAAAGAAGAGCTTGTAGCAAAAGAGCCCATAACCGTCAGCTATCACATTATGGATAAGCAGGATGCAAGCTATTCGGGCATCGCAAGCTATTATAGAGATTGGCTTATAGAAAACAGAGATATGAGCGATAAGGCAGAAAGCCGTCTGCTCTATACAACCCTTCTCGGCGGCTTCCAGACTAACGAGCTTATGCTTGGTATCCCCTATAAAAAGACCGTTTCGCTCACAACATATGAGCAGGCAGAGGATATAGCAAAGCAGTTGTGTGAACTGTCGGGTAGTAATATGGTGCTTAATATGTCGGGCTTTGGCGCTACGGGCGTTAGCTACGGCGACCTTGGCGGTGGCTTTAAGCTTACAGGCGTTAACGGCAACAAAAAGGATATTAAAAACCTGCTGTCTAAAACAGAGGAGCTTGGAATAGACACCTATTTCAACTTTGATGTTATTCGTTTTAAGAAGGGCGCAGGCGGACTTAAGGATACCGCAGTTACGGCGAACAACGCCGCATCAAAGCAGTATGTATATAACCGCAGCACAAAGCTTCGCGAACTGGATAATTATCATTTCCTTCTGCAACGCTCACTCGTTGAAAAATCGGCTGAAAAGGCACTCTCGGCTGCTGAAAAGCTTGGTATTACGGGCATTTCGCTCGACTCGCTCGGCTCGGTTGCCTATTCCGACTATGTAGACGAAAAATTCTACAATAAAGAAGGCACGCAGGAGCAGGTTAGTGAGATACTTAAAAACATCAAGAGTGACGGCGAAAAGGTAGCACTCAGCGAGGCTAACGAGTTTGCGGCTGTGCTCGCAGATGTCGTGCTGAATGTTCCCACCGCCTCAAACCAGAATCTCTCGTTTGACGAGGAAATTCCGTTCTATCAGATGGTGTTTAAGGGCTGTGTTGATATTGCGGGTGAAGCAATAAACACCGCAACCAACTCACGCACACAGTTCTTAAAGTCGGTTGAAAGCGGAATGGGACTTTCCTTCCAGCTAACTGCAGATTATTCTGTTGATACAACACTTGTGGGTGAGGATGTGTTCTTCGCTACCAAGTTTGATGACAACAAACAGGCAATCTCCGAAATGGTAGAAGAGTCAAAGGAATATCTCTCAGAGGTTAAGTCGGCAAAAATAGCTGACCACAAAAGTATAACCGCCACGCTTACAAAAACCGTGTTCGACAACGGGGTTACCGTATATGTAAACTACGGTGATAAGGCCGTAAGCACCGCGGGTGTAAAAATTCCTGCAACAGACTTTGTTGCGCTGAAAGGGGGAACAGTAATTGAGTAAGAAAAAACGCCGTGTTCGTGGTATCGAATCTAAAAAGAGTCTTTACGGCAGAATGTTCGTACTCCCGTGGGAAATCGGAATAGTGCTGTTCTTCCTCGTTCCCATTGTTCAGTCAATATGGTATTCCTTTTCAGATGTGTGGTTAGACCCGCTTGAGGGAATTATGACCGAGTTTGTAGGTATAGACAACTTTAAGTATATGCTTCGCGAAAATCCAAGCTACTTAAAAAATCTTACAACCTCGCTCACCAACTTCTCTTATTCACTTCCGATTATCGTTATAGTCAGCTTTATTTTGGCAGTAATCCTTAATCAGAAGTTTAAAGGCAGAATGATTTTCCGCTCACTTTACTTCCTGCCCGTTATCATTGCAACGGGCGTTGTAATGGGATATCTTACCGAGTCGGTCGGCGGAAACCAGAACCCTATAATTCAGCTTTCGACCGATGCCTCTAACGAGTATGTCAGCGGCGGCATAGATTTTGAAGCTGTCCTCGGTCAGCTAAATATGCCGCAGGAAATCACCGACCTTATGGCAAAGTACATAGGTATGATATTCAATCTCCTTTGGGACTGCGGTGTTCAGATAGTTCTCTTTATCGCAGGATTGCAGACCATTCCGGAGCAGCTTTATGAGGTTTCAAAGGTTGAGGGTGCTACCACTTGGGAAGAGTTCTGGTATATCACTCTTCCAATGGTATCAAACTCGCTGCTGCTTGTAATCGTTTACACCGTTATCGACCTGCTTACCAAGACGAGCGACCCCGTTATGAAGCAGGCGTACGAAATAATGAACCTTAACCAGAACTATTATCATAGCTCGGCAGGTATGTGGTTCTACTTTGCTGTAATCGGACTTATAACAGCGGCAATACTCTTCCTCTACAACAAGATTTGTATGAAGCGTTGGAATTAAGGGGGTGCTGCAAATGAAATTTGATTTTAATGATATAAACAATAAAAAGGCAGCACAAAAGGCGGGAAGTGTTGCCTTCTCGGTCGCCCGAATAATTCTTCTGCTTTCGGTTGGATACATAGTTATCTATCCGCTGCTTTCAATGATAAGCTACAGTCTTATCTCGCTTTCCGATGTCTACGACCCCAGCGTTGTCTGGGTGCCGAAAACGCTTGCGTTTTCAAACTACTCGGTCGCTATCGAAGCGCTCGACTATTTGAAATCGCTTTGGAACACCGTATTTAAGTGCGTATTCTCTGCATTTATTGAGGTTGCATCCTGCTCGCTCGTAGCCTACGGACTTGCACGCTTTAAGTTTCGGGAAAACAATTTCCTTTTCGGTATAGTTTTGCTGACTGCAATCGTACCCGCACAGGTTTACATAATACCGTCCTACCTTAACTTCCGTTTCTTTGATTTGGGCGGACTTTTAGGACTTGTAAACAATGTTTTCGGTACAGATATTAACCTGAATCTTATAAACACCCCCTTTGTTTTCTATCTGCCTGCGCTGTTTGGCGTTGGCATCCGTTCGGGACTTTTTATCTTCATCTACCGTCAGTTCTTCTTAGGACTGCCTAAAGAGCTTGAAGAGGCATCCTGGATAGACGGTGCAGGACCGTTCAAGACCTTCTTAAAGGTTGTTGTTCCGTCCTCGGGTGTTGTATTCCTCACCGTTACAATTTTTGCTGTAATCTGGTACTGGAATGACTACTATCAGTCAATTATGTATTTCAGCAAGGACTATCCCTTGGCTGTTGCGCTTAACTCAATAGTTGCGCGTGTCGGAACACTTGGCTACGCCTACGAAAAGGCGGTAGGTCCCACAATGGCGGCGTGTCTGCTCTTTATAGGACCCGTGCTTATAATGTACGCAATTCTGCAGAAGCAGTTTATAGCAAGTATCGACCGTGTCGGTATTGTTGGTTAATTACTTGTAATATTCCATATAAAACTTTTAAAATTTAGTTCAATTTTATATGATATTATTGCAATTACGCAAAAATTATTATATAATGCTTATGTAAAGCAACCTAAAAATTAAACGGAGGTTTTAGAAAATGAACGCAAAAGTATTAAAGCTGCTTTCACTCGTTTTAGCGCTCGCAATGGTTCTCTGCGTATTCGCAGGTTGCAGCGGCGACAAGGGCGACAGCAGTGATGAGGTTGAAACCATCTATGTTGACGAAGACGGCAATCCTATCAGCCTTGAAGACCTTAACAAGGATGACGACGACACCTCAAGCAAAGCGGACGATGACAAGACAGAGTCCAAAGACGAAACTACTGACGACAAGAATGATACCAGTAGCAAAAAGGGTATGAGTGCCGCAACACAGGGCAACAACAAAAACAACACTACCAACAAGGTAGAAAAGACCGGTAAGACCACCTTTGCCAAGGACCCTTATTCTGAGATTTCTAAGGACTTAAAGGGCAGCACCGTTACCGTTCTTTTATGGCGTCCCCCGATAAAGATTGATACCGAGCTTGTAGCAGGCTTTGAAAAGAAGACAGGTATAAAGGTTAACCTTATCCATACCGAGAATAATACAGCCGCCTACACAACCAAGCTTGGCGCACTTATTGCAGCAGGTGAAGCACCGGATGTTGTAAATATCGGTTCTTCCACATTCCTTTCCTACGCAATTACATCGCTTGAGCCGCTTGATGAAGAGGTTTTCCGTCTTGACGACAAAATCTGGAACAAGTCGATTATGGATACCTACAAAATCAACGGTAAGTACTACGGTCTTGCTGTTGCAGGAACCTGGTACTGCGACGATACAAGCATCGTTACCTACTACAACCCCAAGTACTTAAAGGATACACTCGGCATCGCTACAATGCCTTGGGACCTCTATAAGGCTGGCAAGTGGACCACCGACGCTGTTGAGGATATTGCACGCAAGTGTAAAGATAAGAAGCAGGGCAACGTTGGTCTTTCAATCCAGACTCAGTCGGTTAACAACCCCTATATGCTCGCAGCAGGTCAGGACTTTGCAACATTTGACGGTAAGGAATATAAGAGCAACCTTTCAAACTCTGTTGTACTTGACACCCAGCGTATGCTTACCCAGTGGTACGACGACAAGATTGTTACCGGTTGGGACAGTGCAGGTCTTGTAAGCGGAAAAGTTGCTCTCTTTGATGCTATTTCCTATGGTATGTATAAAGAGTCTAACTGGTGGGATATTGACCATGCTACATTCGATTGCGTACCCGTTGCAGGAACACATACTCCCTCTAACGCAAAGCTTTGGGGCGTTGCTAAGGGTGCTAAGAACGTAGAGGCAGCAGTTTACTTCATGCGCTACTTCCTTGACCCTGCAAGCTATGCAGATACAAGCTTCAAGTCCTTCAAGAATACCTTTGCTGATGAGCAGATGTATGATGTATGGCAGGAGATTACTAAGGCATCTCGTCCGAAGGGCTCCAACATCTCTGCAGGACTTCTTACCTACTATGACACAGGCGCTTATGCAAACCTCAACACCCAGCTTTCTACCACAACCGCAGCAAACGTTAAGACTGTTCTTGACTCCTACGGTTCAACAATGAAGGCTGCTTGCAACAAGGCTGCTAAGTACTTAGGCCGTGTTCAGAAAGAACCTTCTTATGTAAAATAAGATAAAACTAAACCCACCTACGAAAGTAGGTGGGTTTTAATTTTAAAAATTTATTTCCTATAATCAATCGGTAATGTGGCAAAGGCGTTAAGGTCGCTTCCTGCCGTGTTGCCGCTTTTTATTTCATAAAAGGCCTGGGCGCCAACCATAGCGGCATTATCGCCACAGTATTTAAGCGGCGGACAGTAAAAATTATATCCGCGCTTTTTACACTCTTCTTCGAGCCTTGCACGCAGCTCGCTGTTGGCCGAAACACCGCCTGCAACCGCAATATCGCGTATATTCTCACGCTCGGCGGCGAGCATAGTCTTTTCTATAAGTATATCGCAAACCTTTTGTCTGACCGTCGCGGCAAGCACGGGAATATCAATTTCCTCGCCCTTTTGCTCTGCGTTGTGAATAAGGTTGATAACGGCGGTTTTAAGTCCCGAAAAGGAAAAATCAAACTCACTTCCGTCAACCGCAGGGGAGGGCAGACGGTATCTTTTCGGGTCAGCCACGGTTGCAATTTTATCAAGGTTTACGCCGCCCGGATAGGAAAGTCCCATTGCGCGCGCGGTTTTGTCAAAGCATTCGCCTGCCGCATCGTCGCGCGTGCGGCCGATAACCTCAAACTCGGTATAATCCTTTACAAGCGTGAGGTGGGTGTTTCCGCCCGAAACCAAAAGGCACAAGAACGGCGGCTTAAGAGAGGGATATTCAATATAGTTAGCCGCAATGTGCGAGCGCAGATGGTGTACGGGAATAAGCGGAATACCGAGCGACTGGGACAGTCCCTTTGCAAAATTAACACCTACAAGCAGTGCGCCTATAAGACCGGGCGCAAAGGTGACGGCAATAGCGTCAAGCGATTCATAGGTCACACCCGCCTTTTCTATCGCCTCAGACACAACCGCGCTTATAGCCTCGGTATGTCGGCGAGATGCAATCTCGGGCACGACTCCGCCGTATATTTTATGCTCTTCAATCTGTGTTGCAATAATGTTGGAAAGCACCTGTCCGTCGGATAAAACGGCGGCCGCCGTTTCGTCACAGGACGATTCAATACTCAGTATTATCACTCTATCACCTTCGTCATAATAATTCCGTCCTCGCGCGGCGCGGAATAAAAATTCTTTCGTTTTCCGGCTACCTTGAAGCCTACCTTTTCATAAATGCTGATTGCGCCTTGATTGCTTTCTCTCACCTCAAGCGAAACAAATGCGGCACCGTTTTGCTTTGCACATTCTATAAGCGTTTTAGTCAGTGCAGTGCCAACGCCAAATCCGCGGTACATAGGACTTGTAGCAATATTGTAAACATAGGCTTCGTCAAGCGTTATCTGTACACCGCAGTAGCCGATGATTCCATTTTTGCTTTCGGCGACGAAAAACAAGGTGCCGTTTTCAAAGGACTCCTCAATAGCGTGCTGCGACCACGGCGAAGAAAAGCACTGCTTTTCTATCTCTGCCACCGCAGAAGAATCACCCTTTTTCATAGGCCGAATATCGTATTTGAATATAGATAGCTTATCATAGATTTCGTCGCGGCAGGCGCGGTATACCTCTATATCGCACCCAAACGGGTCAGAAACATTAAGCACTCGGATTTTGCTGTCGTCTACGCCAACGCTTTTTAACATATCGCGGTGTGAATCGCTCATACAAAAAATTAAATCGGCGTTCATATCCTCGCGCGAAAATTGGCGGGAATTGCCCGAAAGCGCAATACCAATTTCCTCTAATACCGCAACGCTTTTTGGGTTTACGGCACTGCCGTCGGCAAAAAGCCCCGCGCTGTCTATTTCCATATCGGGAAACAAGCTTTTCATAATAGCCGCCGCCATAGGACTGCGGCAGGTGTTGCCCGTGCAGACAAATAATATCTTTTTCATCGCTTAGCCTCGTACCAGGTTTTGCCGTATGCCGCGTCAACCAGCAGCTCAACCGACATTTTTGCCGCCGCCTGCATCTCTTCCTTAATGATATCGCACACCTTTTCGGCTATTGACTCCTCAGCCTCAACAATCAACTCATCGTGCACCTGCAAAATCAGCCTTGCATCAAGGTTTTCGGATTTTAGACGCTCGCAAACGCGAATCATAGCAATCTTTATAATGTCTGCCGCCGTACCCTGAATGGGCGCATTGCGCGCAACACGCTCGCCAAATGCACGCATCATTCCGTTTGAAGACGAAAGCTCGGGCAGGTAGCGGCGTCTGCCAAACTCGGTCACAACAAAGCCGTCACGCTTGGCGTTTTCAATGGTGTTTTTCATATATTCGTCTATCTGCGGATATGTGCGAAGATAGTTCTTTATATAGCTGTCGGCCTCGGCACGTGAAACACCAATATCCTTGGCGAGCGAAAACGCACCAATTCCGTAGACAATGCCGAAATTAACCGCCTTAGCGCGTGAGCGCATAACAGGAGTCACCAAAATAATCGGAACATCAAAAACCTCACTCGCCGTAGCAGTGTGAATGTCAATTCCGCTTTTAAACGCAGAAATCATATTCTTGTCATTTGCCATGTGCGCCAAAACGCGCAGCTCAATCTGCGAATAGTCGGCATCACAAAGCACATAACCTTGCTTTGCGACAAAGAAACGGCGAAGCTTTCTTCCTTCCTCACTGCGAACGGGAATGTTCTGCAAATTAGGCTCCAAACTGCTTATTCTGCCGGTTCTTGTTTCGGTCTGGTTAAAGGTCGAATGTATTCTGCCGTCGTCGGCTACCTCTTTTATAAGCCCGTCACAGTAGGTGGACTTAAGCTTAGCAAGCTGACGGTATTCGAGTAAAAGCGATACCGCAGGGTGCGCGTAACGCAGCGATTCAAGCACCTCTGCGTTGGTGGAATATCCGCTTTTTGTCTTCTTCTTAGCGGGCAGTCCCAAATCCTCAAAAAGTGCTATACCTAACTGTTTAGGCGAATTAAGGTTGAATTCGTATCCGACAAGCGAATATATTTCCTTCTCAATTTTCTCAATTCGCTCACCAAGTTCCTCGCCGTATGCGCGGATTCCGTCGGTGTCAACCAAAAATCCCTCGCACTCCATATCGCCGAGAACCCTTGCAAGCGGAATCTCAATCTCTGTGAGCAGTTTTTGCTGTCCGTTTTCGTAAAGAAGAGCCTCAAGAGTGTCACAAACACTGCTGTGAAGTGCGCAAAGGCGCATGTTTTCATCAGTGCTTTCGAGCTGCGGTACGGGCGCAGAATATTCCTGTGCTAAACGGTTTATGTCGTAGGCGGATGCCGACGGGCTTAAAAGATAGCCGCAAAGCATAGAATCAAAGGTAACATTTTTAAGTGTAATACCCGCGGCTTTGCATGCCTTGTGTAGATTTTTAAAGTCAAATACGCGCTTTTTTATATTCTCGTTTTCAAGCAGAGCGCCTGCGGCATTCATATCCGCGGAGGTACAGCTTTGCTCACTGCAAAGATAAAGACCGTTATCTATTAAAACAATATCGAGCGTGCCGCCTACCGTAAATTCTTCAAACGGTACGGCAGATACGCATTTTCCACTCTCGCAAATAGTTTCGTGTGCGCCTATTTTTATGTCAAGGCGCTCCATAATTTTATAAAGCTCAAGCTCGGTCAAAAGTGATAATAACGCCTTGTCGTCGCGCTCGTTCGGGGTATAGACAGACAAATCGTGCGAAATGGGTACCTCGCGGCAAATAGTGCCGAGGGTGCGCGAAAGGAAAGCGCTCTCCTTGCCGTCGCGCAGCTTATTTCTTACGCCGTCCTTAATCTCTAACTCGTCAATATGCTCATAAATATAATCAATACTTGAATATGCAGAAATCAGCGCGGTTGCAGTTTTTTCGCCAATGCCGGCAACACCCGGAATATTGTCAGAGCTGTCACCCATAAGCGATTTAAGCTCAATCATCTCAGAAGGTGTCAGACCGTACTTTTCAAAAAGCGCAGCCTTGTCATATATAATGTTTTCGGTTTTTCCTGCGCGCGTTGCCGCTAAGCATACGCGGGTAGAATCCGATATAAGCTGAAGCGAGTCGCGGTCACCCGTAGCGATAATGCACTCAGCGCCGCCTTCCTCACAGGCAGCCGAGAGCGTGCCTAAAATATCGTCAGCCTCGTACCCCTCACACTCAATACAGTGAAAGCCCATAGCGGTAAGAATTTCCTTCATAACGGGCATCTGTTCAAGCAGTTCAGGAGGAGTCGCGTGTCTGCCGGCCTTATATTCGCTATACATCGTATGGCGGAAGGTGGGCTTTTTTAGGTCCCACGCAATACAAACGCTGTCGGGCTTCTGCTCTTCCATAAGGTGTAGAAGAATATTGCAAAACCCAAAAATAGCATTAGTAAATCTGCCGTCCTTGGTAGACAGCAGTCGGATACCGTAAAACGCGCGATTTATTATACTGTTTCCGTCAATAGCCAGCATCTTCATTTTTAATCACCAAAGATTATTATACCAAATATTGCGCGCAATGTCATCATTTTTTGAAATTTTAGAAAAAATGTGTTATACTGTCGTTGGTGATAATATGAACATAGGAAAATTGAAAGTAGAAGGCTTTGCCGCGCTTGCACCAATGGCGGGAGTTGCCGACCGCGCAATGCGTGAAATTTGCCGCGAATACGGAGCTGCCTATACGGTGAGTGAGCTTGTAAGCTCTAAGGGCATAAGTATGGACGACCGCAAATCCAAACTGCTTATGGCGGTGCACGAAAAAGAGCGCCCCATAGCCGTGCAGATTTTCGGCTCTGACCCCGAAACAATGGCGGTGGCGGCTAAAAAAGCGTGTGAGGGTGAGCCCGATTTTCTCGATATAAATATGGGTTGTCCTGCACCAAAGGTCGCAGGAAACGGCGGCGGAAGCGCACTGCTTAAGGACCCCGTCTTAGCCGAAAAAATAGTTAAAAGTGTAGTAGCCGCAGTAGAGGTTCCCGTTACGGTCAAAATCCGTTCGGGCTGGGATGAAAACAGTATAAACGCGGTAGAGGTTGCAAAGCGCGTGGAAGCCGCAGGCGCCGCCGCAGTGACCGTTCACGGCAGAACGCGCGCGCAGATGTACGCGCCGCCCGTAAATCTTGATATTATACGTGATGTAAAAAACGCGGTTAAAATCCCCGTTATAGGCAACGGCGATATATGCTGTGCAAAGGATGCCGCCCATATGTATGAATATACAGGCTGCGACTTTTTAATGGTCGGCAGAGCCGCTATGGGTGCACCGTGGATTTTCTCACAGATTAACGCATACCTCGGTCACGAAACGGTATTACCCGACCCGCCGCTTGCAAAGCGCCTTGCGGTGCTGCTCCGTCAGGTCGAGCTGATGCTAAAATACAAAGACCCCCACAACGCAATACTCGAATCGCGCAAGCACGCCGCGTGGTACCTAAAGGGAATGAGGGGTGCCGCGGCGCTACGCCGCCGTTGCGGAGAGATAAATTCCTATAACGACTTAGAGGAATTATGCCGTATAGCACTTGAAATGCAGGAAACAGTGTGATAAAATAAATAGGTTGATAAAAAACGAGAGGAAGAAAAATATGTCAGGACATTCCAAATGGAATAATATAAAGCGCAAAAAGGAAAAGACCGATGCCGCAAAGGCAAAAATCTTCACAAAGGTCGGCAGAGAGATTGCCGTTATAGTTAAGATGGGCGGTCCTAACCCTGCTGAGAACAGCAAGTTAAAGGACGCTATCGCAAAGGCAAAGGCCGCAAATGTTCCGAACGAAAATATTGAGCGAATCATAAAGAAGGCTGCCGGCGACGGCGAAGCCAACAACTATGAAGAGCTGCTTTATGAGGGCTACGGACCGAACGGTGTTGCCGTTGTTGTAGAAACCCTTACAGATAACCGCAACCGTACCGCAGGCGAAATGCGCCACTATTTTGATAAGTGCGGCGGAAACCTCGGCCAGTCTGGCTCGGTTACATTTATGTTCAGCCGTAAGGGTATAATTCTTATCGAGGGCGAAGGTCTTGACGAGGAAACCGTTATGGAGGATGCACTTGAGGCAGGTGCAGACGACTTCAACTTTGACGGCGATGTGTTTGAAATCAGCACAGAGCCGAATGATTTAGGTGCAGTACGCGACGCGCTTGAGGCTAAGGGCTACACCTTCGTATCGGCAGAGGTTGAGTATGTACCCTCCACCACCACCGTGCTCGATGACGAGACGGCGGTTGCCAATATGGAAAAGCTCATAGATATGCTCGAAGAAAACGACGATGTTCAGTCGGTATGGCACAACTGGGAAATGCCAGAATAAAAAACTAAAATCCCCCTCATTTGAGGGGGATTTTTTATTGCTTTAACACGCTTATGCCGCTATGGCAAATCCTTTCTTCTGGCGTAAAGAAAGGAAGTGCCTCGCGGCATAAGCGTTATCTTTCCTAAAGGAACGACTGACGGTCGTTCCTTTTTTATATCTTTTAATGTTCTATATATTTGTCCCGCCGCATAGTATTACTATCAGGAGGGACAAGCAAAATGAAAGAATTAAATGAAGATATAAAGCGTTTTAATAGCGCACTTTATCCTTTTTCGGACAAAATACGTGAAATTCTACTTTCCTTGCCCGACAGCGTAAAAGAAAAGGCGCAGGAAATACGTGTTCGAGCAGGTAAACCGCTTATGCTAACGGTTGGCGGAGTGCCAATGTGGGTGGCACGCGGAACGGTATCATATCTGCCTCCGCACAACATATATACCGTAAGTGAAGAGGAAATCATGGAAATTTATTTAGCGCTTTGCAACCGCTCGGTTTACAGTCATACCGACGAGATAAAGCAGGGCTTTATAATTATGAAGGGTAGCCACCGTGCCGGAATCTGCGGAACGCACACCGCCACGGGCTTTCGCGATATATCTTCGGTAAACATCCGTATAGCGCGCGAAAAAATCGGTTCGGCAGACTCGCTCGCCCCTTATCTTTCGCGCGGAATGCTTATCTGCGGACCGCCGGGAAGCGGTAAAACGACGGTGCTTCGCGACTCGGTGCGGATACTGTCAGCAGAGCGAAAGCTGCGCGTCGCGGTCATAGACACGCGCGGAGAAATTGCCGCCGCAAACGGCGCTGTGCCGCAAAACGATATAGGCGATAACACCGATGTACTGACGGGTATCGACAAGGCAGAGGGTATAGAAATGGCGGTGCGTACAATGTTTCCGCAGGTTGTGGCTTTCGATGAAATCGGTTCACACGGCGAGGTGGACGAAATAATAAAATCCCTCTCTTGCGGTGTGTCTGTGCTGACCACCGCCCACATAGGTGAGATAGAAGAGCTAAAGCGGCGAGAGGTTACAAGCCGACTTATTGATAGCGGCGCGATAGAGAATATTGCCTTTTTGCGCTTTGGCGAAAAGCCTAAAATTATAAAAGTGAGGGATTTATGAAAATCTTAGGTGCAGTACTGCTGCTTGTAAGCTTCACATCTTACGGTGCAATGCTTTCGTTTTCGCTGTCAGTGCGTGTAAAAAAACTCGAACAGTTAATTCTATACTTATCCTCTCTCGGAGAGGAGATAAGGCTGACGGGTGCAGAATTGCCCTATGTACTCTCGCGCGTGACGAATAGCGGTCAGTACATAGAAAACGGCCGCTGGCACGGGCTCGAGGGGCTAAAAGCAAAAGAAAAACAGCTTGTAGAGTCGTTTTTAAAGCTGCTCGGCACGACCGATACCGAGGGGCAGATAAAAAATATCGCGCTTCATAAATCGGCGCTTGAAGATGTGCTAACGGAAGCGAGGGAAGAGAAAACTAAGCTGTCCAGACTTTATGTTTCACTTTTCTTTTTGGGCGGACTATTCACAGTAGTACTTATTATTTAGGTGAGAAAATGGATGTAGATTTTATATTTAAGGTGGCGGCAATCGGAATAATTGTTGCGGTGCTCGGCCAGCTGCTCACACGCTCGGGCAGGGAGGACCAGGCAATGCTCACCTCGCTCGCGGGGCTTGTCGTGGTGCTTTTAATGCTCATAGATGTGATAGGCGAGCTCTTCTCCACCATAAAATCGGTTTTCGGACTTTAAAATGAATATAACATCGGTTTTAGGGCTTTGCATAATAGCGGCAATGCTTTGCCTTTTGCTTATAGGCTATAGGGCGGAATACGCAATGGCGGTTATGCTGCTCGCGGGGCTTTTCGTGTTTACCTTATGTATAGGCTATATTTCGCCCGCTATAGAGGAAATAAAAACACTGCTCACGCGCGCAGGGCTCGAGCTTTCGCAGTTCAAAATCGCGCTAAAGGCGCTCGGAATCTGTTACATAACCCAGTTCTCTGCCGACCTCTGCCGTGATTTCGGGCAAACCTCGCTCGCGGCTAAGGCAGAGCTTGTGGGCAAATGCGCCGTTTTTGTGCTCTCAATTCCGCTAATCAGCGCCGTCATAGAAATCGCCCTATCCTTTATAGGTGAGATATGAAAAGGATAATAACGGTAATAGTGCTTTTGTTTGCGTTTTCATTTTCGGCAGGTGCGGATGTCTATACCGACCAGTATGATGCAAGCGGTGCGGAAAAGCTTTATGAAAGTCTGCCTGAAGATACAAAAGAAATCTTTGACCGCTTCGGGATAGACCCCTCACAAAACGACTGGGTAAACAGCATAAACACGGGTAATATTTTTACGCTTATTAAAGAGTTTATAGCCTCAGGCGGCAGAGTGCCGCTTATGACGGGCGCGGCGCTTATGGCGCTTATTTTAATAATATCTGCATTCAATCTTTTTTGTGAACGCGAGGACGCAAAAACGCCGATAGATTATATATCTGCGCTTTCGGTGTCGGCGGTTGCGCTCGTTCCTGTGTTTACGGTCATAAGCTCTGCGGCGCGCTCGATAAAGGCGGGCGCACAGTTTATGCTATCATTTGTCCCAATCTACGGGGCGGTGCTTTTCGCCTCGGGCAAGCCGGTTACAAGCGCTGCCTCGGGCACGCTTTTGCTTGCCGCAAGCGAGGGACTTATACAGCTTTCGTCCTATGTAATAACTCCGCTCGTGGGCTCGTATATGGCGCTCTGCCTTTGCGGTTCTCTGACACCTATTATAAACAATGCAGGGCTTGCAGAGCTTATAAAAAAGGCGGCAAATTGGATTATAGGGCTTATATCAACCGTATATCTCGGCGTGCTTAGCTTTCAGACCACCGTAAACAGCGCGGCAGACACTCTTGCAGTGCGTACGGGGAAATTCATCGTCGGTAGCTTCGTGCCAGTGGTTGGCGGCGCGGTAAGCGAGGCGCTCATAACGGTGCAGTCGTGTGTAGGAATGCTTCGTACCTCGGTCGGAATATACGGTGCGGTCGCGCTTGCTCTTATTTTACTGCCCGTAATAATAGAACTGCTTTTGTGGCGCGCAGTGCTACTTATATGCGCATCCGTATCATCGGTTTTTGAGTCAAACCGAATAGGAGCACTGCTTCGCTCTGCTGATGCGGCGGTGTCTTTTTTGCTCGGAATTATGCTGCTTTGCGGACTTGCATTTATAGTTTCAATCACCGTAATCACATCGGCGGGAGGTTAAAATGGATACAGTAAGGGAAATTGCGCTCAGCGTTTCAGTGTCGGCAACGGTCATAGGTGCGGTTTACATAATCTGTCCAAGCGGACAAATGAGCCGCTTTATGAAATATATTTTAGGGCTTATATTGCTGCTCTGTATTGTAACCCCCTTTATGTCTGCATCCTTTAATTTTGAAAAGCTTGAGGCGCGCGCGGATTATAGCGCACAGGCAGAAGAAATGCTTATAAACCAAACCCAGCATATAGCCGCCGCCGTTTTAAGCGAAAACGGTATAAGTTATGAGAAAATAGAGGTCTATATGGATATTTCGGAGGACGGCAGCATATCTATTTACAGGATACACCTTTTTGGTGTGAGTGATAATAAGGCGGCAGAGCTACTAAGGCAGAGTATAAACGGGTGCGAAGTGGTAATTGAAGATGGCTAATATAATAGAACGGCTCAAAAGCGGCAAGGGACGGGCAATTTTCATAATAGGCATAGCGGGTATAGTGCTTATATATCTTTCCTCATTTTTTGGCGGAGAAAAGAAAGAGAGCACGGATGTTACGGATAGCACGGCGGCATACTGCGAGGGACTCGAAAACGAGATAGAGGAAATAGTAAAAAGTATTACCGGCAGCCGCAAGGTTTCGGTCGTCATAACGCTCGATTCTGGCAAACAGTATGTCTATGCCGACGAGGGCAGAACAACCAAAACCGAAACAGAGGACGACCGAGAGCAGAGCTATACCATAATCCGCTCCTCTGACGGAGAGGAAAAGGGCTTGCTTGTAACCGAATATATGCCTACGGTGCGGGGCGCCGCAATAGTGTGCGGAAATCTCAATTCTGTGCTTGAAGAAAAAATACGCGCGGCGGTCACAGCCGCACTTGACATAAGCGATAAAAAGGTCTTTATTACATCAACCACAAATTAGGAGGATATATTTATGAAAAAAGGAAAAGTGTTTGGCAAAAAGCAGCTTTTGCTTGCAGGAATGGTGGTGGCGCTTGCAGGCGCGGTTTGGCTTAATATGGAATATTCGGGCGGAAACGCCATAGGCGAGGCCGACAGCAGCAGTCCTACCGCCTCGTATCTCGGTCAGGCACAGTATGTAAACAGCACAATAGATAGCGAAACGGCACCAACCGGCGCAAAGGTAGAGGACAGCAGCTATTTTGAGAAAACCCGTAAAGAGCGCAACGCAACCCGCGAAGATGCGATAGAAGAGCTTGATGAAACGGTGGCAGATGCTAAAATAAGTGACGATATAAAGGCGGAGGCGGTAGCTAAAATGACCGAGCTTGCCGCGCGAATGGACACCGAGGCCTCAATAGAGGCACTGCTTAAGGCTAAAGGCTTTTCGGATGTTTTAGCGGTAATAGGCGATAACGATATAAATGTTGTCATCAAGGTAGAGAAGCTGCTCGAGAGCGAAATTATTCAAATTCAGGATATTGCAACCTCCCAAAGCGGACTCCCTCTTGACAAGGTGAAGATAATTACTGTAAAATAGTTGTGTAATTTAAAATTTGTGGTATAATATAAATGATGTATAAAAAGGAGGCTGTTTTTATGGCTGGAAATTTTGGCTTACAGATTAACGAAGAGGTGCTCGCAAAAATGGCGAGTGTTGCTGCAGCAGAGGTTGAGGGCGTTCATTGCATCTCGGCAAAGGCTGCAGATATAAAGGGCGTTGTTGACCGCGGCGGCTTTGGCAGAGGAGTTAAGGCAACCGTAGCAGACAACGGCGAAATCACCCTTAATGTTTTCATTTCGGTTAAACAGAGTGCAAATGTTAAAGAGGTAGCACAGAAGGTTCAGGCAAATGTAAAGGAGAAGGTACAGAATATGACGGGCAGCGCAGTCAGCCGCGTCAATGTTACCGTCGCGGATGTTGAGCTTGAAGAAGAAACCGAAGAAACAGCAGAATAAAACTAAAGGACAGTCGAGAGACTGTCCTTTTTTATCTTTATCTTTCCGGATATTTCAGGTTTTTAGGTAATTCTAAAATGTAGTCAGCAGAAACGTTATAAAAAAGACAAAGTTTAACCAAAGCTTGCAACGGGAGTTGTCTTTTTCCACTTTCGTATTGCTGGTATGTGTTTTGCTTGCAATTAAGAATAGTGGCAATTTCTTGTTGTGTTAAATCCCTATCTTCGCGCAGTTCTTTAATCTTCATATCATCACTCCTGCAACTATTATAAAATATCACATAGCGAGATATTGACTTTTATCTCATTTTGTGATAGAGTTATATTAGAAAACAGTGAGGTGAGAAGCAATGACAATATTAGAAAAACTATTTAGCGGAGATATAGACCCATCTGTAAGATATATAATTGAAGGCAGTGAATATCAAAAGATTAGCAAGCGGTTGATGGGTGAGATTGATAAGTTATATTCAGAACTCAGCAGAGAAGAAAAACAAATATGTGAGAAAATAGCTGATTTGTATGGTGACCTTTGTGTCATAGCAGAGAGGGAACGATACATTGACGGATTTCATACGGGAGCAAAACTTATGTTAGAGCTCATAAGCTTTAAAAGTGAAAATTTTTATTGCTAAGTAGTAGAAACGCAAAAAAATCCCACAGCCTTCGCTGTGGGATTTTAAATTCTTAAGCCTTGCCGTTGCAGCCAAGAACATTAACAATCTTGTGCTCAACCATTCCCTTGATAGCGCTTCTGCCATCGCCTAAATACTGGCGGGGGTCGAAGTGGTCGGGATGCTCAACAAAATGCTTTCTGATTGCGCCTGTCATAGCAAGACGTAAGTCAGAGTCAATGTTGATTTTGCAAACAGCCATAGTAGCTGCCTTGCGGAGCATATCCTCGGGAATGCCGATAGCGTCGGGCATCTGTCCGCCGTAGGTGTTAACCATCTCAACAAACTCAGGTACAACCGAGCTTGCGCCGTGCAGAACAATCGGGAAACCGGGAAGACGCTTAGAAACCTCTTCAAGAATGTCGAAGCGGAGCTGCGGCTTCTGGCCGGGCTTGAACTTATATGCGCCGTGGCTTGTGCCGATAGCGATAGCAAGTGAATCAACGCCTGTGCGTGTTACGAAATCATAAACCTGGTCGGGATTGGTGTAGGATGCATCCTCAGCGCTAACATTAACATCATCCTCAACACCTGCAAGCTGTCCAAGCTCACCCTCAACGGTTACGCCGAACTTGTGTGCGTAGTCAACAACCTGCTTTGTGAGTGCAACATTCTCCTCATAGTCAAGGTGAGAACCGTCAATCATAACCGAGGTAAAGCCGCCGTCGATGCAGCTCTTGCAAAGCTCAAAAGAGTTACCGTGGTCAAGGTGGAGAGCAATCGGAAGACCGGTCTCCTCGATAGCAGCCTCAACAAGCTTAACGAGGTAGGTGTGGTTAGCGTACTTGCGTGCACCTGCAGAAACCTGGAGAATGAGCGGTGCGCCCTGCTCCTTAGCAGCCTCTGTAATTCCCTGGATTATCTCCATGTTGTTTACATTGAAGGCGCCTATTGCATAACCGCCCTCATATGCTTTTTTAAACATTTCTTTGGTGTTTACTAATGGCATAAAATTTTCCTCCGTACATTTATTGACAATATTATACTACACAACTTTTAAAAAATAAAGATGGTTTTTAAAAGTTGTTAAAAAATAAACAAAAAAATTCCCCTCAAATCTCAAGTTTGGTCATTCTTGCATAGTGAAAAATATATTGTTGCACAATTCCCGCAAAAGGTGTGGCACATTCGGGCAGATTTCCGTCAAACAAAACACTCATAGCGCGCTTTATCCACACATCCTTTGGGAATGCATCAATGCGGGAAAACGAGAAAAGCAGTGTGCAGTCGGCAACCTTTTCGCCAACGCCGTATATCTTCATAAGCTCGGTCCTTGCATCGTTGGTCGAAAGAGTTTCTATTTTTTCAGCCGACACCTCTCCGCTTGCAAACTTTTTGGCAGCATCGAGTATGTATTTCGCGCGAAAACCGCTTCTAAGCGGCGCTAAATCTTCGAGTGAAAGAGATGCAATTTTTTCTGCACTCGGGAAGGTAAAACCGCCCTCTGTCTTTTCGCCAAAGCTCTCACACAGGCGGTCAATTATGCCCTTAATTCTCGGAATATTATTATTTTGCGAAATAATAAACGAGCAGAGCGTTTCCCACGGCTCTTGGCGCAGAATTCGAATACCTCCTGCAACCTCGGTAGCGCGCCTTAAAACGTCGTTTCCCGATATTGCCGAAACGATTTCGCCATAGTCGCGGTCTAAATCAAAATACGGCTTATAAAAGGAGTCAAGCTCCTCTTCGGTGCAGTCGAAAATAGTTATACTGCTGCCGTCCTGCGCGAGTCTTCGGATTTTGCCGCCTGCAATACCCTCCCAAACGCCGTCGCGCAAAGTCCAGCGGAAAGCCTGTCCGCAGTCAAGAGTTTCCGAGAGTATAAAGTTTTTTGCGTCCTCTATTATAATGTTTTTTCCATCAATTTTATAATTCATAACATCACCCTAAATCTTAGGTAGATATTATATCACATTTATGCTATAATTTAAAGCAGGAGTTGATAAAATGCGTAACGATATTTGTACCATACCGGTAAACGAGGTGTTTGAAAAACAGGACGGCTGTCCTATATGCCGAATGTACGAAACGGTGGAGAATCATATTCTCGATTATATAATGGGTGCCGCAATGATGGAACCCGATGTGCGAATAGAAACCAACCGTCAGGGCTTCTGTCCCGACCATTTTGATAAAATGATGGCTCGCCGCGGCCGACTTTCGCTTGCTTTAATGCTTGAGAGTCATATTGCGGAATTAGAGGGAATTGCAAAAAAGCCCGATAAAACCACGGCGGTAGAAAAGGACTGCTTTGTCTGCAATAAAATAGAGTGGGGAATGAGCCGTATGCTCGACACAGTCATCCGCTCATATGAAACCGACCGCGATTTTAGAGCCTTATTCGATTCGCAGCCGCGCTTTTGCCTTAAACACTACAATATGCTCTCTTCGCTTGGCGATAAAAAGAGAATGCGTAAATATCATAAGGAATTCCAAAAATCACTTTATGATATTACAAGCGGCTATTTAAAAAGCCTGCACGAAGACCTCACAAAATACTGTTCAATGTACGATTACCGCAACAGCGGAGAGGGTGCCGACTGGGGCAACTCGCGCGATGCGGTCGAGCGTGCGGTTGGTTTTTTGACGGGACGCAATATAGAATAAATATCAAAAATTAAAAGTTGACATAATATTACAAAAAACGGGCAATGTTAATAAGTTTTTCCGCTGATTCAGCGGAGTTATTAAGGTTATCAACCGAGTTATTAACTTTTTTATGTAAACTACTTTGTATAAAAAACCTCGTTTCTTCCAATAATTTACTATCAAATTTTTGGAGGAAAAGTAATGGTAAAGGGTGTCAACAAAACCATAATTGAAATAAATAATACGGGCAGCAAATATTTTGATAGGGTGCTTCTGTTTGTAAATCCAACCTATACGGGCGTACCACAGCCTCTGCTCGAATGTAAAGCGGACGAGCTTATAAGAAAAGCGGGCGTGCCCGATTTTTCCTTGCGGCACAAAAGAAGCCAAAGAAAAGCCATCCTATTTATAGGCATTGCCGCAATAGTTGCGGCGGCCGTTACCGCGTTTATCTTAATAATTTAAAAAAGCTCCCTCGAACGAGGGAGCTTTTTTACTGTGCTTTAACTATGGTCGCAAAATTTATATGCTCGTTTGCGGTGTTATAGTTTATTTCTTCAATAGCCTTAGTCGTGCAGATAACGGTGGGGGTAGTGGCAATAGGCAAAACTATGTTGCTTTCAAGCAATAGCGCCTGCACCGCCGCAACATTTTCTATGTAGGCGGGTGTATCGTTTATGTTTTTAAGCGAGTTTACAAGCTCATCATAGCGTGCGCTTTCAAAACCTAATGCGTTTCCGCTTTTAAAGTGGGATAAAAGGTCAAAGGGATTGTTGCTGCCGGCGCTTAAGGGGAGAATTGCAACGGTGTAGTTTCCGCTTGCAATTCGTGATAATACGCTATCACTGCTGACGGCCGACATATTTATGAAAAGCCCTAAATTCTGTTGCCAGTTAGATGCGATTCCCGAAACAAGCGAGTCAATTTTTGCCTCCTCAGGATAGATTATGGTCTGTGCGCCGATATCAGCCAACTGCTTTGTGACGGCAAGATAGAGGTTATATGCCTCGTCAGGCTGATAGGAAAATGCCGCTTTTGCCGCAATCTGCTCGTAAATCGGCGTTCCCGAATGAAGCGCATCAGTCTGAACAAATGCGTTCAGGGGCTTTATGTAGGACGGAAGCTCGTTAAACAGAGCGTTGCGGTGAACAGAGGTAAAGAGCGCACGGCGAATATCGCTGTTTCCAAGCGCTCCGTTTGTGTTTACCGCAATGAAAAGACAGCGGTCGAAGTAGCTTAGCGTATTAAGCCCGGCCTCGTTCGCCTTATCGGTCTGTGTGCTGTTAATAAAAGAAAAGTCAATATCGTTGTCAGAAAGCAGTGTAAGTGTGTCAACCTCTTGGTTGTCGGTAAGATACACAGCAAGCGGCAACGCATTGTTCTCTCCCGCGTAGTATTCGTTTCGGCGGAGTCTTATTTTAAATTCCTCAGTCTCCCAAGAGTGCAGATAAAACGGTCCGTTTGAAAGCAGACTTTCGCCGTCGCGTCCGTATTTGCCGTTGGTGGATTTAAAAAACTCCTCGCGGCAGGGCATTGCGATAGGCTCTGTCAGCGTGTAAAGAAAATTTTCGTCGTCGGATTCAAGCGTGATTTTGAGGGCATATTTGCTTGAAGCGCGCACCTCAAGCGTGCTGAGCGCCGCGCCTGCGTGCACCTTTTTAGCACCCTTTATGCAAGAAATAAGCTGAAAGTCGGGTGCCTTCGTATCGGGCGCAGCGGCGCGCTTAAACGCAAACTCAAAATCGTAGGCGGTGAGGGGAGTGCCGTCGCTCCACTTAGCTGTAGGATTAAGCACGAAGGTGTAGGTAAGGCCTTCCTTTTTATAGTCACTTGCAACGGCAGGAATGGGTGTGCCGTTACTGTCTAAGCGCATTAGTCCCTCAAAAATATTAAGCACGGTTATGCGGTCAGAGGACGAGGTGACAAGCTGTGGGTCAAGATTTTCTACCTCGCCTATTTGTGCGTAGAGCACGGGGTCGCCGTCGCCGCCACAGCCGCAAAGGCAAAAGAGCATAGCCGCTGCCAAGAAAAGCGCAACAATTTTTTTATATAACAAAGTAATCTTCCTTTTTCTGTTTATATTAAAATTATATATTAAGTATAACTATTTATCAACAAAAAAATTGTCTGTAAAGAAAAATACTTGACAGATGCGCTTAGGTGTGGTACAATGTCGGCTGTAAAGAAATTTGCTTTACAGCGAGGAATGAAAAATGCCTAAGGATTTTGAAGTCTCCCGTCTGCTTGATGTATACGGCGGACTGCTACCCGAAAAGCAACGCCTGCTGACCGAGCTTTATTATAACGACGACCTTTCCCTTTCCGAAATTTCGGAGAATGAGGGGATAACGCGTCAAGGCGCGCGCGACTCAATAAAACGCGCAGAGCAGCAGCTTCGCACCTTTGAAGAGGTGCTCGGGCTTTCGGGTAAGATAAGCGCTCTTCGCACCGCCGCAGAGAACGGCAACACGGAAGAGCTTTACAAAATTGTTAACGAACTTTAGAAAGGGTGAACGGCATGGCGTTTGATAATCTGTCAGATAAGCTTTCGGCTGCCTTTAAGCGTTTGCGCTCAAAGGGTAAGCTTACCGAAGCGGATGTAAAGGAAGCCATGCGAGAGGTTCGCCTTGCCTTGCTTGAGGCTGATGTAAGCTACAAGGTCGCAAAGGATTTCACAAACACCGTCGCCGAAAAATGTATAGGCGAAAAGGTTATGGAGAGCCTCACCGCACCGCAGATGGTCATAAAAATCGTCCGTGATGAGCTGACGGCACTTATGGGCGGCGACCAGGCAAGACTTAAAACTTCGCAGAAAATCCCCACCGTTATTATGATGTGCGGTCTGCAGGGCTCGGGTAAAACAACCCATTCAGCCAAGCTTGCCCGTCACCTAAAATCGCAGGGTCACAGACCTATGCTGGTCGCTTGCGATATTTACCGTCCCGCCGCTATCGAGCAGTTAAAGGTTGTAGGTGAGCAGGTTTCGGTTCCCGTTTTCGAAAAGGGAACACAAAAACCCGAAAAAACCGCACTGGAGGCTGTAAAATACGCGCGTGACTACGGACACGATTTCGTAATTTTAGATACCGCAGGCCGTCTTCATATAGATACCGAGCTTATGGATGAGCTTGACCGCATTACAAAGACGGTAGAGGTTAACAATATACTGCTCGTTGTCGATTCAATGGTCGGTCAGGATGCCGTAAACATCGCTAAAGAGTTCGACGAGAAATTAGCCATTGACGGCGTAATTCTCACCAAGCTCGACGGTGATACCCGTGGCGGTGCCGCGCTTTCGGTGCGCGCCGTAACAGGCAAGCCGATTATGTTCGCAGGTGTGGGCGAAAAGCTTTCGGAGTTTGAAGAGTTTCACCCCGACCGTATGGCATCGCGTATACTCGGAATGGGCGATATGCTCTCACTTATAGAGCGTGTCGAAACCCAGGTGGACGAGAAAAAAGCGCTTGAGGCGGCTAAACGCCTTGAAGAAAATAAATTCGATTTGAATGATTTGCTTGAGCAGTTCCAAAGCATAAAAAAGATGGGGCCGCTTAAAAATGTGCTCTCGATGTTACCGGGTATGGAAAAGCAACTTCGCGATGTTGACATTGATGACCGCGTAATGCTTCGTACCGAGGCTATAATCAAGTCAATGACCGCAAAGGAGCGCGCAAAGCCTGACCTTTTAAATGCCTCTCGCCGCCGCAGAATAGCCGCAGGCAGCGGTACGAGTGTAGAGGATGTCAACCGCCTTATGAAGCAGTACGACCAGATGAAGAAAATGTTCAAATCTATGTCGGGCAAAAAGGCGAAGAAGGCAATGTCCCGAATGGGTAATATGCCCGGAATGATGCCCCCGGGAATGGGCTCGGGAATGGGTCCGATGGGCTTTTAAATAGTTTTTTAAGAGAAATCTTTAAAATAATATCAACTAATCAGGAGGTGCAGAAAATGGCAGTTAAAATCAGACTTCGTCGTATGGGTTCCAAGAAGAATCCTTTCTACCGTGTTGTTGTTGCTGACTCTCGTTTCCCCAGAAACGGTCGTTTCATTGAGGAAATCGGTTACTTTGACCCCACAAAGGACCCCGCAGTAGTAAACATTGACGGTGACAAGGCAAAGCAGTGGATTTCCAACGGTGCTCAGCCGACCGACACAGTAAAGGCTCTTTTGAAGAAGAACAACGTTATCTAATTACTTGAAAGGAACCGACTATGCAGGAATTATTAGTTTCAATTGCAGCTGGACTTGTTGAAAACCCCGAGGCAGTCAATGTAACAGTTGACGAGCCGAACGAGGAGGGCGTGGTTGTATACCATCTCCACGTTGCAGAGGGTGACATGGGCCGCGTAATCGGCAAACAGGGCAGAATAGCAAAGGCTATCCGCACTGTTATGCGCGCTGCCGCCAACAGAAACAACTGTCAGGTAGCAGTAGAGATTGACTAACAAATACCCCCCACTGTAAGCAGTTGGGGGTATTACCTTAGGTGAAATATGAAAGAATTTATTGAAACAGGTAAAATTGTCGGCACACACGGCGTGCGCGGAATGGTGCGTATTCAGCCCTGGTGTGACGGAAACGAATTTTTGTGTTCGTTTAAAAAGCTCTATCTCGAAGAGGGAAAGAAGAGCTTAAAGGTAAATAAAATTCAGTCGCACGGAACCGTCGTAATAGCGCAGTTTTCGGGCGTTGACAGCATAGAGGCTGCCGAGGCACTCCGCGGAAGCGTGCTTTATATAAACCGCCGCGATGTCACTTTGTCGGACGGCCAGTATTTTGTTGACGATATAATCGGCTGCAAGGTTTATAATATAGAGAATAACGAGCTTTTGGGTGAGGTGTGCGATGTAAGCGCCACGGGCGCAAACGACGTATGGCATATAAAAAGCGGTGCGGAAATTTATCTTATACCCAAAATCGATGATATAGTAAAATCCGTCAATATAGGCGAGGGCAGAATAGAAATCAGCGTTATGAAGGGACTGTTCGGCGATGAAGATTGATATACTTACGCTCTTTCCCGAAATGTGCGAGGCTGTGCTGGGTGACAGCATAATAGGCAGAGCACGCGTGTCGGGCGCGGTGGATATCCACTGCCATAATATACGCGATTTCACAACCGATAAGCACGGTAGAGTAGACGATGCACCCTATGGTGGCGGAATGGGAATGATAATGGGCGTTCAGCCTATATATGATTGCTATCAGGCGCTTTTTGGCGAGTGCGAGGAAAAACCGCGCGTTATATATATGTCGCCAAAGGGACAAACCTTTAATCAGCAAAAAGCAATAGAGCTTTCAAAACTGCCGCATATCGTTCTGCTTTGCGGACATTATGAGGGTATAGACCAGCGCGTTCTGGACGAAATAGTCGACGAGGAAATATCAATAGGCGACTATGTGCTGACGGGCGGCGAAATGGCGGCTGTGGTCGTGACCGATGCCGTCGCAAGAATGTTGCCGGGCGTTCTGTCGGATGAGGTCTGCTTTACGGAAGAAAGTCACTTTTCGGGGCTGCTCGAATACCCGCAGTATACCCGCCCTGCCGAGTGGCGCGGAAAAGCGGTGCCCGATGTTCTGCTTTCGGGACACCACGCAAATATAGAAAAATGGCGCAGAGAGCAGGCGTTGCTTACAACGCTTGAAAAGCGCCCCGAAATGTTAGAAAAAGCCCTTCTTACAAAGCAGGATAAAAAGTTTTTGGAAAGTATTAAAGAAAATGCATAATAGATATTAACAATAATAGAAATTTTGCACAAAAACCAAGACGCCGAGCGGTGCCGAATTTGGATAAATAAGAAAATCTTTTGCAAAACGGTGTCATTTGTGTTGACTGTTCTGTATATTGTGGTATAATAATCAAGGTATCAAACATTCATTACAATGAGGAGAATGAAGTATGTGTGTTAAAGATGTAGTTGTTCAGAATGAAGTTGGTTTACACGCAAGACCGGCAACCTTCTTTATCCAGAAAGCAAACGAGTTTAAGTCTGCAATCTGGGTTGAAAAGGAAGAGCGCCGCGTAAATGCTAAGAGTCTTCTCGGCGTACTCTCGCTTGGAATCCTCGGCGGCACAGCTATCCGCATCATAGCAGACGGCTCTGACGAGGGAACCGCAGTAGACGAGCTTGTAAGACTTGTTGAAACCGGATTTGCTGACTAATTAACAACCCGTCTTAACGGCGGGTACATATTTCCGGGTGTGGCGCAGTTTTGGTAGCGCGCTTGAATGGGGTTCAAGAGGCCGCAGGTTCAACTCCTGTCACTCGGACCATAAAACAAAAACCGTAGCCTTTAGGCTGCGGTTTTTGTTTTATTTATATTTTGAAAAAGGTGAACAGCCACAAAGATAATTTGCTTGCGATTTTCAAAAAAAACGAAATCCCCCGTTTTTACGGGGGATTTTTTATCTCTTTCTAAATATATACTCCGTCACGCTGTAGAACGGGGTTTCGGCTTTTAGTGTAGTAGACGGGAATTTGTCGTGGTTGGGGCTGTCGGGGTAGTGCTGGGTTTCAAGGCAGAACGCCTGGTGCTTATAGTGTCCGCCGCCCTTGCCTATAACGCTTGTCAGCATATTAGAGGTGTAAAGCTGAACGCCCGGCTCGCTTGTCTTGACAGCCATTTCTATATTGCTCTTGGGTGAGTACGCTGTAATCTTAATTTCGTCCGCGCCGCCACAAAGACAGAAATTATGGTCATATCCGCCGCCAAAACGAAGCTGTTCGTCGTCCTTGTCAATATCTTTTCCAATAGCCTTGGGTGTTCTGAAATCAAACGGTGTGCCGTCAACCGCTCTGATTTCGCCCGTCGGAATGAGGTGACAGTCATAGGGTGTAAAGCTGTCGGCGTTAATATAAAGCTCAGTATCCAGCACATTTCCGCCGTCGTAGCCTGCAAGATTAAAGTAAGAGTGGTTTGTGGGGTTGAAAACAGTATCCTTGCTCGATACCGCCTTGTATTCAATCCTTAGCGCATTTTCCTTGGTGACCGTAAAGGTTACATTCACATCAAGCTCGCCGGGATAGCCCTCTTCCATATCGTCAAACACATGTGAGAAGGTAATAGAAGGTTCGTCGCCCTCATTCGCACCTACAACATCCCAAAGCTGCTTGTCAAAGCCGACATAGCCACCGTGCAGATGTGAAAACTCATTCTCGTTGCAGCCGACATCGTATTCCTTGCCGCCAAGCGTAAACTTGCCACCGCCTATACGGTTGCCGTAGCGACCTACGGTAGAGCCTAAATAGCCGCCGATTTTAAGATAACCCTCAAGGTCGTCATAGCCGAGAACGACATCCTTTTCATCAAAAATTACATTTGTTATGGTGGCACCGTAGTTTATAACCGATACCTGAAGTCCGCCCACGCCGCAGAGGGTGTACTTTATAACCTCTACTCCGTAAAGCTCGCCAAACGGTGTTTCCTTAATCATATTATCACCTCGAAAAATTATATAATTATAATAATACATTATTGACGGGAACTCAACATAAACTTTAAATAGCGCAAAAATTTTTAATAAAGCATAATAATATGCAGTTTTTTGCTAAAAAATGGATGAATTTTGAATAGCAGTTTTTTCGGGCTTCTTTTGGATAAAAAGCGCTTAAAAGGCGATAATAAAAAGTAAAAGAGGGAAAACTGCACAAAAATTTTTGCCAAATGTAAAAAATTGGTGAAATGCTTTAAATGCTGTGCTAAAATTATTTTGCGCCACAAAGGCGAAAAAAGATATGTGGAGGAATCCATAATGGGTAGACTTTTTGGTACTGACGGAGTCAGAGGAATTGCCAACACCGAGCTTACATGTGAACGCGCAATGCAGATAGGCAGAGCCGCCGCGGCTGTGTTGGCCGACGGCTGCAGACGCCGCCCTGTGTTCTGCGTGGGCGCCGATACGCGCACATCCTCGGATATGCTGTCCTGCGCGCTTATAGCAGGTCTTTGCTCGGTCGGCGCGGATGTAATAAATTTAGGAGTGGTTCCAACCCCTGCGGTTGCGTTCCTTGTTGGAAAATATAAGGCGGATGCCGGTGTAATGATTTCGGCTTCGCACAACTCGTCAGAATATAACGGAATAAAAATATTCAGCGGCGACGGCTTTAAACTGCCCGATATGCTTGAAGAGCAGATTGAGGCTATCGTGCTTGGCGAGTGTCCGCTGCCCGAAGCACCTACGGGACACGATGTAGGTAAGGTGACGGTGGCAAAAAGCGCAGTAAAGGATTATTGCGACCACGTAAAGAGTAGTGTGCTATATTCACTTGACGGACTTAATATTGCGGTTGACTGCTCCAACGGTGCGGCGAGCGAAACGGCAGCGCTGATTTTCGACGGTCTGGGCGCTAACGCTCATATCCTCAATGCCTCGCCCGACGGACAGAACATTAACCGTGATTGCGGCTCGACTCATATGGAGGGGCTTGCCAAGTATGTTACGGATAACAAGCTTGATGTCGGTGTTGCCTTTGACGGCGATGCTGACCGCTGCCTATGCGTTGATGAAAACGGAAACTTTGTTGACGGCGACGAAATTATGGCTATCTGCGCGCTTGATTTAAAGGAGCGCGGAAGACTTGCGAAGAACACCGTTGTTGGTACTATTATGACCAATTTCGGTTTCACGCGTTTTTGTGAAGACAACGAAATCCGCTTTGTCGCCACCAAGGTAGGCGACCGTTTCGTGCTTGAAGAAATGCTGCTTGACGATACCGTTTTCGGTGGAGAGCAGTCGGGTCATGTTATATTCCGCGACTTCGCCACAACGGGTGACGGACAGATAACGGCGGCACAGCTTTTATCGCTTATGCGCCGCAAAAAAGAAAAGCTATCAACGCTCGCGGCGGTTATGAAAAAGTGTCCGCAAACCATTATAAACCTTAAAGTTTCGCCGGAGGGCAAGCTGCATTATTATACCGACGAGGCTATAAAAACCGCGGTTGAGAGTGCAAAGGCAGAGCTTGGAAACGAGGGACGTATTGTAGTTCGTCCGTCGGGAACAGAACCGCTCATTCGCGTAATGGTGGAGGGCGACGATAAGCAAAAAATTGAAAAGCTTGCAAAGAGTGTAGCAGCAGTTATTAAGAAACAGCTCTCGTAATTTGCTCGATTGGTAGGGCGGTGTCACCGAAAGGTGCCCGCCCGAAAAGGAGAACTTATGTGTGGAATAATTGGATATACAGGTAGGAAACAAGCGGTTCCGATACTTATAAGCGGTCTTTCGGCGCTTGAATACCGTGGCTACGACTCTGCAGGAATTTCGGTGCACGAGGACGGTCTTATAACCATAAAGACCGAGGGAAGAATAAAGAACCTTTGTGACCGCATAAAGAACGGCCGAAAAATCAGAGGCAACTGCGGCATTGGACATACCCGTTGGGCAACCCACGGAGAGCCATCCGAGCGCAATGCTCATCCGCATCTTTCAAATCGTCTTTCGGTTGTTCATAACGGAATAATCGAAAACTATATAGAACTGCAAGAAATGCTGATGCGTGAGGGCTATCATTTCCGCAGTGAAACCGACACAGAGGTCGGCGCGCACTTAATCGACTATTACTACGCAAAATACAAGGACCCCGTAGTCGCCCTGCATCACGCAGCGCGCGCTATGCGTGGTTCGTACGCGTTTTGCGTTATGTTTAAAAATAACCGCGAGAACATATATGCTATCAGAAGCGGAAGTCCGCTCATTTGTGCAGAGAGTACTGACGGATGCTATCTTGCGTCGGACATACCCGCAATTTTACCCTTTACCAAGGATTATTATCAACTTGAAGAGGGCATAGTTGCAGAGGTTACACCGCAGAAGATACGCTTTGTTGCCGCCGACGGAACAGAGCAGACTCCTGAAAAAAAGAGAATAACCTTTAGCGTTGAGGCGGCAAAGAAATGCGGCTATAATCACTATATGCTAAAGGAAATTAACGAGCAGGCAGACGCGGTTAAAAACACCGTAATGCCAAGGCTACGCGACGGAATACCGTATTTTGACTGCGACATTTTAGACCGCGATATTGAGAATATCAGCGAGATAAAAATTATCGGCTGCGGTACTGCGATGCACGCAGGACTTGTGGGCAAAAATTTAATAGAAAAATTCGCAAGAATTCCCGTGTCGGTTGAAATTGCTTCGGAATTTCGCTATGCCGACCCGATTTTATCAAAGGATACTCTTGTTATCTTAATATCTCAGTCGGGCGAAACCGCCGATACAATAGCGGCACTCACACTGGCGCGCGAGGCAGGCGCAAAAACGCTCGCTATCGTAAATGTGGTAGGCTCAACAATTTCGCGCCTTGCCGATTATGTAATTTACACCTGGGCAGGCCCCGAAATTTCGGTTGCATCTACTAAAGCGTATACCGTTCAGTGTGCCATACTTTATCAGATTGCGTTCAAGTTAGCGCTTGTGCGCCGTCAGATTTCAGAGGGGCGCTGTCGCGAGCTTTGCGAAATGCAGCTAACCGCCTTCCCCGAGGCGATAGAGGCCGCCCTAAAAATGAGCGGCAGAATAAAGCGACTGTCAGAGAAGCTTGCAGAATATGAAGATATATTTTTTATAGGAAGAGGAATCGATGCTTATATCTGCGAGGAGGGCTCGCTTAAACTGAAGGAGATTTCCTATATTCACAGCGAGGCGTATCCGTCGGGCGAATTAAAGCACGGCACAATCTCGCTTATAGGCAGTGATGTTCCCGTAATTACGCTTACAACCGTAAGCCGCGTTTTTGAAAAGAATGTCAGCAATATAAGAGAGGTGCGCTCGCGCGGCGCAAGAATCTTCTCAATATGCACGAAAGAAGCAGAAAAAGAGGTAAGCGCCGTTTCGGATTACACGCTGGTAATACCCGAAATTAACGAGCTTTTCGCACCTGCCGTTGCGGCAATAATAATGCAGATTTTAGCTTATTATACCGCTGTTGCACGCGGCTGTGATGTTGACAAGCCGCGAAATTTGGCAAAATCCGTTACGGTAGAATAGTTTATAAAGAAATATCACTCCGCAGATTTAATCTGCGGAGTGAAGTATTTTAACGGAGCCATAGCAAAAATATCTTAAAAGCAAATTCGGTTTTCAAGAAAAGGGGTTCTTATATGCAATTGCAGGATTTTTTAGATAACAAAAATTATTTGGAACTGCTCAGAGAGCAGTATCCAACCGTCAGAAGGGTAGCGTCTGAGATTATCAATTTAAGGGCAATACTTAATTTGCCAAAGGGAACCGAGCACTATATATCTGATTTGCACGGAGAATACGATGCCTTTCGACACATTCTTAATAACGCTTCCGGAACGATAAGAGAGAAACTGGACATTCTTTTTGAGGACAGTATGTCATCTGAACAGAGGGATGATATGGCCGCCTTGATATATTCTCCCAAAACCAAGATAAAAAGGTTGATTTCAAGTGGATTATCTTCAGACGAGGCATATAGATTTATGCTCGTTAAGCTGTTGTCATTGTGTCATCTTTTCTCCTCAAAATATACCAGAAGCAAGGTGAGAAAAGCTTTGCCCTCGGAATATGCGTACATACTGGAGGAGTTAATGGCAAATTGCAGTATGGTGGAGGAAAATCGCAACTATTATCACGATAACATTATTTCTGCAATAATTGAACTTGGTCAGGCGGAAAATTTGATAGTGGATTTGACAACAACCATTAAACGTCTTGCCGTTGACAGACTTCATATTCTTGGAGATATTTTTGACAGAGGTGCACGGCCCGATAAAATATTAGATGAGCTCTTGCTCCACCACGGCGTAGATGTTCAATGGGGAAATCACGATGTCTTGTGGATGGGTGCTGCCTGCGGAAGCAGAACCTGTATAGCGGGTGCTTTAAACAATGCTTTTACTTACGGGAATCTTGATACCATAGAGATTGGCTACGGAATAAATCTTCGCCCCTTAGCGCTGTTTGCGACCGAAGTCTATAACAGTACGGATATTAAATGCTTTTTGCCTAAGGGTGAGGGAGACAGCTCGTTTATTAAAACAAATTCCCCACAGCTTGTGGCAAAAATGCACAAGGCAATTGCGGTTATTCTTTTCAAGCTGGAGGGACATATTATACGTATGAATCCAAGCTTTAATATGAACGAGAGGCTTTTGCTAGAAAAAATCAATTACGATAGCGGAGAAATTTTTTTAGATGGGAAAAAATATATTTTAAAGGATTGTGATTTCCCCACAATAGACCCTGAAAATCCGTATAAACTGACCGAAACCGAAGAACAGGTAATGGAACAGCTAAAAACGGCATTTCGCCATAGCGAGAAGCTGCAACGACATGTTGCGTTTCTTTTTTCAAACGGCGGTTTGTATAAATGCGCAAATAAAAATTTGCTGTTTCACGGCTCTATTCCAATGAATGATGACGGGAGTTTAATGGATTTAAATGTAAATGGGCGTAGCTTGCACGGAAAGGAGCTTTTAGATAATATTGAGCGAATAATAAGACGCGGGTATCACGCACCGTGGGATTCAGACGAGCGAGTGTGCGCAAAGCATATGCTTTGGTTTTTGTGGTGCGGAAAGAATTCTCCGTTGTTCGGAAGAAAAAGAATGTGCGTGTTTGAACGTCTGCTTGTATCGGAAAGTGAGACGCATATTGAAGAGCTGAATTCGTATTACAAACTCTATCACGATGAGAATTCCTGCATTCGTATATTGAAAGAGTTTGGGCTTGAAGACAGTAAAAGTCACATAATAAACGGTCATATTCCCGTTAACCGGCTTATAGGAGAAAGCCCTATAAAGGCAAACGGAAGGCTTGTGGCAATAGATGGCGGATTCTGCAGAGGCTATCAAAGCAAAACAGGAACGGCGGGATATACCTTAGTATACAATTCCTATGGCATGAGAATTATTGCGCATGAGCCCTTTTTGGAAGGTTTAGACACGGATGACAATCAGGATAACAGATTTACCTCTACCGTGTTTGAGGTTTATGAAAAGCGCGTTAGGGTAAGAGATACAGATGATGGTATAGCAATAAACAGACAAATAGAAGGACTTTCTATGCTTTTGCGGGCATATCAGAGCGGATACCTGAAAGAGAAGATATAAAAAACACACATGTAAGGTGTGTTAGGTAAGTTCATTTTTTATTGTTTGAAATTTATTCCAAGGGAACGTGTTTTTGGGGAAAAGGGTAAATTCCATTTCCTTTTTTGTTTTTGGGTGCGTAAATGATAAGCGGTGTGAAAACAGCGCAATTGGGCATTTGTCTGCCGCGCCTCCGTACTTTTCGTCACCCACAAGCGGCATTGCCCTGTGCGAAAACTGTACTCTAATCTGGTGTGTGCGACCTGTTTTTAGCTGCACCTTGACAAGACTAAGCTCGCCCACCGTTTCGAGCAGCTCATAATCAAGTATGGCTTCGCGTGCGCCCTTGCGCTCGGTCTTTACAACATAGGACTTGCAGTGCGCTCTGTCCTTGAACATAAAATCGCGGTAGGTGCCGTTGATATTTTCGGGCTTGCCGTGTACCACCGCCAGATATTCCTTGTGAAAGCGGCGTTCCTTAACATCACGCGAAAGTGTACCTGCCGCCTCGCGACTGCGGGCGTAGACCATAACTCCGCCTACGGGCTTATCGAGTCTGTGCACCGCCTCGACATAATAAGAGCCGGTTTCCTTCTTTAAAACCTCCGGCATATTTCGTCCGCCCGAGGAATCAGCCTGCGAGAGAATGCCCGACGGTTTTTCGCAAACGATGATTTGCTTGTCAAAATAAAGTGTCTTAATCATATATATCCTCTAAATTTATTCTTTTTGAAATCTGCTTTGCCGCAACGACTAATAAGGTGTCCTTTATAAGAAAGGGAAGAGAGGCAAGTGTTGCCGAAAGAATACCTCCGCCGCCTACTAAGGAAAGCTGTAAAATTCCGATTATATAACAAAATGCGAGCCCTAAAAAGTAAAAGCCCTTTTTAGCTGTGCCGCAGAAAAACGAGAGCGGCACAAAGCCCAAAATAAAACCGCCCGTTGCAGAGAGCAGCACACCAAAGCCGCCCTGCATAGACGAAAACACGGGCAGTCCCACCGCGCCGAGCAAAATATAGAGTGCTACCGTAACGGTGCCGCGACGAGTGCCTAACATAAAGCCGCACAGCGAAACCGCGAAAAGCTGAAGCGTTACGGGAACGCCGAGGGGTGTGGGAATGCTTATCCAGGACATAATTGCAATTATCACGGCGAACAGCGCGCAAAGTGAAATAGTTTTGGTTTTCTTCATAGCCGCACGCTCACCTCGCCAAATGAAAGGGTGGTTTCCTTTTCGCCCATACAGACGCGCAAATGAAAATTATCGTCTATTTCCATAGCAAATAAAGCCGTTTCGTTGCCGTTTTGTAAAACCGTGACAGGTGTGTTTTTTATTAACTGCTTTTGCTTATAATAGGTAAGGTGCGGCTTCTGTGTAAGTGAGTCATAATACTCTTTAAAAACCGCAAGAAAAGCGTTAGTAAGCGTTTCTCCCTTACAGTCGGGCGAGTCACAAACAAACCCCATAATGTTTTCGAGTTCTTTCGGAACGGCAGTATCACCGCGGTAAAGGTTTACGCCAACACCTACTATGGCGTAGTCGAGCGCGGCACCGCAATAAGCCGTCTCGGTCAGTATGCCGCAAACCTTGCGCCCATCTATATAGATATCGTTTACCCATTTGATTTTGGTGTCCTTTTTGAAGACCGACTCAATCGCTCTGCTCATTGCGGCAGCAGCGGCGGTGGTCAGCAGTGTAACGGTGTCGCCCGTCATCGTGGGGCGCAGAATCACGCTTAAATAGAGTCCGCCTTCGGGGGAGAAAAACGACCTGCCAAGGCGGCCTCTGCCCCCACTTTGACGGCGAGCAGAGACAACCGTCCACTCCGGAGCGCCGTCCTGCGCCAAGCGCTTTGCATCCAGATTGGTAGACTCTGTATCGTCCTTATAAATAATGTTCATTTGCTCACCGCCCCTTTAAAAATAAACCGCCTATCGTGAAATAGGCGGTTTTTATTTTACATTAAGCTCTGTATATAATTTACAACATCGCCTACGGTTTTGATGTTTTCAATCTCCTCGTCGGGAATCTCAACATCAAACTCGTCTTCAATAGACATCATCATTTCAACAACATCTAAGCTGTCTGCACCGAGGTCAGCAGCGATATCGGTTTCGGTTGTAATGCTTTCTTCTTCAACATCAAGCTGGTCTGCAAGTATAGTGCGGATTTTTTCAAATACCATAAAAGTTCCTCCTATAAAAATTGTCTGTTAAAATGATATGTTGAAAATGTAACTTTGTCAACAGTTTTTTTAAAAAATTTTTTAAAGCAAAGGAAAAAGGCTTAAACCCTTGCAATTACAAAAAAGTTAATATATAATATTATGTAACTAATTTTCATTATGAATCGGAGCGAAAAAAATGGCTAACGAAAAAATGGTAAAGGCAATAACCTCGCGCGATGAGGATTTTGCAAAATGGTATACTGATGTTGTATCCAAGGCGGAGCTTATGGATTACTCCTCTGTTAAGGGTTGTATGATTATAAGACCGTACGGCTATGCAATTTGGGAAAATATACAGCGCATCCTTGACGGTATGTTCAAGGCAACAGGACACGAGAATGTTTCTATGCCTATGTTCATCCCCGAAAGTCTGCTTCAAAAGGAAAAGGACCATGTAGAAGGCTTTGCGCCTGAGGTTGCGTGGGTTACACACGGCGGAAACGAAAAGTTAGAGGAGCGTATGTGCGTTCGCCCAACATCCGAGACGCTCTTCTGCGACCACTACGCAAACATAATCCAGTGTTACCGCGACCTGCCCAAGCTTTACAATCAGTGGTGCAGCGTTGTTCGCTGGGAAAAGACCACTCGTCCTTTCCTTCGCTCGCGCGAGTTCCACTGGCAAGAAGGCCATACAATTCACGCCACCGCTGAAGAGGCGCAGGCAGAAACAATTCAGATGCTCAATATCTATGCCGAATTTGCAGAAAAGTCGCTTGCTATCCCCGTAATCAAGGGTGTTAAGACCGAAAAAGAGCGCTTTGCAGGTGCGGTTGATACTTATACTATAGAGGCTATGATGCACGACGGCAAGGCACTTCAGAGCGGCACTTCGCACTTCTTTGGTGACGGCTTTGCCAAGGCGTTCGGAATTCAGTTTACCGACAAGGATAACAAGCTCTCTACTCCGTTCCAGACCTCTTGGGGTGTTTCAACCCGTCTTATCGGTGCAATCATAATGACCCACGGCGACAACGACGGACTCGTTCTGCCGCCCGCTATTGCACCTATCCAGACCGTTGTAATCCCGATTGCAACTCATAAAGAGGGCGTAACCGAAAAAGCGACCGAGGTTTACGAGCGCATTTCTAAGTTCTGCCGCGCTAAGATTGACCTTACTGACAACAGCCCTGGCTGGAAGTTCTCTGAATACGAAATGAAGGGTGTTCCGCTCCGCTTAGAGCTTGGACCTAAGGATATTGAAAAGAATCAGTGCGTAATCGTTCGCCGCGACACACGCGAAAAATACTTTGTATCGCTTGATTCGCTCGAGACCGAGATTCCGCGTCTGCTTGAACAGATGCGTGATGGTATGTTTGCTGCAGCCGCAGAGCGCCGCGACAGCATGACATATGAAGCGCACGACCTTGAAGAAATGATAAAGACCGCCGACGAAAAGCCCGGATTTATAAAGGCTATGTGGTGCGGCTCACGCGAATGTGAGGAGGCACTCAAGGAAAAGGCGGGAGTTTCATCGCGTTGTATCCCGTTTGAGCAGGAGCACATAGGTGACACCTGCGTCTGCTGCGGCAAAAAGGCAGACAAGATGCTTTATTGGGGTAAGGCATATTAAAATTTAAGGAGAAACGGCAATGGTAAAGACTCTGGAGAATATAAGAGCGAAAAAAGGCTTTATCTGCGATATGGACGGCGTTATCTACCACGGTAACGAATTGCTCCCCGGCGTGCACGAGTTTCTTGATTGGCTTAATAAAAACGATAAGAGATTTTTGTTTTTAACCAACAGCAGTGAGCGCTCACCGCTTGAGCTTTCGCAAAAGCTTGCGCGTATGGGACTTGATGTGGATGAAAGTCACTTTTACACAAGCGCGCTTGCAACGGCGCACTTTCTAAAACACCAGAAGCCCGGCTGCTCGGTTTACTGCATAGGCGAGGCGGGACTTTACAACGCGCTTTATAACGCGGGCATTGCTATGAATGATGTAAATCCCGACTATGTTGTTGTGGGTGAAACCCAGACATATAATTATCAAAATATCTGCAAGGCTGTAAAGCTTGTTATGAACGGCGCAAAGCTCATAGGCACAAATCCCGATATGACGGGACCTACTGAGGGTAATGTAATTGTTCCTGCCTGTCGTGCGCTCGTCGCCCCGATTGAGCTTGCAACAGGTAAAACCGCATATTTCCTCGGAAAGCCCAATCCGCTGATGATGCGAACGGGTATCCGTCTGCTCGATTGCGAAACCAAGGATACCGCAATAATAGGTGACCGTATGGATACCGATATTATAGCGGGAATTGAAACGGGCGTTGATACCGTTTTGGTGCTTTCGGGTGTGACCGATAGAGAAATGCTTAAGCAAATGCCCTATGCACCGCGTATAATTTTGAACGGTGTCGGCGAAATTGCAGAATAAATTCTTAAAAGGCAGGCAAGAAATTGCCTGTCTTTTTTGCGAAAAAAGCAAAGTGTCTACCTATTATATATATACGCGCGCGTAAAGGGACTAAATATTGTGTTAGGATTCGTCCAAAATACAACCCGTTGATACCCGAAAAAATAACTAAAAATTTTTTAAAAAAATTGTAAAAAAACACTTGATTTTTAAAAACACTTGTGTTAATATACCTAAGTACGCTATGCGTATTGATATGCGATGATGCGGGAGGTGGCCGACCGAGAGTCGGGAAATTTCCGCGGAGTATGTCCGATTTGAAAACCGGGCGAATGAAACTTAAATGCGAAAACGGTACTTGCGAACCGTGCTTGCAGCGACGCCGCTTACGGCGCCGTACCCGGATGATGCTGTGACCCCAGCCCATTCGGTTTTATAATGTGCCTAAATGAAACACACGGCACAGTGTAAGTTTTTGCCCGCCAACTAATTAAGGAGGCGTAAACGCAAATGGCAGTAAAGGAAAAAATCAGAATTCGAATCAAAGGTTACGACCACGCTCTCGTAGACCAGTCGGCTGAGAAGATTGTTGAAACCGCAAAGCGCACAGGCGCTCGCGTTTCCGGTCCCGTGCCGCTGCCCACTGAGAAAGAGGTTGTTACCATTTTGCGCGCTGTTCACAAGTATAAGGACAGCCGTGAGCAGTTCGAAACCCGCACCCACAAAAGGCTTATCGACGTATTAAGACCTTCAAACAAGACTGTTGAAGCTCTTATGGGTCTTGAGCTCCCCGCCGGCGTAGAGATTGAAATCAAGCTTTAATCGCCGACAGGTCAAGTTGGCCCGCGTGGTCAACCAATAACCAAAAGGAGGAAAATAAAGGTATGAACAAAGGTATCGTAGGAAAGAAGCTGGGAATGACTCAGCTCTTCGACGAAAAGGGAAATGTTATTCCGGTTACCGTAATTGAGGCTGGTCCTTGCATGGTTTGTCAGAAGAAGACTGTTGAGAACGACGGTTATGATGCTGTACAAATCGGTTATGGCGATATGAAGGCTTCTAAGGTAAACAAGCCGATGAAGGGACATTTCGCAAAGAATGATGTCGCTCCCAAGAAGGTTCTCCGTGAGTTCCGCTTTAGCGACATATCTTCCGTAAACGTTGGCGATGTAATTAAGGCTGACGTATTTGCAGAAGGTGACAAGGTAGATGTAAGAGGCACAAGCAAAGGTAAGGGCTATGCCGGCGTAATCAAGCGCTGGAACTTCTCCCGCCTTAAGATGTCTCATGGTACCGGTCCTGTTGCCCGTCACGGCGGCTCGCTGGGCGTTATCGACCCTGCAAGAGTTTTCAAGGGCAAGAAGATGGCCGGTCATCTCGGTGCTGAGCGCGTAACCGTTCAGAACCTTGATGTAGTTAAGGTTGACGCTGAAAACAACATCATTGCCGTTAAGGGTGCCGTTCCCGGTCCCAAGGGCGGAATTGTTGTTCTGTTTGACAGCGTTAAGGCCTAATCGGAAGGAGAGTGTAAAATATGCCTAGATTATCAGTAGTAGATATGGCCGGTAACGAGGTTGGAAAGATTACCTTAAACAAGGCTGTATTCGGAATTGAGCCCAATGTGGCAGTTATGCATATGGCTGTTGTAAACTTCCTTGCCAACAGACGTCAGGGAACACAGTCCACACTTACTCGTACCGAGGTTTCCGGTGGCGGAAAGAAGCCCTGGAGACAGAAGGGAACAGGTCACGCAAGACAGGGTTCCACCAGAGCTCCCCAGTGGAGACACGGCGGTATCGTACACGCACCGAAGCCGAGAGATTATTCTTTTGCGCTTAACAAGAAGGTTCGTGCACTTGCTGTTAAGTCTGCCCTTTCCGATAAGGTACAGAACAAGTCACTCATCGTTCTTGATGAGCTTACACTTGAAACTTACAAGACAAGAGCTGTTGTTGATTGCTTAAAGGCAATCGGCGCCGGACGTAAAACTCTTCTCGTTCTTGCCGACAACAATCCGGTAAACGTTAAGAGCTGCGCAAACATTCCGGGTCTTAAGACTGCTCAGTACAACACCATTAACACCTACGACATCGTGAATGCAGATTCACTCGTAATCGTTAAGGGCGCTGTAGCAAAGCTTGAGGAGGTATACGCATAATGCAGGCCTACGAAAATGTAATCATCGCTCCTATCATTACTGAGAAGAGCATGGCGGGAATCGCTGATAAGAAATATACCTTCAAGGTAGCAAAGGATGCCAACAAGGAGCTCATCGCTGAGGCTGTTGAGAATCTCTTCAAGGTAAACGTTGCAAAGGTAAACACCGTCAGCGTTCGCGGTCAGGAAAGACGTATGGGACGTTACAGCGGCTACACTTCCTCTTGGAAGAAAGCTATCGTAACTCTTAAAGCAGATTCAAAGCCGATCGAGTTCTTCGACGGTCTTAAGTAAGTTACTATCAGGCGAAATCAAAAATGATTTCCGGTGATGTATGGGGTAGGAAACTGCCTCGCTAAGCCTAAATAGGAGAGTGAAACAAATGGCAATAAAACATTATAAGCCGACTTCTGCGGGTCGCCGCGGCATGACCAGTATGGATTATTCCGGTCTTTCCAAGGTTGCTCCCGAGAAAAGTTTGCTTGAGCCTTTAAAGAAGCATTCCGGCCGTAACAGCTATGGCCGAATCACCGTTCGCCATCGCGGCGGCGGAAATCGCAGAAAGTACAGAGTAATCGACTTTAAGCGTGAGCGTTTCGGAATTCCGGCAGTTGTTAAGACTCTGGAATATGACCCGAACCGTACAGCTTTCATCGCCCTCGTTGAGTATGAGGACGGCGAAAAGCGTTATATAATTGCTCCGATTGGTCTTAAGGTTGGCGATACAATCGTCAGCGGACCCGACGCAGATATTGTTCCCGGTAATGCACTTCCGCTGGTTAATATCCCGGTTGGTACATTCCTCCACAATATTGAGCTTTATCCGGGCCGCGGTGCTCAGCTTGCTCGTTCAGCAGGCGGTATGGCACAGCTTATGGCTAAGGAGAACGGATATGCACTTCTCCGTCTCCCCTCGGGTGAGCTTCGCAATGTTCCCGTTGGTTGTATGGCAACTGTTGGTCAGGTAAGCAATCCTGAGCACAGCAACATCAACATCGGTAAGGCAGGACGTAAGCGTCACATGGGTTGGAGACCGACAGTACGCGGTTCTGTAATGAACCCGAACGACCACCCGCACGGTGGTGGTGAAGGTAAGTCACCTATCGGACGTCCGGGACCGGTTACCCCCTGGGGCAAGCCCACTCTTGGATATAAGACTCGTGATAAGCATAAGCACTCTGACAAGTATATTGTCAAGAGAAGAAGTGCTAATTAGTCGGACGAAAGGAGTAATTTAACATGGGAAGAAGCGTTAAAAAGGGACCTTTCGTGCAGCCCGTTCTGCTCAAAAGAGTTCGTGAAATGAATAATGCCGGTGAGAAAAGAGTCTTAAAGACTTGGAGCCGTTCTTCAACAATATTCCCCGATTTCGTCGGACACACTTTCGCGGTACATGACGGACGTAAGCACGTTCCGGTTTATGTAACTGAGGATATGGTTGGACACAAGCTCGGTGAATTCGCTCCCACAAGGACCTTTAAGGGTCATGCCGGTTCGAAGACAACGAAATAAGCGGTTGAAAGGAGAGTTAAACTATGGAAGCAAGGGCAACATTAACATACGCCCGTATATCACCCCGTAAGGTGAAGATTGTTTTGGATTTAATCCGCAATCAGGATGCCGATAAGGCTATGGCTATTCTCAAGTTTACACCTAAGGCCGCCTGTGAGTATTGCGAGAAGCTCTTAAAGAGCGCTATCGCTAATGCTGAAAACAATCACAATATGGATGTATCAAAGCTTTACGTTGCTGAGTGCTCCGTATGCCCGGGCCCGACTCTTAAGAGAATCCGCCCGAAGGACCACGGCCGTGCACATCGCATTTTAAAGAGAACATCTCATATAAATCTCGTTCTTAAAGAACGTGAAGACTAAAAAAGGAGGTTAAGTTATGGGCCAGAAAGTTAATCCGAACGGATTCCGTGTTGGCGTAATCAAAAACTGGAATTCCCGTTGGTTCACAAAAGACAATGTTTTCGGAGATACATTGGTAGAGGACTATAACCTCCGCAAGTATTTGAAGAAGACACTGTATTCTGCAGGCGTTCCGAAGATTGAAATCGAGCGTGATGCCTCTAAGGTTCGTATCCACATCCACTGCGCAAAGCCGGGTATGGTAATCGGACGTAACGGCAGCGAGATTGAAAAGCTTCGCGAAAAGTGCCAGAAGATGCTCGGCAAGCCGGTAATCATCAACATCGTTGAGGTTAAGTCCCCCGATTTAGATGCTACCCTCGTTGCAGAGAACATCGCAGCACAGCTTGAAAAGCGTGTTTCCTTCCGTCGTGCTCTTAAGATGTCCATCGGACGTGCAATGAAGCTCGGCGCAAAGGGTATTAAGACTCAGGTTTCAGGTCGTCTCGGCGGCGCTGAAATCGCAAGAACAGAGCATTATCATGAGGGTACTATCCCGCTTCAGACCATTCGTGCAGACATCGATTACGGTTTTGCTGAGGCAAACACCACCTACGGTCGTATCGGCGTAAAGGTTTGGATTTACAAGGGTGAGGTTCTCCACGATGCTCGCAAACCTAAGAACGAAAGGGGAGCCCACTAATGTTATTACCGAAGCGTGTAAAATACCGTAGAGTACAGCGCGGCCGTTTGACCGGTACTGCTTCTCGCGGTAACACCGTTACCTACGGCGATTTCGGTCTGCAGGCTACAGAGCCGGCATGGATAACCTCTAATCAGATTGAGGCTGCCCGTATCGCTATGACCCGTTACATTAAGCGTGGCGGTCAGGTATGGATAAAGATTTTCCCTGACAAGCCGATTACCGAAAAGCCGGCTGAAACCCGAATGGGTTCAGGTAAAGGCTCACCCGAATACTGGGTTGCAGTTGTTAAGCCGGGCCGTGTAATGTTTGAAATCGGTGGAGTTAGCAGAGAACAGGCTCAGGAAGCTATGCGCCTTGCCGCAAACAAGCTTCCCATTAAGTGCAAATTTATTGTTAAGCAGGAAATGGATGGTGAGCAGTAATGAAGGCACAGGAAATCAGAGAGAAGAACTTAACAGAACTCAAAGAGCAGCTGGCAAGTTTAAACGATGAATTATTCAAACTCCGTTTCCAGCTTACAATTAACCAGCTCGACAACCCGACCAGAATCAGCGCTGTAAAGAAAGACATCGCTCGCGTAAAGACTGTTATGCGTGAGATTGAGCTTAAAGACAGCGCCAATTCGTAAGAAAGGCAGGTAAAAAGCTGTGACTGAAAGAAATCTTCGTAAAACAAGAACAGGTTACGTTGTCAGCGATAAGATGGACAAGACCGTTGTTATCGCAATTAAGGATAACGTAAAGCATCCTCTTTACGGCAAAATCGTAAAGAAGACAGTAAAGCTTAAAGCTCATGATGAGAACAATGCCTGCGGCGTAGGCGATCGCGTACTCGTTATGGAAACAAGACCTCTCTCCAAGGATAAACACTGGCGTGTGGTCGAGATTATCGAAAAGGCTAAGTAGTCTGACAAGGAGGAAAACACTGTGATACAACAACAGAGTTACCTCAAGGTTGCTGACAATACCGGTGCAAAAGAATTAATGTGCATTCGTGTTTTGGGCGGCTCCAAAAGGAGGTATGCCAACATCGGCGATGTAGTCGTTGCTTCTGTAAAGAAGGCCACTCCGGGTGGTACTGTAAAGAAGGGCGACGTTGTTAAGGCCGTTATCGTAAGAAGCGTTCGCGGTCTTCGCCGTAATGATGGCACATACATTAGATTTGACGAAAATGCAGCTGTACTGATCAAAGAAGATAAGAACCCGCGTGGTACTCGTATCTTTGGACCGGTTGCCCGTGAGCTGCGTGAGAAGGATTACTCAAAGATTCTTTCTCTCGCTCCCGAAGTACTTTAAGGGAGGTAAAGAACTATGAATAAACTTCACGTTAAAGTAGGAGACACCGTTGTACTTCTTACCGGCGATGCTAAGGATCGCGGTAAGACCGGCAAGGTTCTTGAGGTTAGTCCCAAAGAGGGCAAAGTAATCGTTGAGGGTCTCAATATGGTTAAAAAGCATATGAAGCCCCGCAAGGCTGGTGATCCTTCGGGAATCATCGACACTGAAAGTGCAATTCGCGCATGCAAGGTTATGCTCGTATGCCCGAAGTGCAATAAGCCCACCCGCGTAGCCCACAAGGTTTATGAGGATGGCAAGAAAGACCGCATGTGCAAAAAGTGCGGCGAAACCTTTTAGGTAAGGAGGATTTGACATGGCAAGATTAAGAGAAGAATACAAAGCTTCTGTTGCTCCCGAGTTGATGAAGAAATACAACTACAAAAGCACCATGCAGATTCCCAAGCTTGATAAGGTTGTAATCAACGTCGGATGCAGCGACGCTAAAGAAAATTCGAAGGTAATTGACGCTGTAATGGGTGACCTTGCACTTATCACCGGCCAGAAGGCTGTTGTATGTCGCGCAAAGAAGTCCGTAGCTAACTTTAAGCTGCGCGAGGGAATGCCGATTGGTGTTAAGGTAACTCTGAGAGGCGAAAAGATGTACGAGTTTGTTGACCGTCTTTTCAACATGGCTCTTCCGAGAGTTCGTGACTTCAGAGGAATCAATCCCAACTCCTTCGACGGCCGCGGCAACTATGCTATGGGCGTTAAGGAACAGCTCATATTCCCTGAAATCGAGTACGATAAGATAGATAAGGTTCGCGGTATGGACATCATCTTTGTTACTACCGCTAATACCGACGAGGAAGCACGCGAGTTATTAACACTCATGGGCGCCCCGTTTGCGAAGTAAGGAGAAGGAATTATGGCAAAAACTGCTATGAAAATTAAGCAGGCTCGTCCCGCTAAGTTTTCCACAAGAGAATACAGCAGATGCAAAATCTGCGGCCGCCCGCATGCTTATCTTCGCAAGTACGGCATCTGCCGTATCTGCTTCAGGGAGTTAGCTTATAAGGGTGAAATTCCCGGTGTGAAGAAGGCAAGCTGGTAAACAGCATACGCAAAGGAGGTTGACAGCATGCAAATCACCGATACAATCGCTGATATGCTTACAAGAATCCGTAATGCAAATTCGGCAAAACACGAATCGGTAGATATCCCTGCGTCAAACGTAAAGAAGGCAATCGCTCAGATATTACTTGACGAAGGATATATTAACGGCTTTCAGGTTATAGAAGACGGAAAGCAGGGCATCATTCACGTAACATTAAAGTACGGCCCGAATAAATCGCAGGTACTGACAGGACTCCGCAGAGTATCCAAGCCCGGCCTGCGCATCTACACAAACGTAGAGGATATGCCGAAGGTTATGAAGGGCCTCGGCATCGCAATCCTTTCCACCTCTAAGGGCATAATGACAGATAAGCAGGCACGCAAGGCCAACGTTGGCGGCGAAGTCCTCGCTTTCGTCTGGTAAGGAGGTGCTAAGGAATGTCAAGAATTGGTAATAAACCGATAGAGATTCCTGCAGGTGTTGAGGTTAAGATTGACGGCAACAAGGTAACCGTTAAAGGTCCTAAGGGCACACTCACTAACGAGTTTGCTCCCGCAATCGCCATCAAGCAGGAAGGTAACGAAATCCTCGTTACCCGTCCGTCCGATGTAGCTGAGCATCGCTCACTGCACGGTCTGACCAGAACACTCATCGCCAATATGGTTAAGGGTGTTACTGAAGGCTATAAGAAAGAGCTCGAGGTTAACGGTGTTGGTTACCGTGTTCAGAAGCAGGGTAAGAACCTCGTTATGAACCTCGGATTTTCCCATCAGGTAATTATGCCTGAGATTGAGGGAATCACCATCGAAGTACCGAATCCGAATCAGATTATAATTTCCGGTCCGGATAAACAGAAAGTCGGTCAGTTTGCCGCTGAGGTACGCGAGAAGCGTCCGCCTGAGCCGTACAAGGGCAAGGGTATCAAGTACGCCGGAGAGTATATCCGTCGTAAAGAAGGTAAAGCCGGCAAGGGTGGAAAGAAATAAAGAAGGAGTGTATAAGACATGGTTTCAAAGTCTGACAGCAATAAGGCTCGTCTTAAGCGCCACATCCGTGTGCGCGGCAAGATAAGCGGCACAGCAGAGTGCCCCCGCCTGAATGTATTCCGCTCCAACAGCAACATTTACGCCCAGCTTATCGACGATGTACAGGGTGTTACCTTGGTAGCTGCTAACTCTGCAGAGAAGGATTTCGATGCAAACGGCGGCAATAAGGAAGGCGCCCGCAAGGTTGGACAGTTAATTGCTAAGCGTGCTGCTGATAAGGGCATCACCGACGTCGTATTCGACAGAGGCGGATATATCTATCACGGCCGCGTACAGGAGCTTGCCGAAGGTGCCCGTGAGGGCGGCCTCAAGTTCTAAGAAGGAGGAGGAATACTTTTGGCTACTAACATTGACGCAACTACATTAGATTTACAGGAGCATGTTGTTGCCATCAACCGCGTTTCCAAGACAGTTAAGGGCGGCCGCGTAATGAAGTTCTCGGCTCTCGTAGTTGTTGGTGACGGAAACGGTATCGTAGGTTTCGGTATGGGTAAGGCCGGCGAAGTTCCGGACGCTATCCGTAAGGGAATCGAGGATGCTAAGAAGAATCTTGTTAAGATTCCGCTTAAGGGCACAACTATTCCGCATGAAATAATCGGCGAATTCGGCGCAGGCAGAGTATTACTTAAGCCTGCTGCACCCGGTACCGGAGTTATTGCCGGCGGTCCCGTTCGTGCTGTTGTTGAGATAGTAGGAATTAAGGACATCCGTACAAAGGCTCTGCGTTCCAACAATCCTTGCAACGTAGTACGCGCAACTATGGACGGTTTGACCAAGCTGCGCAGTGCTGAACAGGTTGCTGCGATTCGCAATAAGTCGGTTAAGGAAATTTTAGGTTAAGGAGGAAGCAGCACAATGGCTACAAAAGCAAAGAAGGCTGCTGGCAGCCTTAAGATTACACTGGTAAAGAGCCTTATCGGTTCTAAAAAGGACCAGATAGCTACTGCCGACTCTCTCGGTCTTCGCAAAATCGGCGACGTAACAGTTCAGCCCGACAACGCATCGACCAAGGGTAAAGTAAACAAGATTATCCACCTCATCGAGGTAACTGAAGCTTAAGCTTCAAAGATTTAACCGCAACTATGCAAGGAGGTGCGAACAATGAAACTGCATGAACTGCAGCCTGCGTTTGGCTCTACACACGAGGCAAAGCGCATTGGTAGAGGTCATGGCTCCGGCAACGGTAAGACTGCCGGAAAAGGTCACAAGGGCCAGAAGGCTCGTGCCGGTCGCGGTATGAGACCCGGTTTCGAAGGCGGTCAGATGCCGCTGCAGAGACGTGTTCCCAAGCGTGGCTTTAACAACATTTTTGCAGAGGAATATGCAATTATAAATGTTGCTGCTTTAGAAGTGTTCGACGACGGAGCTGTTGTTGACACTGCGGCCCTCGTAAAGAAGGGCATCATAAAGGACGCCAGCATGCCTGTTAAGGTACTTGCAAACGGAAAGCTTACTAAGAAGCTCACCGTTAAGGGCGTAAACTTCTCCGAGACAGCCAAGGCTAAGATTGAAGCCGTTGGCGGAACAGTTGAGGTGAAGTAATATGCTGGAAACACTAAAAAATGCCTGGCGTGTTGTTGAACTTCGTAAGAAAATTCTCTTCACGTTGCTCATAATCGTTGTATTCCGCATAGGCTCTGTTATTCCGGTACCGTTCATTGATGTTGCCGCTCTCCGTTCCTCAATCGGAACAGACGGCATCGCAAATGAATTCTTCAGCTACCTTTCGGTACTGACCGGAGGCGGACTCGAGTACGGCGCTATCTTCGCTATGTCGGTACAGCCGTACATCAACTCTTCAATTATAATTCAGCTTTTGACTGTTGCTATTCCTTATCTGGAGAGACTGTCAAAAGAGGGTGAGGCCGGACAGAAGAAAATTGCCCAGATTACTCGTTACACAACCGTAATCCTTGGTCTCATTCAGGGTACAGCATACTATATTTATCTGGAAAGAAGCGGCTTCATAAGCGTTGACGGCGGCTGGCTCTGGTTTGCAGCACCGGTCATCATACTCTGCTTCGCAGCGGGTTCCGCACTTGTTATGTGGCTCGGCGAGCAGGTTGACGCTAAGGGCGTAGGCAACGGAATTTCAATACTCCTGTTTGCCGGTATTATCTCCCGTGCACCGCAGGCTGCTAATATGCTATTAGCTTACTGGAACCTCGGACAGCAGGTAGCTGTTATAGCTATCCTCATCGTATTCCTCGCTGTTATCGGCTTCGTCGTTTGGATGACCCATGCAGAGAGAAGAATACCCGTTCAGTACGCAAAGCGTGTTGTAGGCCGTAAGATGTACGGCGGTCAGAACACCCATATTCCGATTAAGGTTAATATGTCGGGTGTTATGCCGATAATCTTCGCCAGCTCTATTTTAATGCTTCCCACAATGATTCTGTCCTTCATGAAGAACACCAATTCGACAATGTATAAGTTCTTATCACTCTTCAGTGTTCAGGGCGTGTTCTACGCGGTAATCTACCTGGTACTCATTATTGCATTTGCTTACTTCTATGTAACAATTCAGTACAACCCGGTAGAGATGGCTAATAACCTCCGCAAGAACAGCGGCGCTATCCCGGGCATCCGTCCCGGCAAGCCCACATCCGATTTCATTTCCAAAATCCTCTCGAGAATCACTCTTATGGGTGCTATATTCCTCGGTGTGATTGCAATCCTTCCGATAATCATCGGTTCGGTTGGCGGAATTTCGGTATCGCTCGGCGGAACTTCAATACTCATTCTTGTTGGTGTTGCTCTTGACACCGTTCAGAATCTTGAGTCTCAGATTCTTATGAGACACTACAAGGGATTCCTTGATTAAGGAGAAAACTATGAAGCTTATCCTTTTAGGTGCGCCCGGTGCCGGTAAAGGTACTCAGGCAGAAAAAATAAGCGACAAGCTGTCCATCCCCGTAATCTCGACCGGAAACATAATCCGTGAGTCGATGAAAAACGGAACAGAGATGGGCAAAAAAGCTAAATCTTATGTTGACGCAGGTAAGCTCGTACCTGATGATGTCGTAATCGGCATCATCAGAGAGCGTCTTGCCGACAAGGACTGTGAAAACGGATTTATCCTTGACGGCTTCCCGCGCACAATTCCTCAGGCAGAGGCACTTGACAATATGGGCGTTGAGATTGATACTGTTCTTTCTATAGATGTAGAGGACGAGAAAATCGTTGCCAGAATGTCGGGCCGCAGAGTTTGCCTGGATTGTGGAGCTACCTACCACGTTGAGTATAAGAAGCCCCAAAAAGACGGCATATGTGACTTCTGCGGTAAGGAGCTTGTTCTGCGTAAGGATGACGCTCCCGAAACTGTTCTCGATAGACTTCACGTTTATCACGAGCAGACTGAGCCGCTCAAGGAGTTCTATGCCAATAAGGGCAAGCTCCGTTCGGTAAAGGGCTGTGAAGAGGTTAAAGATACCACTGCAGCAGTCTTTGCCACATTGGAGATATAATTATGATAGTGCTCAAAACAAGCCGTGAGCTTGCTCTCATGCGTGAGGCCTGCGTTATTTCGGCAGGAGCACTGAAAACTGTTGGCTTAGCTGTGGAGCCCGGCGTCACAACCGCCGAGCTTGACAGGCTGGCCGAGAAGTATATAAGAAGCAAGGGTGCAACGCCCAACTTCTTAAACTATCAAGGCTATCCTGCAACAGCTTGCATATCAATCAACAACGAGGTAATTCACGGCATACCCTCTAAACAGCGTGTGCTGCGCGAAGGCGACATAGTAAGTGTCGACCTGGGCGCAGAGCTTATGGGATATCACGGTGACAATGCCGCCACATTTGCGGTGGGAGATATATCTCCCGAAGCAAAGCGGCTGATGGACACAACGCAGGAGAGCCTGTACGCAGGCATCAAGGCGGCGTGTGCAGGCGGTAGAATCGGAGATATTTCGAACGCTGTTCAGTCGTATGTTGAGGCAAGGGGCTATTCGGTTGTCCGCCAGTTTGTCGGACACGGAGTAGGTACCAAGCTGCACGAGGAACCCGAGGTTCCCAATTTCGGCAAAGCGGGGCACGGCATCAGGCTGCTACCCGGAATGACCTTAGCCATTGAGCCTATGGTAAATATGGGCGCCTATGGTGTAAAGGTTTTGCCGGACGGTTGGACCACGGTAACCGCAGACGGTTCCTTGTCTGCTCACTTTGAGCACACGATTGCTATAACCTCCGACGGACCGCAGATAATGACGGTCGCACCGTAAAGGCGGGAGATTATATGATTCGTGTGGTATGCTCAAGGGCAGGGCGGGACAAAGATAAGCTTATGGCGGTTGTCGGCGAAGACGCACGGAGTATGCTGCTCTGTGACGGAAAAGAACGCCCGATAGAAAAGCCTAAGCGTAAAAATAAAAAACATGTCTCGCTTACAAATTATGAGATAGAAGAAAAAGACCTGTTATCAAACAGGGCACTTCGTAAAGCGCTGTGGGAACACAGCAATCATTCCGAGGAGGAACTCATATGTCAAAAGAAGATATGATAGAGCTTGAAGGAACAGTTGTTGAAGCAATGCCAAATGCAATGTTCAAGGTTGAAATTCAGGGTGGACATACAATCCTTGCCCACATCTCCGGTAAGCTTCGTATGAATTTTATACGAATTCTTCCCGGCGATAAGGTAACGGTTGAAATGTCACCGTACGATTTGACTCGCGGACGCATTACCTGGCGTTCCAAGTAGTCGAAAAATACTAAGGAGGTAAAATCCAAATGAAAGTCAGACCTTCTGTTAAAAAGATTTGCGAAAAGTGCAAAGTCATTAAGCGCAAGGGAAAAGTAATGGTTATCTGTGAAAATCCCAAGCACAAGCAGCGCCAGGGTTAACCTGTGCGAAATTAAGTGGAGGTGCATTGATAAATGGCGCGTATTGCTGGTGTAGACCTGCCTAATGAGAAGCGTGTAGAGATAGCTCTCACATACATTTACGGCATTGGTCTTACAACATCAAAGAAGGTCCTCGCAGACACAGGCATCAATCCTGATACCCGTGCAAAAGATTTGACTGAGGACGAAATATCAAAGCTTCGTGAGTACATCGACCACAACCTCGAGGTTGAGGGTGACCGTCGTCGTGCTGTTGCTTTCGATATTAAGAGACTTATAGAAATAGGTAGCTATCGTGGCACACGTCACCGCAAGGGACTTCCCGTAAGAGGTCAGCGTTCCAAGACTAACGCTCGTACTCGCAAGGGTCCCAAGAAGACGATAGCAAACAAGAAGAAGTAGGCGGGAGGAATTAAATTATGGCTACAAAGGGTAAAACAACAGCAACCCGCAAGCGTCGCGAAAAGAAAAATATTGAACGCGGTGCTGCCCATATCCAGTCGACCTTCAACAATACTATCGTAACCATCACCGATACAAATGGTGCAGCTCTTTCTTGGGCTTCTGCCGGTGAGCTCGGTTTCCGCGGTTCCAGAAAGTCTACTCCGTTCGCAGCACAGAGCGCTGCTGAAACTGCAGCAAAGGCTGCTATGGAGCATGGCCTTAAGACCGTTGAAGTATATGTTAAAGGACCCGGCGCAGGACGTGAGGCCGCTATCAGAGCGTTACAGTCTGCCGGACTCGAAGTAAGCATGATTAAAGACGTTACTCCGATTCCGCACAATGGTTGCCGTCCTCCGAAGAGAAGACGCGTATAACGAAAATTGGAGGTGTCATAAATGGCAAGATATACTGGAGCAGTATGCAGACTTTGCCGTCGTGAAGGACAGAAGCTGTTCTTAAAGGGCGAGCGCTGCTATTCTGAAAAATGTTCATTCAATGCCAGAGCTTATGCTCCCGGTCAGCACGGCCAGGGACGCAAGAAGGCTTCCGGCTACGGAATTCAGCTCCGCGCAAAGCAGAGAGCAAGAAGATTCTACGGTGTTCAGGAAGGACAGTTCCATCACTATTTTGAGATTGCTGAGCGTAAGCAGGGTATCACCGGTGATAACCTTTTACAGCTTCTCGAAAGCCGTCTTGACAACGTAGTTTACAGAGTTGGTTTCGCTTCGTCAAGAGCAGAAGCCCGTCAGCTTGTTGGTCACGGTCACTATGAGGTTAACGGTAAGCGTGTAGACATCGCTTCTTACCTCGTAAAAGCAGGAGATGTTATTTCTATCTGCGAGAAGAGCCGTGCAAGCGAAAAGCTTAAGGCAGTTGTAGAAGCAAACTCAGCAAGACCGGTTCCCGCATGGATTGATGTAAATCGTGAGTCCCTCGAGGCTAAGATTATCGCTCTCCCGAACCGTGACCAGATTGAGGCTCCTGTTGAAGAGCATCTCATCGTTGAGTTCTACTCTAAGTAAAATTAAGTTTTTAGCTCTCCGTTACCGCACAAACGGAGATGCTATAAATCTATGTGCGGAGAAATGGAGCTTTTAAATGATAGAAATTGAAAAGCCCAGAATTGAATCGCTGGATTTATTGCCTGACGGCACATACGGCAAATTCGTGCTCGAGCCGCTGGAGAATGGCTTTGGTACTACCATAGGCAACAGCCTTCGCAGAGTACTTTTATCAAGCCTTCCCGGTGTAGCCGCTACATCTATAAAGATTGACGGCGTACTGCATGAGTTTTCTACCATCCCGGGTGTTAAAGAGGATGTTACAGACATCGTTTTAAACATCAAGGGACTTACCGCAAAGCTTCACAGTAACGAGGCAAAGACGGTATATATCGAGGCTGAAGGTCCGTGTGAGGTAACAGGTGCTTCTATTAAGACCGATTCAGAGGTAGAGATTTTAAATCCCGACCTTCACATTGCTACTGTTGGCGAGGGCGGCAAGCTCAATATGGAGATTGTCCTTGACACCGGCAGAGGCTATGTTCCGTCTGAGAAGAATGCATCTATGCAGAATTCCATCGGTGTTATACCGGTAGATTCTATCTATACTCCTGTTGTAAAGGTTAACTACACTGTTGACAAGACTCGTGTCGGTCAGCAGATAGACTTTGACCGTCTTACTCTTGAGGTATGGACAAACGGCGTAATTTCAGCCAGCGATGCTGTTTCCTTAGCATCCAAAATCTTAACCGAGCATCTGAATCTGTTCACCGACCTTTCTGGCGACACCTTCAGCAGCGCTAAGATTATGGTTGAGAAGGGCGACAGCAGCAAGGAAAAGGTTCTCGATATGACTATTGAGGAGCTTGACCTCTCTGTCAGAAGCTTCAACTGCTTGAAGCGTGCAGGAATAAATACGGTAGAGGATCTTATCGGCAAGACCGAAGAGGATATGATGAAGGTGAGAAACCTTGGCCGTAAATCGCTTGAAGAGGTTATCGCAAAGCTCGAAAGCTTTGGATTCACCTTAAGCAGCGAAGACGAATAAAAGGGGTGAGTATAAATGCCGGGAACTCGTAAACTCGGAAGAACCAGTGACCACAGAACCGCTATGCTTCGTGCAATGGTAACATTCCTTCTCGAAAACGGAAAGATTGAGACCACAGTAACCAGAGCCAAAGAGGTTAGGTCAATGGCTGAGAAATATATTACACTCGCTAAGGATACAAGTCTGAACAGCAAGCGTCAGGCTATGGCGTTTATTACTAAGGAGGCAGTTGTAGCAAAGCTTTACAACGAAATCGCTCCTAAGTATATGGACCAAAACGGTGGTTATACAAGAATCACAAAGACCGGTCCTCGCCGTGGCGATGCTGCAGAAATGGCTATTATTGAGTTAATATAACTTCTGCGATTTAGTACTCACATTGTGTGAGTGTCCGCACAAAATCTGCGATTTGGAAATAGATATTTCTGATAGGCACTGATG
>JAZNRD010000024.1:0-7708 GCA_045590515.1 Acutalibacteraceae bacterium
TACTTATGATCCGGCAATGATCCGCTGACCTTTGTCAAACTCAATTTTTAGCACTCGCAAGAGGGCTTACTTCAGTGCGCCCTTTTTTCAGCAAAATAATTTTCTGCTTTAGGGCTTGACTTTTAATAGTTAGTCACCTCATCCTATGTATTTTCGGTGAGCAATCTTTACGTTGCTCTGTTTAACCATTGCATATTGCAAGGTCGTGTCTATTCGTCGATGCCCAAGGAGTTGCTGTAGCTGCTCTATGGGCATTCCTTTGTCTATGGCTACTGTAGCCAGTGTTCTCCGAAATTTATGCGGGTGCACCTTGGTAAGCCCAAGGCTTTTTCCGTATTGCCGGAGGCGGACTTCGATTCCGCTGATTTGCAACCGTTTATGCGGCTTCTGCAAGGATACGAACAGCGCTGGGTTGTCATCATCCCGGCTATTCAGGTAATTTTGCAGGTGTATCTTCGTTCTGGCGTCGAAGTACACAATGCGCTCCTTATCACCTTTGCCGAAAACAACACATTCCCGCTCGTTAAAATTGATATCATCGCGGTTAAGCAAGACCATCTCGCCTACACGCATACCAGTGGAGGCCAGCATATCGATAATTGCCAGGTCCCGGAGCTCTGTGCAGTTATCCCGCATCAGTTCCAGGGATTCATCGGTATAAGTTTCCTTGATACTCGTGCCGGATTTCACCTTATGTATCCGCCGAACAGGACTTTTCAGGATATGGTCCTCGTCTTCCAGCCAGGAAAAGAAGCTTGAAAGGATTCTGCGGATGTTGTCCATGGTGACCTTGCTGGATTGCTTCCGAGCCTGGTAGTCGGTCAGATAGGTGCGGATATCTTCGGTGCCGATATATTTCACACCCTTACCCACACCATCCAGCAGAGCCATAATTGTGGATTTGTAGTATTTCAGGGACTTCTCAGAGCAGCCTTCTATCCGTTTGGCGGACAGGAAAAGCTCGACCAGGTTAAGTTCTGTATCGGCCTCTGCATCCTTGTGCACAACTACTTTGTAATTGGACAAGCTATGCAGCAAGGCTTCCTGCAATTTCTCTGCCTGCGCATTGTTTAGATGCGGCAACATTGCCTGCATCACATCTGTGATAAGATTCTGTTTCATAGTCTTTCTCCTTTTGATTTGTGAGAACGACTACGGAGTGGTGTCCCTTATTTCAACTCTCGCCACTCCCGAGAGTTATTAACCTATTCGCTAAATGATAATTTAGCTGAGTACCTGAACTGCATTTATGTTGAGCTGGCACAAAAAGTCCAAGAAACAACGGCTCTCTCAACAATATGCCGCTATGTTACGGAAAAAGCTGTGTTCTCAGATATTGAAAGTTCTGTTTATATTTCGACAGAGAACATTTTACCCGACAAACAAGGCGTTTCATCGTTTGGAACGACTTCACCTTCTGAACGTGTCGTGTATTTCCGTGAAAAAGATATCCTTGTCAGCAATATCCGTCCATATTTTAAGAAAATGTGGTTCGCAACTACCGCAGGCGGATGCAATGCAGATGTTCTGTGCTTTAGAGCACTGGATAAGAGATATTCATATCTGCTTAAATCCATAATTTTTCAAGATGGATTTTTTGATTATGTAATGTCCGGAGCAAAAGGTACCAAAATGCCTCGTGGCGACAAAAACCACATAATGCAATACCAAATTCCTTGTTTCTCAGACGAACAGCTTCTAAATTTCAATGCTCTTGCAACCTCAATAGAGCAAAATCAAGTTCTAAATCGACAAGAAATGTCCTTGTTGGAAGCATCTAAAGGAATGTTGCTCACAACATTAAGCCGCTAAATTATCATTTATCTGCTTCTTTAGCGCAATACGGTCGGAGATTGTCTTATAGCTACGCACAATCTCCAACTGCTCATCCATAGGAGGAACAGGGATTTCCATTCTGCAAATATCGTCCCATGTAATACCTCCGCGGACGCTTCCATCTGTTCGCAGCCAGCAAAGCCTGTCAAATTCCGGCCGGCGGAACCACATCATCAGATACTCCTCATTTAGAACAGCAGAATCAATAATCTCAAACATAAAATATGCAGGAGATACGATTGCCGGAACATCTTCTGTATAGATTGCAACCGGGAGTCGTTCATCACGGCCAACATGCATAGGGTTACATGCAAACTTACCCTTAGTAATGAGCTTATATTTACTTAAATCTGTGCCGATTACGTTGGCAACCGAAGGCATAAAATACTTGTCAATGTTTATGCCCAAGACCTGCTCGGTGACAAGGTCTTTGTTTCGGGTGTCAATCAATCGGATATGATTACCTAAGACATCATAATTTGATTTCATAGCCCAACTCCTCAAATACAGCGAGCAAATCAGCCTTGGATTTTTCCTCTGCCACAAGTAGCTCCGCCAGTTCAGACTGGAGTGCCTTCATCTTGGTATCAAAGTCGATGTTTTCATCACGGTTGACAAACTCGATGTACCGGCTCGGGACCAAGGTATAACCCTTTTCTGCGACTTCCGCCAGGGAAGCAGAGTAGCAGAACTCCGGCACATTCTGGTAGGTTTCTTCAAAACCTTCCTGCTGCCATGCGTGATACACGCCGGTGACATTGGCTCTGTCTTCCTCGGTCAGCTCGATGTACTTCTTTTCATAGGGGCTGCCCATCTGGCGCAGGTCCATAAAGAGGATTTCCTTCTGTCTGTTACGGTAGCGCTTGACCTTACCGTTCTGCTCCACGACGCGAGCTTTCTTGTTCTTATTAATAATCCACAGCGTAACACTGATATCTGTGGTGTAGAACAGGTTTCTCGGGAGGATGATAATCGCTTCTACAAGATTGTTTTCGATAAGCTGCTTTCTGATTTTTAGCTCGGTGCCATCGTCAGACAGCGCGCCGTTGGCAAGCAGAAAGCCTGCTACACCGTTCTGGGAGAGCTTGGATACGATATTCAGAATCCAGCCGTAGTTGGCATTACTGGTGGGAGGCACTTCGTAACCGTTCCAACGGGGGTCGTCAATCAACTCGTTATCCGCGCGCCATTCCTTCTGATTGAAGGGAGGGTTAGCCATAATGAAGTCTGCCTTCAAATCCTTATGCTGGTCGTTGCTGAAGGTGTTAGCTGCCATTTCGCCCAGGTTCGCTGCAATACCACGGATGGCCAGGTTCATCTTAGCCAGCTTGAATGTGGTATTTGTGTACTCCTGACCGTAGATAGAAACCTTCTTCTTGTTGCCGCTATGTGCCTCGACGAACTTGATAGACTGTACGAACATACCACCGGAGCCGCAGCAGGGGTCATAGAGCACACCGTCATAGGGCTCAATCATTTCAGCAATCAGATTAACAATACTCTTGGGAGTATAGAATTCACCCTTACCCTTGCCTTCTGCAAGTGCAAATTTGCTGAGAAAGTATTCATACACACGACCGATGATGTCGTTTTCTTCATCGTCGGTGTTCATACGGTTGATTTCATCCAACAGGGACGCCAGCTTTGCAGTGTCGATATGCAGACGGGAGTAGTAGTTGTCCGGCAGGGCACCTTTCAGAGCAGGGTTGGATTTCTCAATATTGTAGAGAGCGGTATCAATCTTCAATGCAATATCATCCTGCTTCGCATGCTCGATGATATAAGACCAGCGGCTTTCTTCCGGAAGGAAGAAAACATTATCCTTGGTATAAAATGCTACATTGTCGATGAATTTCACACCGAACTTGTCGGCAATCATTTTTCTCTGCTTTTCAAATTTATCGCTGGCAAATTTAAGGAAGAATAAGCTCAGTACAACGTGCTTGTACTCAGCAGGCTCAACAGAGCCACGGAGCTTGTCAGCACTTTTCCATAGTGCCTCCTCCATAGATACTTCTTTCTTGGGTTTAGCTGCTGCCTTTGCCATTATGTAAAACCTCCAGTAGAACTTTTTCTCTTATGACCCACTATCATTGTAATGCGGGCAGTGTCCGATAAACCGGACTAATTATTTTTCATTAGAATCCAAATGGACGTATTCCACAATATCACCGTATGATACGCCCAAGGCAATGCAAATCTTATTGAGGATGGTCATACTGACCTCCTCATTTTTGCGTATCTTGGTCATGGTGTTCGGGGAGATATGGGCTGCCCTCATAAGGTCAGCTTTACTCATGTCACGCTCGACCAGCAATCTGAACAAGGGTTTGTACGATACCATAGCGATTCCTCCTCGGCAATATGGTAGGTGGATATAATATAACAGTATATATTATACTCCTGTTGAAGTAAAAGTGCAATAGAGTATCGCAAATTCTTGCGAGAGATTCACAATTTCAAACATCAGGAATGCTTGTGCAATCGCACAGGCTTTTCTTTTTATCTGAAGGGGCTTCTCAAAAATCGCGACGCTTCCGGCCAAAGGCCGAGCCCGCAACACGTTGCGGGCTGTTGTTGATTTTTATTTGTATTTGTAAGGCAACACATCTTCTGAAGATATCTGATAGTCAAACAGTTTACGTCTATCGAACTGCATTGTGTACAGAAATATGTAACTCCGTCATCATAGTAGACAGAGGTACCGTGGTGCTATTACTCTTGATTGATTTGCTTTAGCTGCTCCTCCTCACGTTAATTGCCAACGGACTTATCGGTGTGTTCGTCGTCGCAGCAGGACGGGAGTGCCCGGTATCAACGAGCCAGGTGACACCGCTTACTTCTTTTTCAGCCAAATGACGGTACGGCGCGGTGCCGTCGAGTACGTCGGCATCGTCCCCTTGCTCATATCGCGACCCATACTTCAGTCCTCCCAAACATAAGCCCATCCAGACTTAAGTCTATCCGTACAAGAGTCCTGCCGTAGGTCGCTCATTTCAGAAAAATGGCACTCCCTATTAATAAGACATTAATAATGGAAATAGATTGCAGTTAGGGATTTTACACCATTAAAATCCGGCGTTGATAAAAGGTTTGCGCATTTTGAGATTTACAATAGCAGTATAAACAAAACACACATACAAGGAGAATTTTATGTCTACAGCATCCATCTTTTACGATTATATTGAAAATGTTCAGCCCGTTTGTGTTACGCCGCAGGAGTTCTACAGAACCATCTTTGCAGAAGGAGAGCTGCAAAAGGCCGGCGTGGTGAACGATGGCAAGTATAATGCCATGATTCAGCTTAGTAAGGATAAATTCATCTACCTCCACGACGAGCTGGATAACATTCCAGATTATGAGAAGGTGGTTAAAGCCAATATGAATTTCCTAACCTATGCTGGCATGACCGGCGAGGATAAGCTGGCGAGGGAATTACACACTTTTGCAATCCGCGTCAATTTCCCTGTGAACATGGTATGGCAGCAACTGCAAGACCTGTTTTCACGGCACAAACTGAAAGGGTTGCCCAGAATGCGCCCGACCTTTGTAATGAAAGCAGCGGAAACTATTATCTTTGTGTATGTTCTTGATGAGCCTATACCTATGTTCAAGAAGTTTCAAAAGAAGCTGACCGCCCTCCACAATACCCTGTCGAGAGAAATTCACGATGCCTTTGGATATTGCCGGAAGCCTCGTCAAGGCGGTGTGTTTGTCAGGTACCCGGTAGTCGGTACTATCGCTGACAAGGACATCTGCGAAGCATACCGCACTGGTGATTTGTATACCCTGGACGATATCAACGCTCTGGTTCCCAAAGCACAGCAGCTGGATTATCACAAAGCTAAGGTATCGGTGGAGGATGCGAAGGAATTGTGGCCTGAGTGGACCCACCAGCGCGTCGAACTGAAAAAACCACTCAAGACTGGACCGCGCCTGCTTAACCGCAAAGCTTACACTGTGTGGTTCTGCGACATTATAAGAGACCGAGCTTATGACATACAGCCTGGCGCATTGCGTGCGCTGGCAGCGTATGGAATCAAGTCCGGTATTGAACTGTATCAGATACAAGAGGATGTCTCGAAACTGGCAGATTTCTTAAAAACCCGCTTTCCGGAAAAGGAAGTGAAAATGCACCTGTCCAAGGCTCTTTCGCTGGCAAGGAATGAGCCCAAGGTATTGCACAGTTGGTCCGTAGCATATATGCAAAAACTGTGTGGGATTACTTTTCCTAAAAAGCAGTACGAGCGGAAAATTGGAACCCAAGCAGAATATATGAAGCACCTTCACGCCAAGCAGTCTAAGGAGAAACAGGTTTTGGACTGGAAGGCAGAGCATCCGGGTGCACGTCCTGCTGATTGTGTAAAAGCAACCGGTATGAGCTGGCATACCGTGTGCCGCTGGTGGGACGGAAATGGCGACTCTGCACCGAAGAAGAAAAGCAAGAAGAAATCCAAGAGTGCAGCAAAAGCAAAGCAGGAGTCCACTCGTACATATAAGATGTTTGACTGTGGCTGCGGAAATCCCAATGTAAAGAGGACCACGCAGAAGTGGTTCTGGGATGAGCGCGGCAACTTCTACAAGCGTACTGTGTACACCTGCGAGAATTGCGGCTGCGTAAAATTCGGAAAAGCCCGCGTAGATAACTCGTGTCAGTGAACACGATAAGGAATACTTCGTTTTGGGAAACACCGGCACTTCGTTTAATGGAGTGTTGGTTTTCCCATAGCGGAGGATGACGACCAGATTTTCTGAGAGCTTCATAAAACAGAAAGTGGTGCTTCGTTCAATGGAGCAGTACTGGCTGATTTTATGGAGATAGAAGGAAATCTATCCCCAGGGCCGCAGCCCCCTCGTTGCAATTTTTGGTGTGAGATAAACCAAAAATTGAAGCGATGATGTGTTTATAGCGCCAATTTATTGGCGGTGTAAACAATCATCGCGATACAACGGGACTCTAAACACTGGAATTCGTACTTGCGTTTTTTGTTATGTTTCTACGTATGTCATACTTGAGTTAGGACAGGAGAAAGGAGTAGGAAAGACACAAATTAGCACGGTTCCACGTGACGGAACCAAACGCCGACGCAGCAGCCAGCTGCGGGGACGATGACCTGAGCCAGAAATACAAGCTTGAAAGGAGGGAAACGAAGCGCTCAGAAAAATGCCGGAGGGCAGATTTATACACAACTCGTCATGCGCCGCTGATGGCGATATATCAGCAGAGGTGGTCCATAACATCTCGCTACCCAGTAGCAACACAAGAGTGGTTTTCGCATATACCCATTTATTTTTGCTGGTCTTAAACCAGCCGGTGGTCCATAACACCAATCTGCGTATGCAGTAAAAAAGAGTGGTTGCTTTTAGCCTTAACAATCAATCGCTACCTATGGAGGTGAAAATATGGGACACAAGCACAAGAGCCTCATGATGCAAATTAATGAAGTTTTGCAGCTAAAACTTCGCTCGGGGGCGGGAACAAGCAAGCTGCAACATAAAATAGACAGAGATTATAAAAACTATATTTTCTCATATAACACATATAAAAGTTACAAAAAAGAGCTTTCATATTTTGCCCGGTATATTAAAGAAAATCATAAATGCAAAACGCTTGAAGAGGCTCGCCTATTTGCAGATGCCTGGATAGAAAAGCGCCTGTCTGAGGGCAAGTCCGCTTTTACTTTGAAACTCGATATAGCTGCCCTGTGCAAGCTATACGGTGATACTTCTGCTGATTACATTCCGACACCTAAACGAGAACGCAAGAACATCAAGCGGTCGCGCCATCCCGTTGAAAGAGATAAGCACTGGTCACAAGAGAAATGGGCGACATACAAAACGTTTTGTGAATGTACTGGTTTAAGAAAAAGTG
>JAZNRD010000025.1:0-33458 GCA_045590515.1 Acutalibacteraceae bacterium
TTCAACATTATGGACACAGATATATGATACGGTAAGTTTTAACGAGGACAGCGATATTCATTATGTAAAAATTGTTATTCCTGCGGCAAGCCCAAGTGAATGGTCTGCGGCCGTAAACCGTATTTATGCTATTGATTATAACGATTACGGTACGGAATCTGCACCTATTGTACCGCCCAGCCGTTATCAGAATGAACTTTTTATTACTCCTGACAGCGATGAAATTATCATAGAATGTGAGGAGGGCGTAGTTCTCGACTCTCCCAAACGCTATAATGGTGGTTGGGGTGCGTATCACATTTACACCTTCCACAAGGGCAAGATTTCAAGTGATGCAAAGACTGAGAATGCCGCAAGCGGTAGCGTTATTATTAAATCCAACAACGATAAGCCTATTACCAACTGGTGCTTCGGTGGTATCTGCGGTGACAGACTCGCATGGTGCGGCTCGTTTAGTTTTTACGCTTCAACCGACGGACAAAGCTGGACTGAGGTTGAGGTATTAACCCAAGCGGGTAATGCGTATATCGAGGCATGGTCTGCATATGAGTATGAATATATAGGCCAGTTCTTTGTTGCTGACGGATATAAGTTTATAAAGGTTACAGCTAATACGGGTAACTTTGCTTTCTTACCTGCATATAGCTATATGCTTTACAGTACCGAGGGCTACGACCCCAACAACATCCCTCCTGCAGATTCCTATTTGAATCGCATGGAGGAGAGCAACTATTTTGAAAAAGGTGACGGATACTATTTGTTCCGCACAGGTTCTGCCGCAACGGAGTTTGACCTCCATGTAACAGAGCCGATTTCGGACACACCCGCTATCGCGGTTACTGCGGGAACGGAAAAAGCGGGTTCGGAGATGGATTATTTAGCTAATGCTTTCCGAGTGCTGGTGAAGGACAACGGTGATGGCACAGGTGAATACCGTTATTACAATACTTTCTACGAAAGCAGCAAAATCACACACATCAAAATTACCCTAAACGGAACAAAGTTTTTATATCTTGATTATAATTTGGCGTCAGGCGAAGGTGATACTGAACGGCGCCATTATGATGATGTACCTATTGGACAACCGATAGAAGATTTGGATATAACATCTGTAAATCTTCCTTTCTATGAGGGTAGCCAAAGCGGCATATCCAAGCTTGTTAATGCACAGCTCCATAGTAACGGAAGTCAGAATGCGGAATATATCGGCGGTGCATGTGGATTCCTTTCTGCAGGTGGTGCAAGGGATTATTCAATATATCTTGAAACCTCCTATGTACATGACTTTACATTCCGTTATGCTTTTGCATCTGAGGCATCTTCAAAAATCAGACAAATCAAAGCTTTTGGTTTAAGTGACTGGTACGGTGAAGAGGTTGAGATACCGCTTATGCGTTATCTTGATGAAAACTATGCGTCGGCAGGTTATAAAAACTATATATTCCGTCCGTCCAATCGTGAAGAACTGCCGGATAAGGAATACCACTGGATAAGAATTGAGGTTCTTTGTGAAACCTTTACGGATTATAGTGAGTTATTGGAGTTTACATATTTCTATGAAATTCCTACCGTTGAGCGACTTCCTGCACTGAAAAAAAACGATAGCGGATTAAAGGAAATGTTGGATACCTTTGAAACACCCATGATATTGGCTGAAAATGGTGGCAAGGCCCACGATTTATACAATCTTGAATGGATTGATTTCAAGATGGGCTTCAACGGCTCCGATCATTTTGTAATGCAGGAAACCTACGGTGCTGAGGCATACCTTATTTATCAGTGCAACGGAATAGAAGAATTCGATATCCGTGGATACAAGACTCAGAGTAGCGTTATGGATTTACAAATCTTTGCATCTGAGGATGGCGAAAATTGGATAGAGATAGACACCGAATACCTAGAAAAAACTCTGCTTAGCAATTGGCGAGAGGTTTCTTATGCCGCAAAAGGCGATGCGATACCTGAAAACGCCCATTATTTAAAGATTTTCTTCAGTTCTGATATGGAATCCGATATAGATGTCGTTGTTTCTGATGTTCAGATTCTCTATACAGGTAAAAAAGCGGTTGAGAAACCAGTTGAAGTGCCCATAGAAGACGTCCCTGAAGAGGATAATTTACCCATAGAGGATGTTGTTGGAGATACTGAAATTGAGGACACAGATATAGAAGAAATCATTTTGGATGAGGAAAATGAAGAGGAAGAAAAAGAGGAAATAGAGGAGACTGTAAGACGCAAAAAGGTTGTTAAAAGAAGCATAAATCCCGTATTCTTGTGGATTGCAGGAGCTATAATTCTTTTGGCCATTGCAGGGGCAGTAACACTGATAATAATTATTGTTAGGAAGAAAAAGCTAAAAAAGACTATCTGAATAGGATAAGTCAAATAATATTTGTATGAAAAAAATATTAGTTGTTTTTGTTACAATAATTGTTTGCTGTATTGTGCTTAGCGGTTGCAATGCAACCGCTACAGCCTTTACCGTTAACGGTGATAAGGTCAGCGAGGATGAACTGGTTTTCTATATGAACCGTTATTATGATGCGGTAGTTGCAGAAGCAGAGGCAACATTCGCATTAGACGCTACAGCAGAGGGTTTTTGGACAGAAAAGATGGGAGAAACCACGCCTATCGAGATGCTTAAAAGCATCGCTAAAGAAGAAATAGTGCGTGTTAAAGTGCTTCAGCAGACCGCTCAAAAATATGGTATCAGTTCCCCAATGACATATTCCGAACAACTGAGCGAGTGGAAACGTGATAATGCAGACCGCAAAAAGCGAGAAGCGGCGGGCGAAATAATTTACGGTGTAATCGAGCGTCCGTTTTATACCTACCTAACTCTTGTTTTGTCAGAAGTAGAAAACAAGCTTAAAGGCGAGTTGGAGAGGGATGGAACCATTACAGTTACGGAACAGGAAATGAAAACATATTATTCCGCTCATTCGGATTGGTTCTCAGGCGAGGATAATACCTTTGAGGAAAACAAGCAAAGTATATATACGTGGGTGTTCAATGAAGAATATGAAGCCTATTTGTCTTCATTGATTGAAGAATGTAAAATCGAATATATAGATATGTCGGTAAATGAAACTGCTTTGGATTAAGAGGTGTTTTGTATGAAAAAAACAAGTTTAAGAGTTCTTTCACTTGTGGTATGTCTTTTTATGCTGATTTCAGTCGTAGGCTGCGGTAATGATTCTGATGGCGATAAGAAAGGCGAAACTTCAGGTGATAAAAACGTAAGTGCCGAGAGCGTAAAAACCGCACTCAAGTTTGAGCCAAACGAAGATTTGGACTTGGGCGGTAAAACCCTTACTGTTTCGGTATGGGGCGGTGTAACTGAAGAGGGAAAAGATGAGTTCTTTGACCGTCGTTATGAGCTTGAACGTCGCACAGAGGAACGCTACAATGTAAATATTGAATGGGTGCCGACCACCCCTGCCTCTTTTGTTCAAGATGTAATGCTTGCCTATACATCAGGTAAAAAGTTTGCAGATTTGATATTTGCTCCACATTACAGTGCCTTTGATTTATGCAAAGCAGGCGCGGTATTACCCCTTGATGATTATATTGATTATTCAAGTAATTTTTACTCACTAACAGGTGATTACCTTAAATATGTTGACGGAAAGCATTATTCATACATGCCTGACGATTTATCGGTAAATAACGTTGGTTTGTTTATAACCTATAATCAGACCTTGCTTGAAAAGGCGGGCTGTGATGACCCGATGGAGCTTTATGAAGCAGGCAAATGGGATTGGGCTGCTTTCAAGGAAATAGTTAAGAAGACCACTATTATTGAAGACGGCGAAACCATACAGTACGGCGTAGGCGGAACCAATCTTTTAGATGGCTTGTGCCTTTCTAACGGAATCCCGCTTATTTCTATGAAGAATAATAAATATGAGTGTAATCTTTATACAGACCAGGGTTTAGAAGCGCTTAATATGGTCCGAGAGATTGCCTACACTATGAAGGCTACCGACGGATATTATGGCTCGTCTAATTCGGGACTTACCTTTAGTGATTCCAAAGCTGCTATGATGATAACTGCAAATTATGATACAGCAGGCTTCATTACCAGTGGTATGCCTATTGCAACCGTTCCGCTACCCAAGGGACCAAACGCCGATTCACACACCCTTGGAATTGAACTGCAGGAATGGTGGCTTGTAAGCGCTATTTCTGACTTTGAAACAAAGGACCTCATACAGGTTGCGCTTGACATGAATGATAACGACCCCGCTTATGAAGATACATATTTTTCAGAGGAGGGCAAAAAAGAAAACTTTATCACCCGTACTTATGAAGGAAATGTATTTATGACCGAAGAAGAGGGAGAATTCTTCTATGATTACATTACCTCAGATGACGTTGAGTCTATACTCAATATCACCTGTGCGGATATAAAAAAGGTTATTGTAACCGATGTTTACAAGCCGATAGCGGACGGTGAAGAGCCGCGTACGGTTTTAGAAAGACAAAAGGCTGTCATCACCACGGCGCTTCAAAATATGCTGCCCGACAGTCTGAAATAAGGATATGTGACCGGATTATCAAGGAGGAACCGCAATGAAGAGAATGTCCTGTGTTATGTTGTGCTTGGTGCTGCTTTGGCAGCTGCTGCTTGGCGGATTAACCGCCAATGCAGAGACGGCAGATATAAAAGAGGATACCGCCGCGGGTTCCTCCTTGTCTGTTTTGGATAAAACCGCTTCATACACCGAATACCGTGAAAAGTACGTTGACGCGCAATATCCACAAAAGAGCATTAGTCTTAATACAAACGGAATTTCCGTAAAAGAAAAAGCCCCTGCGTCTGTCACCCTGTCGGTTGAAACGGCCGGCTGGTATCAGATAGCCCTTACCTATGAGGCAGACCTATCAAAGGGTAACGATATTCAACTGTCGCTGTATATAGACGGTAAACTGCCGTTTTCAGAGGCAGAGGGTATACTTCTTACACGACTTTGGAAAGAGAGTCTGCCCGAAAACAGCGATAACAACACACCCATGCAGGAGCAGGTAGCAGGCGAGCAGACGGCTATGCTCTCGGCAGGCGGTGTATATTCCAACGAAGATTCATTCTTTTATTTTTCAGCAGGTCAGCACACAATAATGCTTGAAAGTCAGCGCGGAGCAGTAAAAATTAAAAACATAACACTCTGCCAGCCTAAGGCTGTCCCCACATACAAAGAATATCTGAATGCTTTGAAGAAAGAGGGGAAAACTCCAGAAAGTTTAAACGTCAAAGCACAGTATTTAGAGGGCGAAAATGCCACACTTAAATCGCACGCTTCTGTTAAATCCGTTGCGGATTATTCATCCCCGATTACCCGACCGTATGATATAAGAGAAGATTTGCTTAATACCTTCGGCGGTGACAACTGGTCAGGCAACGGTCAGTGGGGCGAATGGCAATTTGAAACTGAAAATGAAGGCTTCTATAAGCTGTATTTCAGATATAAGCAAAACTATAAATCAGGAATGTATGTTGTAAGACGCCTGAGCGTAGACGGTCTTGTGCCGTTTGCTGAGGCGGATTGCATTAAATTTGGCTATGACCTTGATTGGTGCGTATCCGCCTTGGGCGGAAACGAGCCGTTATATATATATCTTGAGCCTGGAGTGCATACACTTCGGCTTGAAGTAGCATACGGTAATTTAGACACGATACTGAGTGAGGTGCAGTCTTGTCTTGATGAGATGAACGTGCTGTACCGTAATATTATGATGATTACGGGTGCAAGCCCCGACAGTCAGCGTGACTATGATATCGAGCTTGCATTGCCCGAAACACCCAAGCTTTGTGAAACGCTCTCAGAGCGTCTATACGCCGTTATTGAAGAGCTTGTGAAGAATACGGGCAGCAAGGGCTCTGAAACGGCTGTGCTTGAAAAAATGGCTATACAGCTGTCGGAGTTTTCAGAGGATGTTGAAATGATTCCTCAGCGTCTTAGTGCCTATAATTCCAACATAAGCAGCTTAGCTTCGTGGCTAATATCCGCAAAGCAGCAGCCGCTGTTGCTTGACTATATTCAGGTAGCGCCTATTGACGCAGATGCACCCATTGCAAACGCGAAATGGTACGCATCTGTATGGAACGAGATAAAAAGATTCCTCGTCTCCTTTACAGAGGATTATGACAGCATATCCTCCGGCACCGCAACCGATGAGGAGCCTATTACAATATGGCTTGGTATAGGCCGTGACCAGGCGCTGGTTGTAAATCAGCTTATACGCAACGGCTTTACCGACGAAACGGGTATTCCTGTTAAGCTGCGTCTTATAGGTATGGAATCGCTTATGCCTGCGGTTGCGAGTAATGTCGGTCCTGATGTCGCAATGTATCAGGATCAGGCAACCGTAATAAACTACGCTCTTCGTAACGCTATATACGACCTTAACGAATGGGAAGATATTGATGAAATAAAGCAGCGTTTTTATGATGAATCTCTGCGTTGCTACACGCTTGATGAGTCACTTTACGGACTGCCCGAAAATATAACCTGTTATGTCATGTATTACCGCAAGGATATTTTTGAAGAGTTAGGGCTTACTGCGCCTAAAACCTGGGATGAGCTATATAAGGCTATAACCGTCCTTGAAAAAAATAACCTTGAATTCGGTATTCCGTCTTCATTCACAACAACTACTACAACAACCGTAAGCCCCGTGTTCCTGTCACTGCTTTATCAAAACGGCGGACAGGTGTATGACGAGGCAAGGGAGAACTGTATACTTGACAATGCCGAGGGTATAAGCGCATTTAATACCTTCTGCGAGCTGCACACAAAATACGGCGTATCCCTCAAAATAGACCTACTTACCCGTTTCCGTACGGGACAGGCACCGCTTATTTTAAATGCCTTTACCTTTAGTAACGAACTTGCGGTATCCGCGCCCGAAATCAGCGGACTTTGGGATATGGTCTTACTGCCCGGCACACAAAAGATGGACGGCAAGGTTGACCGTTCAACCCTTATGACCTGTAGCGGAGCAATTATGTTCAAGAACGCTAAAAATAAGGAAAATGCCTGGGAATACCTGAAGTGGTGGACTCGCGCAGATACACAGACCGACTATGCCGAGGCTATTGAAGCATCACTCGGTCAGTCGGGACGCTGGAATTCCGCAAACAAAGAGGCGCTTTCTAACAGCGCTTGGTCGACAAAGGAGCTTGATGTCATAAAGGCTCAACTGTCGTATGCCAAGGCTCTGCCCGAGGCGGCAGGCGGATATTATACGGGACGCAGTATAAACAATGCTATCCGTACAGTGGTTACCTCTTACGAGGAGCCAAAGGAAACACTTTATGAGTATGTAACCGATATCAATAAGGAGCTTAGTCAGAAGCGTAAGGAATTAGGCTTGGATTAGGAGAGAAAGTAATGAAAAAAGATAGTTTTAAAGTTAAATCCAAGCTGCTTGCGAAAGACATATGGAGAAGTAGGCAGATGTATATTCTCCTGCTTCCGTTTATGTTCTTCTTCTTTCTGTTTACGGTTTATCCCGTTATAGCCTCGCTCTTTGTCAGCTTTACAGAGTACAATGTGCTTGAGGCTCCGCGCTTTGTGGGACTTAATAATTATAGAAGACTGTTCTTAGAGGATACGGTGTTTAAAAAAGCTCTGGGCAATACCATTGTTTTTGCAGTAATAACGGGTCCTGTCGGTTATCTTATATCCTTTTTCGTGTCGTGGATAATCAACGAGCTTGACCGCTACTCAAAAGCAATTCTCACATTTATATTCTATATACCCTCAATCTCGGGTACGGTTTATACAATATGGGCGCTTATATTTGACAGTGATATTTACGGCTACGCAAACAGCTTTTTAATGAAGCTTGGATTTATTGATGACCCTATAGACTGGCTTACCAATGAAAAATATATACTTGCCATTATCATAATTGTTCAGCTGTGGATGAGCATGGGTACGGGCTTTTTGGCTATGCGTGCAGGCTTTGCCACAACCGAGCATCAGTATTATGAGGCAGGTGCCATAGACGGAATTAAAAACCGTTGGCAGGAATTATGGTATATAACAATTCCTATGATGGCACCCCATCTGACTACGGCAGCTGTGCTTCAGGTTACGGCTATGTTCTCCAATGCAAATGTATCTGCTACACTTGCAGGAAACCCGAGCACAAACTACGCAGGCCACCTTATTATGAATCATTTTTCGGATTACAGTACAATACGCCTTGAGCGCGGCTATGCCAGCGCTATTGCAACAATACTTTTTCTTTTTATATTTGTTGTAAACCGCATTATTATGAAGGCGCTTAGAAAGGTGGGAACCTGATGACAGATACACCAAGTAAAACATTTGCAGAGCGTCTTCGCCATATATTCTCTTCGCGCACCTCACGCGTCAGCCGTTCAAAATACGGAAACCTGTTTATGACGGTGTTTGTCGCTGTTTTTGCACTCTTTTCCTTGCTGCCGTTAGTGCTCTCTATCGGTATGTCCTTAAAGCCTATAAACGAGCTTTATGTTTTCCCGCCGACCTTCTTTCCGCGCCAGCCCACCTTTGATAACTATAAAATGCTCTTTAGCCTTATAGATTCAACACGCGTGGCGTTCAGCCGTTATTTCTTTAATACGGTGTTTATTTCTCTCGTTACGGTATCTATTCATGTGGTTGCGGCGTCAATGGCGGCGTTTGCACTGTCAAAAGGAAACTTCCCCGGCAGAAAGGGTCTTAACCAGATAGTGCTGTTAGCGCTTATGTTTGTGCCCGCAATAGCAGACGTAATAAACTATCAGACTATAGTTTCTCTTGGATGGTTAGATACCTACATGGCGGCAGTAGCTCCGAATGTTGCTTCTACCGTCGGTCTGTTTCTTATGACCAACTATATGTCTACCATATCAAATTCGCTGATTGAAGCGGCGCATATAGACGGCTGTTCGGATTTCCGTACCTGCTGGTCAATAGTTATGCCGCTTTGTAAGCCTGCGTGGCTGACACTTATTATAATTATGTTCCAGAATATCTGGGGAATGACGCACTCGACCTATATTTATAGCGAGGCGTTAAAGCCGCTGCCTTATGCCCTTCAGCAGATAACCACAGGCGGATATATCCGCGCAGGTGCGGCACAGGCGGTTGGTGTTATTATGCTTATAATCCCCGCCACCGTGTTTATTATTAACCAAAGTAATATACTGGAAACGATGGCGTCGTCAGGAATCAAGGAGTAGGGGGAAGGGTAATGAAAAAAAGATTAGTTACTTTAGTTTTCACCCTGCTTTTTATAGCGCTGACCTCAATACCCGCGTCGGCGCAGTCCTTTAATATGCAGCAGGTTACAGAGGAGCCGATGTATGACTCCTTTTCCTACACCGTGTCGGAGGGAAAACAGTATCTTGTAGATTCTCCCGCACCCTATAGACCGATAGGAAAGGTCACGGCAAAGACGCTTGGCGTACCCTTTTCTGCACCGAGCGATATGTATGTATCGGGTGACGGAATTTATATTGCCGATAAGGCAGAAAACTGCGTTATATATACCGATTTGCAGTTTAATGTCAAAAAGGTCTTTTCGGGATTTTTGAAAGACGGCAAACAGGAAACCTTTTTAGAGCCGCAGGGCGTTTGTGCCGTAAACGGAAAGCTTTATATATCCGATTCGGGCAACAAGCGGGTGGTCATACTCAAAACCGACGGTACGCTTGTTTCGGTTATCGAGCGTCCCGATTCGACTCTTCTGTCCGAAACGCTTGACTTTGTCCCTCAAAAGGTTGATGTTGACAGCGACGGACGCATCTATGTTATCGTCAAGGGTGTGTACGAGGGAATAATGGAGTTTTACGAGGACGGAAGCTTCGGCGGCTTTGTGGGAAGCATCCCCGTAGACGCCGACCCGCTGACCGCACTCTGGAGAGAGCTGCTCTCAAAGGAGCAGAGCCAGAAGCTTGAACGCTTTATCCCCGTAGAATATACGAATATGTGTCTTGATAAGGACGGCTTTATTTATACCGTTTCGCTTATGGCGGAGGGTAGGGATAACATTCGCCGTCTTAATGCCTCAGGTGCTGATATTCTTATAAGAGATTCGCTCGGCGGTATTGATATAAGCGGTGCTGTGCTTTGCTCTAATGTTGACAACAGCGTTGAAATCGTATCAAACCTTGTTGATATCATAGTTGATAAGAATGATTTATATTATGTCCTCGACAGCAAGTACGGACGCATTTTTACATACGATAGCAGGGGAAATATGCTGTTTGCCTTCAGCGGTATGAATACAGAGCAGAACGGCTCGTTCAGCAACGCTACCGCTATGGCTTTGGTTGGGGACACGCTGTGCGTATCGGACAGCGAAAACGGAGATATTACTCTCTTTGACCGCACCGATTATGCTGATGCAATCTTTAGCGCAACCGCGCTTTACCGTGAGGATAAATATAATGAGAGTATTGAAGCGTGGAATGAGGTACTACAGTACAACGGCAATTTTACACTCGCTTATTCTATGATAGGTAAGGCTCTTTACCAGTTAGAGAACTATGGCGAGGCTATGGAATATTATAAAAAAGCCGTTGACCAGGAAGGATATTCAAAGGCGTTTGAGCGCTGGCGCGATAACCTTTATTCTAAATACTTTTTCCATATAGTTGCGGGAATTGTCCTGCTTGTTGCGCTTTTACTGCTGGCTTCGGTTTTGTATAAGCGTTATAGGAAAAAGCATCCCAAAACGGCAAATAAACTGCTGCGGGATTTAAAATATCCGTTTTATGTAATTTTCCATCCCTTTGACGGCTTTTGGGATTTAAAATACGAAAAGCGCGGCAAGGCGTGGGTGTCGTCTCTGCTTATTTTAGCCACAATAGTCGTAATGACGCTTGAGCGTGCGCTTACGGGCTTTGCGGTCAGCGCCACACCGGGCTTTAAAATCGACCTTGTATATCAGCTAAAGCTCGTTTTAGTGCCTCTTGCTTTGTTCATTGTAAGTAATATGTCAATAACGACCCTTATGGACGGCAAGGGCTCATTTAAGGATTTATATATCGCTTCGGGCTATGTACTCACACCGTTTGTGGTAATTAAATTGCCGATTACGCTGTTCAGCAATCTCCTAACCCAGAGCGAAGCGGTGTATGTTACCCTGCTTAATGCCTTGGCTGTGATATGGGTAGTATTTTTAATCTTCTGTGCACTTATGAGCATACACGAATATACAGCAGGCAAGACGGTTGGAACTATTATTTTAACAATAGTTGCAATGGTAATTATCTGCTTTATATGTGTGCTGTTTTTCTCGCTATTCTCGGAGCTTGTAGGCTTTATATACACCTTGTTCCGAGAGATGCTTTATCGATAAAAGAAGGTGAAACAAACTTGAAAAGGCATCAATATACCATTGTTGCATTAGTGCTGACGGTGCTTGTTTTACTGTCGGGCTGCGGCAGCGCGCAAGAGGGTGATATCGGCTCGCTTAAACGCGATTCGGTTTCATATAGCACTATTCAGTCAAAGGGTACGCTCACCCCAAATGATGCGGATATTGAAGGCTTTAAAATAGCCTTGGAAAACGAGTATCTTTCGCTCTATTATAGGGAGGATACCGCCGCGGTGCGCGTGTTTGATAGGCGCAGCGGCAGCATTTGGGACTCTAATCCCGAAGGTAATAATTTAAGTAATGCCGCCGCCTCACAGTTAACCCTTTCAACCATAAGCGCAAAGGGTGTTATAAAGGACTACACCTCGTATTCTGATTCTCTGCTTAAAAATCAGGTTACCTTTGAGTGTGATGACGCCCTTACCGTTACATATATGTTCGGAAATATGAAGCCCGATTTGTCGGGAGTGCCGTCACGCCTCACCGATGAGCGTTTTTCCGAGCTTCAGGAGCGCGTAGAGGAGGCAGACGGAAACGAAAAGCTGCTTGAGCGACGCTATACGCAGGGTGACGACGGTATATGGGTGCGTAAATCAAACCTTACCACAGACCAGTCCAAAAAGCTGCGCGAGCTGTTTGAACTTATAGAATATACCGAAGAAGAGCTGGCAGAGGATATTGCGGCTGCGGGCGGAGCAGTAGATGAGAAGAGCACGGGCTTTTCTATTCCGCTGAAGTATAGCCTCCAAGAGGACTCGCTTTTAGTATCAATATCGGGCGAGGATACTGTTTATCCGAGTGCGGAAATTATAACCTCCTTAAGTGTTTTAGGCTATTTCGGTACAATGCAGGCAGAGCAAGAGGGTTATTTCTTCGTTCCCAATGGCTCGGGTGCACTTATTGATACCTCTGCGGTAAGCGGAGGAGACGGCGCGTATACACTTCGCCTTTACGGCACCGATTATACAATTCCTGTTGAGCATGAAAGCGGACGCGATGCGCAGAATCTTATGCCCGTATTCGGCATAAGCCGCGAAAAGGACGGCGTTTTTGCAATTATTGAGGATAACGACGCCGTTGCATCTATAAATGTCTCGAAGTCGGGAAATGTTGATAAATTTAATACGGTGGGTGCGTCCTTTGCCATAAACACCACCGAGAATATAGGACTGTCAAACGACTCGGTTTCCAAGTTCTATGTTACCTCTGAAAGTCACTACGAGGGAGATACTGCTATAAGATATGTCTTCCTTGGCGAAAAGTATCACACCTATTCGGGTATGGCGGCGGTCTACCGCGATTATCTTGATAAACTTGACGGCCGCAAGCCGTTAAACGAAAAGGGCGATGTTCCTCTGTTTTTAGAAACCGTGGGTGCAGTAAAGGGCGAAACCTCTACACTCGGCTTTGTTCACAAACACGATGTTGCGCTCACCTCGTTTGAGGATGACGCTTCCATTTTGAGTGATATGAGTGATGTTGGTATAAGCGATGTAAGGCTTATACTTTCGGGCTGGATGAACGGCGGCGAAGAACAGGGTCTTGCAGACGACGCGAACATTGTGTCGGTGCTTGGCGGTAAAGGTGGACTTAAAAAGCTGCTGGGCGTTGCTGAGGGTTTTGGATATAAGGTTTATCCCAAGGTATTGCTTAACACCTTTTCAGGTAACGATTCCATTATTACCCAAAATCTTTATGCCTCTAAGACGCTGGGCAGCGAAAAGAGTGTTTATTACTCTTTCGATATACTGACCGGAAATCCGCTCTCAGACGGTTCACAGCGTTATTTGTTGTCACCTGCAAAGCAACAGAAAATAAGCGAAAAGCTGATTAAAAGCTTAGAAAAGAAATCCGTAAATTCGGTACTGATAGATGATTTATCTTCCACCGTTTACAGCGATTACAGCAAAAATAGCGAGGTTCTGCGTCAAAATGCTTTGTTACAGTCGGAAGCGATAGTATCTGACTATGCAGAGTCTTTAGATGACCTTATGCTTACAGCGCCTAATGTAAATACTGCATCGTACAGCACGGTTTATACCGATGTACCTGTTTCATCGGGCAGCTATAAGGTGCAGGAGCGCTCCGTACCGTTTTATCAGATGGTATATCACGGCTATGCTCTGTATTCTTCGCCGTCACTTAACTTTACGGCAGATTTCAGAACAAATTTACTCAAGTGTGCCGAATACGGTGCAAGCCCAAAGTTCCGCTTTATTTTTGATGCGGCTTCGGATCTGTCACCTGCCGAGCAGACAGAGTATTATGCCGCCCAGTATACACGCTGGAAGGATACCGCGGTCGAGGCGTATGACGAGCTGAACGGACTTCTGTCTTCCGTAAAGAACGCAGTAATGCTCGCACACGGGGAGGTTGCAAGCGGCGTATATCGCACCGATTACGACAACGGTGTCAGCATTTATGTAAATTACAATGAAAAAGCCGTCACGGTAGACGGCGCTGTGATACCTGCGTTGCAGGCAGTAAGCAGGGGAGGAGAACGCTGATGAAAAGAAAACCTAATACCTCTTTAAATAAACAGCGCGATGCCTTCGGTCTTGTGTTCATGATTCCTTGGTTTATTGGTTTCCTGCTTTTCTTTCTGTACCCGTTTATCCACTCGGTATTTTTAAGCTTTCAAAAGGTAGATTTTGTATCGGGTGGTGGCTATGAAACCACCTTTATAGGCCTGCAAAATTATAAAGACGCCTTTACAGCGGATGAAAATTTTATACCGAATGTTGCAGAATCGTTGCTTGATTTGGTTATAAATGTTCCCGTATGCTTGGTGTTTGCTTTCTTTGTTGCCGTACTGCTCAACCAGCGTTTCCACGGCAATTTTATAGCAAAAACGGTATTCTTTCTTCCCGTTATCTTGGGTACGGGCGTGTTTTTAAGTGTTCAGACAAGCACCGCGGATGTTTCGGGTATGGCACTTAACTCCGCAATGGACGAGGGTGCAAATGCAATGCAGGGCTTGCAGAGCGTGAACATCGTAAAGATATTACAGGACATTGGTATCCCTGCTAATCTTACCGATTATATAACCAAGCCCGTAGACCGTATTTACAGCATTATAACTATGTCGAGTGTGCAGATATTCCTGTTTTTAACGGGACTTAAATCAATCTCCCCGTCGCTTTATGAAGCCGCCCATGTTGAGGGTGCTTCGGGCTGGGTCGCCTTCTGGAAAATTACTTTCCCGATGGTAACACCCATCATAGTTGTAAATGTGGTATATTCACTTATTGATAACTTTACTATGTCAACCAACACGACTATGACCTATATATACGACATGGCGTTCAGTCAGTTCAATTACGGACTGTCCAACGCTATGGCGTGGGTTTACTGTACAATTTTAACTGTAATAGTCGGTGTTGCGGTAAGCACGGTCAACAAGCGCGTAGTATATCAGGTGTAAAGGAGGGGAAGTATGACATTCTTGAAAAGAGATGCGCAGCCAAAGCGTATATCCATGTACTATGCCAAACGGCGCACATGTAACATAATTTGGTCATTTATACGCGCAATTTTTATTTTGGGATTCAGCTTTGCTATACTTTTCCCGCTGCTCAATATGCTTAGCCGTTCATTTATGGCACCGCAGGACCTATACGACAGCTCGGTGCTGTGGATACCCGCAAACTTTACGCTCGAAAATTTTAAGGTCGCTATAAGCGGTCTAAAATACGGTCAGTCCTTTTTCAACAGCCTGTGGTCGACCCTTGTAGCTACTCTGTTTCAGGTAATATCCTGTACCTTTGCGGGCTATGCGCTGGCACGCTACAAGTTTCCGGGACATAAAATTGTGTTTGGACTCGTTATCTTCACGCTTATTGTACCGCCACAGCTTACAATGGTATCCTCATATATGTATTTCAACAATATGAATCTGCTTGATACCCAATGGCCGATTCTTTTGATGTCGGTTACAGGTAATGGTATCCGTGCAGGCCTGTTTATTTATATGATTTGTCAGTCCTTTAAGGGATATCCAAAGGCTATAGAGGAGGCTGCTATGGTTGACGGAGCAGGACATTTTCGCACATTTTTCTCGATCATGCTTCCCTCTGCAACCAATGTAATAGTTACGGTTGTGCTCTTTAGTTTTGTTTGGTACTGGAACGACATTTTCTATGTTAATCTTTATAACCGTGAATTCTGGAACCTTTCTAACAGTATAAATATGGCAAGCTTCAGCTTTATTACAAGACCTGTTTATCAGGGCTTTAGCCAGTTTGACCCCGTACTTACACAGAACTTCAAAAGCGTTGCCGCTCTTTTGGTAATAGGACCATTAGTCATACTGTTTTTATTCTTACAAAGATATTTTGTTGAAAGCGTGGAACGTTCCGGGCTGGTTGGGTGAGTGAATATTCTTATAAAGTTTTTATTTGCAAAAAGATAAACGTTTAGTATGGATTTTAAAAAACACAAAGAGAGATATGTTATGAGAAAATATATTACCGCTATTGAGAAAAATTTAACCGAAGACCAAAGAGATATGCTTAGCCATATTTATGAACCAACGATTGTGGCTACGCCTCTAAAGGATACACGACGCGATGTATGTGTTTTGCCTAACGGAGAAATTCGTGCCTATGGAAAATGGTTTGGCGATGTTAATGACAAACAGGGAAAAAAAGCGTATCTTTCTTCGAAGGATTGCGGTATCTCTTGGAATTTGAACTATGCTCACGGAAAAATGAATTCGTGTGTCTATATAGATGACGCGGATTTATATATAACAGTTGTAGACAGTATGGCTCTCGAAACGAACGAGCCGGGCCTTTGGGTGTTTCGCTCAAAAAAAGGACCGGACGATACCGACCCCGAAGTCATTAAAATCTCCGATAGAAGATTTGGTGACACTTTCTTGCCCGTCAAATCTGATTTTTCCAATCGCATATGGTTTACTACGATGGAAATAGAAACAGAGGCTCATTCGGCTTATTTCTTTTATTCAGATGATTTCGGTTTAACTTGGAATAGTCGTGTTATTTCCGACCCGGCTCAGCAGGAGTTGGTGTATCCTCATAAGGGGCTGAGATGGTGTAAAGGAAACGGCACAGAACCTTATGCAGTTGAACTTGCTGAAAACAAGTTTATGATGCTTTTGAGAAATTCGACCGATTCTTTTTATCAGAGTTTTTCTTACGATGGCGGCGATACTTGGACAAAATCGGAACCTTCGATATTTTACGGAACCAATACTACACCTTTTTTCCTTCGTCTCAGCGACGGGAGAATACTTGCTTTTTGGAACAACACCAAACCGCTTCCGCAACCGGATTATTATTCACTTAAACCCTTCCCGGGGGATTATGTGGTTAATGGCTATGCCGAAAATTCGTTTACCAATCGTGACGCCGCACACGTTGCTATCAGTGATGACGGTGGGGAAACATGGAAGGGCTTCCGTGAAACCATATTGAACCCCGCTCGTAATAACAGCGATTTTCGTTATGTTTGCGGCGCAAAATATGCGGCGGATAAAAGCGTACATCAGTTTCAGGCATACGAGCTTCCATTTGGAAAGATATTGCTTTCAGCAGGACAAAATCATGCCTCCAGGCGCCTTCTGATATTTGATGTAAACTGGCTGTATGAGACCTCTCGCTCGGAAGATTTTATGTTGGGTGTTACAAATATTACTACCCATACATATACAAAGAGTGTGTCCGGTTGTCAGATACGAGCGCTGGGTAACGGACACAGCGCTTGGAATAGGACATACAGCGCTTATCCGATGCCCGATCCTGAAGGTAGCGATAGAGAAGTTCTTAACATCAGAAAGCAAAAGGACGAAAGACTTTTATATAATATTGGCGGAGCGTGCTGGAATTTCCCGTCTGCCAAGCGAGGCAGAACCTCGGCAACCTTGAAAATGGCAGAAAAAAAGATTACGGTTATCCTTACCGACCGTTGGTATAATGCGTGTGATCCATACGCTGCTGAATTTTCACCATTCTCATTTGAAATTGATGCCGAAAACTTCCCCGACGGATATGTTAACGTCAATATCAACTTTGATACTGTTTCGGGTGAAGCAGAGGTCTTTTTTGAAGATGAATTCCGTTTTAAGGTTAAAATGAAAAATGCTTGTGTTACGGGAATATCTTATCTTATTCTGCAGTGTGCTGAAGACGGCAATTCGGAAGGGTGTTATGTAAAAAGACTTGAAAGCAATAAACTTTAACGATAGAACAGCCCGATAGAAATTTATAAGACAAAACACAAATCCCCTTGTTCAAGATAATGTGAAAATTATCAAAAACAAAGGGGATTTATATATTAAACCTAATTATGAAAATAACAGTAGCGGCAGAATATGATAAGGACGATTTAGCTGCTCTTACGGTTGTTTGCCGATATAAGCCAAAATTCCGCCGTCAACATACAATATGTGTCCGTTGACAAAATCGGATGCATCAGACGCTAAAAATATCGCAGGACCGATTAGATCTTCAGGTGTACCCCAACGGCAAGCGGGGGTTTTTGATATAATAAATGAATCAAACGGGTGTTTTTCACCGTTTTCCTGAACTTCACGCAAGGGTGCTGTTTGCGGTGTAGCTATGTAACCGGGACCAATGCCGTTGCATTGTATATTATATTTCCCGTATTCCGAGCAAATGTTTTTTGTCAGCATTTTAAGTCCGCCCTTTGCCGCAGCATAGGCGGAAACGGTTTCTCTACCTAATTCAGACATCATAGAGCAGATATTTATGATTTTGCCATGACCTTTACGTATCATCGAGGGAATAACAGCTTTAGCTACAATATACGGCGCAACTAAGTCTACATCAATAACCTTTCTAAAATCATTAACATCCATTTCATGCATGGGTATTCGTTTGATTATTCCGGCATTGTTGACAAGGATATCAATTACACCTAAATTGTTTTCAATATCTGCGATCATGTTTTTAACAGCCGATTCATCGGTTACATCACAAACATATCCTTTTGCTTCAATACCGCATTCCTTATAAGCAGAAATGCCTTTTTCTACTAATTCATCGTTAATGTCATTAAAAACTATTGTTGCACCCGCTCGCGCTAAACCTTTAGCGATAGCAAACCCAATGCCGTATGAACCGCCTGTTATCAATGCGATTTTATTTTCTAAACTAAACATCATTTATCCCCACTTCTTAATTAAAGTTATATTTCATAGTTTCACTATAAGCATAATCAGCATACTCTTCCAATTCACCGAGGTCAAATAAGTATTGCAAAACGGTATATCTTTCTCGGAAGGTTCTGCCTCTTAATACGCCTTCAATAAATTTATCTTTATCAGTAACAGTAAATGGGATTTTAATTTGCTCTTGAAGTTTTAAGATTCTATCAAATGCAGGAATATATTTTCCAATCAAATCTTTAAGCCAAGCCTCTTGTGTTGTTTCAAAAAGTTTTTTGAAAATAACAATTGCAGCGAAGGTGGCTTCTCCAACTTCAATACCGTGAAGGTTGGGAACCTTGCCGTTTTCTATATCCATGATTTCCCAAGTTTGACCAACCATGTGCTCAGTTCCTGAAGCGGGACGAGAAGAGCCGGTATATGCAATTCCCAAGCCGGAAAGAATCAGTCCGCCGATTGTGTTTTTTATGGTGTCAATTTTTCTTTCCTTCAGGTCAACTGCCAAATCAATACACTTAGAAGTGGCTTCAAGAACCATATCTGCTACTTTTTTGCAGTAATATTCGCCTGTAATCTTGTGTGAGATTTCCCAATCGAGAATAGCAACATATTTACCAATCATATCTCCGACACCGGCAAGTAAAAGCTCGTAGGGCGCATTGGCGCATATATCCAGGTCTATAATAATATGGCGAGCAGTTGAACAGGTATAAACGATTTTTCTGTTACCTACAATTAACGGTGCTACAACCGATACATAGCCGTCCATAGAAGGGGCGGTGCCAACAACACCGTATTCAATGCCGATACGATAACTCACCATTCTGCAAATATCATTAACGGAACCGGAACCAACTGCAAGTATGTAATCGGGATTAGTGGAAAATGAATTTATATCGTAAGTCTTATCGTCAATTCCTGTTTCAATGAGAACCTTACCTACATTAGCATTTGTCGGAAGTGCGGGCTCGTCAATTATACAAGTATGCGAGAGCTTTCCTGCATCTTTCAGGAGCTGTTCGACTCTCTTTCCTGCCACACGATAGGTATTATTATCAGCAACCATAAATATTCTGTTATAATCTTTTAAGATGTCGCAAACTTTTTCTATTGCTCCTTGGGATACCTCGATCGTTTTAATAGGGGCTGTGTGTTCTTTTTGAATACAACTACATTCCATTTTAAGCATACTTTAAAAACCTCCTTTGGTATGTTATAATAGTATCAAATAATATTGTTATATTCTATAATAAAAACGGCGACAATTATAAAAATATTGCTGTAAATATGTTGCTAATTAAAAGTGGTGAAGATTAATGCTGCAGATAAAATATCATGATATAGGCACCGATACGCTTAATAATAAAAGTCATCTCCATAGAAATGACTTTGAAATATTACATATATTAAGCGGTGAAGGCACGATAATGATTAAGGATGAACTATATGAGCTTAATTCAAATACGGTTGTTTTTATAGAGGGAAGCGACACGCACTATACCTCTCCGAAATTTCCTAAACAATACATAAGAAACAAAATAATTTTTCCGTATGAAAAGGTAATGGAATTAGCAAAAACAATGTCTGCGGAGGATATTATTGAAAGATTGTTTTTGAACGGTGGGGCAGTAATATCCGTCGATGCTGACTCTTCCGATAAGATTGACCGTTGTTTTTATGCACTTTCCAAACTATCACAATCAGATGCTCAAAAATTTAATATTAATCTTTTTATAAACATTTTTACAATCTTGAATGTTGCGGTTACAAACGCTGATTGTCAAGTAAAAAACATTAAAAATAAAATATCAGAGGTAATATCGTTTTTGAATAAAAATTTGCATAACAAACTCACGTTAGATTTAATTTGTGAAGAAATAAATGTGAGCAAATATTATCTATGCAAAATATTCAAAAACACGGTAGGAATGACAATATTCAAATATGTTGAATATTTAAGAATATCGCGTTCGAAGGAATTGCTGATAAAAACGGATTTGTCTATATCTGATATATCACAAAAAGTAGGGTTTGAAAGTTTTGCTTATTTTAGCAAGGTGTTTAAAAAACACGAAAAGTGCACGCCAAGCAGATATAGAAAAAATTTGGTACAAGAGCCATTTTGTGAAACAAACAAGTATAACAGAGGTAAATGTTATTTTTGAGAACTCAGGTGAAGACGGGCTTTAATTGCTAAAAAAGAAAAAGGAACAGTTCTGCGGTGCATTGCTTTTTACTATTCTATTTCAAAGTTACCGAACAGTTCGCACTGTATATCATATATCTGTTCGATGGGGATTGATGTTTTATCAATCAGTATTACGCACATTTCATACTCGTCTATCTGTGCCTGATACACAGTTCCGTCTTCATCGAAACGATGAGCAAACCAACTGGCTGTATCGTATTCAAGCGACCACGACAGAGCAAGAACATTATCTGCGTTATACGAGGTGACACCTCTATATACCGTTACCGTATCGTCAAGCTCATCCAACTGTTTTCTTTCTTCGGGTGTCATTATAACTTCGGGATCGGCTGCCACAAAAAATTCTATCAATTCACCTTTGGTTACATTTGCATCGCCGTTTGGATTTTCTGACATAACCCATGCATCTCCAAGTATTCTTGAGAAGTCATCGAACGATAAATGCTTGGATGCAAGTTTTAAGAATGTAAGAGCGTAAGGTTTATTGACCATCATAAATATTCGGTAAACGCTGTCGGCATTTGTTATTTGCTTTTCCATAAACTCTTGCCACTTGTTTTTACTTTCCGCACTCTCTAAAATGTTGAGCAGTTCCATTTCACCGTTGCTATTGATTCCTACAAATCCGGAGGAGGTGAAGGGATGCTGAACGACCATCGGTGAGAATTTTGTTTCATTAATATGTGTGTGAAGCAGTGATACCGCAACATGTTTGACTGCATCTAAATCCGTCTTATACCTCATTCATTTTTCTCCTTTCTGAACTTCGTTAGTTCTGAATTTTGGGCATAAAAAAAGCAGGTAGATTTTTAATTCATCTACCTGCTAAATTGATAATATTTTGTTTTCGGGGGTTCACATCCATCGGAAAGGTCAAAAAAGGCTATTTTCATCTATGAAATCAACCTTTAATTTTTGAGGGTAATTTTGCTCAAAAACCCTGATAAACAGGGCATAAAAAAAGGTTGCATCTTTTTGATGCAACCTTTCTGGTGGGAGCGGGTGGATTCGAACCACCGAAGTCGAAGACAACAGATTTACAGTCTGCCCCCTTTGGCCACTCGGGAACACTCCCATATTCAACTGGAGCTGGTGGACGGACTCGAACCCCCGACCTGCTGATTACAAATCAGCTGCTCTACCAACTGAGCTACACCAGCACTTTAACAGCAAAAATAAATATACCACAAGGAAAAATATTTGTCAAGTCCAATTTTAAATTTATTTGCTGTTATAATAATATTCGGGAGGGCAAAAAGCCCTCCCGCTATTGATTTAAACCTTACACCCTTTTCCTGAACGCGTTCATTATTACATAAATCGTTACAAGCACTGCGACGGTTCCGCCGAGAATAGCGTACATAACGGGCACCGATACCGCCTTATCCGCGAAATAGACATTGCAGTCAAGCGCATCGCGAAGGGAATCCGTGACCGCGGTGGGTATTCCGTCGTCGTTCATAGCACTAAGCACTCCGCGCAGAGCGTGGTTGCGAACGAGCGAGGTGCCGTAGGTGCCGGGCAGGAAGGAAAGCACCTTCTGAAGACCCTTGCTAAAGGAGGAAATCGGCATATACGCGCCGCAGATAAAGCCGTAGCCTGCGCTTATAATCGTGCCGACGGCGGAAATCTGTCCCTGTGAAGACAGAAAGAAGTTTATAACCGAGGAGAGCGCCGTTCCGAAGAGCACGAGCAGCAGCACATCGAGCAGCAAAAACGCAACATCCGACACCGACATATAAAAGCCTGTGAGCGCGACATACGCAAGGCAGAGCCCCGTAGCGCAAAGGCAGATTATAAGGGTTGATACAAGCGTTGCGACATAATAGCAAAGTGAGAGCACCGGTGGCTTTATGGGAGAAATCAGAAAATCCTTTGCCGTGCCGTTTGCCTTGTCCTGTACGGACAGAAAATTTGAGCAAAATGCGACGGTTATGCACGAAACGGCGAGTATGGAGGAAATAAGCTGACCGCCCACGAGTCCGTCCATAATGCCGTCCCTCAGCTTAATTCCTGCAGGCAGGGCAGAGGAGAAGCTGTCGCGGTAGACATTGCCTAAAAAGGTTGCATAAAGCACAAGGAGAATAGCGGGTGTTACAAGCGAGGTGAAAAACATACCCTTGTCCTTGAAAAACAACTTTATATTTCTTTTTATAAGTATAAGAGCGGTTTTCATTTTTCTTCCCCCTCTCGCAAGCTTTTGCCCGTAACGGCAAGGAAAACATCGTCCATTTTGCCCTTTGTTATTTCATAGTTGCGGAAGATTTCGGGGTGCTCCAAAATAAGCGAGGTCGCGCTTTTCGTGTCGGGCACCGAAAGACGATATGCATCTTTTATTTCCTCCGCCTTCAGTCCGAGGGTATTTACCTCGTCGGCTGTCGTGTTATAAAGTGTAATAAAATCGCCCGAATAGGAGTTTTTAAGCGAGAGCGGAGTGCCCTTTGCGGCAATTTTTCCGCTGTCGAGAATTACAACATAGTCGGCGTCTGCCGCCTCCTCCATATAGTGAGTCGTGAGGAAAACGGTCATATTCTGCTCCTTGCGAAGCGACAAAATAACATCCCAGAGCATACGCCTTGTCTGCGGGTCAAGTCCCGTTGTCGGCTCGTCAAGGATTAAAATTTTCGGGTCGTGTAAAAGTGCGCGCGCAATATCAATTCTGCGCCGCTGTCCACCCGACAGCTTGCCGACGGGACGGCGCAAAAGCGGCTTTAAATCGAGCATATCACAAAGGGAAGAGAGCTTGTCTGCGAACGCTTTTCCTGTTATTCCGTAGAGCGCCGCACGCGACTGCAGATTGTCAAAAACCGAGAGCGACGGGTCAAGCACCGAGTTTTGAAAAACAACGCCGAGCTCACGCTTGATGGCTGAGGTGTTTTTATCAAGGTCAAGCCCGTCTATCACGATGCTTCCTGCGTCCTTCTTAAGCTGACCGCACATAATGTTTATGGTGGTCGATTTGCCCGCGCCGTTTATGCCGAGAAAGGCGAAAAGCTCACCCTCCTTTACGCAGAAGCTAAGGTCGTCAACCGCCGTCAGCTCGCCAAAGGTCTTTTTGAGATTATTTATTTCAATTATGTTTTTCATAAAGCGCCTCCCAGAGTATATTATAATTATTACACAGCCGAAGTAAATTTTCAAGAAGGGGCTTTGTTTGTTAAAAAAATATTGCTAAAGAAGCCGTGCGTATGCTATAATAAGCCTACAAAAGCAGGAAGGAATTTTGACCGTAGTGCCATATTTCTTTCCTGCTTTATTTGCAAAAGAGGTGAAAAAATGTTAGAGGTAAGAAATTTAAAAAAGGTCTATAAAACAAAGAACGGCGCCGATGTAAACGCGCTTGACGGTGTTTCTTTGCGTTTCCCCGAAACAGGAATGGTGTTCCTGCTCGGTAAGTCGGGAAGCGGTAAGTCAACGCTTCTCAATGTGTCGGGCGGACTCGATTCACCTACAGAGGGCGAAATCATAGTAAAGGGCAGAAGCAGCGCAAAGTTCACACAAAGCGATTTTGACAGCTATCGCAACACCTTTATAGGCTTTATTTTTCAGGAATATAACATACTTAACGAATTTTCGGTTGAGGATAACATAGCCCTTGCGCTCGAGCTACAGGGCAAGCCAAAGGACAAGGCGGCAATCGCCTCACTTTTAGAGGAGGTTGACCTTACGGGCTTTGCAAAGCGCAAGCCTAACACCCTTTCGGGCGGACAAAAGCAGCGTATCGCTATCGCGCGTGCGCTCATAAAGGCACCCGAAATCATAATGGCGGACGAGCCGACGGGTGCGCTCGACTCTAACACGGGAAAGCAGGTGTTCGACACCCTTAAAAAGCTTTCCAAAACCAAGCTTATAATCGTCGTATCGCACGACCGCGACTTTGCGGAGCAGTACGGCGACCGTATAATTGAGCTCAAAGACGGCAAGGTGCTCTCGGATGTCAGCAAAACTGCCGAGCAGCAGAAGGCGCTCTCGGGCGGAGTAAACTCGGTAGGCGATGTGCTTCTTTGCAAAAAGGGAAGCGAGCTTACGGATGCCGACTTTGAAAAAATCAAGACTTTTTTAAAGAGCGCACCGCAGGATGTTATCATAGCGAGTAACGAGCGCGATGTTGAAAACTTTAAAAAGGTAAGCCGTATAAACACAGACGGCGAAAAAGAGGTTTTCCGCGACACAAAGGAGCCTGCAGAAAAATCCTATTCTCCCGAGGACAGCCGTTTTATACGCTCCAAGCTGCCCATAAAGCACGCATTCAAAATTGGTGTTTCAAGCCTTAGGAGCAAGCCGTTCAGACTTTGCATTACGGCGCTTTTGTGCACCGTTGCCTTCGTGCTTTTCGGACTGCTTTCAACCCTTAATTTCTACAACAGCCACGACACCTTCGTGCAGACGATGCGTGACGGCGGCGCGAGCGTAATGCACCTTGAAAAGAATTACGAAACCAAGGTCATATGGTACACCAAGGGAAACGAGGAATATAACTACGAAAGTTTTATGAGGACGGCGTTTACCCCTGCAGAGCTTAAGGAAGTAGCGGGAAAAATGGGCGCAGACGCGTTTGGCGGAATAGAATGTTCGAGCTCCTTTAACCTCCGCCAGAACGATTCGGTGTATTATAGCGGCGAGGTAAGACTGCTTGCAACATTGCCTGAGGGCAACTCGCTGCGCGGCAAAATGGTGGGCGAATATCCCAAGGCTAAAAATGAGATTGCACTTTCCTCTTATCTTGCAGAGTCGCTTATAGCGTGCAAGGTCTACGACAGCAGCGGCGCCTCGCTTGAGCTTTCAAGTAAGGAAGACCTTATAGGCAAAAAGCTTATACTTTCAAACTATACCTACACCGTAACGGGCATAGTCGATAGCGGCGAAATCCCCGAAGAATACAGCATTTTAAAGGAAAACGCACCCGATAACGATTCGCTTATTATGAAGTTCGGCTCATTCTTGGGTGACGGACTCTACCGTATGGTTTTTATTACCGAAGAGCGACTTTTGGAGGTAAGCAGGGAAAATCCGCGCTATGTTGAGGGTATAGAAAACTATACAAGCATTGTTGCGGCGTTTGGCAAGGGAGGAGAATATAAGTATCCCGAGTATGGCAACGCAAACTATGTAACCGCGCAGCACGTGAATATAGAAGAGGTTTTTGCGGTTTCCTCCGACAAGACCGCCCCCGCAAAGGGAGAGGTAATAGTGTCTTCGACAGTGTTCAGCAGAATGGCGGTCGAGCTTTATAACAAGCTCTTAGAGGACATCGGCGAAAACTATACGCTTGCGGATAAATACTACGCCGCTATGGATTTGGCAAATCAGGTAGAATCGGGCGGCAAGTATGTTGAAAACAAGGACACCGGCAAGCACGAGCTTGTAAAGTTCAGCGAAAAAGAGCTAAAGAGTAAGATAACGGAGCTTATAGCCGCAGTAAAGCGCGACGGCATAAAGACTACGCTTGGCGTTAAGCTGTTTGACCAGTACAACGCTACCGCAATAGGCGACCAGCGCACTTATAATATTACAGGTGTGTTCGTTGATAAGCAGTCAAGCTACGGAACGGGCAAGGCGGTTCTTGCACAGGAAGATTTCGATGCTCTCTGGAACGAGCAGAAGCTGACGGTAGATAACTATAGCGAGGTTGAATCAAATTATAAAGAGCCCGCTGATGCTATCTATGATAATATCGTCATACCGTTCGAGTTCTCGCCCGAAACGGCAGAAGCGTACTGGGCGGTATACAACAACAAGGACTGGAGCGAGGACGGCAGCCGCACAAGCCTTACGGGCAGCTTTGTCAGCACGCTTTCTATGGTTGACGAAACCGTAAGCGCATTGTCGAAGGTGTTCTTATATGTCGGCATAGTGCTGGCGGTGTTTGCGGCACTTCTGCTTTCAAACTTCATCTCGGCATCCATTACACAGAAAAAGCGTGAGATAGGAATTTTGCGTGCGGTCGGCGCAAGAAGCACCGATGTGTTCAAAATTTTCTTCTCGGAGTCGTTCGTTATCTGTGTTGTCTGCGTGGTGCTCTCCACTATTGCGAGCATTATACTCTGTAACATTATAAACACAGCGCTTGCAACGGGACTCGGCGCATCGCTGTTTGTATTCGGAATAGCATCCTTTGCGGTGCTGGTTGCGGTGGCACTTGTGACAACGGTTGTTGCAACCTTTATCCCCGTTAACAGCGCGGCAAAGAAAAAGCCGGTTGACTCAATCCGTGAATTATAAAAAATAAAAAGGCGGTGAAAACCGCCTTTTTTGTTGCATATAAATTTATGTTGTGATATACTTTTAATATAATTTTTGAGGAGGCAAGCTTTGTGAAAATCAGAAGAATTTTATCTTTAATGGTTGCGGTGCTTATTCTCTGTGCGGCAATGCCTATGGGTATCGGCGCGGCGGCAACAGATTTCAGATACGAGCTGAAATTTAACGGAAACAGATATTACGGCGGCGATGTAATCGTTACGGCAGGCGAGGAATTTACCATGTCGGTAGAAAACATTACTGTTGACGGTGCGGCGCCTACCGGTGTTACATATGAATGGTATAAAGATGGTAGGGTTATACCCGATGCGACGGGAACAACGCTTACGGCAACAACCAATGCATCGGTAATGTATGCCTTTTTTGCTTATGATGGCGGTCCGGAAAACACCATTGTAAGTGCAGAGTTCAGAGTTAAGTGTGACACCCTGAAAACCGAGGTAACCTCTGACCACGAAATTGAAGAAGAGGGCGATGGTGGCACTTTTTACTATGTGTATGACTGCAAGCAGGGCGAAAAGGTAAAACTCAGTGTAGAGGCAGAAACCGTGTTTGACGGCGGCATAAGCAGCACACAGGGGTCTTCCGTATCAATTAAATGGTATGATATTGTAGAGTCAATTTACTTTTCCGAAGGCGCAGTACATGAGCGCGGAGAATTGCTTTCCGAAACAGGCGAACTGGAAGTAACCAAGACCAAGGGCTATGAAATGTATGAGTGCGTTGTAGACGACGGTAATTTTGAAAAGGTTATTACATTCCGTCTGCACCCCGTAAACACCCTTGACGAAACGGTCACAATAAACGGCGTCAGACCTAAGCGTTTTGAGCGCGGATATTTAGGCATAGTTAAAAACGGCGACAAAGCAACCTTTAAGGTAGACGCAAAGTCCACAAACGGAGATGTTACATATCACTGGGAAAAGCAGTGCTATGATGAAAACAGGGTAGATTCCGTTTATTACGAGGTTTTAGAGGAAAAGAGCAACACCCTTACCGTAACAAAGGAAAATGTGCTTCCGTGGGACGATTCAACACAGTACGAGTGCTATGTTGAAGACGGCAACGAGATTGTGCAGATAGGCTTTATTATGTTCGAGCTTGACCCAAGACAGGTAGAGGCCGAGGCAGAAATAAAGGAAGGCACACCCGCAGTTTCGCTTGACGACGACATAGAAACGCTTGCAAACAGTCTGCTGCAGGAGAATATGGAGCAGCTGCAGTCTGGCGAAACCGCAAAAATAAAGCTTACCGCCGAAACGCAGGAAACTCCCGACAGTGCTGACAAAGCGCTGGTAGAAGAGGTGCTCGGTGACAACAGCAAGAGCGAGCTTTATCTTGACATAAACATCTATAAGGATGTTGCAGGACAGCAGGGCGAAATCACCGAAACCGCAAAGGAAATTGCCCTCTCGGTTGATATGCCCGAGGATATGAAAAAAGCGGTAACCGCAGACAGCGAAATTGAGGTTGTCCGCGTTCACGAGGGTGAGGCAGAGTCTATTGACTGCACCTATGACGAGGAAACAGGTAAGGTTTCGTTCGAAACGGATAAGTTCTCTACCTATGTTCTTGCGCTAAAGGAGAACGAAGGGGAAGAAGAAAAGGAGCAGGATACAAGCAGTAACCAGAACGGAAGCCAGACCGGCGGTCCGTTGGACGATTCTTCCGAAGCCGCTCCCACCGAAAAGGAAGAGGATAAAAAGCCCGAGGGCACAGTTCCGCCGACGGGTGAAGGAAACGGAATTGCGTTTGCGCTCTTTACCGCAGCCGCAGCCGCCCTTACAATAACAAAACGCAAAAAGTAAAAAAATTCCCACCGCAAGCTTTGGCTTGCGGTGGGTTTTTATATTATAAACTTCTTGTTGCAATGAGTATAGTATTATGGTATATATAATGTAAGAAAACGGCAAAAAGGGGATGTCGGTATGTGGCTTAAAAAATGCGAAAACTGCGGCACAATGTGTGAGCGCGAGGTAACAGCCTGCGCTAACTGCGGATACGAATTTAAAGAGGCAACCCTTGACGGAATGCGCGTGACAGATATTGCGGCGTATGTGGACAAAAATGGCTCGCGATATATGGACATTTTCCGCAAGAACGAGGGCAAGCGCACATTTATCCACACCAACTGGGCGGCATTCTTTTTGGGGATTTATTGGTTTTTCTACCGCAAAATGTATAAGTGGGGAATTATCTCGCTTGTGATGACTATGCTTGTTTCGGTCCTTTTTTGCTCGCTCGGAATTGCTATTTATAAGGACGAACTGCATGAAGCGCTCGAGGTTTACGGCGTAGAGGCAGAAAACCTCACGGTCGAGTTTGGAGATATCGAAGACATCGGCGCAATCAGGGTAACGAACAGTGCGGGCTATACGGCGGCAAGCGGTGATGTTGCAAAGGCGATTATCAAAATGGTGTCGCTTGCGGTCATAGCAGAGTTTGTAGCGGGCTTTGTTTTAAGCCTTTTCGCCGACTGTATATATTTTCACCATATAAAAAAGCATATAGGATTTTCGACTGGCGGCGTTTCCTGGTGGTCGTTCGCTATCGCAATAGGAATAATGCTTATATATAGCGATGTAATATCGCCTCTTATCACCTCATTTTTATTTTCATTCATTTAAAAAAACCCTCCCGTTTGGGAGGGTTAATTTTTTATGCGCCGAAATCTGTGCCGTCTTCGTTATCTATTGCCGTAGAAGTGCAAATTTCGGTTTCTGTAACCAATTCGCTAAAGGTCACTTCGGGAGCAGTATATTTATTCATAAATTACTTGCCTCCTATTCTGCAGCCATCATAGCGGAAAGGGAAGTTGTTACTTCCTTGCCATAGATGTATCTTACGGTACCGTCTTCGTCGGTGTACTTAAGATAGGTACAAGCGCGAAGCGGAGTATCAGCAAAGCTGTCGGGAATGTTGCGGATAACACAGGTGTAAACCGTTGTTTCGCCCGCGTTAATTGTAGCGTAGTTATCGGGTTTAAAGGTGCTTGTGCGCTTAATTGTGGTAGCGCAGGTGCTGCTAAAGCCCGAAGTCTTTTCGCTGTACTCAAGCGGACCCGTGTACTTGTCGCCGCGAGCGATTATTGTACCAAACTCTACATCGCTATACTTGCCGCTCATATACTGATGGAACGAATCGTCAAGCTCTAAAACGAAGCGAACATCGTTCGTGCCGAAGGTCTGGCGGAGCTGGCTTCCGCCTGCAACCGTCTTGGTTTCATTTTCAAGCATGTTGATTTTTTCCTTTGCCGCCTCAACAGCTGCCGCAAGAGCCTCGCTGTCGGTAGAGTCAATAGCGTTTATCTCGGCCTTTGCATCAAGCATAAGCGCGGATAAAGCGTGTGACTTTTCGCCGTTGTCGTGCTTTGAGCCAAGCCAGTACTTGAGATTTTGATATGCCGCCTCGTTTGCCGATACGGTTTCGTCAATATCAATTACTATCTGGTTTGCAGGACGGAAATATTTTCCTAAAACTGCGGCGTAGTCTTCAACCTTTATCTGACTGCCGTCTTCTGAGAAACGGAGCAGGGTTGTGTGGCCGAATGACCTTGAAAGCTCAAGACCCTGACGGTCTATCTGCAGCTCGGTAACAACATTTCCGTTGTCGCCTACCGACTTTCTGTATGCCACATCCATAGTATAGCTGTGACCGCAGATAATAAGCTTTATGTTTTCATACTTGCTGCCAAGCTCATCCCAAAGCGGCTGAGCACTGGATATAGTTTTGGGAACTGCCGCGGAAGCAGGAGAAGAGAGATAGCCGTGTGTGGTGAGTATTACATTATAATCGGGGTTAGCCTCGATTATATCACCTGCCCATTCAAGAACGGGTGTTGTGGGATAATAGGTAAGGGCAAATATAAGCCACTTGTGGTCGCCTACGGTAACCTTATAATAGGTGTTGTCGTATGAACCGCTGCCCTCAATCAGCTGACCGTCGGCATCAAATTCGGGTTCGTCCATAACGCCGTCGTAGCCTGTGTTCTTGATTACGTCACCAAGCAATTCGTCAAACAGTGACGGGTCGTCATTTCGTGTGTCAAAATCAACGCCATCGTGGTTTCCGCGGACAATGGACTGTCTGAGTCCTGCGTCGTTTAACCTCTTAAACTGCTCTGCAGCGTGGTTGAACTGTGCGGTTGTGCACTTGTCAGTGATATCGCCAAGACCCATAACGAACTGAATGTTCTTTTCTTCGCGCTGTGCGAGTATCCAGTTATAGATTTTGGCTAAATCGTTAGAGCCTTCGTTTATATCGCGGTTGTTAACATACTGAATATCTCCAACCACAGCAAAGCTGTAAGGCCAGGCCTCTGCATCGTCGTCCTCAGCCTGAAGATTTGATATAAAGTTGCTGTAACGGAGTGCCAGATAGGTGCACTCGTTTAAAGCGGAAATGGTCTGCGGGTCGGCGGTGTTTCGCATATTAAAGGCTGCGATAAGTCCGTCCTCGCCGTATGCGGTTTTATCAAGCGCAATTTCGTCTGCGGTGCGTGCATCGCCGTAGTATGCTACTGATGCAATTTCGCCCTTGAAGTAGTGGGGGTTGGTGGATTGAGACTTTGCAAAATCCTCTGTGGAAACGCGGAATTCGTCGTCAACAAGGTCGCCGCTTATTGCATAAGCGTTAACGGCTGTGTCGATTTCCACCGTACATTCTCGGCTGCCGGCAAGAACACCGTCAACATAAAGGTCAAGAGTCTTGCTGTTCTTAACAAGAGCTAAATGTGTCCAGTTGCCTGTAAGGAGATTTATTCCGTTAAAGATATACTCATGCTGCTTGCCGTTCTTATCAAAGATATAAACAAGCGGTCTGCCATAGGTTGTAACCTCAAGGTTTATACCCTCGTGCTTGGCGTTGTAGTTACCGGTAATTACACCTGCCGACTGAGTTTTATCGAAATCAGCGGGGAGCTTTACGGTAGCCTCGATAGTAACGGGAGCTGTTTTGAAGGTCTTGTTAACTCTGTACTGCTCGTAGCTAACGGGTGACCACTCGTCAAAGCCGCCGTTTTTAAGCAGGTTTGTCTTGGTTTCGTCATCAGCGCGGTAAACAGTAAGGTTGTCTACAAGCAGTAAAGCGCCCTTGCTGCCCTTAGTATAAATACTGAGCTTACCGCCGCGACCGGTAAAGGTCTTGGTAAGGTGTGTATAGTCGTTAAGCTTTGTGCTTGCAAGCTGTAAGAGCGATGCGTTCGAAAGACCGGTTCCGGTTTCCATAAAGTTCGCGGAAGAGAAGGTGCCTATTCGCTTAAAGTCGCCCTCTAAAACATACTGTACGCCGCTTTCAAAGCTGTATCCCGACTGGGTAAGAGTAAGATTCATATTAGACTCGCGTGCTGTAATAGCAAGAGCGTAGTCACTTTTAACCGTCTCGGTTGAACGGTAAAGGAAACGGTAACCGTAGTACGGGTCGGAAGAGAGGTACCAGCTCTTCGGCATTGTAAGTGCGCTTGTGAGCGTGGTGTCTGAAGAGAGAACCTCTTGCTTTAGATTAAAGTTTTCGAAGGAGTTGTCTGCAACAAGGTTGTTTGTGGTATCATAAGCGTTATATACATTAAGGTTATCTATATAAAGATACTCGCCTGCGCTGCACTTAACTATAAGGCGAATGGTATAGTTGGTGTCGCCGCCATACATATATGGACCGCCGGTGTTAACGGCTGTGCCGCCGGTGTTGTACTGTATAGAGTTGTTAACGGATACCCATTCGTTTGTTGCAAAAGCGGGGGTCACAGTAGTAACCTCGTCAACGGTGGTAGATTTGGTAAACAGGTGCTGACGGTAGTTAACACCGCCTATGTAACCAAATACCATCTTAGAGCCGCTGTCGAGTCCGTCGCCCTCAAAATAAAGGTCGGCGGTCAGTCTGAAGGTGTCGCTTCTGCCCGTCGTAACATTAACAATCGGAACAATGTAGTTCACAACAATGTCAGTGTCGAGTGTGGGATGTCCAATACGAAGAGACTTTTCTCCGTCTGACGATTTTGTAGAAACAATGTTTACAAACTCGCTTTCGGGGTACGGATAGTCTTCGGCTGTGTTTTTGTTGTTGGTGGAAACATACCATCTCTCAAAAGAGGCGTCGGTATTAATCTGCTTATATGCCTCTCCCGATACGGTAGAGTAAACATTCATATAATCGACATATATAAACTCGCCTGCTTCAAGCACAACATTTATGTCAATTATGAGAGAAAGTGTGTCTATGTCAGCTGTAGCGGAAAGCATCTGCCAGGTGTCGGTAAGGGTGGTAAGCGAGGTTGCTGTGCCCTTGTCCTCTTCACCGTTCTTTATGGTAACGACCGAGCCCTCAAGCGGAGTGCCGTTGGTTTTAAAGTATGCGTCAAAGCCATAGTTACCGTTGTCAACCGCAACAGCATAGCGGAGAGTCATATCGGTGGGCTGTGCCTTGTGACCTATTTTAAGTGAGAATTGTCCTTTGTAGGACTGGTTTTCGGTTATGCTTACAAAT
>JAZNRD010000026.1:0-5944 GCA_045590515.1 Acutalibacteraceae bacterium
GGTTTCACAACCGTCATCGCCCCAGCAACAAGCAAAAACATCGCGAATACCGTGCTCTATACAGCTTTGCATTGCGGGAATCATGGTCTTAAAGCACTTTTCATAGTCGGTCAGCACATTACCCCACGTCCAGAGTCCGCCCGCAAAAATTACATCACTTTTAAAATCCTTGTGCGCTTTGATTTTCATATCATAGCGCGCTTTTTCCTCTTGATAGTAGTCCCAGTAAACAACCTGCATCTCGGGCACTTCTGCCAAATCGTCAGCCGCGTGCGGTGAGGGGATAAACGCCTCGCCAAACTCATAACTGCAGCATTCGCTACCCGCTGTAAAGAACATATCACTCCATATAATCGGCTTGAGTCCGTTCTCCTTGCATATGCCGGATACAAGCTTAAAATGACGGCTGAAAATAGAATATTTGTCGGTAAAGCCGTGCTTTTTAAAATACTGTCCAAAACCGAGGTTTCCCGCCTCGTCCATTCCTATATGTATTTTATCAGTTCTGAAAAGACTGCTTATTTTTTTAATTAAAGCGCGCAGAAATTTTTCTGTTTCGGGTGAGTCGCAAAGCAGAGTGTTTTCGGTATTGGCAAGCGGAACGGTTTCCTCCGGCACTGCCCAAGCAAGATACTGCCCAAGATGACCAAGCGTCTGAACAGCAGGAATAAGCTCGAGTCCCAGACAATAAGCGTAGTCATCTATCTCTCGCAACTCCTCATCCGAATAGGCTCCGCGCAAGTAGCCGAAATGCGGATATTCTGGGATAGTGAATATATCCTCCATATACAGCATTACGTAGTTTGCACCGTAAAGTGCCATACGCTCCATATACTCTTTGAGCCTTTCTACACGCATAACTCCGCCGCGCGAAACATCAAGCCAAACACCCAAGCGGTCATACTTAGGCTTTTGGCTTATACAAAAATTGCCGTCTTTAAGTGCTAAAAGACTTAGCGCGCGCAGCTTTTGCGGTATGCTGGCGCCTCCTGCAGTCTCACACACTTCTGTACGGCTTGCAGTGACGCAGTCAGCATCAATTATAGAGGTATTGGAAAAATCTCTTTTCAGGATTTTTTCAGCTATTTGTTTTAGCTCGTTGTTTGTCATAAATAAACTCCGATGAAATTATTTTTAACATCCCATGTTTTCATGAAGGGAATTTCGGGTCGTCGTGAGTGTCGTCCCCTACAATGCACCAATAAAATTTTTTTGAATACTGTAGTGCTAGCGCCAACTAAATCCCGCAAGAATATTGGAAAAAAGATAAAAATTGAAGGCGCCCAGATGGGCGCCGTCTGGGTTAATTATTACTTGCCTGCAGGAACGATGGGAAGTGTGGTTCCTGTTCCGCCATCATCGTTAATATCTCCGCTTATTGTATCACAGGTGTCTGTGCTGAAATTAACAACAGACATATTAAATTCGGGTTCTAAATATTTTTTCATATTTGTCCCTCCTAATTTGAAGCAGCGTAGTTTGCTGCCATATTACTGTAATTATAAAGCGCCTTACAGAGCTTTACAAGATTTTCGTTGTAGTTTGCGCTTATTACCGAGTTAGCGTAAGACAGAGCGCAAGCTTTAACTTCAAGTGTACCGTTTGCAACAACGGTAAACATCTTGTTTAATTCGTGTGCGGCAATGTTTTTGATGGTTACATAATAGTAGCCGTCAACATACTCTTTTGCCTCTGCAGTCTCGCCGCCTACTGTAAAGGTCGGAGCGGTATTTGCTTTAAAGTAAAGGCGTAAATCTGTGCCGTCATTGAGAACCAGGTCGTAACCGTAGAACTCTACGCCTTCGGCAGAGCCTGTCTCAGCGAAGTCATATGCTTCATCTGCAGTAACGTTGTCATAGGCTGTGTCTGTGATTTCGTTGCCTGCAAAGAAATCCTCTGCAAATGCAGTATAGTTCTTCATTGCGGTAGCGAGCACCTTAATCTCAGAAGAAGCGTCACTTTCAAGAAGGTCTGAAATGTAGCGCTCTGCTGTGGTTTCGGATACATTGTTTGCAGGTGTTCCGTCAGCATAGAAGAGCTGAGCCTTAACATTCTTACCCATCTGAACAGAGGTGAGCGGGCAGAATACGGTGTAGGTGCCGTCTGCTTCGGCGGTTGCCTCTGTAAGCGGAACGGTTATAATATCACCATCAACCTTGAAGCGAGCATAACCGCTCTTTATAAGTCTATCGTTCAGTGTTGCATTAAATCCAAGACCGATTCTTCCGTCAAGCTTTAACTGATAGTTCTTAAATCCAAGGTCTTCGGTAGCGTAGCTGGTTTCTTCCACAAGCTTTAAAGATACATCGTCAATAAATACATCGCCAACCGTAACATTACCAAATGCAAAATAGAACTTATTATCTGTGCTACCCGAAGGTGCCGTAAATGTTCCCTTATACTGTACCCAAGCATTTGTTAAAGTAACAGTATCCTGTTTTTCAAATACCATATAGCTATATGGCATTTTAGAAATTGATAAGGTTACTGTTGCATTAGCATTTCCACTACGTGCCCAGAAAGAGTAATCGTAGGTTTTGCCGGGTTCAAGAATAACGTGTGTATTAGCAGCATGCCAGGAGGTACCGCTTAAATATAGACGTAATGCACCTGTTCCCTGACGGCAATTCATAGCAGTAGGATTTGCGTTGGGATAATAATATGCTCGCTTGCCTGCGATTCCAACTCCACCATTTGGAAGGTCAGGACAATACCAACCTGTCGTTTCATTGCCGCTTGCAACGAAACCTGTTGCATTTCTTTCAAAATCAGGGTCAGCAATAATTTCCGGTGAAGGAATCGAAATAACTTCTTTAATACTTACATCATCAATATAGATATTTCCACCTGTACCCTTTATTGCAAAGAACAGAGTGTTATCTTGTGCATTTGAGGGAGCAGTAAAGGTACCGCTATACTTAGTCCAAGCAGTTGTCATTGTGTGATTTTCTGTAAGCAAATAGGTTGTTGTATACTGCTTGAGTCTAAGGTTAATTTCAACACCGCAGGTATTTTTATCATCTCTGCCATAGAAAGAATACTCATAGGTTTTGCCGGGTTCAATGATAAAATAGGTGTTTACAGTGTGCCAATTTTCCTTTGTACTGTAAAGGCGAAGAGCAGAATCACCCGTTCTTACATTCAGGTTTAAGGGTGAATTTGTGTAAATATATGCACCGTCGGAGTTGCCACCCTGTCCACCGCTTGTTGCGGAAACGTTTGCCCAACCGTTATAACGGTTGTTATCATCCGCTGCAACATTCTGGAAGGCGCCCTGTTCAAAGCCAGGGTCTGCAATAAGCTCTTTTGTTGTATCTGTAACAACAAGGTCGGTTTCGGCTAATACAACGTTATCTATGTATGCCGATGCAACCTTTCCTGTTTCCTGAACAGTATTAAACTTAATATAGGTTTTACAGTTTTCAGGAATATTCTTTGCGGTAAGGTTAGCGGAATATTCCTTGTAAGTAAACAGACCGTCTGCCTCTATAAATGCAGTGTCAACTGTTACAAAGTTTCCGTTTTCATCCTTATACTCTAAGGAAGCCTGTAAACGAGCCTTTGTAGCAGCTTCGCCGTTACGGGCATAGTCGAGTGTAAGCTTATACGACATACCGTTTTTAAGCTCAACCATCTGACGCATACCTGATTTAGAATAGTCAATAACGGCAGTCTTTTCGCCCTCAAGGCCTCTGCCTGATGCGTCATAGAAATATGCGCCTGTGGTATTTTTAGCACTGTCTGTATCAATGCTTACAAAGTTGCCCTCAACGTCAAACCCGTTTGCGTTGCTTGCTATCGGCTGTGTAAAGCCCGCGTTGCCCAAAAGGTTCTTGGGAACGTCAAGTCCGTGCTTAACGGGTGTTAAATCGGTACCGTTGATGAATATGCGCTTAATGTTGCACTGTGTGCCTACGTCAGCCGCTGTTGTAACGCGGATTTCATAGGTCTTTTCGGGTGCGTTTTCGAGTAAGCGCCAGCAAAGCGGAATTGTGTCTGTTCTCTTTACAGAGTCAACAATATCGACAAGTGACTTGGAGCCGTCCTCTGCAACCTCGAAAATATAAGCCTGCATTTTACCAACGTTATTAGCAAGACCGTTATACCAGATTCCAACGGATGTACCTGTGAACCGGAACGCGAAGGTAGAGCCTTCCTTAATTGTAAAGAAAGAAGCGTTCTCCTCGCTCTGATGGCGGGCATTGTTTATAGCCTCTGCGTTATCAACGTATTTCCAGTCATAGTGGCGCCATCCCGTTACATACTCAGTATCGCCAAGGTAATCGGCATAGAGCTCTGCTATGCGGTCAGACTTAGCGTTTAGTTTTAAAATTGAGGTATCAAAATATGTGCCGTTTGCTACGATGTCTTCGTAATTGCGAACGAGCGGAGAAACATCACCGTATGCAGAATAATCTGCAACAGCAGAAATGCGCTCACGGATATACGCAGAAATCTTTTCAGCATAGAAAGCGTGACCAGCATCACCGGGGTGTACCTGGTCCTCAAAATAATTTCTCCAAGCATTACCCTCTACGTTCTTAAACTGAGAGTTGTCGGTAATATCGGGATTCTCAGCCTTAATCTTCTCAACAAGCTCCTTACCTATATATAAGTAAGGAATGTCATATTTACGAAGTACCGCACGCTGTGCAGACAGAGCAGGATACTTTTCGTAATCTATGTAATCATAATAGTTAAGACCGGTTGTAAACAAACCGATAATCTGTACCTTGGGGTTAGCCTCGATAAGCTGCAGGATTATGGATTCATATTCTGCGGCACAAGCGATAGCAGCGTTACCGTCCTTATCGGTATAAACGCGGTTTGCACCTGTGTCACCTGCACACATATCGTTATATGCAAACTCAACAAAGGCAAGGTCAGGAGCCTTTACATTCTCATTCCCGCAGTCAAGTCCTGCGTCCTCTTTAAATCTGTAAACGGCGTTCCAGGAAGAAGTGGCACCGTAAGCAGAGTTAAGGTTATTAACAGTAATCTGTCCCTCTACATCGGAGGAATAGTCAGCTGCGGTTACATTATAGGGTGTAACAACACGCTCTACTACTGTTTTATCGTTATGTACTTCTTTTACCAGGTCAGTAATAGCGTTACCAACTAAACAACGGTATGACGTTGCATCAACATTAGAGGCAGTAGAGCCGTTGGTGATTGAGCCGCCAAGGAAGGCAACGTTTAAGGAATCACCTGTATCAAGACCTAAAATCTTGTTATAAACATTAACAAGTCTGCGGTCCTTCGTTATATATTCGTCATATGCATCCCAGTTTCCGCCCTCTTCCAAAGCAGCGTCATCATATTTTACTCCCTTGTAGTTGTCGGGAGCGGTAGCTGCCTCATCTGCCGCAAAAGCGAATAGCGTTGTGGGAATTACCGTTGCAAGCAATGCACAACACAAAAAGAGTGCTAAAAGCTTTAAATATTTTTTCATTAGTATCCCTCCATTTTATTTATAAATGCCTAATTTTATTATAATAAAGCATCAGCTTTTATTAAATGCAATAAAATATTAAAACGGTATTAATTTTTATCAGTACCGTGTCGATGCACACATTCGTAAGGAAGTCTCTGTTGCAGGGCGCCAACCCATACGGGTTGCATTATTTATTATCAAATCACTCAGGAAATCGGCAGGGTTGCGCCAAACGCAGTTTTATGAAACGCATTAGAGCGCAGGTTGCCGTACACGGGAGTATAGTCAAGTTCTTCTATGTTTTCTATTTCTCCCCTGTTGTATTTTCCTATTTTGTCAATTGCGTACTCAGTTCTTGCAATCAGCATCGCATAGCGCGAGGCTATAATCTCATAGCCGTACGCCTTGTTTACTTCAAGCCAGCGGTTACTGTGTACTTCCTTTAGCAGCTTATAGCTTTCAAGCAGCTCGGGCAAAATATCTTTTTCATAAACAGAAAGGTCCTTGCCC
>JAZNRD010000027.1:0-38024 GCA_045590515.1 Acutalibacteraceae bacterium
TCAAAGGAAATATTATAAACCTTGCCAAGAGCAAACTGACCCTCATTGTTACCTATTGTAAGAGTAGTCTCAAGACGGTTCTGTGTAAAGCTTTCATTAACAGTAGACTTCAGTGCGCCGTCACTATCCTTGCCAACGCCGTCGCCCGTTATTACAGTGTGAGTTGAACAAGCGTTACCGTTCCAAATTGACGGAACACCTGTGTCTGCAGTTGCAACAGATATTGATAGAACAAACAACTGTGCAATAATGCAGATAATCACCAGAACTGATACAATTTTTTTCATACTGTGAACCTCACTTTGTATTTGGTTTTGTTTAATGATTATTTTATATCAAAACAAACAAATAAAAAAGTATTATTGCGAGCAAATATACAACTTTTGCGACGAAAAATATGCTCATTTTGTATGCTTTGCCTTATTTTAGGTAATATTATGCCTAAAACAGCCTAAAATAAAATTGGTTTTCCGATGCGCGAGCTTTCGTATATGGCACAGATTATCCTCTGGATTTTAAGCGCTTCCTCAGCGGTTATTTCAAGGACCTCTTTTCCAAGAACACTGTTATAAAACTGCCTTATTTGCTTTACGTGCTGAAAGCCCCAATAATCCTTGCTGTTTTCATATTCAAGGACATCTGTCATATCCTGACTTTCCTTAATGACAGTTCCGTCATTCAAGGTTATAATTGCGTCATCATACGAGAGGACCGCCTTGCCGTTCTCACACGCAAGGCGTATTTCGATAGGCTCATCACAGCTATAATTGTTCATTGCCCAGAAGCCGTAGTTTACACCGTTCTTATATTTTATAAGTCCTTCTGCGCTATCATCAACCTGCATTATTTCGTGAGCACGGTTGTCATAGTGAGCGTATACGGATTCAGGCTCTGAATCAACAAACCAATTCACAAGATCCATAGAATGTATTGCCTGGTCTATGATAACTCCGCCGCCCTCTTTGTCCCATGTACCCTTCCAATCCGAAAGTGAATAATAAGTATCTGGTCTGTACCATGTGAGCGTAGAACGCGCGGACAACACCCTACCAAGTGTGCCATTAACAATATTCTTCTTCACAAGCTGCGATGCCGTATTATAACGGCACTGAAATATAATTCCGTAAAGCACGCCCTTTTCTTTTGCAAGCTTTACATTCTCAATAGCCTCTTCCATATGAATGCTTATAGGCTTTTCACATAAAACGTTAATTCCGCGCTCTATTGCATATTTAGAAACCACAGTATGAAGATAATGCGGTAGACACACGTGGACAACATCCGGTTTAAGTGTATCTATCATTTCTTTATAATCAGTATATGCGGTTGAGTTAAATTTTTTTGCTGCCGCCTCTGCCCGATTGCGCTTTATATCACAAACGCCTACAAGCTCTGCATCGTCAAATAAATCAATGGGGGTTGCGTGCATAGTAAAAATACTACCGCAGCCGACAATACATACTCTTAATTTTTCCATACAGATTCCCCTATAAATTACAATGTGTTTTCGTCAAGCACCTGAACCTCAATGCCAAGAATTTTCGCAACCATTTTCCACTCTTCAATATAATCACCGTAAACGCCGTGAATATGATTGCAGGGATAAAGACGTAAAAAGGTTTCGGCCGGTGTAGCTACCTTGGTAAACGCGACAGGCCATTGCGGAGTTGCCATGCCGCCCAACCGCTCCATCTTTTCCTTATCAAACTGAACAATTTCGGCAGGCACAAGCGTAAGATAATACTTATCCTGCTTTCGAGCAAGACGCGCCATAGTAACCTTGCCCGGCGCCGCGAAATAGTGAACGCTGCCTCCGCCAGCAGGATAATCCTTCGATTCGGGCAGGAGTGAAACGTTTTTAAGATTTTCCTCAAGGCTATCAGAGCCGCCCGCATAATATGTAGCGGATGTTCCCGAGTTGCCAAAGAACCATATATCCTCAGACTTTTCATAATGACGCACATCCGCAAACAATACCGGCTTGCCCGTCATATATTTGAAAATCTGCATTGTGAGAGCACCGTCCATATCCGACTCGGTAGCAGCTACTATGGGTTCATGCACACCATCCATATCATAAGGGTCATTAAGGAATGCCTCTGCAAGGTCCATTGTTACATACCAGTCGGTAAGGTCTCCGTGTGCTTTTATGCCCACAAAGTCAAGCTGACGCTCGGCTATTATTTCACGCAAACCGTAGTATGAGCGAATCTGCGTTCTCAGCTTGTCGGGAGTAAAATTAGAATCGTTATATCCTATCTTTCCACAATGTTTTTCAAGCCATACCTTTGCCTTTTCAACCTTTTCGTCAGGAACGGCATTTCCGTAACGAACGATATCATACTGCTCTATATCCTCAACATCGATACCGAAATCCTTTTGCCATTTATCAAGATTTGCAACGGCAGTATACATTCCCATTGGTCTGCCGCCGAAATTACCATAGGTGTTACCGCGCAGTCTTCCAACGGCACACGCAGCACGAACAAACGCCATTACGCGTTCAAGGACGGAACTGTCCCCAATGTTTCCCCAAATACGCTCATATGCAACACCAAGTTGGTCAAAAGTACCTGCAGCAGCCATCATACCTACCATTCCGCATTCTGACGGATGGATATTACAGAAAAGAATATACGGTCCGGGTGCATAGTTGGCGGCAACTGCAGTAAACTGTGGATAGCACCATATTGCATAGTTAAATATAGTCAGTTCAACACCCGCATCCTTTAGGCGCAGTGCCTCCTCTTTTGCGGCTGCATTGGAATTCACGGGCGCAGTACCTGCAACGACCTCGACCACACCTGTTGCCTCAAGTGCAGCTTTAATATCATTCTGATACTGCATATTCATTTCAAACTGTGTATTATGAAGATAAGGTCTGCCGTCAGACATTGTAAGCAAACCAACTTTAAATTTTTTCATAAAGGAGCCCTATACCGCAGTATGCTTTAAGGCCCTTCACCTACCTTCTCTATTTTTTTCTCTGCCCTGCAGATAAACACAATATTCATAGCGATTTGCAACCAACTTGTTTATGCTGTATTCAAAAACACCTATTGAGTTGCTTGATATGCGTCTGCTGCAAAGCAATGGTGCCCCTACATCAATATGCAGAAGTTGGGACTCTGTAAAATCTGCTATGGTAGCCGAAAGATACTCGACTGCCTCACGCATAACTATATTGTACTTTTCAGACAAAAAGGAATAAAGACCGGAAAACTGTCCGCAATATTTCTCAAGTTCAGGCGTTTGGTCTATCAGAAGAAAATTGGTCATAAGCGCTATCGGTACACCGTCGGCACACTGTATACGCTGTATTTCATAAACCTCTTGTCCCTTGGGTATCTGCAAAGCCTTTGCCACCTCTGATGAAGCGCAGATTTTGCGAATATCCATACCCTGTGTTGTAACGCGATATCCCCTTGATATCAATGTTTCGGTTATAGAGCTTACGCTATTAAGATTTTGCACGGTAGAGAAATCAAGAACCTCTGTCCCCTTTCCCTGCGTAACCTTTATGTAACCGTCAGCCGAAAGCATTTCTATTGCCTTGCGGATTGTTGTCCTACTTACCGAAAACTCAGCACATAGCTCGGGCTCTGTCGGCAAAAGACTTCCGCACGGGTATTTTTTATCTTTTATCTGATGTTTAAGTGCCTGATATATCTTGCGATATGCAGGTATTCTTGCCATTTTATTCCACCCCTTTATATTAAATTAAGGATACCAAGGGTGCCAAAAGTTGTCAAGTTCTATACGACGGTATAGCATCCGTCAATAACTATATTGCTTCCCGAGGTATAGGTAGAAGCATCAGAAGCCAGATAAATAACTGCACCGCCCAGCTCCTCCGGTTTACCCATTCTTCCGAACGGAATACGGCTAACCCAAGCCTCTTTCCAATCCTCTCTTACCTCTTTTATCATATCTGTTGCTATATAACCGGGGCTTATACTGTTAACGCGTATTCCCTTATCTGCCCACTCAACAGCCAGCGACTTAGTCATATGTATAACTGCAGCTTTAGATGAATTATAATGGGTGTGACTCTGAGGCACATTAACGATAAGACCCGACATAGACGCCGTATTGATAATAGAACCGCCCTTATTTTGCGATATAAGATATTTAGCAAATGTAACAGCAACATAGAAAACACCGTTAAGATTAACGTTCATAACCTTCTGCCAATCAGCAGGTGTAAGTTCTAATGCCGGTGTATGCGGGCCGATACCTGCGTTATTGAACAGTATATCAAGCGTACCCATTGTCGCAGCCGAATCAGCAACTGCCTTTTCTACCGCTTCAGGTGATGTTACATCACAAACGAATGCCTCAGCGCGAACGCCATACTCTTCGCCTATCTGTTTTGCAACCTCCGTGGCATCTATAAGGTCCCAAATAACTATATCTGCACCTGCATCCGCAAGTGAAGTAGCAACCGATTTACCTATTCCTCGGTAGCCTCCGGTTATAACTGCTACCTTTCCTTTTAAGCTAAAAATATCTTTTTTCATAATAAAGTTCCCTCCATATAATTAGTGGATTGTATATCCGCCGTCAACGACAAGATTTTCGCCGGTTATCATATTAGATGCATCGCAGGCCAAAAACAGTGCCGCAGCAGCAATTTCCACAGGCTGACAGTAACGTCCTGCGGGTGTTGCCGCAATGGTGTTAGTATAGCGTTCGCCCACATACCAAAAGCCCTCGGTCATAGGGGTTTGTGTAACGGTTGGAGAAATAGAATTTACTTGAATACCATATTTTCCCCACTCATACGCAAGCGACTTTGACATTGATATTACCGCCGCCTTTGAAGCGCTGTATGCCACATGCTGGTCAATAGCAACAATGCCTGCTTGCGAAGCAAGACTTATTATCTTACCTCCGCAACCCGCCTTTATCATTTCTTTACCTATTCTTTGTGACATAAAAAAGGTGCCGGAAAGATTTATGTCTATAACCTTACGCCAAGTTTTTTCGCTCATATCCTCTGCCCACTCGATATCTCCTACGCCTGCACTATTGACAAGAATATCTATTTTGCCATGCTCTTTTATTAACTGCTCGGCAAGCGCATTTACCGACTCGGCATCAGCGATATTTACGGTATAAGCAGCAGCGTTCGGAATATCCCGTGCTGTCTCTGCTAGCTTGTCTCCAAAAAGGTCACACATACATACCATAGCGCCCTTTTCTGCAAAAAGCTTTGCCGTAGCAAGACCGATGCCTGATGCTGCACCGGTAACAACGGCTATTTTTCCGTCCAAACGGAAGTCTGTTTTACAAGGATTACTAACCATATTTTCAACCTTCCCTTTCATAGTGACTTATGCATATATTCGCCGAGTTCAGCCGCCATAGTATTGATATGGGTGAAAACGGAAAATAGTTTATTATATTCCTCAGCCGATGACGCATCGGGTAAATATTTTTTCTCAACAGTTTGTAGCTCTTTAAGAGGAGTATAGTCTTTCCATAGTCCCACACCGCGTGCCGCTATTGCCGCTGCACCGAGAGAAGCCGCATCTTGATCTATGCTACTTTTTTCTATCTGCATATTAAAAATATCAGCAAACAGCTGTAACCAGAAATCGCTTTTGCTTCCGCCGCCACAAAAAAGTATTCCGTCGGCAATATTCACCTTTTCTCTCAGGTGTATAAGTGACTGACGGAGATTAAAGCATATACCCTCCATTGTTGCGCGGACCATATCCTCACGCGTGGTACCGAGATGCAGCCCCACATATGCACCCTTTATATGAATGCTTTTATCCTGTGAGGTTCCGCCCGCAAGACTGGGGTTAAAAAATATTCCGCCTGAGCCGGCAGGAACCTTACTTGCCATGTCATCCATTACCTTATATATATTCTCATCGCTATTATCGGCAAACAGGACATCGCGCGCCCAACGCAGTGAGCTGCCGCCCGAAAAAATAGAAAAAGCAGATGTAAACATTCCATCTTCAATATGCGCAAAAACATACGGCTTTTTTTGAGTATCAAGCACAGGCTTCCTTGAGTTTACCGGTATCCAGCTTGAAGAACCAAGCGAAACGTACACCTTTCCGTCCTCTGCTCCCACTGCGCCAAGAGCCATACATGCGTTATCTACGCCGCCGCATACCACCTTAGTGCCTACCGCAAGTCCAATCTCTGCGGCTGCATCTTCACTAACCGTGCCAATTAAAGTGTGTGAAGAAACAGGATTTAGAAATATGTTTGTCGGAAGACCCGCAGCTTCAAGAAAATCTGCTCTCATTTCCCTTTTCTCAAGGTCATAAGCACCCGTTCCCGAAGCATAGGAATAATCTGTAGCTATAACGCCCGTAAGCAAAAAGTTTATATAATCCTTAGAACCGAGTACGTATTGCGTTTGCGCAAATATCTCAGGTCTGTGTTTTTTAAGCCACATAAGCTTAAAAATCGAATAACACGGAGCAGGGAAACCATTACCCGTTGTAAGATACCATTTATCCCTATCAACACGAGAAAAAAACTCCTCCGATTCCTGCTTTGCGCGGGTATCTGACCATATGGGAACCTCTGAAAGCAGCGGTTTGTTTTCTTTATTCATTGGAACGGCAACTAGACTTGCACCCGACAGCGATACGCAGGCAATCTCCTCCGCCGGTGTATTACTCTTGGAGAGCAACGCTCTTGTGCTTTCTGCAATTCCCCTCCACCAATCAGCAAGACGCTGCTCGTGCATATCTGCGGCAGGGTAGAATGTTTTATATTCTATAAATGATTTTGCCAGCGTTCTTAGACCTTCGTCATAAAGCGAGGCCTTAACTCCGCCCGTTCCGAGATCATAAGCAATAATCTTCAAATAAACACCTCCAAAAACATAATCTTTCTTCTAAAATTATATATTCATAATGACCTTTTGTCAAGCAACAGGCTAACTTAATTATTGCATTTTTGCGACAGATTTGCGTTATTAGCGATTTTTCTATTGTTTTTTTAGATATATTGTGATATTATCATCTCGTAAACATAATTATCTTTTAGGAGATGAAATTAATGAACAGAGAAATATTAGACCTATCTAAAATTGGCAGAATAACCGACATCAGTACAGTTCGCACCGATGTAACTATGGAAGAGGTAGACCAACTTATCGACATAGTTAAAAGCTTTAACTGCGTATGTGCAAGTCCAATGCCATACGTAACAAAATACGTTATTGACGCACTTGCCGACACACCTGATACCGTTGTCACGGGGGTTGTAAGCTTCCCTGCGGGAGCTGATACAACCGCTATGAAGGTTTTTACAGCCAAGGAAATGATTGCGCTTGGTTGCGAGGAGCTTGATATGGTTATCAACATCGGCGCTCTAAAATCCGGACAGTACGAGCTTGTGCGTGATGATATAAAAGCAGTTGTCGATGCAGCAAATGGCGTCCCCGTTAAATCCATACTTGAAATATGCTACCTTACCGATGATGAAATCAAACGAGGAAGTGAGCTTGCGGTCGAAGCAGGGGTCACTTTTGTAAAGACCGGCACAGGTTGGGGACCAAAGCCCACCACGGTAGAAACTGTAAAGTTAATTAAGCAGACCATTGGCGACAGTGCGCTTATTAAGGCAGCAGGCGGCGTGCGCGACCTTGACACCATGCTAGCAATGGTTGATGCAGGATGCAACCGTTTCGGAATAGGCATACGCTCTGCAATAAATATCTTCAAGGAAGCGTATTCACGTGCGGGAGTTACAATGCCACTACTTAAAAGCTTTTCATCCGCCGACAATGACAACTATTAATACAAAGGAGAAATTCTATGTCTCAGATATCTTTAGACGAAAAAGAATTACTTTATTGGAACCCAAACCCTTCCATTGTTAAACTTCCTGCAGAAAAGATTGAACTCTCCCCTTCTGCGAAAGAGCGAAACGAAACCGGGCTTGAACAATTTTCTCTTAACGGAGAATGGGAACTTGCACACGGTGGCGAACATGTTCAGCGACTATGCAATCCCTGGGGCGATGCGATAAAAGCGCCTGTCCCCGGCACTGTTCATACCGCCCTTTTTGAAGCAGGAGTAATTCCGGACCCAATGACCGCAATAAACGATAAAATAGCGCGCGAATATAGTTATAAGGAGTGGTGGTACAAAAAATCGTTCCCCCGTCCTAAGGATATAACCAATGCGCGACTCGTTTTTGAAGGCGTATGTTACCAGGCATCGTTTTGGCTTAACGGAGTATTCTTAGGAAAACACGCCGGCATGTTTGGCGGACCGGAATATGATATAGAAGAATATTTACAGGATGAAAATACTCTCATAGTATATATTGACAATGCACCTGCCGAGCCACATTCGTACTCTGAATATGGAGACTATGACACAGGTTGGAACCGTGGAGTTGTAATAAATTGTGTTTACGGATGGCATTATGCCTGTCTTCCAACGCGCGGCATATGGGCCGACGTTCGCATTGAAAGTGGCACTGACGTTAAAGTAGAGCGCCCATTCATTAGCGTAGATGACTTGGATGAGGGTACTGTAAATTTAGGTATCAAAATTGATTCTAATGAAAATTGCAATTGTGATATTACGGTTTGTGTTGAACCAAAAAACTTTGAGGGAAAAGCTTACGAGTTTTCTGTTTGTAAACAACTTTGCAAAGACGAAAACGTCGTTTGTCTTAATTTTGCCGTTCCGGACCACAAGCTTTGGTGGCCAAACGGTCACGGCGACCCGAATTTATACAATGTAAAAGTAATAGTTAAACCCGAAAGAGCAAAAACACAAGTATTTGATGAAACATTTGGCTTCCGTACAATAGAAATGCAGCCCCTGCCCTGCGGTGCGCAAGAAAATCTTTATAACTGGACATTCGTTATAAACAAACGCAAAATATTTATAAAGGGTGCAAACTGGTGCACCATTGACGCTCTTCTCAGATTACCGAAAGAGCGTTATGAGCGTTATTTAAATCTCGCAAAGCAGCAGCACATTCAACTCCTTCGTTCTTGGGGCGGAGGAATTCCGGAAACCGACACATTTTATAATCTCTGCGACGAGTTAGGTATTATGGTAATGCAAGAGTGGCCTGTATGCTGGGATAGCGAACGTTTCCAGCCTACAAATGAACTGCTCGAAACGGTAGAGCGTTCTGTTTTACGCCTGCGCAACCATCCTTCGCTTATATTATGGTGCGGAGGAAACGAATCCGGTGCAGCGCAAAGCCTCACGCTTGATAAAATGTCTAAGCTGACCTTAGAGTTGGATGGTACTCGTCCCTATCACAGAACCGAACCCTTCGCAGGCTCGACTCATAATTACGATTCCTATTGGGGACTTATGGACATTGATGTTACTCTACGCCTTGAGTCAATTTTCCTTGGTGAATTTGGATTTGCATCCAGCCCTAACATAGAAAGCGTGCAAAGATACCTACCGGATGACGAAAAAGAAATGTGGCCTGTTCCTGCAAAATGCAGTTTCACACATCATACGCCAATATTCAACGAAGAAAAAAGCTTTACGGCATACACTGACATGTATTACCTTGATAATCATGTTGAGGAGTTCTGCAGCAAAGACAAAATGAATTCGTGGATACTTGGCACACAGCTTGCACAGGCAACCGGTGTGCGTCATGCATTAGAAAGAAACCGTACAAAATGGCCCGAAGCCACGGGAATATGTTATTACAAGTTTACAGACGTATATCCAGCATGTTCTTGGTCCACAGTTGATTATTACGGTGTACCTAAGTTATCTTATGACGTAATAGCAGACAGCTATGCTCCGCTTGCAGCGTACATTATATTTGATTCCACTACCGTTGACGGCCTCTGCGCACCGATATATCTCGTAGATGAGGCAGAAGCACTAAAAGGAAAATCTTGGTCGGTCAGAGTGACTGCATATGACGAAAATCTTCATACCGTAAAATGTTGCGAAAAGCTTGGAAACGGTCATATTGACAGCGTAGCAAACTTAGGTTTCTTCACACTCACAACGAATCAAACCGCACACACTCCGCTCATCATTACAAGTGAGGTCATTTGCGAGGGCAAAATAGTTTTCCGCACTTTCTACTGGCTTAACTATCGCAATAATAAGGGTTGCCTATTCAACCTACCAAAAACTCGCCTAAGCTATGCCTATCTTGACGGTACAGTAACCGTAAAGAATGAGGGCGCACTTCCCGCTATTGGAATAACCATCGCCTGCCCAAGCAATGACACTGAGTTTTATGTCGGTGACAATCTGTTTTGTCTTTATCCCGGTGAGGCAAGAACCGTAAGTACAAGTCATAAGGATGGACTTATAATCAAAGCATGGAATGCCGATACCGCCACAGCAATAGCTGATATAATCGAAACCCCTGTCGCACTTCCCGCAGGCGAAGCCCTTAGCACAGAAGCAATTTCCATTTTACCAACGCCCTCGCTCATAGGTAAATGGGATGTTACCGAAACCTTCGGCTATGAAAGCTACGACGCTACACACCGCCACGCGCTTATTGCAATGCACGGTGTTGAAAGAAAAGAAAGTCGACGAGGCGGAAATCTTCTAAGATTTAATGGTAATGCTGTCGGACTTATAAAACGCGACCTACAAAATCTTAACAACGGTTTCACATATGAGCTGGGGCTGACAGTAGACGAGCTTGGACGCGAGCAAACACTTTTCGCTAACGGCGCAGGTGGTCGCGGTAGTTACCGATTATATGTTGAAGCTAACGGAACACTCTGCTTTGATTCAGCCGATATCGGAAATGTAAGAAGCGAGCTTACCGTCAGTGCAGGAGATTTTCATAAGCTTACTCTCATACACGACACGGAAAAGCTAACCTTCGTTCTTGATGAAAAGTCATCCTCCCACGCATTTAAGGGTGTTATTCCATCTGTAATAAGCGACTTTGCTTTTGGTGCAATCCCTGATCTTGCCAAATTTTCTGATAGTCCTCTTAAAGGTACGCTTGAAAAAATGAGAATGTATAACTATCCAAAAAAGTAATTTTCTGTGCAAAAAAGCACCGCGGACCCTCGGGTCTGCGGTGCTTTTTATTCTTCGGGTATAAGCGTTATCTTTCGAACAACGCCTATATCAAGCATATTTACATGCGAATACCGTTCACGCAGTGCATTTACTTCATCTCCGCCCTCTTCGTCAGTATAGATAAAATGAAGGTCGGTTACTTGAAAAAGAGTATGCACACGCGTAAGTTTTAGTATAGCAGTACACCTATAAATTACAGCTTTTCCATAAGCACTTCTCTTACATATCTTCAAGCACGCAAAGCACAGTTTTAAGGTCCTCCTTGGGAACCATATCTATAGGTTTGTCATTTTCAACACAGTCGGCAAAATAGCAAAGCTCGTTTGCGTAAGCGTTGCTTGACGGAAGATTTATTCCCGTTGCCGCCTTTGCGGTTTCTTCAAAGCTCTGTATCTTTCCGTCCGGTGTATAAACACTTACCTTACCACCTACAGCCTCAACAAGCGCTTTTTCAAACTGAACTCTGAAACGACACTGGAAAGGATAAGCCCCGTCATACCAAGCTGCTTCACAGTTAATAAAGAAATCATCGTATTTATAAGACACAAACATATAGTCAGATTTGCTCTGCACAGTGCGTTTCACCTCCCAAGAGAGAGGCTTTCCAAATGTATAAACTATAAAGTCAAGGTCGTGAATATGCAAATCGAACGGAACAAAACCGCTCTTTGATTTATCGAGCATCCAGTTTTCAAAGCTCCAACGCGGAACCTCACCCATACGAACAAAGCTTGCATTAAGAACCTTACCAAACTCGCCCGATTTTACTATTTCACGTAGCTTAACATATTCATCCCAAAAGCGCACAACATGTGCAATCATCAGTTTTAAGCCCTTCTTTTCCGCAAGCGCATATAGTCCGTCTACTTCGCTGCTGTGAAGTGATACCGGCTTTTCAAGAATAACATTGCAACCCATATTGAGAGCAAGCTTTGCGTTTTCTATATGCAAATATGAAGGTGTGCATATATCTACGATATCCGGTTTCAATTCCTCAATCATAATCTTCATATCAGTATATGTTGGAATATTCAGCTCATCAACCTTTTTGAAACATTCCTCACGCACGTCACAGGCACCAATGATTTTTGCACCTTCCACCGTCTGCCAGTTAATAACATGCACGGCACCGATTCCACCTAAGCCTACTACTGCTACCCTTAACATATAGGTTCCTCCTTAATTTAGTCCGTCTATGATTTCCTGTAAATAACTTTTCGCTGCTATAATATCCTTAATCTGTTGATCGCCGTCTATCTCGCGCTCTATAGTAATACTTCCGTCATATCCAAGCGCGTGTAGTCCACCTAGCAGCTTTACAAAATCCACCTTGCCCTGTCCAATGGGAACTTCAGCGCCAAGGTATCTGCCCTCCGTAGGATATTTACCGTCCTTAGCATGAACGCCTCTCACGTATTTGCCGAACACATCAAGCGCATCCACGGGGTTTGCCTTTCCATAAAGGATAAGGTTTGCAGGGTCAAGGTTTATTCCAAGATTATCACAGCCCGTATCCTGTATTAGACGAAGCAGAGTAACGGGCGTTTCCTGTCCCGTTTCAAACAGCAAATACTGTCCGTTCTGCTTGTAGTGGTTGGCAACCGTTTTAACTGCACTGAGCAAACCGGAATAATTGGGGTCATGAGGGTTTTCAGGAATGAATCCCATATGTGTAGCAACATCGGTAACTCCAAGTTTCTTTGCAAAGTCCGAACCATTCATAAGGTCCTTCATTCTGGCATAACGGTATGTAGGCGGAACAAGCCCTAAGGTCTCAGGTCCTTCGTAAAAGTCCCAAACAGTAGGTCCCTGCCAGCCACACCAAAATGCCGATATTGTAACATTGTATTTAGCCATTTTTTCCTTTATTTCTTTTGCCTCACTGTCAGTCCACAGCGAACTGTCCCAGCTTAGCAACTGGCATGAGGAAAATCCCATCTCAGCTACCGAGCTAAAGGCCTCCTCAAGCGGTTTATGACCGTGTACAACACAAACTCCTAAATTCATAATTCGGGTTACGGCAAAAGCCGTTCCCCCTCCCTCCTTTTATTTCTTTTTAGCGTTGCGGCGATACTCTCTCGGAGTGACACCTATACGCGATTTAAAGATTTTATTAAAATAGCTTATATTGTCTATTCCTATGTCAAGCGCGATAGATGTTATCTTCATATCGCTGTTGATGAGCAAAAAGCAGGCTCGGCTTATACGAAGACGGTTTATACTGTTGACAATAGTCTCACCCGTGTAGTATTTATACATGCGCTCCACCTGACGACGACTACAACATGCGACCTTCGCAACGTCCTCTACGGTTATTTTGTTTGTATAGTTATTCTGTATATACAGTATTGCCTTATGTATACCTGCATCTCTACCGACTGCAACAGTGTCCGTGCTTGAATTAAAAATATTGTCAAGCTCATATAAAAGCTCAAGCAGTATAAGCTCTATGAGCTTTGCACTGTTGATAGATTCAGTCACTTCAGGTGCGCGCATCTTCTGAGCAATTTTAAGCACTCGCTTTAACTCTTTACTCGTAAGCTTTAACTGCTGGGACGCTCTTGATGATATAGGCATGTTGCGCTGTTTAAAGAAGAATCCTTCCTTTTCGCGCTCATAAAAAGCGGAAAAGTACGAGTTATAAAGCGCAACGGGATTTATTATAACGTTTTCTAAAACAAGATACTCGTCCTTGCCAAAGATAAAAGTATGAAAATCCCCGGGGGTTATAAAAAGTACATCACCCTCACTGACCGTTTTGCTGTAAACATTCTCGTCTTTGGAGGTCATCTGATGCACCGCCGTTCCGTCAACCACAAAGGCTATCTCAATAAAATCGTGTCCGTGAAGAAGTGAATCCGGTTGAAAATCTACAAGCGAATGTGTGCGACTGAGTGAACGGATAAATGTGGTATTCGAGTTAAGCGAATGCTCTTCCGATGTAAAAATTACACCGTCCAATTTCATAGACACATTATCACCCCAACATAAAACTTTCGTTTATCTCTGTTTTATCATATCGTATTTCGTTACCGTTTGGCAAGGCTATTATAGCACAAACATTATTTGGCAATTTAGCAGAAATGGAAAGTTGCTCTCCGTCACAGTGCCATTCAACCGACACCACTCCGTACCTTGTGGACACGCTTCCTGAAAAATCGCTAAGCCATAGAGCCTTTGGTTCTATTCTTATTTCGTTCTCCATTATGCTACCTGGTGTAACGCCCAACGCGCAGGCAACAAGCTCGTAAAGCAGGGTACAGCTCCATGCGTGGCATTTGCTGCGCATCTGCACATTATCCTCTGCCCAGGTAGTTGCTCCCATATCGAGCTGTGCGGTCCAGTCACTCCAATAACGCGCAGAAAGCTCATAACAGCCACTCTTTTCAAGCGCACGGAAAAGAAAGAACTTCATACAGAATGATGCCTCTCCGAAATGCTTCTCGGTCACGGCACGCGTCATAATTTCTTTGGCACGTACCCCTTCTGCTGCCCCACACAGCACTGCCCAAATCTGCCCGTGCTGACTAAATCCTACCGGATTCGGACCATCAGTATATAATCCTGCCTTTTCATCATACGCTACGCGATTCACCGCATCACGCAGAGAAGTCGCTACCGAATAATATTCCTCTGCTTCGGATTCGTTTCCTAGCGCCCTTAAAAGCTCTGCCATCTGCGTATAGGCATAAGAAAACATCATTGAATAAATATAATTTTTGTTATTAAGGTCAGGTCTTCCAAAATCCCATTCCTTTACCCAGTCTACAAACTGCCAATAACCTGTATCGGATATCAATCCGTCGGAATTAACAAATTGATTGAAATAGTAGAATATACGCTTTGCGGAAGGCAACGCCTCGCGTATAAAGTCGGCATCTCTATGATACTTATAGTGTTCGGTCAGCATAAGGAAGAAATACGCATCGAAGCCCGGTATTATCTGCCTTATACGTGCAGGCGCCTGACAAGGTATAAGGCCGCTCGGCAACTGTGAAGCTATGAAATCATTTATTGCCTTGCGTACAAGGCGGTCATCGTCAGAAATCTGATATGTATAGACGGTCTGCAGCATAGTATCCATAAGATACTGCATCTGCTCATAGTACGGGCAGTCCATATATGTTTCATACATGCAGCTTTTAAGAGTTCTGACGCTTACATCAAATATTTTTTCAACAAGCGCATTGCTGCTCTTAAGCGTTGTTGTAATATTCAAAGGATAACCGGTATTATAAACTGAAAATCCGTTTATCAGAAGCGGCTCGTCACCGGTTTTTATTCTAAATATGAGCGTTCTAAAGGCGCGGTAATAGAAGGGTGCAATATTCATATCGTCACCCGAAAGGATATATTCGTCAACTACCTCCTGTTCGTACTCAAGAACGCTTCCGTCGGCAGATATCGTTTCGCTATAGGTTGCGGCAATCACACTGCTCTTGCCCTTGCCGACAGAAAGGCACCAATTTGCAGTGATATATTCATAAGGGTCGATTTCTATAATCGCCTCGCTGTTTTTTGGTACAGTATAACCATTAAGACCAATTTCTGTCTTTTGTTCGTTACATACTATCCGCACACGGAAGTTTTCTTTTTTTTCATTTTTAACAAAGGGTATTGGTCGAGGGTAAAGCATCCACACCTCCGACATAGGACTGTCTGATACACTAACCGAAACAGTTACCGCCGGGACAAAATCCTCTTCCTTAGGGTAATGGTTTAGGTCACAGCTCTCAGTAAAAAGAAGATAACCTCCCCAATGCCTAAAGCCGTAGCCCTCGTTCTTTGCACATAGCCACATACTGTCAGTGGCTATGCCTATATCGGTGGCTTTCTCTGTTATGAGAAAGCCACCGCGCATGGTCGAGCATATCGACGCAGGCCCTGCTATAAAATTTTGTGAATCCTTAAAATCTGCATTGTAATGAATAACCTCTGCAAAGAGTATGTTTTCACCTAAAGTCAAATATTCACGGACATCAACCTCGTCAAAAAAACGATCGTGAGAGGTGCTGCGGCAGGGACCGCGCGAAACTATTTTTCCGTTTATATAAAAATTATAACGGCTGTCTGCGCAAATATGAATAACACACTCAGTTGGCAGGTCCACCAGCATAAGTTTTTTATAAAAGATAACTTGCTCCGGTGCGGAGGATATAGTGTCCTCTGACCAGATCCAATATCCGTTTTTACCTTTTTTTTCACACATATTTGCCGTTTCCTTTTCTCTTTTTATGCTTTTTTCTTAGATGTAAATGTAAGTGCTGCAAGTGCGAGTACGGGAACCATAAACACGAATACATTTACCATATCACCCGTTACAGGAATATCATCCGCGAGGGAATCTTCAGCATCATCCGAGGTTTCATTCTCTTCTACATTTTCACTTGGCTTTTCAGAGTTTTCAGTGTTATCCAAATTCTCTTCACTTTCATCCTCTTCATCCTCTTCATTGCCACCGATGTTATCGTTTTCTTCGTCATCCTCGTCAATTTCGGGTGCGCTTATTTCCTCAACCTTAAGCTCGTCAAGATTAAATTCATCAGCGCTAAGAGAAAGAACCACGAAATAAACACCTAACAACTCTTCACCCTGCGCAATTTCGCTACCCCAGAGGTCGTACCTCTCGCCATCTGCAGAGTAATTTGCCTCAATGGCATCTTCAAGTCTGTTCACCTGGAAAAAGTTGTTGAATTCAGCCCACTCGCTACCTACGCGTTGGTTTTCAAATATAAAGCTATATTCGGCCTTATTCGTCTGCATTATCATTAAGGTCTGAAGGGCTGCATTTTTGCCGTCCGCCGCCTTCATATAACCGCTAAGCTCGTAATACTGACCATCCTTTATATCGTCTGCCGAGAAGAAGTACTGCGCACGGTTCTGTGCCATACCCTCTTTGGCAACAACATTAAGTCCGTTGCCCTTCTTACCGCTCGATACTATTGTAAGGTCGGAATAACCTACGCCATTCCACCAGATATTACCCTTAGTGAAGTCGCCATTCTTAATTTCAAGCGTCTTCTCTCCGGAGTCCGCTAACTTTTCCTTTATGGCAATGTCATCTACATACATTGAAGAAATGAGCTCGCAATAGTAGGTAAGATAGTAACCTGTAATAGTAAGATTGTTATCCCCGACAATAGTTCCGGTTGACTTAATACCGTTACTTCTTGTGAAAGAAACAACTATTTTGTTATCGCCTTCCTTAGATATGGTAAAGTCACATTCGTACTCTGACCAAACATCACCGCTCAGAGCTATCTCGTCAATAACTATCATATAGTCGCCCTTTTCAACGGTAGATACAAACAAGAATACCTTTGCATCTCCTCTTACACCGTCATCGAGTCGAAGCTTTTCGCTTACAGTATAGGTTTTATCAATAGCAATTACATCCTTAGAAAGCTTAATCTGTGCGCGTACCTGATTAGAGGTGTCAGCCTTGGTAGCCTTCATAACCTTGCCTCCAAGAGCTGCTTCATCAATTATTGTAATATTGGAGAAAGCATCGTCTATTCCGCCTGTCCAACCAGACTTTCCGCCATCCTCGAAATCCCATTCGGTCTTGTCTGTTGCGCTGTCGCCGGAACCACCATTACCGCCATTACCACCAGAACCATCACCGCCGGAGCCGTCACCACTGCCGCCTCCCTGCTCTGTGAACTCAAGGTTATAACCTATCTTGATGTTATCAGCATAATACTGCTCTGCCGATGAGAGTATAACTATATCTACTGATGTAATGTTGTTTACCGTCTGTGAGGCAAGGCTTGGGAAACTAAGTGTATCTGTAAGACCGTGACGTTTCACCTTGGCCGAGAGAACGCCATTTTCTATATCAAGTGTGAAATTTGCCTTAAATTTCTCAAGTGTTCCTGCAGAAAGGGCTATATTCTCACCGAGCATAACCTGAATTCCGTTTTGGGTATCTGTATTTACATAAGCCTGAACATTATATGTACCCGATGCATTCTCAGGTGCCATAATATCAAAGGTAACCTCTACCTTTTCTCCCTCACGTATCGTACCCTTTGCTGTGCCTGCGGCAATATTTGCCTGCAGACGATTCCAGGGGTTGCCCGTAATCAAAGCAGAACTTAATATCTTGTTGTCGCCACTTGCGGCATCAACTACGCTGTGCGTCGCACTTCCCGAGCTATGCCAAGAACCCGCCGTACCATCTTCAAAATCTACCGCATTTATAATCTCTTGTTCGGGCAAAATCTGTGTTGAGGATAGTTTAATATCATCATAATACATTACGGGTGCAGCTGAATATATAACAAGGTCATAGCTTGTTATTTGGCTACCTGTGGTAATATCAAAAAGCTTTTGCTCAGCATCGGATGACATATCCGGTCTGCGCCATTTAGCCCAAAGCTCTGTTCCATTTTTTATGTAAAGGTTAAAGCCTGCTGTAACATTTACCCAATTGTCGCCGTTTAGGTTTATACTTGGCCAGGAAAGCACAAGGTCCTTTCCGCCGTCAAGAGTGGTATTAGCATAAAGTACCATGCTTAAACCGTCGGTTACACCTGTATCGGAACGCACCCAAAAATCAAGATTACTATAAGTTCCTACAGGGATATTACCTGCACCGTTGTCGGCTGCAAGATTTATCTGAATACGATTCTGCGACTGTCCTGCACCCATCGTGGTCTTGAGCCCGTAAGAGCCGTTCTTGGCATTAGAGCCAATCTCAAGCGCCGTTGCAAAGGGAGAAGTCCAGCCATCAGCTGCCTGGTCCTCAAAGTCCTCTTTAATAGAGTAAACCGTTCCGGTTATCGGTACATCCTGAACCGAGCTTATGGTTATATCGTCATAATATGAAATTGCTGCGCCTGTCAGCACAATAATGTCAAAGCTGGTAATAACAGCACCGTCAGCAAGACCTGTTGCGAGCGCCTGAGCAGTATTAGATGTCATATCAGGTCTACGCCACTCTGCATAAAGTTCATTGCTTGAATTGATATAAACATTAAAATCTGCAACAACATTTATCCAATTTTCACCGTTAAATGCATTTGCTGGGCTGTCCATCGCAAGAGATATGCTCTGCGCTCCGCCGGTATAGTTAACTTGCATTACAATATTTATAGTGTTGGTAATACCTGAGTCTGCACGCATCCAAAAATTAAGCTCGTTCTTAACGCCCGGCTTAATCTTACCCTCGCCGTCACCTGCGACAATGTTTGCCTGAAAACGACCGCCTGTCATCTTCATACCATAACTGCCGTTTTTGGCAACAGTATCGGCTACAACAGTTGCACCCGAGCCTATCCACGGAGCAACCTGCTGGTCCTCAAAGGTCGAGTTTACTGCGCAAACAGTCTGTTCCGCCGCAAACGATGCAAATCCCATAGGAATCATACAAAGAAGAAGTGCTGCTGAAATAACGATTGCTAAACGTTTTTTCATTATAATACTTCCTTTTATAATTAGTTTAATTTGCCTCTACTGAAAGATTTGTAATTGATAGTTTGTAAATATCGCCTCGGCTTATCTCGAAGCCTATTCCGAGAAATCCTGTGGCAAGGTCCTCCCATTCGGTGTTTAGCATTCCGCCCTTGCTCTTTACAATAGCGAGTGCCTCTTTCATTTGAGGAAGCCAATCGTATGAGATAAAACGCTCACCGCTATTAGCAAACGGCTTATCTATCATTCTGCGGGCATCCATCGTATAGATAAATTCACCGCTGCATTCGGCTACTCCGGCGTCTATTGCACAGTATTCCGGCGGAATATCAAAGCGCGAATCGTGCAGGCAAACCTGATTCCAAATTATCTTTCCACAATCGAGAGAATCAGGGTTACAATTAAACAAAATAAAACAGATATTTACCTGTCCCACACGAGTATCCATACATTCACCTGGAGCTTTTTCCTCAATATCAAGCTTTCCCTTAAAACTTAAGACAAAACTATTTAAATCGGCTAAGCGAACATACTCAAAATGTTGTTCAAAGCCCATATGGACCCAACCGTAAAAGTCGTCCTTGGCTAATGGACCTCCATATTCCTCAAACGCGTTACAGGTAAGTGTTATGGTTGCTGTGCCGTCATCGTTCAGAGTGCGCTCAAAGCTTTTAACACGATTTTTATAGGTTGTCGTATTTCCGTTTATCTGTGGCTCAGCATCTGCAAGCGATTCGGTTGAAAACCATTGAACAAACTTCCAAAAAGGCTCCGCATCCTTGCCGAAGGTCAGCTTGCTTCCGTCATACGCCGGAACAAGACTGCTGTTAAGTTTAGACACCAAAAAACCATTTTCATAGGCCCTGTCTTTTAAAATTTGCATACATATATCATACCTTTCGGTGTGGGCAGAGTGTTTCTGCCCACACATTAAGATTAGAAATTTTTATTTAACAGTTACATTGAAGTTTTTGAAAGTACATTTTGCCATACCTGAAATAAGCGAAATATAGCCACCCTCTGCAATAACATTATCGGACAGTTTGCAAACTTCTTTTCCGTTTGCATAAAGGGTTGCTGTCTTTCCACGAACTTCTACCTTATACGGAATACTCTTTTTAAGAGCAAAGCCCGTTGCTACACCACTTGCAGTATTGCTTGTTAAAAAATTTGAAATATGTGCGTCACCGTCAGGCTCAACAATTGCTATAAGTCCTGACTTTCCGTGGTCGTCCTGCATATATTCCTTTGCAAAGCTTATGCCAGCCCAGCAGTCCTTACTCGAATAGCGTTCGTCAATGGACATCTCAAACTCAATGTCGTAGTTGCCCATATAATACTGTTTGGCAAGAGAAATACGGTTATTAAATTGGTCAGCATTTGTGATGCTTGCTGTTTTATCTGCAACCTTCCAATCACCGTATGCACGTATCCAATCCTTAGGAGCGGAGAATCCCTTTGTATAGGTGGTGCCAAGCTGCGGCTTTGCAGTTGTGGAGCCGCTTGAATAAGTGGCTTTAAGGGACAAATCCTTTGTGGTTATGGTGTAATCCTCACCTCTGAATATTTCATATCCAAAGCCAAAAGTAAGAACCTCCATATCAGACCACTTAGTACTCTTCATAGCGCCCTTTGCCTGAACAGCCCCAAGCGCTTCTTTAAATATGGGTAACCAGTCAAAATCAATAGCTGCCTCTTTACCGAGCGTGAAGGATTCTTTCAATACTCGATTAGCGGCGATAGTGTAGATATACTGACCGCTCGACTCTGCAACACCGGTATCTACGCCGCAATATGCGGGAGGCATATCGTAACGGGCGTCATAAAGGCATACCTGAACCCATATATACTCGTTAAAATCGGTTGAATCGGGGTTTGTGTTTTTTATAATAAAGCATACATTATACTGACTTGCATAGGAGGAAGGGTCAGCGTTTGACTTGTTCTTTATTGGAGACATCTGAGTCTTCATCTTAAGGCGGAGTTCTGAAAGTTCAGACAGCATCGGTGATTCTCGCAGATATTGCTCTGTACCGAGATGTACCCAACCGTAGAAGTTAGAGGTGGGCGTTTCTCCACCATATTCCGCTCTGCCATTACAGGTAAGAGCAAGTGTTGTAGAGGTGGCGGAATTCTTCGTAAGGGATATTGTCTTATACGCATTAGAGAAACTTACAGTATTTCCGCTTTTTACCTTTTTTGCATCCTTAATTGATGCGGCAGAATACCACTGCGCAAGATTCCATTGCGGAGTATCAGTACCGTAAAACTGAATTTGTCCATTGTAGCCGTCAGTATTTATAAGACCAGAGGTCTTAAAACCGTTAAGGAACATAGGGTCGTTAATAAGCTCTACGGTGTTGCCCGACCAATTGGTTTTAAGTGTATATTTTTGCGTCGATGTACCACTATTACTTGCCGTATTATTGCTGTTGCCGGTTGTATTGTTATTACTGGTTGCATTGTTATTACCGGTTGTATTGTTATTACCGGTTGCATTGTTATTACCGGTTGTATTGTTATTACCGGTTGTATTATTGTTGCCGGTTGTGTTGTTGCCTGTAGTTCCTGATGCGTTACCTGATGTATCAGTTCCCGCAGAAGCTGTACCCGAAGCAGCATCGCTTGTGATATCATTGTCTTTCGAGCTATCATCGGATTCCGGAAGGATAATATCAGATATTATACCTGAAGAAAAATCATTTTCATCTACCTTATTGCATCCTGCAAAAGCAGTTATTAAAAGCAGAAGACACAGTGTCAAAGATAATACTTTTTTCATATTACTTTACTTCCTTTACTTCGTTATTGTATATACTGTCAAGAACGTCTTGGAATAAGCCTTTTCTTGCCTCTACACCTGCCGAAACAGTAAATTCATTTTTATAAATACTGCCCTTTATAAGCTCGTGGAAACTATTGAGAAGTGTAGGGGAGCCCTGACCGAGATCAACGCGGGAAGAATCCAAGATAAGCTGATAATTTTCAATAGAACGCTCATCATAAAGTTCTTCAAGGTCGGCAAGCCAGCTGTCGCCCTCATAGCCTTCAAGCGGAGCAGTAAATTTATTCCAGATAAATGCAGTCTTGTCGAGGTCTTTATTGGTAGAAGTCAGAACAAACACATCTGCGTTTGCTGCATCGCTCGCATATTCGGTTGCAGATGGACCCATTGGAATTGGAATAAGTCCGTACTCATCCTCCATATCGGCAAAGTTCTGGGTTGCCATCCAGCCGTCACCTATAAGGAAGAGTGAATTTCCGTTTACAAAGTCTTTGACAAAATAATCAGCGGGCTTAGCGGTAACCTTAGGGTCGTTTTGGTCTTCGGGATGGAGTTGAACAACCTTATCAACTTGGCAAAGGTTATAGTAGAACTGCAGAGCCTCTACCGTTTTGGGGTCATCAAAGCTTGTTACGACCTTGCCGTTTTCCTGCTTTGCGATTCTTCCACCGTTAGCCATTACAAAATAATCAGCAGTGCTGTAATTGTAGTAATAGTTAAGTCCCCATATATCAGGTGTGTTATCGCCATTAGTGTCCTTAGTTGCAGCAATGCAGAGCTTTCTAAACTCTTCAAAATTCCACTTATTCTGGTCCATAAGATAGTTAGGGTCAGTAAGTCCAAGTTCTTTTAAAAGCGTCTTGTTATAGTACATGCAAGCTCGAATAACAGTGGGCTTTACATAGTTAACACCATATACTTTGCCGTTATAGGTTGCAAGATTGGAGTATTCTTCATCAAACTGAGGTGCATCAAGGTCAAATCCTTCAACATCACTCCAAGCAGTAAGATAGCCCATTGAAGCAGCAGGAAGCCAACAAGGTGCCATCATATCTATTACATCTGCAACCTTGTCGCCAGAGAGAATAAGAGGCTGCAAAAAGGATATTCCCGGATATTCGTTTGTACCCACAATGGTGCAGTTATATGTTTCTTCTATCTCTTGGCGGCGCTTATCAATGGCCTCAAGGAAGGGGTCGTTAGGGCTTGAGTCATCCTTTATAAGTCCCGAGATAAATGGTGACATAATAACAAACTCATAGCCTTCAAGGTCTATGTTTTCATCATTATCTCCCTTGCCTGCCGTTGTTCCAGACTGGCAGGAGCACAAAAGCACACACATTGCCAACAGAATTAATATTGCTGTTCTTTTCCATTTCATAGTGAGTTTCATCCTTTCCGGTTTTAGTTAGCGAGTCCTGAGGTTGCTATACTTTTTATGAAAAATTTCTGGCACGCCAAAAATATTATCATTATAGGTATCAGCATAATAACGCAGGCGGCGTTCTGTACGATGGTGGTCGCATAGGAATCGTAAAAGCCCTTGTCAGTACTGAATATCTGTATTCCCGAAATCACCTTATTAAAGGTTTCCATCTGTGGAAAAAGCAAATCAGAATAAAAGGTATCTGTCCATTGCCAGCAGAATGAGAAGAGAAATACCGTTGCTAGCATTACATTAGCATTCGGGAGAATTATTGAAAAAAATGTGCGAATCGGTGATGCCCCGTCAACAAATGCCGCATTTTCAAGCTCCTTCGGCAGATTTATAAAATAGTTGCGAAGCAGATAGATATAAAGTCCGCTTTTAAAGCCTACACCCAAAGCTGATAAAAGAAAAATGGACAGTGGGTTATTTATAAGGTTTATCTCAAGGAAGGTGAAAAATCTGAAGTTCATATACATTGCAGTGCTGTACGCCTGGGGCGGTACGAGTAGCACAAGTATTGTACATAGAAATATAAGATTTCTTCCCTTAAATTTGAGTCTTGCCAGCGCATAAGCCGTTAGTGTACAGGCAAAAAGCTGAGATACCGAAACAATAAGCGAAAGCAGAAAAGAAATAAGTGTGCTGCTTAAAATATTCATCTTGTTAAGTGCAAGCTCAAAATAGTAAAGAGAGAAATGCTTTGGTATGAGACCTACCGTCTTATCATTAATATCTATTGGGTCCTTTATAGCCGACATAATTTTTAAAACAAACGGCTGTAAAATAAGGAAACAGAATCCAAACAGCAGCAGAAACAGCAAAATATTGAATACTGTCTTGCCCGTCTTCGATTTAAGTCTATCTGAATTTAACTGCATATTCCGTCCCCCTTTTAAAGATTTTCGTAGTATATCTTCTTACGGAACGCAAACCACACAAGAAACAGAATAAGCGCAACAACCACAAGGTATATAACATTCATAGCGGTTGCCACACCGAAGTTATTGTCATAAAAGGCAACCCTATCGGTAAAGTTAAAGAAAGTGTTGGTTGGCTTCGTGAAAATATCTACCACGGTATAAAAGGCGTTTACGAGAATTATTGGGCTTAAGATTGGAAGTGTGACCTTCCAAAAGAACTCCCAAGCCGTACAGCCTTCGACACTTGCCGCCTCGTGAAGTGCGGTCGGAATGGTCTGCAAACCTGCAAGGAAGATAAATATCTGAACACCGCAGGAATTAAGCACGTTATATATACCGTTTGCCGCTGATACGATAACATCCATTATCTGCGGACTAAGATTTATGCGCTCGAGCAGACTTGTTATGGCGGTAAACTGTGCCATATCAATATCTGTGCCCGTTGTAACCGAGGTTATCTCCTGAAGCTGAGTAAGTATTCCACTACTTTGCTCTACCTTAAGCACTATACCTGTTGCAAGAAGTACCGGTACGAAGAAGATTGCCTTTACAGCGGTAACTCCCTTAAAATTCATATTAAGTATTACAGCAACGAAAAGGCTCAGCACCAATACCGTCGGAAGCTCTGTTGCAAGGGTGCGAAGCGCCAGTATAAGCTGACCCTTGAAATCAGGATTTACCATTGTTGCCTGATAAAAGTTATCTATTCCTACAAAAGTTGTTGTATATCCGTCACCTGACAATTTTATATTGTTGAAGGCAAAAAACACGGTTTTTGCTATCATAGGAAGAAAAAGCAGCAGAAAGCCCGCTAAAAAAGGAGCAACAAAAAGATAAGCCGTTTGCTTTTGCAAGCTATCCAACGATTTTGATTTAGGTGTTTTCTTCATCAAAGCCTTGCTCCTTTCATTTTAATTTTGGCAACTGCACACTTCCTGCCGATAGGCTCTTATTGTATTCAAGGTATAAATTGATTAAATCATCTATATTATCCTTATAGCAAAGAGAGTAAAGAGAATTGCTGTAATCGCTATTCATAAGAACGGTATCCTCTGCTATCATCCACGAAACCTTTAAAGCCGCGCCCGAGGAAATTACCGTTTTACTGTATTGAGCAGGGTCATCTGCAAGACTTATACTCTGACCGCTATATAGTGTGTTTCCGTTGTAAAGATAGGCAACAAGCGGAAACTCACTTGTTTGTATTGCGCTGTGTGAGGAATTTAAAGCAAGGTCAGTAACTGTGCTTTCTGCAAATGGCAAATACGGTGCGCTGACCGCGACTCGCCTTCCGTCACTTAGACGCTTTCGAGCCTCTATCGTTGACGAAATAACCGTCTCGCGCAGAGCCTCACTTTTTTTATTAAAGTTTGAGTTAAGACCACTATTTTCAAATGTAATGCCGATATCTGTACCCACCAGCTTTTTAAGCTGACGCTCTGCTGCCTTAACCGCGCTGTCATATCGGTCAGGTGAGAGCACATATGCACCGTTATTACGCATTACAAGCTGTTCTATATTCTTTACAGCATCGCCTATACTGCTAAAACCATCAAACATCTTATCGGTATAGACCGAACAAAGATTCCACGACAGGTTTATACGGTAGCCTAGCTTATCCGCTTTCTCAGCAAGCGAACGAAGCCCTGAAACACCGCCGAGCTTACCCGATGCTTTAAGCTGGTTTTTAAATGAAAAATCTATTCCGTCGCTTGATATGGCCTTTAATGTCACAACGCAGTCGGTTATCCCCCTATTATTCAGCTCCTTTAAAAGATTCTCTATATCCGAAAAGGTGGATAGTACATTAGTCTTGCCCGTTGCTTCATCAACCGCAAGACAGTACATATCTATAAACAGCGTCTTGCTTGACACTATTCCACTGTCCTTCGGCAGATAGTCTTTCTCTTGATAAAAAGTCTTAAGGGCCGACAGCATATCCTTCGCCTCTGTCTCAGCACTGCCTGTGAGCTGGTACAAAACCTCAAAATCGGTCTTTACGGGATTTTTTGAATAGGTCACAAGTGTAACCATCTGGTCAGTGTTACCCGTTTCAACTATTTGATACGGGCGGTATGTAAATGAAAAGCCTGCCGTATTTACTACATTCGCCTTTCCCTTTACCTTGGCGTTAACAGACGCGTATTCCGCGCCGCAAGCAGCGGTTGCGGCATAGCTGCCTGCTCCGCTTGAGAATATGTAAGACGGAATATAAGCATCCTGCTGCTTTGTTGAGGGCGCTTCCTCTTCCCCTGAGTTATCCATTTCCTTGAGCGACAGGTCGCTTCCGTATATCTGCTTTTTAAAGCTGCTACCCGCAATATCCGAATTTGATAGGTCAACGTAGCTTCCGCCTCCGTCGGGTAATATCATATAGCCTGATGCAAGGCTGCTACTGCCGAAGTAGGGTAAAATATGTATATTCACAAGATAAAGTTCGGAGTCTGATACGGTAATTCCCTCATTTATTACGCGAGCGGAAAGCGTATCATCGCCCAATGTAAATTCAATGGGGATAAAAAATATTGCAGGAATGTCAGCCTTTGCCTCTTCAGCGTCCAAGGCTGTCAGCTCTTCGTTATAGTCAGTTTCATCAAAGTCTGCTGAACGGAATATTGACTCAAAGCTACTTTGAAGCTTTACGCTGTCGCCTCCGATATATACGTATATGTCGGTATCTTTATATCTGGGATATTTCGCAATAAGCTCGTTCTTTTCAGTTGCGGTCAGCTTTTCGTCTACCTCATACTTGCGATAGTATTTTTTCAGTTTACGCGATTCAGTGCCTTCGAGCTTTGGAAGAATATCCTCCTCAAACACCTCTGCACGAATGACAAGCGGAAGAAAATATGTACGCTCATCCTTGCCCATTGTGTAAAGAATACGAAGTGTATTTTCCTTCACATAAAGCTCCGCTCCGCCGTTTTTTAAGCTGTCCTTTCGGGAGGACATAGTAACAAGATTATTGCTTTTATCAAAGTATTCGATATAAACAAGTGAGGACTGCAAAAGGTTTGTCTCGTCTGTATCATTAGCCTCTGCTATAGATGATTTGTAGCTTCCTTTATCGGTTACAACCGTAAAATCTCCCGATTTCGCATCATATTCAAAGCGGCTGTTGCCGACCGAAAGAGAAACATCAGACTCGGTTTTCTTAAAGCCCTCTTGAACGGTCTTTTGTCTGTAATGTTCTATAAAAATCTTATAATCAATCGCGTTGTCAGTGCTTTTGTCGCGTTGGCCGAAGGCAAAAAAAGCTACGCCTGACAATATAGCCACACAGCAAACCACTGAAAGAATACTTATCATCTTTTTATTAAATTTAAGCATAGGTCTTTGCCTCCTTTCAGAAAGACTTATGTACGAAGTGAAACCTCTTTAAATATATTAAAGAAGAAGTCATATGCCGTCTGCAACATATTAAAGAATACAAGCAGAAGGAACAGTATGACCGCCATTCCAAGCACGGTCAAAATCGTTGTCCACAGCATTTTTGAAAGTGAATAATCGTGAATAGATAGCATTCCGAAAAGCAAAAGTGCTCCTACCCATATATAAATTACAGTATTAGCAGCAAAATAAAGCGCCGCCTCGTCCATAGTTATAATATGTGATATTGCTATAAAGAACGGTGATGTTATTATAAAAGGCACAAGCGCATATGCGGTACCTGTAAATATATCGCCGAATTTTCCTTTGCCTTCAAGCAAAGTAGTAAGAGCCCAGTTTGCAAGACACCAGAGCAGTATAGTCAAAACACAGATAATAAGCTCTTCACTAAGCTTGATATCTTCCGAGGATGAGAAAAGATAGCCTTTAGCAACCTTCCAAAGTGCAAACTCGATAAGGAACACGGCATATAAAACTGATGCCGATGCAACAGAACCGCGTCTCTCATGCTTTATATCCCAAAATCCATCAAACGGGTGGAATATAACATACTTTGAATAAAGCAGTTGATTGCCTAGGGTTGTACTTATAACCAACCTGCTTCGTTTTTTCGCAAACACCCTTTTACAGACAGTATATAACGCCACCAATACAGCGCATATCACTATTACCCATAAAAGACCACTGCGGAAATATTCTTTTCGCTGCTCTTTAAAGGCTACGGAATAATAGGTTTTCTCTCCTATTGCCTTGAGTATATTCATAGCGGTGCCATAGTTACCGCGCTGAATTTCTATTTTTGCAATACCAAGTTGAGCGTAGGTAAAATTCGAAGAGGTACGAAGCACGCTGTCAAAAAGATCATACGCTTCATTATATTTACCTTTTTTGTAGCAGGAAATTGCCTGCTCTACACTGTCACAAAATTCAGTTTTTTCATATACCGTAAGCTTACTTCCAACACTGTCTATCACCAGCAAAAGGTCTTCCATATATTCAAGTGCTACAGGTGACCGATGAAGTCCGTGAGAATCGCCGTTTCCGCCAAATTCAAAGAGAAAATATCCATCTTCATCATAGGTGTATATCTTTCCGCTTGACACATCTGCTACCGAATACATACTGCCGTCTTCGGTAAGGGCTATATCCGATAACAGTTCTCCCTTTATCTCAACACCTTCGGGCTGCTTTAAAATATTATCGCCGGACAGATTCATCTTAGCAATGGCGGTAACACTCGTTGAAGATGAGGTTGCAAACAAAAATGCGTGTTCATCAATATTTATACTGTTATATTCGGTTGGAACGAACTTTTCCATATTATCAAGCTGTTCTTCGGTAGAAATACTTCTAAGAAAAAGCTCATAAAGGTTATAGTTTACCTTGGGAGCACCAAGAAAATTAAAGAAGGTTCCATCATTATTAAGCTGAATAATTCCGCGATTAACTCCCTGCGCTATTATGTACATCCTGCCGGAATAATCAACCGCGAGTTTTTTAGGCAGGTAGGAGTAGGCATCACCTAAAATTGCTATTTCCGGTTTTTTAAATATCTCAACTATCGTAAGATTACGATCAGTCTTAAGAATTCTACCATTACCTGTGTCGGATATATATAAGTTTTCTTCGGTCGCAAATACACCGGAAGGAGCAGCAAGACCGCAAAGCTCACCCAAAAAATTAAAATTCTTATCGAGCATCAAAACACGATTATTACCCGTATCCGCAATATAAATGCGACCGTTTTTATAGCTTATATCCTGTGGGTCGTTGAGTGCAGTTGTGCCGCTTATGTTCTTTATAGTCGCGGTAGTTTTATATGGCGCTGCGATAGCGACCTGTTCCCCCGCAAGATCCTGTGTATAGGAATAATAGGGCAGATTATCAGCCGAAACAATCTGTGCCGACAGAACGGTCATTATAAGAGTTATTGCTATAACTATAAGTCGTTTATACATTTTCATTACAGCGATACCCGTTCGCGCAAAGCCTTCGCTTTCGGCCGGTATCCTTCCTTTCGTAATATTTTGAGGGAAATATCAATCCTTCATTCCGGAACGTGACATTGTTTCCATAATACTGGTTTGTGAGAAGATAAAAATACTTATCGGAACAAGCAACATCAGAACGCTTGAGGCTGCCGCTGCGCCCGCGCGTGCCGTTCCTCCCGCCGCCACCTGAGTGACCGCATAAGCAAGCGTTTTAAGTTCTTCGTTAAATATAAATCCACTCGCACCTGTGTTCCAAAGCGACTGAACCGACAAAAGCATAAGCGTAAGCCATGCAGGTTTTACCATTGGCATAACCACGGACCAGAACATCCTCCATTGCGAAGCACCATCCATCCGTGCAGATTCCAAAATTGCATCCGGAAGCTCCTCCATAAACTGCTTCATAAGATAAAGTCCAAGCGATGAAGCTATTGAAGGAAGCAAAAGCGCACCATAGGTGTTGATAAGGCCAAGCTTTGCCATAGTCATATAACTTGGAATAGCGGTAACCGTTCCATTAAACATAAGAGAGAGAACTATAAGCTGAAACATAAGCTTGCTTCCGGGGAAACGCTTCTTAGCAAGCGAAAATGCGCACATTGACGACAGAATAATATTTCCACCCGTTCCTACAACGGTCAAAAAAAGTGTATTGAAAATATATCTTGCCGCCGAAACAGTAGAATTTGAAAGAATTACAAAAAAGTCAGAATAATTCCTAAGTGTTGGATTTTTTGGCAACAATTTTGGGGGAAACACCCAAAGCTCATCCAGTGGCTTAAAGGAATTTCCAAGAGTAAGTATCAGAGGAAAAGAGATAAAAACAGCAAATATCAACAATATCAACAGTAGACTGATATTACCAAAGGCAGAGCGATTAACCTTCTGCCTTGACATAGACAACTTTTGCATATTATCATCCCTTTCTTTCAGTTCGATTTTTAAATTTAAGCCATTAGGCCACTAAAAAAGCGCAACTAATAGACTCCATATTTCCGCCATAACGCGACGAATCAATCTTATTACCGCCATTATGGGTTAAAACTTTATTGGTAGTTATTATTTAACTTCCAATTCTCCTTATAATCCTCTGCACAATAGAGTTTGCAACTATCATAAGAGCAAATAGAACAACAGCTATGGCACTTGCATAGCCCATTTCGTACCTCAAACCGCCGTAATCCTCAAGGTGATGTGCTAAGGTGTGAACGGCGTAGTTAGTGCTGGGATATCCTACAAGCTGGGTTATTACCGAACCCATTCCAAAAGACTGAGTTATGCTCATTACTGCGCCGAACATAAGCTGATTCTTCATACTGGGCAGGATAATATGGTAAAGCTCCTGCCAGCGCGACCGTATACCATCTATTGCCCCAGCCTCTATCAAGGAATTGTCTATATTTTGGAGACCCGCAATAAACGAAAGGAAACTTGTTCCAAGCGAGAGCCATATAGACACAAGTATCACCGAGAACATCATATAATCGGTATTATGCAGCCAATCTATCGGCGAAGTTATAAAACCAAGAGTTCTAAGAACTGAATTTAAAATACCGTAGCTATCGTTACTTAAAATGGTCTGCCACACGATATACACATTAGCACTCATTGCCGGAACGTAAAACAATACCGTAAGCACTGTGCGAACACCGTGCCTGAATTCATTAAGCAGCCAAGCGCACACAAAGCTTAGAATAAATCCAACCGGTCCTATAACCATTGAGAGCAACAGAGTATTTTTAAGAGCTACTATAAAAATATCATCCTCTATAAACAACTCGTAGTAGTTTTTAAGACCTATAAACTCGGCTGGCTCTAAAACGTTGAAGTATGTAAACGAATAAAATATCGACACCGCAACGGGAAGTATTGTGAAAATGAAGAACAAAGAGAAAAACGGCATTGTAAACAGATAGTCTTCACCGTATCTGGCAAAAAAGTTTCTTTTTTTACCGCTCATATCAAGTTCATTCCTTTCCGTTAAAATTACCCGTATGGGTTAGTCTATATCGAATTCCTCACGTTTTTTAGAAATTTCGTGATCTATCTTACGCACGGCATCATTAAGTGTCTCACGCACATCCTTACCGTCATATACAACATCTCTGAAAGAGAATTCAAAAAATCTTGCTGTTATGTATCCACCCGCAACCTGCTCAATTCCCACAACGTTTTTACGCTGCTTATTGAGTGTTGCACGGTTCTCAGCGCCCCACTTTATTCTTGAGAACGCCTCCAAATTAGCAGTGGGATACCTTGCAGCATCACCAAGTAATTCTTCTATTCTGTTGCCGAAATCGTGTTGCGCTTCCTCGTCAGTCCACCATTTCATAAATGTCCATGCAGCCTCTTTATCCTCAGCGTCGGCCATCATAACACAACCCATACTGGTTGCAACAGCGGTTGTGTTGATATTGCCTTCTTTATCGCAAGTGCCCGGCAACGTTGTCATAGCCCAGAGCTCTTTTATTTCGGGTGCAAAAACACTAAGCTGGTTATATACTGTGAAATCTGCTACTGCAAGTGGCATTTCACCTGTACGGAATCGATTAAGAAAATCAAAAGTTATAGGCAGTCCGTATGAATCGTAGAGCATAGTAAACTCATCAAAAGCCTCTACTGCTGATTCGCTAGAAAGTCCGCAACTTCTTCCGTCGTCAAGATAAAGTTCGCCACCACGCTGATAAAGAAGCATAAGATAGTTTTCCGCAGACGGTATAAATCCGAAATCCATATACTGCCTCTGTAGCTCAGGCAGAACGTCCTGCCATATATCCTTCCAGGTCTTAAGACTGCCAATATCAATACCGAGCGACTCTAAAATATCTTTTCGGTAGAAGAGCATAGAGTAACTTTGTGTTTCGGGCAACGCGTAAAGCTTTCCGTTAAAGGAGAATGTCTCATATGCGCTTTTTGAAAATCTCTTAAGCACTTCCTTCACATCGGCAAACTCGTAAAGATTTACTACCGCGTTTCTCAGACCATAATCGACCGGCGCACTGCCTGCCATCTGAAGTGCAACATCGGGGCCGATTCCCGCAAGTGTTGCGGAAAGCAGCGCAGAAGGCGCTGTAAGCTTAAGATCAACGCCAATATTGTATTTCGGCTGGAAGCTGTTTGAAATGACCGAATTGAGTATCTTCATTTGGTCTATGCCGGCAATATTTCCAGTTCCTATCCAGACGGTTACTTTGCTTTCAAAGCCAGCATCCATTATGTCGTAATCCTCTGCAAAGGTGTCAGCAAATCTGGCAACCATATATTTTATTCGTTCCCAGAAACCTACACGACTAAATATCTCTCCGCTCTCTGAACCAAGCACGATATAATCGAGTTCAAGCGGATGACTGTCCATATTATTTATCCAGGTGCCCATGGAAGATATGCCGGATTTAAAGTCACTCAGATTACTTGCAATCTTTCTATGCTTTTCAGACATAAGCTCCATACGCTCGTAAAGCTGCTTTAATATTCCGCTTCCCTCATTACTGGTCGCGGTAATGGTAGTCAGTTCCTTCTCCAGAGTCTGAAGCTCCGCGGCGCAATCCTTCAGGTTTGTCAGTATCTCGGGAGCGGTATCCTTTATTGAATAATCACGATAAACATCTGGCTCGACACCTGTTATAGCAATAATAGAACGGTAAATACTGTTAAGCTCATTTAAAAGCGTTTTCGACTTTTCAACTATTGAAGCGTATTGCCCCTGTACTGACTCAAGACGTATAGTATGCTCACCTTTTTCAAGGTATATATAATACGAGCCATCATCGTCACCGAGCGTGATTCTCTGCCACGAGTTCGAGCTTGGAAAGCTTACTCCGTAAAGCTCTTTAAACGGCGTTACGCCATCAATATACACGCGTCTATAAGAGTTCATACCTATATTTATATTTTGCCTAAAGCGGAATGACATTTCATAAAGTCCGCTCTCCTCAACCGTAAAGTTCCAGCTTATCCACTGTCCACTCTTCTTCCAGGAGGCTCCGCCAATTGTATTAAGCAGTTCCGTTGATGCACTGGCAGGAGAAGTCTCTGCCGATGCTCTATCTATCGTAGGAACGAGGCCACTGTTAGATTTAAGTTCTGCCTTCTCCCCCTCGATAATTATCTTTTTGTTTACAACAGAGCGCTCATGCTCACGAATATACTCTTTATATTCAGGGGACTCACAGTAGGGACGCATATCGATAGCATAAAGCTCAATACCGTCGGCTAAGAGTTGTATAGTTATCTCATTAACGCCAAGGCTAAGACCTAATATCTCACCGACATTATCAAAATTAATTTTTGTCCTTATAAAAATTTCTTGCTGTTCGGGGCAAATTTGGTCTCCGTCGTATTCAACCAAAAAATCATTTCCATTTTCAATGTCGTTGCGGTAAAATCTATCAAAGGTGTATACCGCATCACTCTTCTCGCCATTTACAGAGACCGATGCTATAATATCCTCACCGTAACCCTCAAGTGCTTTATACTCTGCACAAATATAGTAATCACCAGCAGAGGCAACATTGACATTAACCGTATAGCTATCACCCGCGCAAAGCGTTGCAAGAGGAGAAGACTCCGCACATACCGAAAGCGGATACAATAACATTATAAACACAGTAATAACTAAAAAATAGGCTATACCCTTCTGCTTTGTTGTCATTTTTCCGCCTCCTCATTTACATAATACAACGCCAAACGAGCGCAAATGTATTAAAATTTAGGTTAATTTTTCGCCAAAGTACAAAAAAGTGCATAATTAAAATTATAAATCTGCCCTATTTTTTATTTATTATATTGTTTTGATGCTTTTACTTCCAATAAATATGCGCACAATAATAACACTTTTGCGCCAACCGACTTGGTATATTTTTCATATATTGCTGCAGTTTACTACCTTTAGACACTTATACCCTATATTAAGGTTTGTTGCAATTCCTTTATATTACACGAAGGCAAAAGCGAAGGAGAAACAGCCGAACTTTGCGTTTTTTCAGATTGCGGAAATCTTATAACATTTTTACACCACACCGAAACTGCATAAAAGATAGAAAATCAAAAGAACTCAATCTGCCATAAAGAAAAACCAAGTTATCAAACGATAACTTGGTTTTTCTTTTCGCAACAATTACTTAAGATATTAACTTTTATATAGTCTGCTTTTTGACTTAGATTGATTTTTCTAAAACTTCAAGCCTTTTGAAGAACATTTCACATTCTTGTTCTTTAGAAAACCACTCTTTTTTCACTTCACATATTTTGTTTAATCCAATTTTTTTAACCGCTTCTATTGCAGCTTCACGTTGAGTAATCTTCTTATCGGTAGTCTGACATTTTGCGCCATCAATAGTATCGTATGATAAAAACGATTTATTAAAATCCATCAGCGAATACAGACCCTGCAATTTGTTAGTGGAATTATCAACAAAGAAACCCCAATTACCCCAATGTCTATCCGTGTTACCAATAAGATAATCAATAATGTTCATCATATAATATGAATAACTATCTTTTTTCAAAACATACTCAAACTTATTTATTTCACGATTTGTACAATATACATCTACAAACTCAAATGATACAATACTTGTCTGTTCAGAAGTAATTATCTTACATTTAGATACCCTTAAATCGTCAAAGAAGTCCTCTTCATATGGTACATAGTCAACCTTGAAGCAACCGACAATTTTTGAAGCAAGAAGTTCGGCGTCCACATCGCGTTCATCGCCATCCTTCAAAAGATAAAAATCCCCATTTTTCCTAACCCAAGCCTTAGGGGCAACTCCGGGCGTTCCAACATCCCCCGCCGCTTCTTGTGTTACGAAAAGTTCAGCATTTTGAAGGGTTATATCCTTTCCTCTAAGACTAACATCAGCAAAAGCATCCGAAAGAGAATGATTATATAAATTAAGTTCATCAAAAGAAATCTGTTCGTTAGCTCGTCTTATCCAAAACACATCTGTTAATGTTAGTCCGTGATAAGAAACGGCAATCATAGCTCTATCTTTATCAGTTACCGCCTGATTGGCACCGATGACTCTTAAAATTTCTTTAGCGTATTTTCTATCTAAGGTTAAAACTCTTGAGGCACACCAATAATAAAAATTGTTTAAATTATTTATTCTACTATCAAAATCGTTTGATTTCTCAAAATATAAGTTATATGGCAAAAATGAAGGGTAATATATAGTACATCTACCATCTTCGTAAATACGCGCAACTCGTCTATTTTTATGCATTATATCAAAGAACTTCCAGCCTTTTTGCATTAGATTAGTTTTAACGCAAATACTCATAAAATCACCTCTTCATATTTAATTACATATTCAAACTTATATTTATATTTTAAACCAAACAATTTACAAATCATATAAACAAAATGTATTGCTATTTTTGGTCATTTTACCACAATTGGATAAAAATTGCAACTAGACATATTTTCCTTCCGCATATGACAAAGCGTGTGTCTTATAATAGACACACGCTTTAACTTTACGCCGATTTTTTCTTTTTGTCGGGCTTTTCGGGCTCGATGAGTTGCTTATTGAGTTCGATATATTCAACTGCCTGTGCATAAGCATCTTGTAATTTGAATACAATCTCAATGTCTCCGCCCTCGTGTACGAAAATTTCTTCTACAAGTTCGGTGAGCAATGGTCTTGTAAGGCGCTCAATGTTACCATACTTTTTGAAACGTGCCACAAACTCGTTCTCTTCGGTGATACCGTTTTTAAACTCCTCTGCCGATTTATTGAGTGAAGCAATTTTTTCGTCCAGAACACTCATTTTCCCATTAAGCCGTTCCTTTAACACCTGGTACTCATCTTTAGTAATAACGCCACTTTTCCAATCAGGATAAAGGTCGGCAATCATCGTCAGTAACTTCTCTCGTTCAGCAACTTGAGAATTCAATGCTTTTTGAATATGCCCTGATTCCTTTTTCCTCTTAGCGTTATTATTAATTAATTCAAGCATATCACTCATTGTAACCGCCGTATTAATCATATTTTGAATAGTCAAAAGAACAACCTCTTCCAACTTATCAATGCGGATAGTGTGATTGGTGCACGCTGATTTTTTCATCTTTCGTGCCGTAACACAACGGTAGTAGTGATAAGTGCCGTAAGTGTGCTGATTGGTCTTTTTGTTCATTACACGTTTGCAGTCGGCACACCGCACAAGCCCAGAAAATAAATCAACACTGTTTTTCTTGGGACTCTTTCGAATATGCTTGTTAAAAAGAGCTTGTGCATTTTCAAAGGTTTCATGGCTGATAATCGGGTCGTGGGTTCCCTCAACAATAATCCAATCGTCCTTAGGAATCGCGCGGCATTGTTTAATCTTATAACTATAGGTAGTATTTCTACCTTGCACCATATCGCCAACATACATTCGGTTTTGCAAAATTCGGCGCACCGAACTATCAGGCCACAAACCGTCATTGCTTCTGCCGGACGGATGCTTGTAGTTTAGCCCCTTTTGCTTTTTATACATTGACGGATTGGGTATGCCCATTTCGTTCAGGTCTTTAGTAATACCTATTATACTTTCGCCAGCAATAAAGCGTTCAAAAATCATTCGCACTATCGGTGCTGTTTCCTCGTCAATAACAAGATGATGTTTATCATCCGGATCTTTTAGGTACCCGTAAGTCGGAAAAGAACCGATAAACTTTCCTTGCTGACGCCTTAAATTCAACGTACCTCGCACGTTAACAGACGTACTCGCCGCCTGAGATTCGTTTGTAACGTTGGTAATACTTAAAGTCAGCAAATTGCTAACTACATTATTACCCGTGCTTAAATTATCGTAATTATTGTTTATCGCTACAAACCGCACACGCTGACGAACGAAAACATTGTCGAGATAATTTCCTATCTCAATATAGTTTCGTCCAAAACGCGAAAGATCCTTTACAACGATGCAGTTTATTTTACCGGAATAAACGTCCTCCATCATTCTGATAAAATCAGGACGGTCAAAATTTGTACCGCTGTAACCATCATCAGAATAAATCTCAACTAGTTCCATATCAGGACAGCGTTTTAAATATTCTTTTAAAATTTCTCGTTGCGA
>JAZNRD010000028.1:0-30692 GCA_045590515.1 Acutalibacteraceae bacterium
TACTTGATTCCTCCTTCGTCTTTTTGTTGTGGTTGGCAAACCCACTTCTATTTTAGACGAAGGAGGATTCTTTTTCTACTCATAGCTAAAGCTTTTTGGAACTACCAGCACTGCTGGTAGTATTCGTTACACAATAAAAAAAGGAAGCAGGCTTTCTGGCCTGCTTCCTTTTTTATTCTTCGGTTGTTTTAAGGTCGCGCAAATCGTAGGGTGTGGTCTGGTAAACAAAGTAGTTAAGCCAGTTGCTGTAAAGAAGATTTGCACACGAGCGCCACGAAACAATAGGCGCTTTTTCGGGGTCGTTGTCGGGATAGTAATTTTTAGGCATTTCTATAGGCAAGCCTTTGGCAAGGTCGCGCTTATACTCTGCATCAAGCGAGAGCGCGTCATATTCCGAATGACCCGTTATAAATATCTGTCTTCCGCCCTTTGCGGCGACGGCATAGACCCCCGCCTCCTCGGACGAGGCGAGTATCTTTAGTTTCGAAACCTTTTCAATATCCTCTCTCGCCACCGTCGTGTGACGGGAATGAGGCACCGAGAAAACATCGTCAAAGCCACGGAAAAGCATTGAGTTTTTATAGTCGCACTTATGCTCAAATATGCCGAACATTTTGCTGTCAAGCGGCTGTTTATCTATGCCGTAATGATAGTAAAGCCCTGCCTGAGCGCCCCAGCAGATGTGGAAGGTGCTGTGAACGTGGGTCTTGCTCCATTCCATAATCTCACAAAGCTCTTCCCAGTACGAAACCTCTTCAAACGGCATATGCTCCACAGGCGCACCCGTTATTACAAAGCCGTCAAAGTTTTCGTGCTTTATATCGTCAAAGGTTTTATAGAAAGAAAGCAAATGCTCCTTCGATACATTCTGCGATTCGTGCGATTTTGTGTGAATAAGCTCAAGCTCAACCTGAAGCGGAGTGTTTCCGAGCAAGCGCGATAGCTGTGTTTCGGTTTCAATTTTTTTAGGCATCAGATTAAGCAAGAGAATACGAAGCGGACGGACATCCTGACGCACTGCACGCGTTTCTTTCATAACGAATATATTCTCGCCGAGCAGCACATTTTCAGCCGGGAGTCCGTTTGGTATTTTAATAGGCATAAGCCATCCTCACTTAAGTTAAAAATCAAGCGCCTGCTCTATATCGGCAATAAGGTCTTCTGCGCTTTCAATTCCGCAAGAGAAGCGGACAAGGTCAGCAGGTACGCCTGCGGCGGCTAACTCATCGTCGTTCATCTGACGGTGGGTAGCGCTTGCAGGGTGCAGACAGCAGGTGCGTGCATCGGCAACATGGGTTTCGATAGCGGCAATTTTGAGTCTGCCCATAAACTCCTCTGCGGCAGCTCTTCCACCCTTTACGCCGAAGCTTACAACACCGCAAGAGCCGTTAGGCAGGTATTTTTGTGCAAGAGCGTAGTCCTCATCACCCTCAAGCGATGCGTACTTAACCCAAGCAATTTTTTCGTGGTTCTTAAGATAGTTTGCAACGGCGGTTGCGTTTTCGCAGTGGCGCTTCATACGAACATGCAGACTTTCAAGTCCTAAGTTAAGCAGGAATGCGCTCTGTGGCGACTGGCAGCAGCCAAAGTCACGCATAAGCTGCGCGGTTGCCTTGGTAATAAATGCGCCCTCAAGTCCAAAACGCTCTGTGTAGGTTACGCCGTGATAGCTATCGTCCGGTGTGCAAAGACCGGGAAATTTATCGGGGTATTTTGTCCAGTCAAACTTGCCCGAATCTACAATGCATCCGCCGACAGCCGAACCGTGACCGTCCATATACTTGGTGGTGGAGTGGGTAACGATATCTGCACCCCATTCAAACGGACGGCAGTTTACAGGCGTTGCAAAGGTGTTATCTATAATAAGCGGAACACCGTGTGCGTGAGCGGCGTTGGCAAAGCGCTCAATATCCAGCACGCGAAGTGCGGGGTTTGCTATAGTTTCACCGAACACTGCCTTAGTGTTGGGACGGAACGCAGCCTCCAACTCCTCGTCCGAGCAGTCGGGCGTAACGAAGGTAAAGTCAATTCCCATTCGCTTCATAGTAACTGCGAAAAGATTATAAGTTCCGCCGTAGATAGCCGAGCTGGAAACAATATGGTCGCCCGCCGAGGCTATGTTGAATACGCTGAAGAACGAAGCTGCCTGACCCGACGAGGTGAGCATTGCGGCGGTGCCGCCCTCCATCTCACAAATCTTGGCTGCGACGCTGTCGCAGGTGGGATTCTGAAGGCGCGAATAGAAGTATCCGCTTGCCTCTAAGTCAAACAGTTTTCCCATATCACTGCTCGAAGCATATTTAAAAGTAGTGCTCTGGACGATGGGAACCTGTCGCGGCTCTCCGTTGCCCGGACGGTGACCGCCCTGCACACATTTAGTTTCAATTTTAAAATCCATGGCATATGCCCCCTTTTAAGTTTATTATATTATAGCAATCTCTATTTTCTTTGTCAATGCGGATTGACAAAACATACTCTTCCAATATATTATTGTATTGGTGATATTATGAAAATTGTAATAACTGATGCCGCGACGGTCTGTGACGAGAGCATATCTCTTGATGCTATATCGGCTCTCGGTGACACTTATGTGTACCCTCTTTCAAATGATACAGAACTGCTCGAGCGCATAAGCGATGCAGAAATTATTATTTGTAACAAAACGCAGTTCACTGCTGATGTGCTTTCCCACGCAAAGCGCCTTAAATATATCGGTCTTTTTGCGACGGGCTACAATAATATAGATTTGGATTACTGTAATGCGCACGGCATTACGGTCTGCAATGTTCCGGGCTACTCGACCGAGGCGGTGGCACAGCACACCTTTGCCTTTATTTTGGCACTTTTAAACCGCGTGGGCGAGTATAACGAAACCGTAAAACAGGGTGACTGGGTAAAAAGCCGCACCTTTTCATATTTTCCGCTGCCGCTTTTGGAGCTTAACGGCAAAACGCTGGGTATTGTGGGCTATGGCAGCATAGGCAAACGCGTTGCGGATATTGCAAAAGCGTTTGGTATGCGCGTCCTTGCGGTAAACCGCAGCAAAATAAAGGACGAAACCGTAAAGCAGGTAAGCTTTGAAGAGATGCTCCGCTCGTCCGATATTGTTTCAATGCACTGTCCGCTTAATGACCAGTCGCGCGGTATTATGAATGCCGCCGCTTTCAAAGAAATGAAAAAAGGCGCATATTTTATAAACACTGCGCGCGGTCCCTTGGTTGACGAAGAGGCTCTTCGCGATGCGCTCGTAAGCGGTCACCTTGCAGGCGCAGGCGTTGATGTGCTTTGCACCGAGCCTATGACACCCGAATGTCCGCTACTAAACGCGCCTAATTGCCTTATCACACCGCACATTGCGTGGGCAGGCGTTGAAACGCGCCGCCGCCTTATTGAAATTGTTGCAGAGAATATAAAGTGTTTCTTAGCAGGCAAACCGCAAAACACAGTAAAATAATAAGGAGGGCTATGCCCTCCTTTTATTTTTCAAGTCTTTTTATAATAAACGGTACAACCTCGCTGTGTGCAATGCCGAGTACGGCAGAAAACTCGTCATATAATAGGCGCTCTGCCTCTGCCATAAAGCGCTCGTCCATGAGGTGAAGTCGCTTTCCGTCGGCACGGCGAGCCTCTTGCACACCGTATAGTGTGCGGATAAGCAGCATGACCTGTACCCTGTCACCGCTGTGGATTATGCTGCTGAAGCGTTCGCGCCTTGCGGCTTCGTCATCTACCCAGACATCCTCAAGCGCGGCAACCGAGTCGATTACCTCTAGAATTTCCTCGCGACTTAAAATTTTACGCATTTTATCAAGCAGCGCCTCGTTATCTGCAGGAACAAAAACCGTGCTTTTTTCCTGCGATATTGGTTTTAGAACATAATAGTTTTTCTTTTGCCCGAAAACATCGCGTTCGGTCAGAGATTCTATTTTGCAAACACCCGTTGCGCCGTAAAGCACTGTATCGCCTATATTAAACACTTTTAAGCCTCCAAAATTTTATCTTACATATATTATACAATAAATTTTTTGTTTTCGTAATAGGCGAATTGACAAAATTTTATAATAATGATAGACTTAATTTTACAATGAGAGGTGAAAAAAGTGGTTAACATTGGTAACGACTGGGACGAAATATTAAAGGACGAATGGGAAAAGCCCTATTATAAAAGCTTGCGCGCTTTTCTAAAGCAAGAATATTCTTCTCGCGAGATTTACCCCAATATGCACGACATTTTTAACGCTCTGCGCTATACCTCGTTTGCAGACTGCCGCGCCGTTATAATCGGTCAGGACCCGTATCACGAACCAAATCAAGCACACGGACTCTGCTTTTCGGTGCGCGACGGCACACCTCTGCCGCCAAGCCTTAAAAACATTTATGCAGAGCTTTATTCTGACCTTAGGATTACGCCCGCAAAGAGCGGCGATTTGACCGCTTGGGCAAAAGACGGCGTACTGCTGCTTAACAATGTATTAACCGTTCGCCGCGGCGCCGCCGCAAGTCACAAGAATATGGGCTGGGAGCAGTTTACAACCCGAGTAATAAGCGAGCTTAACAAGAAAGAAACCCCCGTAGTTTTTCTTCTTTGGGGAGCGCACGCACGCAAAAAGTGTGAGGTTATTACAAACCCAATACACCACAAGCTTGTCTGCCCGCATCCGAGTCCGCTTTCGGCGTATAACGGCTTTTTCGGCTGCAAGCATTTTTCAAAGTGTAACGCGCTTTTAGAAAAATCGGGGCTTCCCCCGATTGACTGGCGCGTTGAAAGATAAAAAAACGGGCACCGCCCGTTTTTTTATTTTATCTCACACCCTTTATAGTACCAAAGCAATATTTCCTTATAGTCTGCGCCGCTTTTCGCCATTTGGTTGGCACCGTATTGGCTCATACCGACCCCGTGACCGTAGCCGTAGACCGTAAAGCATATTTTATCGTCCTTGTGCTCTGTTTCAAAGCAGGCCGAGCGAAGCCCTAACTTTTCCCTTATTTCATTTCCCGTAAACTCGTTTTCTGCCACAGAAAACTTGAGCACCGTGCCCGCATCGCTGCACTCGCTTTTTATTATAAGGTCAGATGCCGTTTGGTTTTTATATTCTAAGCCTAATTTTGTAATTAGCTCTTCTGCAGAAAACGACTGCTCCGATTTATAGGTTTCGCACAGCTTGTCAGCCACGCTTAGCGTGCCGCACAGATACGGCACCTCATTTCCCCAGACATTTAAAGCCGCCTCGGTCTGTCCCGATGACACAGCGTGGTAGGCGGCAAAAATCGGCCCGCCTTCATATAATATAAGCTGTCCTGCAACCTCGTTTACTGCGGCTCTTATTTTTTGCTCGTAAGCATCAAAATTTTCGCCCCATTTTTCTTTTCTCTCCGACTCGTCAGTGTAGCTTTGGTCGGTTATGCTTTGGTCGGTGAGGTGGTATTCTCCCGTTGCCGCCGCCTTTTTCCTATATGCATAGGTGTATGCCGCAACCGCCTGTGCCTTGAGCGCCTCTTCTTCGTAAAGTGCAGGCATTTCTGCCGCCACGACCCCCACTATGTAGTCCTCGTCCGACAGCGTTATTATGCCATCCCCGCGCTTAATTTTAAAGCCCTCTTGTTTGATGTTTTGCGGAGTTTGCTCTGAAATTAGGGCTGAATTCTGTTCCGTTTTGGCTGCAAGCGGCATAAGCAGCATTATAAAAAAGAGCGCGGCCAACATAACGGAATATAAATTTCGCATTTCTTTGCTCCTTTGGTTGACTTTTTGCTTTGTTGGATATAAAATAGATAGGTGGCTTCTTGTCCATTTATATGCTAATATTTTTCTTTTAAGAACGGATGTAACGAATGAGATACACAAGAATAATTTTATTTTATGTTTTAGCGGCGGTTGCCGTAATATACGCGCGCTTTGCACAGATGCGCTATCTTACCGAGGAAGGCAGTGGATTTTTCACCGCAGACGGAACTATTGCCGCATTCGCCCTTGTAGGATTTATGGTAATAGCGCTTGCCGCTTGTGCGGTAATCTCGCTTATGACGCGCCGCGCACCCTCTGCCGCTCCGGCAGACAGCAAGCTTTTAGCTGTGGCGGCACTTCTGTTGGCTGTCGGCATTTTATACGACATTACCTTTGTAAATTATATTACCAACGCTTTCGTTTTCGTTGCGCTTACCAAGCTTTGCGGATTGCTCTCTGCTGCGACGCTTATGATATATGCACTGCGCGGAATTATTCCTCTCTTTAAGCGCGTACCGCAGCTTGTCTTTATTTCGCTTCCGCTTTTCTTTATGTTCAAGCTCATTTCGGTTTTTACCGTTTACGCTACAATTTCGGTTATCGCTTCAAATGTTGTAACCATTGTTTTTCTTTGCAGTTCGCTTTTGTTCTTCCTCTACCTTGTTAAGATTGAAAACTCGGTTATGGCAGGCAGAAGCTCATACGCGATTTTCCCTGTCGGAATGATTGCAAGCGTTGCCGCTTTGTGCTGTGTTGTTCCTCAGGCAGCCCTTTATATTGAAGGTAAAGCTTCCCTCGTACACGACGACCCGAACGGTATGCCGCTTGCCCTCACTTTTGCGTTTTTCTGCTGTGCATACATTTTCTCACTCTATTCGAGAAAAAATCTTGTTCATCATAAACGGAAAACCCATCCGCTTGCGGTTGACACCACCTATCACGATATGAGCGGTGACTTTTACGCAGGCATAATCCCCGAGGGAAACACAGAAGAGAAAACCGAAGAAGAATAACACAAAAGCCGTGCAGTTTCCTGCACGGCTTTCGCTGCCTTTAGGGGAAAGGCAATGTATGGGGATGAATATGGGTGGGCTAAATTAGTCTGAGCTGTGCGGACTTTTTGTTTATCCGCACGGTGTATTCTATATAACTATCGGTTTCATTTTTACGAGTTTTAGCGGTATAGCCCGCCTTTATCATTGTATCTACTATCTTTGAAAGGCTGTTTGCAAAAAGCCGCACATCGCCTATACCCGCCTTTCTGTACGGCTCGGGGCCGGGCTCCTCGCGGTTTAGGAGGCTATCTACAAATCGGTCGGTTTCCTTTACATTAAGTTCTTCGGCAATTATACGGTCAAGCGCTGCGTCGCGCTCCTCGGGAGAAAGTCTAAGAAGCGCTCTTGCGTGACGCTCGCTCAGTGCCGATACTTCTATTCTATTGCGCTGTTCGCTTGTCAGCTTTAAAATACGAAGCTTGTTTGAAAGGGTTGACTGGGCAATACCTAACTTCGCCGCCGCATCACACTGCGACACGCCGTAGACCGATATAAGCCGCCTTATTCCCTCCGCCTCCTCAAACGGAGAGAGGTCACTGCGCTGTAAATTTTCAAGCAGTGTAAATATTGCCGCCGCCTCGTCATCTATCGTGTAGACTATTGCAGGAACAGTTTTAAGTCCTGCAATCGCCGCCGCACGCACTCGGCGCTCGCCCGCTATGAGCATAAATCCGCGTCCGTCTCTGCGCACCGTTATAGGCTGCAGCAGACCGTTTTCTTTTATGCTTGCCGCAAGACGCTCTATTTCGTAATCGTCAAAGCTTGTCCGCGTCTGGTCGGGGCTCTTCTTAATTGCCGAAAGCGGAATTTCGGTAAGGTGTCGCGTTTCTTGCTTCGTTTTTTTGAGCGGCATCATAGCGTAGCCTCCTTTGCTATGCTTATGATACCACTATTTAGAACTAGTTGCCAGTTTTTTCCATCGCAAATTGCGACAGTATAAAACAAAAAACAGCCCTTTTATAAGGGCTGTTTTGTTATTTTTCCGCTTGCTCTTGGGTATTTTGTCGGAGTTTGCGATATTTTCTTAATCTTTACAAAGCGGCGCTCGCTTCCGTCGGGCAGTTTTTCTGATATTATCTCTGCTTTTCCGCCACCGAGCACCGATAGCGCGCGTTCCGCCGCCACCGCCTCTTCGTCTGCGGCAGGGCCCTTCATACTGACAAACAAGCCGCCCTTTTTGACGTACGGCAGACAGTATTCCGAAAGGGTGGGCAAAGCCGCAACTGCGCGTGCACAGGAGATATCAAACTGTTCGCGAAGAGTATCCTTTCTCGCTCCCTCTTCGGCGCGCGCGTGGATAACCTCTGCCGAAAGTCCCGTTTCCTCTAAGACTGCGTTTAAGAAAACAAGGCGCTTATTTAGACTGTCAAGCAACGTTAGCTTTATATCGGGACGAGCTATAAGCAGCACCATTCCCGGAAAGCCCGCGCCCGTGCCAACATCTATAATCTTTGCGTTTTGCGGCACACCCACATGCTTAAAGAACAAAAGACAGTCGTAAAAATGCTTATAAAGCACCTCTTCGGGTTCGGTTATTGCCGTAAGGTTCATTTTTTCGTTCCATTTAATCAACAAATTGCCGTAGGTGTTAAGTCTTTCCTCTGCAAGTGCATCAAGCGGCAGGAATTCCGCACACAGTTTTGCTAACTTTTCGGTATCAAACTTTATCATCTTTCACGCTCTCCCGTATAGATTATGAGCACCGAAATATCGGCAGGGCTAACGCCCGATATGCGCGATGCTTGACCAAGACTCTGAGGGCGAATTTTTTTAAGCTTTTCCTTTGCCTCAAGACGAAGTCCTTTTATGCTGTCATAGTCGATGTCGGCAGGAATTATGCGGCTTTCAAGTCGGTGCATTTCACGCACCTTTGCCTTTTGCTTTTCTATATAGCCCTCATACTTTATTTCGGTTTCGACCGCCGTTTTAACCGCATCCGACAAATCGGGGCGCCCACTGTCAAACGGCAAAAGCGCCTCATAGCTTATCTGGGGACGGCGAATCAGGTCGCATAGCTTTACGCCCGTCACGATTGGTGCGGTGCCAAGGCTTTTTAGCATTTCGTTAAGCTCTTCGGACGGCGCTATGGTGGTGGTTTTTAGTCGCTTTATCTCGTTTTCACGCTGTGCTCTGCGGAGCAAAAACGCCTCCCATTCGCGCTCACCAACAAGACCTATTTCTCTGCCCGTTGGCATAAGTCGCTCGTCGGCGTTATCCTGTCGCAGTAAAAGTCTGTATTCACTGCGCGAGGTCATCATTCTATAAGGGTCGGAGCAGCCCTTGGTTACAAGGTCGTCTATCAGCGTGCCGATATATGAGCCTGCGCGGTCAAGCACTAACGGCTCACGCCCTAACACCTTATGTGCAGCATTTACGCCTGCAACAAGTCCCTGCGCCGCCGCCTCTTCATAGCCCGACGAGCCGTTAAACTGACCTGCACCGTAAAGTCCCTCGCAGGTCTTTGTTTCAAGCGTGTGATAAAGCGCCGTCGGGTCAACACAGTCGTACTCTATCGCGTAGGCACTGCGCATTATCTTTACATTTTCGAGCCCCTTTACCGAGCGGTAGATTTTGTCCTGCACCTCTTCGGGCAGAGAGGACGACATACCCTGAAGATACATCTCCTCTGTTTCAAGTCCGCACGGCTCTACAAAAATCTGGTGACGCTCCTTATCTGCAAAACGGACAATTTTATCCTCTATACTTGGGCAGTAGCGCGGTCCTGCACCCTTAATATCGCCCGAAAACAAGGGGGAACGGTGCAGATTTTCAAGTATTATCTGTTTGGTGTCGTCGTTCGTGTAGGCGATATGACAAACAACCTTGTTTTCGCCTTTCCCCTCTGTGCTGTAGCTGAATGGTACGATTTTTTCGTCGCCCTCCTGCACTTCCATTTTACTGAAATCTATGCTGCTGCGAAGTGCGCGTGCAGGGGTGCCCGTTTTAAAACGGCGAAGCGGGAGATTTAATTTTAGAAGCGCCTTACTAAGCTCGGTCGCGGCAAAGGTGCCGTCGGGACCGCCCTGGTAATTTACTTCACCCACATATATTCTTCCTGCCAAAAAAGTACCCGTTGCCAAAATTACGGTTTTGCTTATATACTCGGCTCCCAGCTTGGTTACAAGGTGCCAGCCGTCAGACTCGCAAAAAAGGTCAACAACCTCCGCCTGCCTTACATCTAAGTTTTCCTGCAGCTCGACAGCGTGTTTCATATATGCGCTATAATTTCGGCGGTCAATCTGAGCTCGAAGAGAGTGAACGGCGGGACCCTTGCCGAGATTTAACATTCGGCTTTGCAGCATATTTTTGTCTGCAGCTTTTCCCATCTCGCCGCCCAGCGCATCTATCTCACGAACAAGGTGACCCTTTGCCGTACCGCCTATTGAGGGGTTACAGGGCATATTTCCGACCCAGTCGAGATTTATTGTAAATATTACGGTCTTTACGCCAAGCCTTGCGGCAGCGAGCGCCGCCTCTATTCCTGCGTGACCTGCGCCTATGACCGCAACATCAAAATTTCCTGCGTTATAAGTTTGCATTTTCTTCCTACTTTCCTACACAAAAACGGCTGAATACCTCGTCAGCCACCGCCTCGGTCACGCGCTCACCCGTAAGCTCTAAGAGTGCCGCAAGCGCCTCGTCAGCACAGATTCCCACCGCGTCAAGCGTGAAACCGCTGTCCATTGTGTCTATTGCCTCGCACACACCCTTGTATGCACGGTATGCACAAGAGCGTTGTCTTTCGCTCTGAAGCACAGCGCGGTCGGCGCTGAGCGAGGAAACACCCACAATCTCGGCTATTTTTTCTATAAGCTCGCGCTCCCCTTCGCCGTTCTTAGCGCTTACTAAAACCAAGGGCAGCGTTATTTCCGACAAATCTATTTTTTGCTCTGTGTCCGCCTTGTTTATTACGGCTATCGCGGGCGTATCGGCACACAGCGCCAATATCTCGCGGTCGTCGTCAGAGAGCGGCTGTCCACCGTCAAACACTGCTAAAATCAGTTCTGCACTTTTTGCGCGCTCCCTTGCGCGCTCTATACCTATCTCCTCAACCTCGTCACTCGCGGTGTGCACACCTGCGGTGTCGGCAAGTCGAAGCGTTATATCCCCGGCGCGTACGGTTTCTTCAATTACGTCGCGCGTGGTGCCTGCTACCGCAGTAACGATTGAGCGGTTGTCCCCCGAAAGCAGATTCATAAGGGTGGATTTTCCGACATTAGGCTTGCCGATTATCGCCGCCGAAAGCCCCTCCCGCAAAATTTTACCCTTGTCATAATTCTCTAAAAGTTCTGAAAGGCTGTCACGAACGGAGTAAAGGTTGTCCCTTATAATATCCTCGTCAAGCTCGGGCAAATCCTCGTCAGGATAGTCAGCAAATACCGCCATACTGGCATCGACCGCCAAAAGCTTGTCCCTTATTTCGTTTATCTCCCTACTGACTCTGCCCTGCTTTGCGGCAAGCGACAGTCTTAAATCCTGCTTTCCACCGGCAGAAATAAGTGTCATTACGCTCTCCGCCTCGGCTAAATCAAGCTTGCCGTTCTGGAAGGCGCGCCTCGTAAACTCGCCCGCCTCGGCAGGTATTGCACCCTCTGAAAGCACCGCTCGAAGCAGCAGTCGCGTTACGGTAAGGCCGCCGTGAACAGAAAGCTCTACAACATCCTCACCCGTATAGCTTTTCGGCGCGGCAAATATGAGCGCAACCGCCTCATCAAGCGGTTCACCCTCAAAATAAACTGTGCCGAACATTGCGCTGTAGCCGCGCGCGTCGGCTATCTTTTTTTCGCTTATAGCCTTGAATACTCTATCCGCTACGGCGCGAGCATCCTCGCCCGAAATACGAACGGTGCCGATGCCACCCTGCCCCTGCGGTGTAGATATTGCTGCTATGGTGGTACTCATTTTTGCCTCACCTCAATAGAATATATTAACACATTGTTGAAATAAGTGCAATCGGTTGCGGAAATTTCTTTAATTTTCGTTTATTTTTTCGTTGACTTTTGTGCTTAAAAGTGGTAAACTGTTGCTATAAATTTTTATGGGGGCTTTATAATGAAAAACGAGTATTTAAAGCGCGTCTACGACACCGTAGCAAAGAGAAACGCCGGAGAGCCGGAATTCTTACAGGCGGTTTTAGAGGTTTTAGAATCCTTAGAGCCGGTTATTGAACAGAATCCCGCTATTGAAAAGAGCGGCGTTATGGAGCGCATAGTAGAGCCGGAGCGTATGATTACATTCCGCGTTCCGTGGGTAGATGACGAGGGCAAGGTTCAGGTTAACCGCGGCTTCCGCGTTCAGTTTAACTCTGCAATCGGACCTTACAAGGGCGGTCTTCGTTTCCATCCGTCAGTTAACGCTTCGATTATTAAATTCTTAGGCTTTGAGCAGACATTTAAAAACAGCCTTACCGGTCTTCCCATGGGTGGCGGTAAGGGCGGCTCTGACTTTGACCCGCGCGGCCGCAGCGACGGCGAGATTATGCGTTTCTGCCAGAGCTTTATGACCGAGCTTTCAAAGCACATCGGTGCTGATACCGACGTTCCCGCCGGTGATATCGGCGTTGGTGCACGCGAAATCGGTTATCTCTTCGGACAGTATAAGCGCCTTAGAAACGAGTATGTAGGTGTCCTGACCGGTAAGGGTCTTTCCTACGGCGGCTCGCTTATCCGTCCCGAAGCTACAGGCTTTGGCGCCGTTTACTACACCGTTGAAATGCTTAAGTCCTTTGGCGAGGACATTAAGGGCAAGACCTTTGCTGTATCGGGCTTCGGTAACGTTGCTTGGGGTACCGTTCAGAAGGTTACCGAGCTTGGCGGTAAGGTTGTTACCATCTCGGGTCCCGACGGCTACATATATGATGAGGACGGCATTAACACAGAAGAAAAGATTAAGTTTATGTTAGATATGCGCGCAAGCGGACACGACAAGGTTAAGGATTATGCTGACAAGTTTGGCGTTCCCTACTTTGAAGGCAAGCGTCCGTGGGAGGTTAAGGTTGATGTTATTATGCCTTGCGCCACTCAGAACGAGGTTGGTATTGACGACGCTAAGAACATTGTTGCTAACGGCGTTAAGTACTATGTTGAGGTTTCAAACATGCCCACAACCGAGGAGGCTGTTGCATACTTAAAGGCAAACGGCGTTGTAATTGCTCCGTCTAAGGCGGTTAACGCAGGCGGCGTTGCTGTTTCCGGCCTTGAAATGAGCCAGAACTCCATGCGCTACGGCTGGACCGCTGAAGAGGTTGATGCAAAGCTCAAGCAGATTATGAAGGATATTTACAAAAACTCCTTTGAGGCTGCTAAGAAGTACGGCATGGAGGGTGACCTTGTTGCAGGCGCCAACATTGCAGGCTTTGAAAAGGTCGCAAACGCTATGATGGCTCAGGGTGTTTGCTAAACACAAAAATTAAAAGAGATGTCCGACGGACATCTCTTTTTTTATACCTTTATCACCTTTTTAAGCGGATGAACGATAAGGGGGAGTAAAAGGGTGAGAATGACGGCGGTAACAAGCCCTAACGCTAACCGTCCGGGCATTTCAAGCAGAATTGCGGCAACGCCGTGCTTTCCGCCGTAGACAAAATAATTAACAATAAGCGCCAGCGTATTAAGAACCGTAACCGTCACAGAGCTTACGGCAACGCCTATACCCAAAAACCACGGCTTTAGGCTTTTCTTAAAAGCAAGGAACAGAAGTCCCATAACCAGCCCCCTTGCAACCTCGGGCAAAATCCAGAGAATTGTCATTGCCTCAAGCCCCCAACGAAGCTGGCTTATGAAGGCGCCGACAAAGCCCGTCATAGCGCCCCAAAGCGGGCCGCCGAAAACCGAAACTATAAGTATCGGCAAGCCGTTTATGGAAATTTTGAAATTTCCAAGCGGCAGACTTACCGTATCCGAAAAGAAATCGAGCACCGCAAAAAGCGCCGCCATCATAGCCGACAGACAGATAAGTCTTAAATTTTTACTTCTTTTTGACATAAAAATACCTCCCTATATCCCAATTCCGAAATATAAGGAGGGTACACTTCCATATTTTCGGCAGCGGGATGCGACACGCGAACCGCGGATAACCCTTCGTCCGTATAACAACTCCCCGTTTATACGGCACTTGACGCTCGCCTGTCTACTCTGCAATTTATATCGGTATTATACTCTCATTTCCCCGACAAGTCAATTATTTCTTCCACATATTTATTATTTCGCCGCACGAACGGGACATCTCGCGGCTAAAGTCCGAATTCCACTTGCGCTCGCAAAATCTTTTAAGCCAGCCGTTTATGTCCTCGTTTTGCTCACGCTCGCAGAGCATTTTAAACATTTTGCCCGCTTTTTCAGCAGAATATCCGTTTTCGTGAACAATATCCTGAGTTTCAAAGCGCGGCGGCTTTTTTCTTGCCGACTGCTGTGCCGTTGGATATCCAAAGCAGAGCATTGCGGCGGGCACTACATACTGCGGCAGATTTAAAAGCTCTTGCTGTTTTTCAATATTTTCCACAATATCGCCGATATAGCAAGAGCCAATACCAAGGCTCTCTGCGGCGACGACGGCATTTTGCGCGGCTATCAGCGCATCCGCCTGCGCTAAAAACAAGTCGCCCGTATCGGGCTTTCGCACATTTTCGCAATTTTCGCAGAAAACATCGTACCACCGTTTATAGTCGGCACAGAAAACAAGCACCATAGGCGCGGTGGCGATAAACGGCTGCTCGTCACAGGTGTGGGAAAGTGCCTCTTTAAGATTTTTATCGGTTATATCTAATATGGTATAAAGGCACATATTTCCTGCCGACGGCGCCTGCAAGGCAGCCGAAAGAATTGCCTCTTTTTCAGATTTTCCTATTTCTCTTTTTTCGTACACACGCACCGATTTGCGCGAGTAGAGTGATTTTATAATCTCGTTCATAGCGCACTCTCCTTTTCGTATATAATATCATATTAAGGTACGGTTGTAAAATATTGTTTTTTGTGGTAGAATATTTTAAAAGGAGTGAATAGCGTGGCACAGATTTCATTCGCGAATATAAATGACGAATTCAAGCTGAAGCGATTGTTTTTAAACTGCTTTGACGATACGCTCGGCTTTGTAAATATGTTTTTTGAGCATTATTTTTCGCCCGACACCACCCTTGTGGCAGAGCAAGAAAACGAGGCTGTGGGGCTCTTGTTTATGCTTCCCTGCGAAGCGGAAAACCGCCCCTGCTTTTATGTTTACGGTGTTTGTGTGAGCGCAGATTTCAGGGGCAGAGGCATCGGAACAGAGCTCATAAACGCGGCTAAGAGGATAGCGAGTGAGCGCGGCGGCAATATAATTCTTCACCCGGAAGACAGCACGCTTTTTCCCTTTTACGAAAAGGCAGGGCTTGTCCCCTCCGCCTTTTTGCGCGAGGCAACCGTAACCCCCGAAGGCGAGGCGGCAACGCTTTTTCCTATAACCGCGAGCGAATATAAAGATTTACGCGACGGTGCCTTTTGCAGTGAAGGCGCGATTATTTGGGATACGCAGGCGGTCGAATACGCGCTGCTGCAGGAAACTTTTTTTGGAGGCACGACCTACCGCTTTGAAACCGAAAACCAAAGCGGCATCGTTCTTTGCGGCCGCACAGACGGCGAGCCGTTTATTAAAGAAACCTCCGCTTCTCTTTCGGCTCTTCCGCAGGTTTGCGCGGCGGTGCAGAAAAAGCTTGGCGGAGATACGGTGCGCGTGTGGCTGCCCGACAGCGCCCCTCTTGGAGAACGCAAAACCGTCGGCTACGGCAGCGGCTTCTCTTCCCCCGTTTACCTTAATTTAATGCTCGATTAGAATATGTAATAAATTGCCCTCGGCTCTCATAAAGTTTATTAAAGGCTTTATAGGAGTTGAGGGCATGAGTATTTTAGGTCGTGACCGCGCGACAATGCTTGGAAAATACATAGTAAGCACAGGTGCTACGGTGCGTGCCGCGGCGGCAAAGTACGGCATAAGCAAATCGACCGTGCACAAGGATGTTACGGCGGGACTGCGCGAGCAGAGTCCTGCGCTTTATTTCGAGGTGCAAAAGGTGTTGGAGCAGAACAAAAACGAACGTCACATCCGCGGCGGAATGGCTACACGAAAAAAGTACAAGGGATTATAATTGACAGTAAAAGTAATGTATGCTAAAATACAGCATACATTATTTTTTTAAGGGATGTTTAAATGCTAAGGGGTATTACTTTTTTTGTAAACAGCATAATGCTCGGCGTTGGACTTGCAATGGACGCTTTTTCAGTGTCGCTGGCTAACGGTCTTTCCGAGCCTAAGATGAAAAAACGCAGACTTGTTTTAATTGCGGGGATTTTCGCGTTTTTCCAGTATCTTATGCCAATGGCTGGTTGGGTGTGCGTTCATACCATTGCACAGCATTTTACGGCATTTCAGAAATTTATTCCGTGGATTGCGCTGTTGCTTCTCGGTTTTATAGGCGGAAATATGCTATATGAGGGACTAAAGAAAAAGGACGACAGCTGTCCGCGCACCGCTACGACCTTTGGCGGTCTTGTCGTACAGGGAATCGCAACCTCGATAGATGCGCTGTCGGTAGGGTTTACCATTGCGGACTATAGTCTTATATCTGCGCTGATTTGCGGACTTATAATAGCGGTTGTCACATTCTTTATCTGCACGGGCGGACTGCTGCTTGGCAAAAAATTCGGGTGCCGACTGGCAGGCAAAGCATCTATTCTCGGCGGCGTAATTTTAATTATAATCGGTCTTGAAATTTTTATAACGGGAATTATATAACAAAAGCTCTCTTGCGGTGCAAGAGAGCTTTTTTCTTTTAGTTAATTGTCTTTTCGGCAACCTCTTTGAGAATGTTTGCGAGGAACTCGTCAACCGACTGTGTTCCGCCGTCTATTCCGCCGCGCTTGCGGACAGAAAGTGTGCCGCTTTCCTGCTCCTTATCGCCCGCTACGAGCATATAAGGAATCTTTGCAAGCTGTGCTTCACGAATCTTAAAGCCGATTTTTTCGTTGCGGTCGTCAAGCTCAACGCGAAGGCCTGCGTTTTCAAGACGCTCCTTAACCGACTTCATATATTCTTGGTGACGGTCGGCAATGGGCAAAAGCTTTACCTGAACGGGAGCAAGCCAGGTCGGGAATGCACCTGCATACTTCTCTATAAGCAGAGCAAGCGTACGCTCGTAACAGCCGATAGAGGTGCGGTGAATGATATAAGGATTCTTCTTGCTTCCGTCGGGAGCGGTATATTCCATTCCGAACTTTTCGGCTAACATCTGGTCAACCTGCAGTGTGATAAGGGTATCTTCCTTACCGTGAACATTCTTAATCTGAATGTCAAGCTTGGGTCCGTAGAACGCAGCCTCGCCAATGCCAATCTTATACGGAATCTCGAGGTTATCAAGTATGCGCTGCATAACGCCCTGTGCTTCGTCCCACTGCTCCTCTGTGCCTATATACTTTTCGCGGTCGGCAGGGTCCCACTGCGAGAAGCGGTAGCTTACATCCTCGTAAAGACCTAAGGTTTTAAGCATATAAATTGCAAGCTCAAGACAGCCGCGGAACTCATCCTCTAACTGTTCGGGGGTGCACATAAGGTGACCCTCAGAAATTGTGAACTGGCGCACGCGGATAAGACCGTGCATTTCGCCGCTGGCTTCGTTGCGGAAGAGAGTAGAGGTTTCGTTATAGCGAAGCGGTAAATCGCGGTATGAACGCGGACGGTTTAAATATGCTTGATACTGGAACGGGCAGGTCATAGGACGCATTGCAAAGCACTCGTTCTCCTCGTCATTCGGGTCGCCGAGCACAAACATTCCGTCAAGATAGTGGTCCCAGTGTCCCGAAATCTTATAAAGGTCGCTCTTTGCCATAAGCGGAGTCTTGGTGAGAAGCCAGCCGCGGCGCTGCTCCTCGTCCTCAACAAAGCGCTGTAAAAGCTGAATTACGCGCGCACCCTTGGGTAACATAATGGGTAGACCCTGACCTATTACCTCGCTGGTTGTGAAAAGCTCAAGCTCGCGTCCTAATTTGTTGTGGTCGCGCTTTTTGGCTTCCTCAAGCGCTAAGAGATGCTCTTCAAGCTCACTCGCCTTGGGGAATGCGGTGCCGTATACGCGCTGCAGCATTTTGCGGTTGGAATCTCCGCGCCAGTATGCACCTGTGCAGGAGGTTAACTTAAACGCCTTTACTCTGCCGGTCGAGAAGAGGTGCGAGCCTGCGCAAAGGTCAACAAAATCGCCCTGCTTATAAAGGGTGATTTCCTCGTCCTCGGGTAAATCGTTTATAAGCTCGATTTTATACGGCTCGTCGCGGTCCTCAAAAAACTCGATAGCCTCGGCACGCGGCATACTTACGCGCTCAAGCACGATATCCTCTTTGATAATATTCTTCATCTCTGCCTCAATTTCCTCGAGCACAGAGGGGGTAAACATAATTTCGCTGTCGAAATCATAGTAAAATCCGTTATCAACCGCAGGGCCTATAGCAAGCTTAACCTCGGGATAGAGGCGCTTAACCGCCTGTGCTAAGATATGGCTTGCGGTATGACGGTAGGTACGTCTGCCGTAGTCGTCATCAAAGGTCAAGATTTCCAGCTCGCAGTCCTCGGTTATGGGTGTGCGGAGGTCACATTCAACTCCGTTCACCTTTATAGCGCAAGCTGCCTTTGCAAGTCCTGCGCCGATAGAAGCGGCAATTTCCCAGCCGAAAACGCCACTTTCATATTCGCGGACAACGCCGCCCTTTAGTGTTACCTTTACCATAAAAATACCTCCAAATATTTTATCGGGGCAAAAAATAAACTCCACCCCATAGAAATGGGATGAAGTAATACTCCACGGTTCCACCCAAATTGCAGTTTCCTGCCACTCGTGCACCCCTTAACGCGGGAAACGGCCCTGTTCGCAGGACACTCAGGGGTGGTGTTCACGCGCGTGCTCAGCAGGAAGGCTTACAGCCGACGACCTTCCCTCTCTTAGCGTCTGCACGAGGCTACTGTCCCCGTCAACATTTTACAAAAATTATTTTAACCGCTCTTTTTATTTTTGTCAAGCGGTATATTTTAAGGTTTTGTAAAAAAACTGTTGACAAACAACAAATCATATATTATAATAAATCGGTCCCACGCAAATGGCGGCTTAGCTCAGTTGGCTAGAGCATTCGGTTCATACCCGAAGTGTCGTTGGTTCAAGTCCAATAGCCGCTACCAGGCCCGGTGGTCAAGAGGCCTAAGACACCGCCCTTTCACGGCGGTAACACGGGTTCGAATCCCGTCCGGGTCACCATAACAACACCTAACCTTTTGGTTGGGTGTTGTTTTTTTATTGAATTATCAGAACTATAGTGATATAATTCTATACACATATAAAATGGGGAGATAAAGTATGCTCAAACGCTTTCTTTCGTATTACCGTCCGCACAAAACAATATTTACGCTTGATATGATTGCAAGTCTTTTAGTGTCGCTGGCGGGTATTGTTTATCCAATCGTTACGCGCACGATGCTTAACGACCTTATACCAAACCGCAACTATAAAATGATTATAATTTACGGTGTGACACTGCTTGTCATATACATAATAAAGCTGTTGCTTAATTATTTTATTCAGTATTTCGGTCACGTTATGGGTGTTAAGATGCAGGCACAGATGCGAAGCGAGATGTTTACGCATCTGCAAAAGCTGCCCTTTAAATTCTACGACGACCACGAAACCGGAAAAATAATGTCGCGCATGACCAACGACCTTATGAATGTGAGTGAGCTTGCGCATCACGGCCCCGAAAATGTTATTATTTCAAGCATTTCTATTGTCATTTCGTTTTGCTATCTTACAACCATAAACCTTTGGCTTACGCTTATAATCTTTGCCTGCGTGCCGTTCCTTGTTATCATTTCCTCGGTGCTCAGAAAAAAGATGCGCGCGGCGTTTATGCGCAGCCGCGAGGCTATTGCGAAAATCAACTCTTCACTTGAAAACAGCATTTCTGGTATCCGCGTTACCAAGGCGTTTACCAATGTAAAAACCGAAGAGAAAAAGTTTGAAGCAGGCAACACCGAATTTGTAGAGTCGCGCAAGGAAGCATACAGCGCAATGGGCAAGTTCCATTCCGCAACCGGCTTTGTAACCGATGTTTTCAACGTTGTAATACTGATAGCGGGCGGACTTTTCCTCTATGACGGACAGATTACCTTTGCCGACTATTCCGCGTTCTTTGTTTCTATCAATATGTTTTTGGCCCCCGTTCGCAACCTTATCGGCTTTGTTGAGCAGTATCAAGAGGGCGTTACGGGCTTCTCCCGGTTTGTTGAAATTCTTGATACCGAGCCTGAGCTTGACCGCGAAACAGCGAAAGAAAAAGCGCGTTTTGACGGACACATTGAGCTTCGCGATGTAACCTACGGCTATAATGACGACGCTGATGTTCTTAAAAATGTAAGCCTTGATATTAAAAAGGGTGAAACCTTTGCGCTTGTTGGCCCCTCGGGTGGCGGCAAAACGACAATTTGTCACCTTATCCCCCGTTTTTATCCTCTACTAAACGGCGAAATCCTGGTAGACGGCACCGACATTCGCGACATAACCGCATACTCGCTGCGCCGCAACATAGGCATTGTGCAGCAGGATATTTACCTCTTTAACGCAAGCATTCGCGACAACATTCTCTACGGCGACCCGAGCGCGAGCGAGGAGGAGGTTATTGCGGCGGCAAAGCGCGCCAACATTCACGACTTTATTATGACCTTGCCCGACGGCTACGACACACAAATTGGTGAGCGCGGCGTGCGCCTTTCGGGCGGACAGAAGCAGCGCCTTTCAATTGCGCGCGTATTCCTGAAAGACCCACCGATTTTAATTCTTGACGAGGCGACAAGTGCGCTTGACAACACCACCGAAATCCTCATTCAAGAATCGCTGGACGAGCTTTGCAAGGGCAGAACCACCATCGTTGTTGCACACCGACTTTCGACCGTTAAGAACGCCGACCGAATTGCCGTTATCGGAGGCGGCGAGGTTGAGGAGCTCGGTACTCACGAAGAGCTTATCGAGAAAAACGGCACCTACGCCCACCTCTATTCGTTACAGTTCAGAGAAGATTAAACCAAACCCGTACTCACAAGAGTACGGGTTTTATATTTTTACCATATTTGTGCCTTCAAAAACCTGCTTTTTGGATAAATTACATAATCGGGTGCGCAAAAGTCCATATACATGCATTTTTATATGTATTATAATTATTATGGATTATAATAACAATTCACGGAGGTTTTGTTATGAGTAAAAGACTGCTTAGCATTATGCTTTCGGCACTGCTGCTTTTGTCGGCTTTCCCGATGATGAGCTTTGCTGCCACTGCGACAGAAGGTGTGGCACTCTCTACCGATGCAGAGGTTGCCGACCTGCCGATTTTAGAGGTTGACAGGGTAATAAACGACTTTGAAAACCTGTCTACAACGGGTAGCGCTACGGTTGGTAACTATACCGTGCCCACAGGCGTCGGTTCTAACACAGATAACCCGAACGCAACCGACTATTCGGCAAACAAAGGAAACGGCTATAACACCGTTACGATAGAGGACGGCGTGCTCAAAAGTACGCTTACCGCTTCTGCAAAATTTAACGTCATAGTTTTTGTTTCCCCGAAATCACTCACACGCGGAAACACAAGCCCGACAGCCGATTCGGTTGCGCTTCAGTTCCATATAGATTTAACCGGCGTTACCTCTAAGGAGGCAGGCTCTGTGGTATACTTCGAGCCCGAGTTCCAGCTTTCAAAAGGCAGAAGCGGTTATGACGCCGCATACTGCATCCCGGGCGAAACCTTTTACTATATTCCCGACGCAACCGAGGAAAACCCCACCCCCGAAACAAAGGTGCTGACCACAGGCGGCGGCGTTCTTGTTGACCACGGTAAAGTCTGGGGCTATGCAGGTCAGTCAGGTACTATAATTGTGCCGTTTGATGCTTGGGACACCGAGGCGAGAACACAGTTCGGCGGCAAGACTACAATCTGGAACTTCTACAAAACAAACTCACAAGGCTATCACAACCGTTCGTATCTGAGTCTTGAGTCCGACGGCACAACCTGTGCTAAGGACGATGTTCTGGTTATTGACGACCTTTGCTGGTTAAAGAAACCGTCTGTTAGCTACGATTTACAGAAGACGGTTGAGAACTTCTCTGACTACACCCCCTCTTTTGCCTGGAAATATAACGAGGGCAACCATTCAGCGTATTCCTCCCCCGACGGACTGGTTACCAAGGACAGCATATCTGTCAAAGACGGCCGTTTCGCCATAACACCGAGCGCAGAGGCAGACGGAAACACTCGTTTCACGCTCGATATCGAGTCGGCTCTTTGGCAAGAAAAGTATGAGGCTTTCGCTTTCGACCTTGACCTTAGTGAAACCTCTTGCGACAAGACTCTCCGTCTTAAGTTCTACGGTTGGGACGAAAACGGTTATACCGAGTTTGGCGTTTATAACACATCACTCACGCTTATTGCCGATGACGGCACCGTTTCCGCCCTTACACTTGGCGAAGGCTCAGGCCCCGCAAGCACTTGGGATATTCCCGATGATTTCAAGGGCAAGATTATAATTCCCAAGAGCGGTGTTCGTAACAGCGACGCTTCCATTACTGATGCCTTTGAGGAGCTTACCTTTTCGCTTGAGGTGCTCGGTTGGGAGGCTGGCGGAACAAAGTCGGTCTACCTCGACAATATGGCATATTTCTATAACAGCGCACAGCTTGGCGATGCAGCAGGCACAGATTTTACCACGCTCGACAGTCAGCAGTACGAAACAAGCGCACTTATAAAAGAGCCCGTTCACACTGCAGAGGCTTATTTCAAGACCACCGACAACCACACACAAAGCATTATTGCTACCAAGTTTGGAAGCGTCGGTCGCCACGGTTATCTCGTTAATGTTTGCGTAACCGCACTCGGTCAACTCAAGCTTACCCTTGGTACCGCTTCCGTTTCTGTTACAAATGTTGCGCTCAACGACGGCGCGTGGCACCATGTTGCTGTTGTTGCGAGCGACGACAACACAAGCGTTTCTTGCTATGTTGACGGCGCACTTGCAAAGACCGTTTCCATAGATTCGTTCTCGGTTCCCGAGCTTGCATATTATCTGCCCGTAACGGTCGGCAACTTTATGCCTGCAGAGTCTAAATTCTATAAGGTGTTTGACGGCTCTATTGCCAATGTTCGCCTTTGGAAAGATGCAAGAACAGCAGAAGAAATCGCCGCAAACGCCGCCATTTCGGTTGGCGCAGAGGCAGAGGGACTCATAGCCGAGTGGACACTCTCATCCGACAACTTTAAAGCCGATACCACAGGCAACTATGACCTCAGCGAATTCTTCTGGAACATTGACACCGAAAACGCGCTCTTCAGCCAGTATAACCGCGATGCCGCAGAGGGCGAATTTACTATGATTTTCCTGCCCGATACACAGACCATTATAAAGAACTTTGGCTCGCAGGTACCCGACATATTCGACTGGGTGATTGCCAACGCAGAGCGCCTTAACATAAAGGCTGTTGTAAGCCTTGGCGATATTGTTGAGCACGGCAACGCAACCGCCTCGATGTCGGTGCTTGAGTCCGAAATGGCTACCCTTAGCGCACAGTATAATCGCCTCACCGCTGCAGGTATTCCGTGGGTAGCAACCCCAGGCGACCACGACTATGACTATTTCGGTGACCGCACCTCTACGATGTACGATAAGTATTTCACAAAGGAAATGCTCATAAACACCGACGAGTTTGAGCTTGGCGGTCTTTATGACGAAAACAGCCTTTTGAACTCTTACTACTATATGCGCCCGAACGACGATGTTGAGTACATTATTTTCAGTCTTGAGGTACAGCCGCGTGACGAGGTTATCGCTTGGGCGAACTCGGTCATCGCCGCAAACCCCGACTGCCGCGTAATTCTTGCAACCCACAAATATATGAACTACGCCTACTGCCGCCGTCACACCGAGGTTTCTTATAACCACGGCAACCCCGGCGAAACGGTTTGGCAGAAGCTTGTATCACAGCACAAGAACATTGATATGATTCTTTGCGGACACAACGAAACAACCGGAATTTACACCGCATATGACACTGGTGTTAACGGAAACAAGGTATTACAGGTTAACTGCGATTTGCAGAACACCGACCAGTCCTACAAGACGGTTGGCGCTACCGTTCTTGCACGCTTTAACGCCGACGGAAGTGAAGTTTCGTTTAACCTCTATTCCGCACACCACAATCTGTTTATTGACAGCCACAGCAACGACATTACATTCGATTTAGGCAGCGCCGCTGACGAGCTTGATAAGCCGTTAGCAGACGATTACTACGGAGGCTCAAGCTTTAAGGTTATCTCCTCAAGAGATGCAAACTCCTTCCCCGCAGAGCCGGGCGGATATGTAAGCTCCGCAACCGACACAGGCGCCGCCGTTAACCCAGAGTATTATGCATTCAAGGGCGGAAACATATCATATGAATGGGACAGCACTAAAGAAGCAGCAAAGATTACTGCAACCGCTGACGGCACTAATTCTTCCGTAGTCTACGCGCTTTTAAAGCATCGTCCTGACACAACATCAAATATGATGTCCTTCCATATCGATGCAACGGGCGTTACTAATCAATCTTTTTCGGCTGTATTTGCCATAGATTACTCTAAGTCAGAGCGTCCTATGAACGGCGGAACCAAGGTTTATTTCAAGCAAGACGGCTCTGATGTTGTTGAGACTATAAATGTTGCCCAAACAAGCTCCAACTGGAACAATTTTGTTTCGCTCAAAGCCGGCGTTTCGGGCACCTACTATATTCCGTTTACCAACTTCGACGACAGCACGAACACCACCTGGAACTCCCTTTTTGCCTGTGCAAGCACAAGCGTTGTTGAAGATTGGCGCTTTAACTCTACTAACTATAAATATAATCGTTTAAGATTAGACAAAATCAAAATTAACTCGGGTGATGTCTTCTACATCGACGATGTTTCGTTCCTTACTGTCGCAAGCCTGCTTGAAAAGCAGACGGGCGTAACGTCAGAAAGCTATGAGGGCGTGTTTGATAACGCCGAGCACGGCATTACAGTAAACGCTCCCGAGGGGGCAACCGTTAAGTACGCAACCGTTCGCGGTGATTACACCCTTGATACCTGCCCGACCTTTAAGGAGGTAGGCACCTACACCGTTTACTACCTTGTAACACAGAACGGCTACAAGGACTACAAGGGTACCGAAACCGTAACTATAAACGGTCTGCCTGTAGAGGAAGAGGCAAAGAGCCTTACCATAACCGACAGCATTGCGGTCGATTATAAGCTAAGCGCCGACCTCCTTGACGGCTTTGACAGCATCCGCGCAGAGTTCTCTGTAGGCGACAAGGTAACAAAGGTAGACAGCTACACCACCGACGAAAATGGTAATATCGTATTCTCGTTCGCGGGCGTTAACCCCAAGAATGTAGGCGATACCATAACCGCAACCTATTATAGAACCAAGGATGGCGTCGAATATCCCAGCGCACAGAACACCTATAGCGTTGCGCAGAATTGCCGCAATCTTATAGAAAACTATGCCGATACCAACGCCGACTACGAAGAGGTTGTCGCGGTCTGCAAGGGACTGCTTAACTTTGCCGCCGCATCGCAGGAGTATTTCAGTCACAACACAGAAAGCCTTGCCAACGCAGGCTATGAGCAATATACTGCAAACCGCGAGTACACAAGCGTTATGGCAATAACCGCAAACGAGGGCGAATCTACGGTTGCGTGGCGCAGTGCAGGTCTTAACTTCTCGACAAATGTTGCACTTCGCTTCAACATTGAGGCCGAAAACATCGAAAACCTTATTGTTAAGGCCGTTGTCGGAAATGAAACCTGGTTTATCCCCTCCTCTGCCTTCTCGGCAGTTGCGGACACGGAAAACCGCTACTATGTATACTTCAATATGCTGAGTGTTGCCGCTATGAGCGAAAGCGTTGACTTTACGGTTTACGAAAACGGCAAACAGGTAAGCGACACGCTGACCTACAGCATTGAGTCGTATGCCGCAGCCAAGGCTAACGATGCGGACACCGCAAAAGACAGCGCAATAGAAAAGCTTGTCAGAACAATGATGAACTACGGCGATGCCGCACGCGAGCTTAAAGCTCTGCAATAAATTTTATAACCCCACGGGAAACCGTGGGGTTATATTTTTTTAAAAATCGGAAATAATAAAAAAAGCAACCCAAATGTTGACAATTCAACCTTTTTGTGCTATAATCGCAAATGTTGAGTTTTCAACTTTTAAGGAGTGATTTTTACGGTACGAATAATAGTAGATTCAACCGCTGACCTTCTTCCCGAAATTAAAAGACAAGTTATTTGCGTTCCGCTAACCGTAAACTTTGGGGACAAGGAATATATCGACGGTGTAACAATCACACATAAAGAGTTTTACGAAAAACTTACGACGACCGATGTTCTTCCCACCACAAGTCAGGCATCCCCTGCCGCCTTTGAGGCGATTTTTTCAAAAATCACAAAAGAGGGTGACGAAGCGGTTGTTCTGACCCTCGCCTCTAACCTTTCGGGCACCTATCAAAGCGCGTTAATTGCGGCAGAGGGCTATGATAACATTCATATAGTAGACACAAGAACCGTCGCCATTGGTGCAGGAATTTTAGTGGAGCTTGCGCTTACACTTTTAGATAGCGGTATTTCGGCGGTACAGCTCGCTGCTTGCCTTGAAGAAGAAAAAAAGAAAATTATTATTGTCGCTATGGTTGACACGCTTGAATATCTGCACCGCGGCGGACGAATTTCTAAGACGGTTGCACTTGCCGGCGGATTTTTGAATATAAAGCCCGTTATGTCTATCGCTGACGGCGAGATAAAAATGCTTGGCAAGGCGCGCGGCTCTAAACAGGGCAATAATCTGCTCGTGACCGAGATACAAAAAGCAGGCGGCGTTAATTTTTGCAAACCGATACTGCTAGGCTTCACAGGACTTGACGATACGCTGCTTAAAAAATATATTGAAGACAGCGCGTCCCTTTGGGAGCAAAGCGGACAGACAATGCGATATACTCAAATAGGTAGCGTAATAGGCACCCACGCGGGTCCCGGCGCTATTGCTGTCGCATTCTTTAAAAATTAGTGTTCATTGTTTTTCCTTAACGGAGGGCTTCGCTTTTTATGGGCGGAGTCTTCTGTTTTTGCGGACTGTTATTAACGCTTCGCGTTTGCCCTTTTCGAGCCTCATCGTCATTATTTCCACCAAAAAAAGACCACCTGTTGTTCTGCTAATATCACCGTATAAACCAGCGTGAGACTCGCTCGGCGGAGCTGCCGCTTACCGCCGACACGCACACGGGCATCACAACAGTCCACCGGACTGTTATTAACGCTTCGCGTTTGCCCTTTTCGAGCCTCATCGTCATTATTTCCACCAAAAAAAGACCACCTGTATAGGTGGTCTTTTTTGGTGGAGACGATGAGACTCGAACTCACTACCTCTACAATGCGAATGTAGCGCTCTACCAGGTGAGCTACGCCCCCGTATGAACGGCACAAGGCCGTTTATATGTCTATTATGCGCGGTGTGTGCTTTACATATCGCAAGAACACACGAACCAAGTCCTCGGTTTTCATCTTAAGCGTCGAGGTGTTAATGCACGGGTGACAACGGATATATTCGCCGTTTATTATATCGCGGTCAATAACTAATTGCACCGCGCCCTTTTTGTCGTCCTTCAGCGCCATTACCGTCACGGAGCCGGGCGTTACACCCAAAATTCTCTCCATATCCTCTGCCGGCGCAAACGAAAGGCGCGACACGCCAAGCTTTTTTGAAACATCAGCGGTGCGGAACGGTTTTTCGCCCGACATCATTATAACATAATATTCGGTTTTTTGGCGGTTGCAAACAAACAAATTCTTGCAAATGCCTACGCCTATGACCTCTTCAACAGCGCGGCAAGCCTCTATCGTGTCGGCTGCGTCGTGGTCAACACGCTCATACTCAATACCGAGCGAGTCGAGCAAATCATAAACCGCAACCTCTTTTGAAAGGCGCCCCTCACAATTTTCAGGTCTGCCTTTATACATCGGACTGATGTTCATTTTACTCTCCATTTTCTTTGTTGTCAAGTCGTTTTTTCGTTACCCCAATATTTTCTGTCAAGGCTTCTGAACTGAATTGCCTGAAGAATATGGGGTGTTTCAATTCGCTCACTGCCGTCAAGGTCGGCTATTGTGCGTGAAACCTTTAAAAGTCTGTCGTACGCTCTGCCCGAAAGCCCCATTCGGTCAAAAGCCAACCTCAGCGTCTGCTCCGCCTCGTTGCTCATTAGGCAATACTTTTCGAGCATTGAGGGCGTCAGTCGCGCGTTGCAGGTAATGCCGCTGCCTTTATAGCGCTCTTCCTGTATTCTGCGCGCTTTATTGACCCTCTCTCTCACCTGCGCCGAGGTTTCCTCCGCACCCTTGGATTTAAGCGAATCGAAATCAATGGGCGGCACCTCAACATGAATATCAAGACGGTCAAGCATAGGACCGGAAATTTTTGAAAGATAGCGCGAAACCTTTTGCGGTGTGCAGGTGCATTGCTTGGTCGGGTGACCAAAATATCCGCACGGGCAAGGGTTCATCGCCGCTACGAGCGTAATTGAACAGGGATATGTAAGCGTTCCCGCCACGCGCGATATTGTGACTATTCCGTCCTCAATCGGCTGACGAAGTGCCTCCATAACATCGCGGTGAAACTCGGGCAGCTCATCCAAAAACAGAACGCCGTTGTGCGCAAGCGATATTTCGCCCGGTCGCGGAACGGTGCCGCCTCCCGACATTCCCGCCGCCGAAACGGTGTGGTGCGGTGAGCGAAACGGGCGCACACGTACAAGCGGCGTATCACTCGGAAGTGTACCCGCGATTGAATGAATTTTTGTGGTTTCTATGGATTCATCCATAGTCATTTCGGGCAGAATGGTGGGAAGCCGCTTCGCAAGCATACTTTTACCTGCGCCCGGAGGACCGATGAGCAGCACATTATGCGAGCCTGCAGCCGCAACCTCAAGCGCTTTTTTAGCAACCGTCTGTCCCTTAACATCGGCGAAATCGAGCGTAGACAGCTGTGCCGCCGTCTTTAATATCGGCTCTTCTGCAGCACTGAGCGCCGTCTGTCCGGTTAGGTGATAAAAAAGCTCCATCACCGTGCTGACACCGAATATGTTTATTCCAGCCACAACCGCCGCCTCCGCCGCATTTTCGCGCGGAACGAACAGATTTTTTATGCCCTCTCGCTTGGCCTCAATTGCCATAGCAAGCAGACCGTTTATCGGTCGCACCTTGCCGTCAAGCGAAACCTCACCCAAAAAGGCGCAGTCGGACACCTCAGCCTTTAGCTGTCCCGATGCAATAAGCAGCGCGACAAAAATCGGCAAATCGTAAATAGAGCCCTCTTTTCGCTTGTCTGCAGGGGCAAGATTTATGGTAATTCTGCTAACGGGGAATTTAAAACCGCAGTTCTTAATAGCCGAGCGAACGCGGTCGCGCGACTCCTTAACGGCGGTGTCGGCAAGGCCGACTATATCAAACGAAGGAAGTCCCGTCGAAACATCCGCCTCCACAAGCACGCGGTAGGATTCAATTCCAAAAAGACCAAAGCTTTGAACGCGAGTAAACACAAAATCCCCCCTAAAAAAGTACACATATGATTATATAACATAACCGTTCCCCCTGCAACAAATTTTTCTTGACATAAACGGTTTTGAAACATATAATATTAAGGCAATCTTCTCGCACATACGGTGACGTATTGAGGCGAGAGCACGGTATATATACGGTGACGTATCGAAGTGGTCATAACGGGGCGCACTCGAAACATAGTCGGGTCTGTCACTTGCCTTTCTCCGTAAACCCTTTATTTATTGGGGTTTTCTGGACTTCGGTTTGCATTTTCAGAAATCTGCATCTCGCAGTTTTCTAGCAATTTAGGTTTTGGCTTTGCCTTTACAATTTTATATGGAGACGTATCGAAGTGGTCATAACGGGGCTGACTCGAAATCAGTTAGGGAGCAATCCCCCGCGAGTTCGAATCTCGCCGTCTCCGCCAAGGCGGAGTTGCTTATGCAACTCCGCTTAGTATTTTATACCGTATTAGCTCAGCGGATAGAGCAACTCTTTAACGAAGAGTTAGACGTGGGTTTGAATCCCACATACGCATATTCCCATCATCTTGATGTTTATATATTTTTGAATCAACATCTTAAAAGTATTATTTGCTTTTAAGATGTTTTCTTTTTATCCCAGTGCCGAGCCGATTGCCATCGCACTTGCTTTCTTGCTCTCACTATCGATGTGGCTGTAAATGTTGGCGGTGGTTCCCATATCACTATGACCGAGCCAGTCCTGAATCATTTTCATCGGCACACCGTTTGCGAGCAGTAGCGATGCACAACTGTGTCGCAGGTCGTGAAAGCGAACGGGTTTTAATCCCTTTTCTTTCAGCACCACTTTGAAATGGTCGGTCACGTAATTTGGTTTTATCAGTTCACCGATTGCATCTACGCAGATGTAGTCGGTATATTTTTTGCAGTAACCTCGATGCATCACTCGCATCATTTCTTCTTGTTTTTCACGTTCAGCAAGTAAGGCTTCTTCCACTTGTGGAATGAGAGGCAGTGTGCGGTAGGAAGATTTTGTTTTCATTACATCCATTCCTACCACGCCTTTATCGTTTTGAACCACCTTGTGACTGATACTGACCGTCTTGTTTTCAAAGTCCACCGCCGACCATTTTAGTCCAAGCACTTCGCTTCGCCTGAGTCCGTAGTAAGCTGCGAGGAATATTACAATGTGTATCGGATCGTTCACTGTTTTGTCAAGCAACTCTTTTAGTTCACCGGCGTTATAATATTTGCCGATGTACTG
>JAZNRD010000029.1:0-159229 GCA_045590515.1 Acutalibacteraceae bacterium
TTTGTATAACGAAAACCACGCGATAGTCGCGTGGTTCAAAACAGGTTAACCGATGAATAATAAAAATGGTTAAATGTGGTTTTGCCTCCCTCTGACGAGGGAGGTGGATTTTGCGAAGCAAAAGACGGAAGGAGAGAAAAAACTGTATATAATATCTCAAGTTTGGTCATTCTCTCCCTCAGTTGCGCTAACGCTCCACAGCTCCCTCGTCAGAGGGAGCCAAGGGATTTAATTAACCGGTTTACCGGTAACTAGTAATAGTTGCGTGGCTGGCAGGCCAACAAAAAAGCGCACTTGTGCGCCGCCAGTATCGTTTAGGGCTATGCCCGAAAATGAAATACCCCCCGTTATACGGGGGGATATTTATTATTCTGTAGGCAAGCCCTGCTTGCTTATCTCTTTAAGGTTTTCCGTAATGCTTTCAAGTGCTTCATAGAAGATTTTTCTGTTTTCTTCGCTTAAATCCTTGCCGGCAAGGGTGGTTGCAAGGCTCGCACGCGAGCAGACATCCTCCGCCGCTTTTCTGCCCTCGTCGGTCAGCTTGAACACACCGCGATAAAGGGTATTTCCCTTTCGCTCCTTGGTGACAAGTCCCTTCTTTTCCATAATCGACATCATTCGGGAAACATCGGCCTTATCTTTGCCGCAAAGCTCACAAAGTTTTGGTGCAGTAACACCCTCCTCAAAACGCAAAAGCGTTACAAGATAAACCGAGTGCGGACCTTTAAGTCCGTATTTTTCCATTTCGTCGGCCGTCAACTTGTGCCAGCAGCGCGAAATTTCCGAAATTGCCAGAGAAAAACGCTCAAATCTGTCTATCATAGCCTCACCTCTTTTACATTATATATATTATATTGCAGAAAAGTTGTAATGTCAACTTTGAGGCAAAATAAAAACCCGTGTTTTCACACGGGTTTTGTTTACAGTATTCCTTCAAGTGTGTCGAGTGCCTCTTTTGTGGTTGCCCAGCTTGTTGCAAAGCGAACGACGGTATTATTTTCGTCTATTTTCTCCCAAAAACTAAAGCGCACATGCTTCGAGAGTCGTTCGTAATCCTTATTATTCAGTATAACGAACTGCTGGTTTGTGGGCGAGTTTATGAAAAACCTATAGCCCTTATCTGCAAACATTTTTTTAAGTCTGTCGGCCGCGTCTATCGCGTGCTTGCCTAGTTTAAAATAGAGGTCGTCGGTAAACAGCGTATCAAACTGAACGCCCAAGAGTCTTCCCTTAGCAAGCAGTGCACCGTGTTTTTTGACGATGTTTTCAAAGTGAGCAGGCATATTGTTTTTGGTAAACACAACAGCCTCGCCGCAGAGTGCACCGACCTTGGTGCCGCCTATGTAAAACACATCGCAAAGCTCTGCAATATCCTTTAGTGTCACATCAGTGTCGTTGCTCATAAGGCCGTATCCAAGGCGTGCGCCGTCGAGGAAAAGCGGCAGATTATTCTTTCTGCAAACCTCCGACAGTGCCGTAAGCTCTGCCTTCGTATAGAGCGTGCCGTATTCGGTCGGGTGGGAAATATAAACCATACCCGGAAAAACCATATGCTCGTGCGAGGAATCGCCGTAAAAATCAGCAAGCAATTTTTCGAGGTCGCACGCTTTCATTTTGCCCTCGTACTGAGGAAGCGGCAAAACCTTTATGCCCGTATACTCAACCGCGCCCGATTCGTGAACGTTTATATGGCCGCTTTGCGCCGAAACAACGCCCTCGTAAAGCTTTAGCATTGAGGCTATGACTATCTGATTTGTCTGCGTTCCGCCCGTTATAAACTGAATCTGCGCATCGGGACATCCGCACGCTACGCGGATTTTTTCCTTTGCCGATTCGCAAAACTCGTCGTGGCCGTAGCCCGCTACCTGAGTCATATTTGTGTCAATCAGTCTTTTTAGTATCGCCTCGTGTGCGCCCTCTGTGTAATCGCTTTCAAATGAAAACATAGTAATCTCCTTTATTTTGCATAATTAGTGTATAAGTCTATCTGGTCATAGACCGCAGGCCAGCGGCTTTCACCCTTGCCCGTAACGCATATATATTCTGTGCCCGTATCGGAGCGGCCGTACGATGCAATGCAGTAGCCTGATTCGGTAACATAACCCGTCTTTCCGCCTAGTATCGTGGCACCCTCAGGCTCGGTTCCGTACATATAACTGAAAAGTGTGCCCGTAAGCGCAATTCCGTTTGGATTTTGCGGTGTTGCGGCGGTGGTATACTGATACGCTGAAAGCACTTCTTTTAAAAACGGAATTTCAAGCGCCGCTTTCAGTATTACCGCAATATCATAGGCGGTAGAATAGTTCTCCTCGCTATGAAGTCCCGTTACATTCGAAAAGTGTGTGCCTGTAAGCCCGAGCTCTGCCACCTTTTCGTTCATAAGCGCCACGAAAGCGTCTAAGCTGCCCGCTGCGGCAAGCGCCAAGCCCTCTGCCGCCTCTGCGCCCGACGGCAGAATTGTGCCGTAAAAAAGGTCGCGCATTGTGACAGCCTCTTCATTTAAAAAGCCTGCCAGCGTAGCATTTTGACGGTAAAGCGGGTCTATTATTTCGGTGGTCATAGTAAAGGTTGCGGCCAAATCCTCTATATTTTCGTAAGCCACAAGCGCCGTCATAATCTTCGTGGTGCTCGCAGGGTACATTTTTTGCTTGTGCGCCTTTGCCGCTACAACCTGGTTGCTGTCCTTATTTAAAACCACAACAAACTGGCTGCCGATTTCGGCGCCTATGTTTATCATATTAAGAGAGTCGTTTGGAAGCGGCACAGCCGACGAAACATTTTGTAAATCGTTGTTTGCGTCAAGCGCGGTGCTTGCGCCCCCTTTTTCGCCCTTATCCTTGCAAGAAACCGAGATAACGGCAATTACCGCCGCGATTATAAGCAAAAAGGCGGTCGCACGAAACGCAAGCCTTATCATAGCCGCGCGGCGCTCTGCTTCACGCTTTGCACGGCGCTCAAGCCTTAGGCGTTCGCGCTCTTGGAAGGCGTCTAAATCAAACTGTTCGGAATCGAAATCCATTTTTTGTCCTTTCTACGCTACACCGTGCCAGCCGTATACGATGAGCGAAATTATAGAAACAATTATAAGGTCTAAAGGTAAGCCTCTCAGCGAATAGGGTATACGCGAATGGCGAACCGAAAGCCGCGCACAGAAGAAAATGCAGAGCACAAGCAAAAGTCCAGCGCCGTAGAAAAGCGCCGCAAACAGTGAAAAGAGATAATTTTGCTGTGTACTGCTTATGCAGCAAATTCCCATAACGGTGCCAAACGCAACCGCTCCTTGCGCCGAGGTGAAATTAGACACGACATCAGGGAAAAAGCGTTTTCCGAAAAGCACCGCCGCGGCAGATGCCGTTACGGTCAGCATTATAGAAAAATACTCTGCATTCATAAGCGTAAGCAAAAGAGAGAGCGGATAAATTACCGCCGTTGCCGCAACGCTCGCACCCGTTATAAACAGTCCGAGGCTTGCGCTCTTTCTTAGTGTATCGGTCGACAGTACGCCGTCACCGATGCCTATTGTGCGGAAGCAGATTATGTTGTCTGCAAGCACGCCCGAGAGGAGAAGTAAAAGCAAATTACGCATTTTCTTTTTCCTCCTTTGCGGCGGTTTTTATTGCGGCAATTACAACCGCGATAATGAATATGGCACCCGCAGGCAGAGAGAAGATTGCCGCAGGCTTTAAGAAGTTCTTTGTAACAGGAAGCGAGAAAAGCGTGCCCTGTCCGAGCAGCTCTCTCACCGCCGAAAGCAGTAAAAGCAGTGCCGCAAACAGTCCGCCCGTTACAAAAGCCGAAACCGCAAGGCGTTTTTTCGGTCTGTTTTCGTCGGTCATACCAAGCAGCAGCACCGCGCTTACGGCGCAAAGCGGTAAAAACTGAACGCTCTCGCTCACCGGCAGCCAGCCGCAGAAGAATATGTCCACAAGCGAAATGCCAAGCGTTATAAAAATAAGCACAACAATATTTTTTACGCGAGTCGGCACGATATTCGCATCTATTTTCTTAACAATAAGCGCGAGCGAAAACGACAAAAACGTAGCCAACGCGCATACAAACGCATCCGCCATAGCAGAGGTCAGACAAAGCACGGGTACAGCGGCAAAAATGAGGTTGAGTATTCTTTTTAATATCTTTTTCATTGCGCTACCTCACTTGCAACCTTTTCCTGCTCCGCCTTGAGCGCCGCATCCACATACGACGAATCGGACGAGGACGAGCCCATATCTGACAGTGATAGGTTCATTATACTATGGGCGCAGAATATAAGCAGTGCACAGACAAGGAGCGCCGCTAAACAAACGCAAACCGAATGAGCAATGCTATCCTTAAAGGGTGAATAAAGCGATTTAAGCCACTGCTTCATTTTTCTTTACCTCCCTTTTAAAATCAGGAATTGCGGAAAACAGCGGTCTTAGAATGTTGACCGTCAGTATTGCAAAATATACGCCCTCCTCCGCGGCGGCAAAACGGCGGATTATTACCGTTATTAAGCCGCAGATAAGACCGTAGGCTATCTTGCCCGTTATGTGATGTGGACAGAGGTCCTTGTTTGTAAGCATAAACACCGTGCCGAGAAGTAGTCCGCCACCCATAAGCGCAGGAAGAATGTTCATTCCAAAAATAAGCGAAAAAATCGCCGTAGAGCAGACCGCCGCAAGCGGAATTATAGGCGATGCGACGCGGCGTATAAACAGATAAAGCGCGCCCGCTAACAAAAATATGGCAGGTGTTTCGCCTATTGCACCCGCGTGCGCACCGAAAAGCAGTTGTAAAAAAGAATATCCGTCCGCATTGGGCGAAACCGCTATTGCATCGACGGGCAAATGCGTAAACGCATCGTTATATTTTATAAGTGACGGGAAGCATACGAACGCAAGCACGGCACCGAGCGCCGCAGGGCTTACAATTTCACAGCCGTTTCCGCCGAACATAACACGTCCGATTATAACCGCCGCCGCGGTACAGCACATTGCCGCAGGGATAGAAAAGCCCGAGGGCATAGTCATTGCGATAAGCAGTGAGCATACCGCCGCCGATAAATCGCGCGGGTCGGCGGGAACGCGAAGCAGCCTGCCTGCCGCCCACTCTGCCACAGCACCCGCCGCCATACAAAGCAGCATCATAAAAAGTGCGCGGTGTCCGAAATACACGGCACCCGCCACCGCCGCAGGTAAAAGCGCTATGAGCGTATCAAGATTGCGGTCAAAAATCGGAGATATTTTCTTATCTGGATTATCTTTAATTTTAAACAGCAAAGGAGCGCACCTCCGTTGGTTACAAAATTGTTACTTTTTATATAATACTACATTTTTCCGCAGATTACAAGTATAAAATAAACCACGCGACTATCGCGTGGTTTTCACCATACAAAAATAACGGACACCCGTTTGGGTATCCGTTACTCTTTATTGGTTAAACCAAATTATAGTTAATAATTAAAGCTTATTTTGCAACAGTCCAGGTGCCGTCACCGTTATCGGTAAGAGCATAGCCGTCTGCAAGATAGCTCTCGTTAATTGCTACATCAAAGGTGCCGCCCGATACAGTTGCAGAACCATTAGTAAGCGCTGCGCTGACTCCCTTGAAGGTGCCGCCAGTAATCTCAGCATTTACAGAGTTGCCGTTGATAAGACGAGGAGCCTTGTGGCCACCCGTGGTCTTATCAATATCGGTCAATACATTAGCAAACTCAACATTGGATATAGTAACCTTCTGGTTTGAGCCTCCGGCACTAACAAGATATCCGCTGAAACCGTTGGTAGTAATTTTACCACCGGATATGGTTACACTGCCCTTTGCGTAGATTGCGTAGTTATAACCATGAGTAATTCCGTTTGTATAACAGTAACACTTTTCGTTGGTTACGATTTCGCCGCCTTCAACGGTAACATCGCCGTAGGTATAGATACCATAGGAATAGTTGTCACCGCTTGTGGAAATCTTTCCGCCTGTTACTTTTACGGTGTTGGTGTAGTTACCGAAGATACCAACCGCATCCGCATTTGCACCTGCATCTACCTCGATAGTGCCGCCGTTAATATTTGCGGTTGTACCTTGGGAAACCCAAACACCGTAAATTGCTGATTTGGTATTGTTCTCGCCCTTTGTTGCAAGGATAGAGCCGCTGTTGAAATTAAGAACAGCGCCGCTGTTTCTGAGCCAGATAGCTCTATCGGACTTAGATGCCTCAATATCAACATTTTCAACGGTAAGTGTTCCGCTGTTAACAACAATAGGATACGACTCGTCTACATTCTTGATAGAACCGTTCTTAATGGTTACGTTTGCAGATGTTTTAATATATGCTTCGTTTATGGTGTTACCGCCAATGTCAAGAGTGATTGCCTTGCTGATTGTAACATCAAGCGTATCAATATCGTTAACAATAGCAACCGTGTCGCCTTCCTCAGCGTTGCTGATTGCCTCAGCAAAGGTTTCGTAATAAGTATCCCCTACCATTGCAGCCTTGCCGAATGCAGGGTCGGGACGGAATTTAACCGCAAAGGGGCTGAACGAGTCGGTAATTATAGTAACGATACCGGTTGTCTGGTTATAAGTATAATTCGTTACGGGATTACCGTTGTGAGTTACAGCATCAATAATTTTGCCTGCGCCAACATTGATATTAACGGTGTAGTTAGCCGAGCCGTCTGCAACATCCGTACCGTCTTTAAGCAAAGAAAGGTCAAAGCTGAGCGTTGTTTTGCCTTCTGCATCGGTGGATATTATATCATTGGCAATCTCCATAGTATAATTTCCGTTATTAGCCTCTGCAGGAACAGTAACGGCAAAAACGCCTTCGCTCAGAGTGAGCGCACTGTTCTCCTGCTTCTCAGCAGTGGTGATTGTAGGATATTTTGCATCCTCATCATACTTCTCGTCGAAGCTGTCCTCTTCGTATGTATACTGAGTTGCAACGAGGTTTATATCAAACTCGCCGATGGTCTTGCCCTGGTAGTCGTTGTTTGCCGACTCCTGCATTTTGAGAACGATGGTTGCATAGTCCGCAACATTGCCCTCAGCCGGGTTAAGCGTATCGCTTATGAGTGCGCCTGTTGCGCCGTTCAGTACCTCGCTTATTGTTCCAAGACGGGTAAGTCCTGTGAGGCTGCGGTCTGCAGGCTTATCAATCTCACTTGCAGCGTAATATACATCAATTACATCTGCAAGGATGCTGCGCTCACCTCTGATTACAATGTTCATTGCATACTTGAGCGCGAGGTTGCCTGTGGTGGACACCTTAATGTTCTTCCATACGGTGTATCCCGGCTCCCAAAGGGTGTAATCGAATATTGCATCCGAATTTTCCTTTACAGACTTGTATGTACCGTTTTCCTTAACGCTCATATCAATATTGAGCGAACCGGATACGATTTTGTTACCATTAGAAGTAACACTATCGGTAAACCACGCAAATGTGGTTCCAATAAGCATTGATACGCAAAGCAGTAACGACAATACGCTTGCAAGCAATGCTCTTTTGGTTGAGTGTTTTTTCGTCATTTCATGACCTCCTCTAAAAAGTTATGTCTGTATACCGATAAATATACAAATACACATTATTATTTTACCCCCTCCCCCGCGAATTTGTCAAGTGTTTTGTAAGTAAATGCTACAATTTTTTAAGAAAGATTTCATAGCTGTTCGGACCAACTCCCGACTGTTCGCGCGGCTTTGCCGCTTGCACTCTTGCGGCGCCCGACAACGCACTCGCTTGGGGCGCGGCGCTTTTGTCGACCGCGGCGCTTCCTTACGCTCGCTGCATCGCCCACTGGGCGCGCTCGCGACGTCACTCCGGGTTATGAGCTGACCCCCTAATTCCGACCTTTATATACCAAGCCTTGACAGGTCGGGAGCCCGCCTTCGAAAACCGACAGATTAGCCGACCAGTGCTACAAAAAACCGACGCTTTAATTCTATGCTCGTTTCAGCATAATAGAGTCTAAAGTTATCTGCTGACCTTTATACATTTTGTATATGTCCATAGCGATATCCATACCAAGATTGTCCGCGATTTCTTTATACACCGTATTGAGCAGTTCGGAGTCCTTTTCAGCCATACGAATCACCTCGCTATCGTATTTTAGCAAATCGTTCTGCCCGAGTAAAATCTCATTTTCCTTGTATTTGTCCGTTAACATCACCTCAAAAAACAAACCCCTATGGTTCGGAAGTACCGATTACCATAGGGGAATCATAACATTTATGTGAATAAATTTTTCGGCATTTGCGGTCTGCGTGCGATCAAAAGAAAAGCACCGAAAGCAAATGCTGTCAGTGCTTTATTTTGCAATATTATTCAATTGGTTGTCCCGAGTCTTTAGTATGTAGTGTAGCTTCGCGATTTTTCTTTGAGAAAGAGCACTGATATTTTAGGTGTTCACAAAGCCTGTCCCAAGAAGTGTTTGCGTGCTTCAAGTCGGAAGGATATAGGCATATGTTTAAGCCCTTTGCAATATGGTTTTCCTGCTGCGCACAAGCAAAAGTAAAGAGGATTTCTTTAACAACTTCCTCGTAATTGCCATCTTTCAAACCCGCTCTACCTGTTCCAATAACAGGAAGCGATACAGGCTCGATATGCCCAAATTTAGATAAGAAATCCCACAATCCCACCAACGCCTTCGTTATAGACATCATAGTTACATTTTGAGGTTTGCCGCTAGGCGAAACGTCGGCTACTGCCAGAAAATAATAGTGTGTGCCTTTATGCACTACCTTAGCTACTGAACCTATTTCATATCTGCGTTTTTTTGTGTTTGTGCGATCGGTTAGTTCTTCATATTGTGTGGGGTAATGCTCATCTAATGAGTTTTGCAACAACTCGTCCAGTTTGGAAAGGTCATTGCTAAATTCTTCCTTTTGAAATTTACCTTGAATACTAGCAACGCTAATAAACTCATCGCACATAGTAGTATCAAAGGTTGTATTTGTAGGTATTACTATTGCAGAGTTTTTTGCTTTTAATAAATTGCACATCTTCAAGGATAAAATGCAATCTTTTTCTCCCAGGTGTTCGGAAAATTCGGATTTTTCTGCAAGTGTAATTATTGTTACAAGTGTAATTCCTGCCACAAATAATCCAAGGTGATTTCTAAACAGGGTTAAAAGGAATTTGCTTTCAAGCACGGAGTTTTCAATTTCTACTATTGTAAATATTGCACCCAACAAACTGAACCAAGTACCACCATACTTTAGCTTGTTTTTGTGTATAGGAGCAAAGTATTGAAGATATATTTTATAAACCCAGGCTTTCATAGACACTTTCCTTGTAATAATATGCTCCTGTTTCGCCCTTTTTACGATATTCTTCATATACAGCGGGCCATGTTTCAAGAGCATATTGTAATATTTTAGGGCTAAAGCTTACGTGTAAGGCTAGATGGTCGCGCATTAGGGCAGGACAAAGGTTAGCGTCTAGCGAGCGCTTCCCGTTAAGGTTGACCACTATGCAGGGTAAATCTCTGCTTATAGCTTGCTCTATTTCCCATCTAACATATTTGTATAAATATTTTGTGTGTTGACCAACTAAAAGAACAAATACCTTACTGTTTCTAAAACGTTCTTGAAGACCCGATTTGATAGAAGCTTCGCTTTTATCAAGAATGGTATTAATATCGTGTGCATCGTAAAAATTAAACTCGGTATTATCATTTTGCTTCCACGCCTTCATAAGATAATAATATCTTATGTCACTATCTGCATCCATAGACACGTAAACTTTATTTCTATAAGCCATATTCAATCCTCGTTTCAATTTGTATTTTATAGTTGTATTTTATCATAGAATGCAAAAATTAGCAACTCCCATGCTTAGAAAGTATATGCGTCATTTAAAGCATTATAATGCTCTCGTATCTGTAGATATTAAACCGACTTTGAGCCGCCCAAAAAGATTGGCATTGTTCTGTATAGTTCGGTATGAATTAGTTGTTATAGAAAAAAGAAAAAGCCTTGAAAACAATGAGTTTTCAAGGCTTTAGTCATGGCTCGTAGCACCGAAAAAGATATCAAGGTTGAAACTGGCCAACAAATTGGGATTGATTAAGCTTTACAGAAACAAAACAAGTTCTATTTCATCCTCATCTAAATTACCAGTTTCTTTGAAACCATACTTATTATACAGATGCAGTGCAATTGAGTTGTCTTTATTGCAAGTTAATACTACTTTGTTAGATGGGCCAAACGGCTTGGATGCAATATAATCCAAACATTTTCTTAAAGCAAGAGCTCCAAATCCTTGATGTTGATAAGCAACATCAATCATCATATGCCAAATATTATACTCTGCAAGGTCATAATCATATATCACCATCACGTAGCCAACCATTTTGTCACTATCAAATATTCCAAAAGGTGTGCATTGATTATAATATACATATGCTTGTGCTAAACTCCTAATTGGATTAGAAACAAATTGCTCTTGTTCTCTGTCCATTTTTAAGTTAAATGCTTGTATGAAGTTATTCTCATCAATTCGTGTTAGTTCAATATTAGACATAATTCCTCCTGTTTGTTGTGGAGGGGTTACAGCAAAATATAGTCTCCCTCCAAATTCAATGCTTTAATAGTAACCAGATTATAGTTTCTATTCATAAATGAACATCTCCTTTCGATTCGGGATATCTATGTAAACACAAACGTGTAATTGTATCGCTGAAAGTTCAAATTTGTTCAACAGTCCGCCAAATTCTTATCTATCGAATTGATTATATCATATAAGTGCAGATTTTTCCACTCAATATTGCTTTGGTAAGAAGTTCAAGTCCTCCCCAAAGGTCGTTTTGGAGAAATGATATCTTTTGAATTCCACCTTGAAAAATGGCACGAAAAAACCCAGAAACCGTTGTGGTTTCTGGGTTTTCCGAACCGATATCTTTTTCGGTTCGCAATGTTGGTTGCGGGGACAGGACTTGAACCTGCGACCTCCGGGTTATGAGCCCGACGAGCTACCAACTGCTCTACCCCGCGATATTTAAGGGCACCGTTTCTCAGTGCCCTATTATTATAACACAACTTTTGCTTTTTGCAAGCCTTTTTTGAAAAAATTTTTTCGTCTGTTTTCGACCGTTTATTAAATCTCTACAAGTCCCTCTTCAAAAAGCTTCTGGAGGGAGAGAATTACGCCGAGCTTTGCGTGCGGCCAGGTGAGACCGCCCTGGTAATATACGGCATAAGGTTCGCGCATCGGGCCGTCTGCCGAAAGCTCGATAGATGAGCCCTGGACAAATGCGCCCGCCGCCATTACGACCTTTGCATCATATCCCGGCATATCTGCGCCGACGGGGGTTACATAACTGTCAACCGGTGCCGCCGCCTGTATTCCCTTGCAGAACGCGAGCATACGCTCTTCGCTTCCGAGCACTACCGACTGAATTATATCGTGGCGCGATTCTTCACTTTTAGGAACAACGGCAAAGCCGAGCGATTCATACACTCGTGCGGCGAAGATTGCGCCCTTTAGCGCCGCCGCCGTTACGGTCGGCGAGAGGAAAAAACCCTGATAAAGCGCCGTCATTATTCCAAAGTTTGCGCCAACCTCCTGACCGAGTCCGGGAGCGCTCAGACGGTAGGCACAACGCTCTACACACTGCTTTGTTCCGCAGATATATCCGCCCGAGGGGGCAAGTCCGCCGCCGGGGTTTTTTATAAGCGAGCCGACTATCATATCCGCGCCGACATTCGACGGCTCACTCTTTTCAGTAAACTCGCCGTAGCAGTTGTCAACCATACATATAATATCGGGGTTTATGCCCTTGATAAAGGCGATAAGCTCCCCTATCTGCTCGACCGAGAACGAGGGGCGTGTATCGTAGCCCTTTGAACGCTGAATCTCGGCCAGTTTCGTATTCTTGTTTATTGCTTTTCTTATTGCGTCATAGTCAAAGCTGCCGTCGGGCAACAGGTCTACCTGACGGTAGGTAACGCCGTATTCCGCAAGCGAGCAGGGTGACGGACGGATTCCTATTACCTCTTCAAGCGTGTCATAGGGCTTGCCCGCGGGTGCCAAAATCTCGTCCCCAGGCAGCAGATTTGCCGAAAGCGCAATAGCCAGCGCGTGCGTGCCGCAGGTTATCTGCGGACGGACGAGCGCCGCCTCGGTGCCGAAACAATCTGCATACACCCGCTCCAGCGTGTCGCGGCCGAAATCGTCATAGCCGTAGCCCGAAGAAGCCGCAAAATGTGTTGCGTTTACGCGGTTTTTCTGCATAGCCGCTATAACCTTGCACTGATTATATTCCGCCGTTTTGTCAATCTCTTTAAAGGTTTCCTCCAAGGAATCAAGCGCGCGCTCGCACACTGCTCTCACGCGGCTGTCTATTCCGAAAACCGAATACATACTATCCATAAATACACCTCTTTTTGATTATACCTCTTTTGCCGCCGGCGGTCAACTCATATAAATTCACCCGCCGTCATATTTTTTAAGGGTGATAAGATGTTAGAGCTTATAAACGGTGTGCTTTGGGACAAGGTTTGCCTATTTCTTCTTGTTTTCACAGGCGGTTTTATGGCGGTAAAAACACGGTTTTTTGCCTTTCGCCACGGCGGTCTTATTTTTAGAAAAACTGCGAAAACTCTTTTTTCGCGCCAGAGCGGCGAGGGCGGAATATCCTCCTTCGGCGCGGTTTGCACCGCGCTTGCGGCAACGCTCGGTGTCGGCAATATTGCGGGGGTTTCGTCGGCACTTGCAATAGGCGGGCCGGGCGCGCTTTTTTGGATGTGGGTTGCGGCGGTTTTCGGGTTTTCAACCTCCTATAGCGAGAACGCTTTGGGACATTTTTACCGCTGTCGCGGCGCTGACGGCGGCTTTCGCGGCGGCGCTATGTACTTTTTAAAATACGGTCTTGGAAAACGCAAGGGCTTTAGAAAACTATCGCGTTTTCTTTCCTTTCTTTTCTGTTTTTTCTGCATTTTGGCATCGCTCGGAATCGGCAACGCAAGCCAGATAAACACCATTGCCGTCAATATGAAAAGCGCCTTCTATATTTGCGCTTTGAGCGACATAAAGCTACTCGGCACCGACCTTTATTCGCTGCTGCTTGGCGCCTTACTCGCCTTAGCGGCAGGGGCGGTTTTGCTCGGCGGAATAACGCGGCTTTCCAAATTCACCGAAAAAATCGTGCCCGTTATGGTTTTAGGGTACATTTTAGGGTGTTCGGTTATCATTGTGAAAAATTCGCATCTGCTTTTAGAGGCAATATGCTCGGTTTTCCGCTTTGCCGTCACTCCGCGCGCGGCTCTCGGCGGTACGGCGGGTGCCGCACTCAGTCGCGTTATAGGTATAGGCTTTCGGCGCGGAATGTTTTCAAGCGAGGCAGGGCTCGGCTCGTCGGTTATCGTAAACTCAGCCTCGCGCGAAAAGGAGTCTGCCGTTATGGGTATGTGGGGAATTTTCGAGGTATTCTTAGACACTATTCTCGTGTGCACCGTTACGGCGCTTTGCGTGCTCTGTTCGGGCTTTTTCGACCTTGAACGCGGTGTTTTACTTAAAAATGTTGAGTCAAGCGCGCTTGTGAGCGAAACCTTTTGCCGCTTTTTCGGCGTATGGGGCGGAAGATTTATTGCGGTATCTATACTGCTTTTTGCCTTTGCGACGGTGCTTGGCTGGTCGTATTACGGCACTGCCGCGTGGGAGTTTCTGTTCGGAGGTGACACCGCTGTATACAAAACGGTGTATATACTCTTTATCCTTGTTGGTGCAAATATCGATGTGGCACTCGTTTGGGCGCTCTCCGACACCGCCAACGCGCTTATGATGATTCCTAACCTTTTGGGCGTGCTTTTCTGCCACCGCACCGTGTCCTCCTTAACCCAAGATTATATTAATAAACAAAAACTTGTAAAGAGAAAATAATTGTGGTATTATTTAGCAAAGGAGTGATTGTATGTCCTTTTTATATCTGCTTGAGGGTATTCGTTGCCCTTTCCTTGATTCGTTTTTCTCCACTGTTACGCACTTAGGCGAGGAAACGATTTTTATAATAATCGGACTGCTTTTCTTTTGGTGCATTGATAAGTACGAGGGCTATTTTATTCTGTCGGTCGGCTTTATCGGCACGGTTTTTAACCAGTTTTTAAAAATTTTCTGCCGCATACCGCGCCCTTGGGTAAAGGACCCCGATTTCACCATTGTCGAATCGGCAAGGGGCGAAGCAACGGGCTACTCTTTCCCGAGCGGCCACACGCAGTCGTCGGTCGGCTCTTTCGGCTCTATTGCTAGGTGGAACAAAAATAAGGTTTTGCGCACCATATGCATTGTGCTTTGTGTGCTTATCCCCTTTTCTCGTATGTATCTGGGCGTTCACACCCCTGCCGATGTTTTAGTGTCGGTTGCAGTTGCACTTTTACTTATCTTCGGGTTATACCCACTTATTAAAAAGACGGTGGAAAAGCCGCGCCTTATGTGGTGGCTTATAGCCGCTATGAGCGCCGTTTCACTCGCACTTTTACTGTTTGTGGAGCTTTATAATTTCCCTGCCGATATCGATATAAACAACTATAAATCGGCACTTAAAAACGGCTATACGCTGACCGGCTGTGTTGCAGGTCTTGCGGTGACATATTTCGTGGATACGCACTATACGCACTTTGAAACAAAGGCGGTCTGGTGGGCGCAGGCGCTAAAGCTAATAGGCGGCGCGGTGCTGGTGTTCGGAATAAAGGCGGGGCTAAAAGCACCCCTGCTTGCCCTTTGCGGCGGTCACCATATTGCAACGCTTATACGCTACTTCCTGCTTGTTGTGGTTGCCGGAGCTGTGTGGCCTATGACATTTAAATATTTTGCAAAACTTGAAAAAAAGGAGAAATAAAAATGGAACTTAAAGGAACAAAAACCGAGAAAAATCTTCAGGCTGCGTTTGCGGGCGAAAGCCAGGCAAGAAACAAGTACACCTACTTTGCATCGGTTGCAAAGAAAGAGGGCTATGAGCAGATTGCCGAGCTGTTTTTAAAGACCGCAGACAACGAAAAAGAGCACGCAAAGCTGTGGTTTAAGGAGCTGGGCGAATTAGGCTCTACTGCAGAAAATCTGCTTGCCGCTGCCGAGGGTGAAAATTACGAGTGGACCGATATGTACGCGACCTTTGCTGACGAGGCTGAGGAAGAGGGCTTTACTGCACTTGCCGCAAAATTCCGCGCTGTTGCCGCTATTGAGAAGACACACGAGGAGCGTTATCGCGCACTGCTTAACAACGTTGAAACCGCCGCCGTTTTCGAGCGTAGCGAGGTCAAGGTTTGGGAGTGCCGCAACTGCGGTCATATTGTGGTTGGCACCAAGGCTCCCAAGGTTTGCCCTGTTTGTGCTCATCCGCAAAGCTATTTTGAAATCAGAAAAGAAAATTATTAAAATTTTGAGAGGGCTTATGCCCTCTCTTTTTTTATTGACATAAAGCATATAATTTTATAAAATTAACATAGAATAATCTTAAGGGGGATTTATTATGTGGTTAATAGTTATTGCAGCTATTGCGGTGCTCGTTATTGTAAATGTAAGAATAGTTCCGCAGGCTACCGAGTTTGTCATTGAATTTTTAGGCAAGTACCGCGCTACATGGGGTGCAGGTATTCACGTTAAGATTCCGTTGCTTGAGCGCGTTGCCAAGCGCATTACTCTTAAGGAGCAGGTTATTGACTCTCCGCCGCAGCCCGTTATTACAAAGGATAATGTTACAATGCAGATTGATACGGTTGTTTTCTTCCGTATTTACGATGCAAAGCTTTACACCTACGGCGTTGTTAACCCGATAAGCGCGCTTGAAAATCTGACCGCCACAACACTTCGAAACATTGTTGGTGAGTTGGAGCTTGACGGAACGCTTACCTCGCGCGACACCATAAACAGCAAGATGACCACGATTCTCGACGAGGCGACTGACCAGTGGGGAATTAAGGTTACCCGTGTTGAGCTTAAAAACATTATTCCGCCGAAAGAGATTCAGTCGGCAATGGAAAAGCAGATGAAGGCAGAGCGCGACAGACGAGAAACGCTTTTACAGGCAGAGGGACACAAGGCTGCCGCAATTACTCGCGCACAGGGCGACAAGCAAGCTATGATTCTTGAAGCTGAGGGCGAACGCGATGCGCGCATTGCAAGAGCCGAGGGTGAGGCACAGGCACTTCTGCTTGCCAAAAAGGCAGAGGCAGACGGAATCCGCGCTATAAAGGAGGCTGACCCGTCCTTTGCCGTGCTTGAGCTTAAACGCTACGAGGCACTTGTAAACGTGTCCAACGGTCAGGCGGCAAAAATTATTGTCCCGACCGATGTTGTTGAGAATATAAAAAATGACGTAATGTTCAGTGAAATGACGGGACTTGGCGACTCAACGCGCCAGGGCACCGCACCTAAGAAGGCTGAAAAGCCCGACGCTTGCTGTGACTAAAAAATCGCTATGGTAGAATTTTTAACTCTACCATAGCGATTCTTTTTTAGCACAAATCAAAGGCAAAAATGTGCACCTGAGCACTTCCGTAGGTAGTCCAAAGACTCTCCGAAAAATATGTGTTTTTGGGTATCAGTCTTACGGCCGTAGTATCTGCATCTATTTTTCCTGTTATCATACGCTGATGGTTTTTATCCTCTGAATATACAGCTTCCCATTCGCCGTTATCGTTAAGGATTTCAATGTCAAAGGATTTTAGCATACATTTCGGGAAACCGAAAGATGTGTGATTATAGTCTGCCCTTTTAAACAGCGTAGTTGAAATATTAAGAACATCAGGATTGCCTTCTGTGTATTCGCGGTCTAAATCACTGTCAACAATCAATCTGAAACCGTTTATATGTGTTTTTTCGGGGAATGTATAAGTGATTGCACGATTACAAATGCCCCAATATCCGTTATCATTGCCCCAGATTTTACGGTCAACACCGTTTTGAAGATTTGACGGGTCTCCATATTCAGCAGTAAGCTCCGCCTTTTTGGTAAGCTCTGGCATTTCTCTTTTAAATTTTGGCAGGAAGCAATCGTCTTCAAGAAGAAGCTTTTGCAGTTCAGCAATATGCTCCCCTACCGCTCTCGGCAAGCAGTCTTTTCTGACCGCCAACGCCGCCGCAGTACCAACCGCCTGACCGATAACGCCGCAGGTTGCCATAACTCTGGTTGTGGCAAACGCCAGATGCGAGGTGCTTATGTTTCTTCCTGCAAACATAAGGTTGTCTATGTTTTTAGAATAAAGGCTTCTGTAAGGGATTCCGTAAGGCTCTTTAAGTCTTAACTTCTGTAGGTGGTTTTCGCTCTTACCGCTCATATTAAAGCCGCCCGGCAGGTGATTATCAATCTGCCAGCCGCCGTATGCAACGGTATCATCAAAAATTCTTGCACTTACAACATCATTCTGTGTCATTATATAGTCGCCGACATATCGGCGGCTTTCTCTTTTTCCAGGCAGGAAACCTATCCAATCAAGCTCCCAGTTATCTGCGCCGTGGTCACCTTTGTTCTTGATATGGTCCCAGACACCAAAGGCAATTTTAAGAAGCTCGTCTCTGATTTCCTCAGTGTCGTGGATAGAATCCTGTTCACCGCCAAGCTCAATCCAATAGAAATTGGTGTTAATTTTATTAAGACAATCGTGCGGCTTGTTCTTCATATCCTCGTCAGTTTCAAAAGTATATGCCCACTTTGGCGGCATATACTCTATCTTTCGGTCGGTTTCGTGTGCCTGAATCATAAGGGACATACCCATAGTCTTTTTATCTGCAACATCAAGTCCCATACTCTCGCCAAAGGTGTCTTTTGCCTCGCGACCAACCATGTATTCAGCGCCAGTAAGCTCTGCTAAAATACTGTCACCCGAACAATCTGCAAATATTTTAGCCTCAACCGTTTGCCAAGTGTATGTTGTAAGTTGAAAACCTGTAACAGATTTTATGGAATTACCGTCCATTTCAGCATCACAGCAAGCACAGTTGAGTAATAAAGTTATATTTTCCTCAAACTTAACTTTTTCATAAAGAATAGAATCCCAGATAGAGAAATTTCTGTCAGGGTTGCGGTACATATTTTCGAGCAAAATTTCCTCAACAAGACCTGTTTCCTGCAAATGACGAACACGGCTGCCCGCTCCCGAAACCCACATTCTGATTTCACTTGAAGCATTTCCTCCAAGAACAGGTCTGTCCTGCATAAGCACTACCTTTGCACCGTGTCTTGCCGCAGAAATTGCGGTCATAATACCACCAAGACCGCCGCCTATAACGCACAAATCTGCGGTGTGTTTTTTCGCATTTAAATTTAATTTGTTTGACATTGTTTTTCTCCTTAACTAATAAACTCTTATTTCAAACACTCTCACACATGGGTCACCCCATGTTTTTGTGAAAGTAACTTTAACTGTATCACAAATAGCAGAATCGAAATTCAAATTAACAAGCCTTTGACAGTTGTCCTTAATCTCCTTTTTTCAACAACCTCACCGTTGTTTATAATCTCTATAGAAAATTCTCTGACGAGTTCTGCGGGAACGCCCGTCTTCTGCTTACTTTGTCTTGTTGAAGAAAGGGTTATTTTCTTTTCAGTATTAAAATCAGAATCAAATACCAGCTGAACAGTTTTAACTGCCGCTTCGTTTTCTAAAGACAATAATATATGTTCGGGATTATTATCCTTAAGCGGCAAAGAGTGCCACGCGCTGTTTTAGCGCCGCCCCTTGCCGCCGCTATAGCCGCACATAGACCGGTAAGACCGACGCCTACGACGACAAAATTAAAATTTAACTTATTGGTTTTCTTCATTTTTCTCCCCACATATTGAAGCCTTTTTACATTATATCGTCAATTACACCCAAATCCCAGCAAAGACGGGAGAGTACATATTTATCTCTTATGTCCTTGGTTGCGCTAAAGGTGTGTTTTAGCGTTTCGGACGGTATACCCATTTCGTCGGTCGTTTTGGGAAGACAGAGTTTTTCAAAGAGTGCCAACAGCTCCGCTTTTTCGGGAAGCTCTTGTTTTACTATTTTAACTATACTATCCCAGTCTTCTGTTATTTTCTCTATTCGTACCGAGTGGTTTTGCACGCTGTACTTTTGCTCCTTTGCTTCAAGCGCAATCATATCCTCTGCGCCGCGGCCTAAAAATTTTCTTAAAAAGGCGCTGTGTGCGGCGTAATCAAAACCCTCTGCGTAGCTTTTTGCTTTTTGTCTGTCGGGGGTTATTTTTAAAAGCTTTTCATAAAGCTCTACCGCAATGAGCGTGCCGACGGCGCACTGAATTCCGTGCAGCTCCACCGCCGTACCGAACTCTGCCGCACGCATATCCCAAACATGTGAAAGATAGTGTTCAATGCCCGATGCTGGGCGCGATACACCCGCAAGCTTCATCGCAGCACCACAAAACACAAGCCCCTCGAACACGGAGCACACCGCCTGCTCGTCGCGACGGAGCAGTCCGTCCGCGTTGTCTACGCATTTTTTTAGCGCGGCGCGCACCATTTCTGCGATATGCTCACAAAAATATTCACCGTTTATGAGTGCCGATATGCGCCATTCGCAAATGCTCACATATTTTGCGAGCATATCGCCAAGACCCGAAAGCAGAAGCTTTTGCGGAGCGGCGGCGAGAATATCAATATCGCCGATTATAACATCGGCACACTTACTTTGAAGCGAGATTTTAAGCCCTCCCCTCGTCATAGAGGAGGTTGAGGACGCATAGCCGTCCATAGACGGTGCGGTAGCAACAATTATATACGGCTTGCCCGAAACAGCCGCAACAATTTTACTTATATCGTTTACAACACCCGAGCCGACACCCACGACCGCATCACAGTCATTTTGATAGTGCATAACCGCAAGGCCGACATAGCGCTCGTCAGGCTCTACTATATCGCTTTCAAAGACATATTCGCACACCTCTACTGCACTTTGCCTAATAAGCGCCGACACGCGCTCGCCTGCCGATTTATAGGTGTTTTTATCTGCCAAGAGAAAGACCTTTTTTATGTTTCTTTCGCAAAGCTCCTCGGGCAAACAGTCTATTGCACCCTTTTGTGCAATTACCTTTGCGCCGAAGCTATGCTCCTTTCCGCAAGGGCAGTTTTCTATGTTACATTCCTTAGAAAAATCCATTTTTATCACCAAACACATTTTGTCACAACAGTCCTTATTTTTCAATAGTTGAAAACAATATTGACAAAACAATCATAAATTGATTATAATTGTGAGCATACCACCGCATTGGAGTGATTAAATGCCCATTTATCAGCGAGAGCAAAAATATATAGCGTTGCTTTCCCAGCGCGAGCACACAGTAAGCGAGCTTGCAGAAAAAATATTCATAAGCGAACCGACGGTGCGGCGCGACATAAACGCGCTTGCGAAAAAAGAAATTTTATCTTGTAAACGCGGCAAGGTGACGCTTAAAAACAGAGCCGCCGACCAGCGAATTCCGCTGTTTATAAGAGATATGGAGCAAAATGAAGAGAAGCGCACAATCGCACTAAGGGCGGTAACGCACATAAAAGACGGCGATGTTATTATGCTTGACGCATCCACAACCGCGTATCATCTTTTGCCGCACCTTACAGGCTTTAAAAACATACTTATAATTACCAACGGCGCGAAAACGGCTATTGAGGCTGCGTCGCTCGGAATCAGAACTATATGCACAGGCGGCGAGATGACACTTGAATCCTTTTCATATGTAGGCACCGATGCAGAAAATATACTGTCACGCTATAATGCCGACAAGGCGTTTTTCTCCTGCCGCGGACTGACCGAGGACGGCACCGCAACCGATAATTCCATTTTAGAAAATTCGGTCAGACGGATAATGATAAAAAACTCAAAAGAAAGCTATCTGCTTTGCGACCAAAGTAAAATAGGCTCTGTTCATCTCAATACGCTCTGCCACAAGGACGACCTTACCGCCGTTATAACGGACGGAAAATAAAAAATAAGCCCCACCGTTTTAGCGGAAGAGCTTTCTTTTTCAAAAATTATCCCCCCGGACTTTTTGGTGGGTATAATATTTTCCTCGTTTATATGGCGCAATAATGCGAGAGCGCGCGTTTTAATCGATTAAACGGGCTTTCTATTCGACAATTTCGACGCCGTCGGGTGCGGAATAGGCGGTTTTTATGCTGCCGTCGGGCAGGCGCTTGTGTGAAACCGATAAAACACCCATTGGAGTGGGGAATGTGCCCTCTGCCCATAAAAGGTCGCCAAGGTCGGGACGGATGGCGATTTTTTTACAACCCGCCTCAAGAATCTTGATTCCAAGCACATTCTCACAAAGGAAGGCTGTAGGACCGGAGGACCATCCGTGGCAGAAGCTGTGACGGAAACCTTTGTAGCAGAAGGCGCCGTTATCACCATGGATATCGCTTTTGCCCTCGGGAACGAGTTCGTCAATAGGCGATGCGTTTTTCATCCACTCAAGAGAGAAATCTTCCCAAAAGGTGGTTGCTCCCATTGAAAGCATACCGCCGTAGTATTCACAAAGCGCCGCAAGAGTAGCGCTCATATCGCCGCGTGCGGCGGCCGAAAGCAGATAATAGCTCATAAAGGTGGAAAAACCGCGGGCACCGCCGTTCAATATTTCTTTTGCGGCGGCTTTTTCATCCATACAGCCGGCAAGCGATAGAATGGCTGCAACCTGCTTGGCTCCGTAGGTTTCTGCTTTGCAGGAGAGCAGGGCTGAGCGCTTTTTATTGCATCGCTGTGCCGCAACCTCGTCTTCAAATACACAACAAAGGTTTTCGCCTGCCTCAAGCGCCCAGGCGAGCACCGCGCGGGAGCCGCTGATCTCCTCGGGGAGTTCATGACAGGGCCAGTCAAGGAAGTATGCGGGTAAGGTGTCGGTTCCGTCGTCGTTGACGTGGTCGCACACCTGCGCGATAAGACCAAGTGCATATTCTTTGAATTCATTCAAAAACTCAAGATTACCCGTGTAAAAATACCAGTCGTGCAGGATCTTAAGCCACCAAAGCGAGTAGGTCGGGAAGCCGTTCATCCAACCGGGCAGGGGCGTGCTGTCGCGCGTGAAGCGCAGACTGTTCTCCAACACCTCGTTTTGACCGAAAACAGTGCGCACCGTCAGCATTTCGGGATGCATATCACCTACCCAGACAAGACGGTCGCGCTTGATGCCGTCCCATATGTAATCCTGCATACAAAGGTGGCAGGTGTAGGCTGAAACGTCAAAAATTTTATTGAGAATCTCGTTGCTTGAACGGAAAGAGCCTATATAGGGAATGTCGCGCATAATCGATACTGCCGCGACTGAACGCAACAGCATTGTCACACCGGGGGTCAGCAGTTCAAAGAAAACAAAGCGAAAGCCCGTTTCAAAAAGGGTCATATCGCAGTATGAGGGCATCGGAAAAGAATAATCACGCACCGCGTGGTCGTTGGTGCTTCCCTTTACACCGACAGCACCGAGCGCCTCACTTGCCGACTCACCACACGACACGCGTACTGTGGGATGCTCGGCAAGGGCTGCTCCTGTTTTGGTGTCAAAATTTATAAAGCAAAGCACGCGGGCAGACCCGTGAATCTCACGGCCAAAGTCCACTAAAACCCCCGTTTGTTCGCTCACCTCCTTGGTGAGCGTGGCACAGTCAGGCTCGTTGGTGGTTATCTGAAGCGGCTGTGCTTTAAGTAATGCCTCGGCGTTTTTGACGTTGCCGAAGGTCTTGACAATACGCACGGGAAAAACCGTTTCTCTTTTTCTGGTGTCAACACTCATTTGTCACAGCTCCTTATTTCAGTATGTCGGAAATGCGGACGGAAAAGGCGGGAATGGAGCGTCCTTTGCTGTCACACACGTTACAGCAGGGGCTCAGTCCCATTCCGTAGCAAACAAACTTTTCTTTAACCGAATCAAGGTCTTCTGAAATGCGAAGAACAACACGGTTTTGCTCAACCTTTGAATCAAACAAGGAGAAACCGTCGCGGCCCCAACGCTCATTGCTGACCGAAAACCCTTCGGGTCTTGGCTTTGCGTCAAGCGAGCCTGAAACGTTTTCAAAATATATCGAGAGCCTTGTGTGACCAAGACCTTTCTCGGTTTCAAGCTTCGCGTGGGAAAGGCGGATTGGCGGCATGGTGTTTTTTCCCAGCAAGGCGGCCATTGCATCGGCTGATTCGGCTCCGATGCGGTCTTGTGAGTCGGAATCTAGATGGACAATATCGTCAAGGCTACAATTTATAGTCGGCACCACAAGCGCGTTTGACAGCTTTTCAGCAAAGACGCGTTGTTGCTCCTTAATCGAAGAGAAGGAGACAAAAAGCCCCTCAGAATCAAAACCGTAGAGCCTTGCTATTTGGGTCATAACTATTGGAATATCTTTGTCAAGATACTCTCTCAGCGCATGGAAAACCTTTAGCGTTTCTTCGGTGTAAGATGCGGCTTCGTTTTCATCTCCGCACATGCCCTCGCTACAGCCCTGTGACCAGAAGAGTCCGCGCACGTTGCCGCCTGCGGTCTTGATTGATTCACACATAGACCAGAAAAGACTGTCTTCCCCCTCACAGAAAAGGTCAGGGTCCCACTGAGAAATTTTTGTTCCGCCGTGAGCACAACAGATAAGACCTTGCGGCACCGCGAATATTTCACGCAGGCGCTTTGCAAAGGCAATCCCCGGACCGACTCCCTTGAAGGAGCTTACCTCTTCAGACAGTCCGGGGAGATCGCGATGGACTCGGTCGGGCGAGGTCCAGATGGTGTGGAGGGGATGATGCGCCGTCTCCCATTTTCTTGAGGGATAGAGCGCTCGTATATTATCGCCGTGCGAAGCGGTCTCATCGGCGGTGCGATAAAAACCGTTGCCCTCCATATTTGATTGCCCCGCAAGTATCCACAGATCTCCAACGTAAACGTCATTAAAAGACTGACCGTCAAGCGTTACGGTATATGGGCCGCCGGTGGGGATTCCGTAAAGGCGGGTTCCGACATCCGTTTTTTCGAGTCCTGCGGCCATCTTACGGCCGTCACTTTCAAAGAATGCTTCATTCACGTTTTCGGACAGAAATATATTGCAGGTGTTGTCATCACCGCGCTGAAGCACGGCACCGTTCTGAATTCCAAGCATGGTAACCTCCGAATATTATTTTGGGGTGGGTCGAATGACCCACCCCTTATATGTTAGTTTTCTTCAATTTGCAATCTTCCGCAGTTTGCGGTGCGTATGCGGTAAACCTCCATTCCCGTTTCGTCACAGAGCGGGGCACGGTAGGTGTTATTTCTGAAGGTAAGGTTGTCGGTGCAGGCCACGTCAAGCAGACGGGGATTGTCGCCGAAGAAGTGATTGTTCTCAATCAGAATATTCTGATGATAGTTGTTTATGGGGCAGTTGAAATCGGGCTTTATTTTTATTGCAGAAACTGCTTGATAGGCGTTATGGTGAATAAAAATATTGTTACGGATAACAACGTCGCGCACGCTTCCCGTCTCAAACCAGTAGTTTGCATCACCGGGAATATCAATACAGTTCTGATAGTTGAAAAGTACGTTGTTTTCAATGAGCATCTGCTTTGAGGACGAAACAACAAATCCGCGAGGGCGGTTGTTTCCGCCACGTATGCCGCGGAGAATTACCCTCGGCATACGGTCAACGTTTTCGCAGACATGACCGGGCAGAATGCCATCGGTGTTTTCTACCACAACGACCAGAATATCATCACTCTCAAGATAGGAGTCAAGCACCGGTAACTCGGCTACGGCATCAAGGGTTTCAAGATTTCGTACCGTGATGGTGTCGCCCTTGAAGAACATGTTAATGCCCTTTTGCTGGTAGTGAATAAGGTCAAGGAAGATTTTTCCGTCGTGTGCTTCCTTGACAAGGGTATACATTCCGTGAACGTTGACAACGTCATCCATCATGCTCTCAAACTGACAGTTCTCTACCCTTACCGTTCCGGTGCAGTGAACGAAGTGTGCTGCGTCGCAGTTGGTGGAGATCATACGCGGTGTTCCCGGGGTGGGGATAACACGGCAGTTTTCAACGGTAACGTCTTCGGAAAACTGTGCAAGGAAGGGCATAGCAGCCGATTGATGAATGGTGACACCGTTTGCTGTTATGTTGCGGCTATCAAAAACAAGCACGCCGCCGACGGTGCGAATCTCGTGTGTCATCACAAGGACACTTCCGACCTTGGGGTCGTAAGTGCGCGTTCCCTTAAGCAGGAATTCATCATCGGAGAGGCGGGTTGCGCGTAGCCTCCAGAGAGGAACGGGCAGGTTTTCGGTGTTCTGAACGCCGTCGCCGATGGCCGCAAGAGAGGTCTTGGCATCACACGCAGGTGCGCCTGTTATCGGGTCATACTCCTGCACAAGGATGGTGCCAAAGGTGCCGTCGCACTCCCAAGAATCGCTGTAGAAAAGGAGATTTTCTCCTTTTGTGTCGGTCGGGAAGTGGTCTTGATCAATCTTAAGAACGAGTTCATCCCCCTCGGCACGCAAAACGGTGCCCTGTGTGAAGAACGGGCGAACGGGGTCAACGCGAAGATCGCGCACAGTGATATTCTCACAACGGTCAATGACAAAGGGGGTCAGGCGGCCGTGAGTGATAAGAAGACTTCCGTTTCCGTTAACCGTGATGTTTTTGCGGTCAACAATGCGGAAAAGGGCGCGACGCATAACGCTGTCGTTATTGCAAATGCGGGAGAAGAAATCTTCCAGCGTGCGGTCATACACGTGGTATTCGCCATGGGGAAAGAAAAGCTCAACCTCGGAGCAGTTCTCACTCTCTTTTAGTGCGCGCACGCAGGCAGGTGCATAGTCGTCTCCGTCTTCCGGAAGATGAAATTTTGTGATATCAAACGTTGTCATGGCAATCCTCAAATCTTAACTTTATAGTAAAGTCTGCCAAGCGGGGCGACGCTGCCGTAAAGGTAGAAATCGTCTCCGCTTCTGCAATGGGTACGTGAATCGACCCACTTAAAGAAAAGTTCATCCCCCTCGGGACACATACTTTTCGGAATTGTTATGCTGATGCGGTTGCCGTCAACCTTGTAGTCAACCGTGCCGATTCGCACCCAGCGGTCATCCTCACGGACGGCGGCAACGGTTTTTCCGTCGCTGAGTGTGCGAAGGTTGAAGCAATAGCAAAATGCATCAGGCTTTTTTGCGTTGAGATAAAGTCGCATCCAGTCACCGATGCGGTCACTCTCATCTATCGCGACACGCGTTTCGGCGGTAAAGACAAGGGCGTCGCCGTCCGCCTTTACCTCAACCGAGGTGATAACGTTGCGAAGAGAGTTATCGTGGATGGTGCCGCACGAAGTTTTAGAATCGCGCTGGATAAGTGCGGTGGTGTAGTTTTCAAAATGCACAGGAAGAGAGAGGTCTTCCTTTTCAATACCCTTGTATTTGCGTACCTCGTCAATAAGCTGCAGGAAGTATGCATCGCCAAAGCCGCCCTGCATAGGTTCAATGTCGCGGCTATATTCTGGTGTCATGCAGTCAAAAACAGCAACGCGGTTGTTTTCTCCGCCTGTCCAAACACCTGCTACCCACTCATTCCAACCGGTGACAAAGACGATGTCAGGGTCCTTTTCACGCGCGTTTTTCCATTGTTCGGCAAAGTTGTAGCCGTATTTATAGGAATCTTCGGTTATGTGGGCCTTCCCGTCGTGGAAGCTGCGTCCGTGGCAACCGTCGGAGCCATAGAAATAGTTGGAACCGAAACAGGCCGTGTCAGGGTCGCTGTTTTGTGCGACCGACACACTCATAACGCTTTCACTTCCGTCAGAGCGGGCGTAGACAAGCTGTTCGCCAAAGTCAATCCACGGGAACGGATCCGAAACCAGGGGGGAGTTAGGCCACTGTGACCCTCTGAAATGAAAGAAATCAAGCATTTCAGGGTCTTGCTGGTCTGCTATGCCAATTATAACGGGGTTCCCCTCAAAACACAACCAGGTATCAGGATAAATATTTTTTGAATATATCCTATCATAAAGTTCCCTTACACGCTCGCCTGAATCGGTATTGGTGTAGAACGCAACCTTCGGGGTATTGAAGCCCGCCTTCAGGCCCTCGTCAAGGATCTTCATAATAAGTGTGGCCTCTTCAGAGAAACAGCGCAGATTAGTGGAGTCAATAACAATGAAGTCTACGCCTGCAAGCGAGAGCATTTCAACGTGACGGCGTTTTACCCATTCATCAAGTGCACGGTAACAACCGAAAAGTGGCTTGCCCCAGTAAAACGGGGTGCCCCACTTATGATCATAGAAGGGTGAATCGGGGCTGCCGAGGGACTCAACATCGTAGGCGTCAAGCACGTCCTCGAAAAACTCAGCACCTTGAGCGGGAAAGGCTTCGTCATCGTGGCACATAAAATAAAACATACCGACAAGACGGTCGCGTTTTTCGGGGAGCGCCCCGGGAGATGTCAGACATCTCCCGAGACTATCCATGCCGCCAATGGCGGCGTGGCTGATTTTTTTCATTATGCTTCCTTCCTTTTGGTGGATTTTAATGCAAATATGACGATAAATAATCCAAGCAGAACAGCGCCGCCGAGAATAGCAACAATGAGCCAGAGGTTTGTTCCGCTGCCTTGCGGCGCGTCATCGGCATCGACGTTTGCATTTTTGTCAGTGTCATCCTTATCGGTGTCATCCTTATCGGTATCTGCGTCGGCATCTGCATCCGAGTCAACGTCCGAGGAATTGTCAGAGGAGGTATCATCGGCGTCAGGTGTTACTGTAGTTGTCGGCTTAGAAGCGGTGTCACTCGGAGCGGAGGGTTTAGAAGAGTCGGACGGAGTGGAGGGCTTAGAGGTGTCAGACGGGGTAGAGGGTGTTGAAGGAGTTGAAGAATCCGAAGGATCCTTTTCAGTTTCCTTGTCCTCTTCAGGTGTGCTTCCGCCGCCTACAATGGTGTCGACAGCGCGGGCGAACGCCTTGTTGGAGAAGGTCTGAACAGTGGCCCTAAGCTCACCGATAAGAACGTCGGCGCCATCTGTGGTGATGGAGATGTATCCGTCGGTGTAGATGTTGTAGCCGTAGTTCTTGGTAACCGCTGTAAGGGTTGTGTCTGCGGGGGTAAGGGTGGCGGTTCCGCGGTTTATTGCAACCTCGGCAACCTTAACGCGTGTGCCGTTATCGTCAAAGTAAACCGTGATGACGTTGTTCTCGGCGTCGTCGGTTATGTAGACGTTTCTGCCTTCGGCAAAGGAGAAGCCGGTAGCGCGGGTGGTGAGGTCCTGACTGGTTCCGGAGAACTTAAGACCAATTTCACCCTTGGAATTGATGTATACGCGAATACCGGTCTGATCTACCGCAAGATCGTGATAACTGTTAAGACGCATTGCAACAGAAACGTATTCGGTAACGTAATCCGGAATGGTGAGATTGAAAGAAATCTCACTCTTGCCGCGGCCGTAGGTAGCATGGCGGAAGCCAACACCGTAAATGCCGCTCTCATTTGTGGCCGTACCGTAGATTACGCCGTTGTCGGAATATGCATCATAGAGCAGATCCCAGTTGAGGTCATCTTGGGCAATACCTGCGTCAAGATCCGCAATGTAGGTAATATCCTTGCTGTACTGACCCTTTTCGATGGTGGGAATGTCGGTGGTGTGGTCAATGACGGTTTCGGCAATAGCTTCAAGCAGACCGCCGCCGTAGCCGTTATCAAGAACGTAGATATAATATCCCTTGCCATCTTCGGGGAAGCGAGCTTTTTTGTCACCGACGTTAGCCATAACGCGGGCAAGAGAGACGGTTGCAACGCCGGTTAACGGGTTGAATTGCATCTCGCCGTAGGTCGGCCAAGTAGCCTGAACGTCGGGATCAGTGGTATAGTTCTTGGGGTTGTAAAGACCAACAGTGGTGTCTTCAAGTAAAAGCTGATAGCCGTCTTCGTAGTTGCGTAAGAAGTTGCAGTCATCTGCTATTCCGAACGGATATTGCTCGAAGGTCCACTTCTGGTTGTCAGCGCCGGTGTAGGCAGTCTGATAAACCTTATGGTTAATCTGAGTAAGGTAGAGACCGGTCTCCTTATTCTGAATATAATATCCGGTGGAGATTGTGGGAAGAATGGAGTCGGTGTTGCCGGTTACGTTCCATACGCTTTCAACAGGATTATCAAGTGCTACAGACTGGAAGATCCAAATCTGTGTGCCCTTCTTTGCAATGCTGGCCAGCGGACTTACCTTAACGCCCATCGTAACGGCAACGTCAACAGGCGGGTTGGCAGTGTCCTGTCCGTCCATCAGAGTTTCGTTGTCTGCCGTGCCGGGAAGTGTGGGAGTAATAGAGGTGGCGGTTACACCGAGAACATCTTTGATCTCGCCGGTAGAACCGTCAGCGACGTTATAAATGTAATAGGTCTCACCGTTTTTGAGCGTGGTAACTTCGGTCTGTCCGTCGGTGGTGAAGTGGACCATCTCATACCATTCAATGTTGTTGATACCGTCGGACGCATGGTCATCATCGGAAGGACCGTTCAGTCCAAGTAAGGTGAGGTTGTAGTCGGTGTTGATGTATTTGTTTGTGCGCTTGTTGTACATTTTCCACAGATAGCCCCAGTTATCGGTAACAACCCACGTCTGATAGGGTTCGCCGGTGTAGGTCTGTGCGGTCAAGGTTCCGTTGCCGTCGGTCAGAACGTATCCGTTTGCAACGTTTTTAAACACCCAGCCGCCATCGGTGGTGATGGCAGTCCAGCGGAAGTTGTCTGCATCGGTTGTCGGCATACCGTTATCCTTAACACTGTGTGTGGTAGTTGTAACGGCTGCTGCATTCTCGGGAGAAACAATTTCCGGAAGGGTTACTACGGGTGTATCGGGAGCGTCGGGGTCCTTGCAACCGAGATATTCAGTCGGGAAACCGCTGACAACCCAGTCGCGGATGTAGACCTCGGTGCCGTCAGCGATGTTTGTGATAATCTCGCCGGTTGCGGCAGAGAGGATATTTATAAGTTCATATCCGTTTGCCGAGTTTACGTTGTCGGCCATGCCGCCCAAGACCTGGTCGGTCTCACCCATCGGGCGAATCTCGGTCATATTGCTGTCGGAATTGAGATAATTACCTAAGCTGCTGAGAACCAGGAACTTATTGGTCCAGAAATCCTTAACGGTCCAGACCTGTGCGGCAGCGTTATCCTTTGTTGAAACAACGAGCGTGCCGTTATTATCTGTCAGATAAAGGCCTGTTGCTTTGTTGACGAAGTAGTATCTGCCTTCTTCGTTCATATTGGTGCCGGTTTGTGCAGCGCCCGAAACAACGGCGGTCCAGGTGTAATATTCCTTGGCGGCAGCGTCGGTCGGGAGGTCGCCTGCAACTGCATCTAAAGTAGTGGTGGCAGGAGGCTCCTGGGAGGCAACGTTGTCGCCCTTAAGAGCGGACTCCATCCAATCGCCCCACTGGCTCTTGACATAGATTACGTATGCAGTGTTGTCTGCAAGGGTATCTGCGGTTTTGTATGAACCGTCGTCAGAGAAGCGGACGAGCTCATATCCTTCGCAGTCGAAGGTTCCGTTGGAGGCGTGATTACCCGAGCCGTCTCCCGAGGGTCCCATATTGGTAATGAGGGTATCAATACCTACGTATTTACCGGAGGGCGAGTAAAGAACCCACTTGTTTCCGTAGAAATCGCCAATCTGGAAGAGGGTGTTTTCATCGTCCTTGTCGCTAGTCTGAGCAAGGCCGTTTGCGGTCTCTACGAGATAGAGTCCGGTTGCCTTGTTCTTGAAACGAAGGGTGGTCCAGGGGCTGCCGTTATTGCCCGAAACGAACTCTGTTTTCCAGTAGAAGTTATCAGGGCAGGTAGAATCGATCTGACCGCTGTTTGCGGATGCATTAAATGCAGAAACGGTAGCGGTTGTGGGAGGCTCTTCCGGAGCAGGAACATCGTCGCCCTTAAGAGCGGACTCCATCCAATCTCCCCACTGGCTCTTGACATAGATTACGTATGCAGTGTTGTCTGCAAGGGTATCTGCGGTTTTGTATGAACCGTCGTCAGAGAAGCGGACGAGCTCATATCCTTCGCAGTCGAAGGTTCCGTTGGAGGCGTGGTTACCCGAACCGTCGCCCGCGGGACCTATGTTGGTGATAAGGGTGTCGATACCTACGTATTTTCCGGAGGGTGAGTAGAGAACCCACTTGTTTCCGTAGAAATCGCCAATCTGGAAGAGGGTGTTTGCATCGTCCTTGTCGCTGGTCTGAGCAAGGCCGTTTGCGGTCTCTACAAGATAGAGTCCGGTTGCCTTGTTCTTGAAACGAAGGGTGGTCCAGGGGCTGCCGTTGTTGCCCGAAACGAACTCTGTATTCCAGTAGAAGTTATCAGGGCAGGTAGAATCGATCTGACCGCTGTTTGCGGATGCATTAAATGCAGAAACGGTAGCGGTTGTCGGAGCCGCTAAAGCGGATATCGATCCAAGCACTGCAAATGTCGAAAAAATGATCGACAATGCAAGCAAAAGAGATACTAATCTTTTGGATTTCATTCATTTTCACTCCGTTCTGATGAATTGATGAGTAGTAAAGTTTGGCGCAGCTTTTTTATGCCGCAAAGGACGAAACGTTTGCTGTTGTGTTTACGTCCCTGAATGTAAAAAGGGAATAACGAGGGATATTACTAAAAGCACAGAAAGAATTTTTCCGTACAGTTAGTTTTTCTTATTCTTTTTAACGATGAATATTGCTGCGCCGGCGGCAGCGAGTACGATAACCGCAGCCGCAATAATGACAACAATAAGAACGGTGTTATCCTTTGCGGGCGTGGTGTTGTCGGTAGTAGCGTTATCGGTGGTAGAATCGCCGTCTGCATTTGTCTCGGTGTCAGACACGGTATCATCAGAAACGGTAGAATTGGTGTCGGACGCAGTATTGTCAGACGCAGTGTTGTCAGCGATGGCGGAAGAGGTGTCGGGCGCGGTGCCGACAGATGAAGTGTTATCCGCAGGTTTATTAGTGGAGATTGTGGAACTGTTTCCGGTCGGAGCGTTCTGTTTTGAAGAGGTTGCCTCCTGCTGTTTTGAAGAGGTAGCGCTCTCCTGCGGCTCGGAGGAAGAGGGGGCAGAGGTATCCTTCTTGACAAGCTTGAGGTCGTTATAATACTGGATGAGACCGTCGGTGTGTTCTATCGGATATACGGTGTTGGAAAATCCGCCGCCGTTACCGATGAAATAACAGCCGACACCCCAGGTGCCCTCTTTAAGCTTAATGTTATTGAAGTTGCCGCCCTTGCCGCTTACCTGCAGTTCAGCGAGCGGGATTTTGACTTCAATGTTGTAAACGCCGGAAGAAACCTCGGTGGCAACGGCCTCGCACTTGCTGTTGATATTCATAGAGGTCTTGCCCGTGTTGCCTGCTGTCTGGAAGTTGTCACGTGCGACAGAGACGATACCGTCAGTGCCCAGCGCAACAGCCTTGAAGGTGTAGAAGACGCCGGCCTTGCTGTCCTTGATCTTCTTTTCGGGACTTAAGTCTATCTGGAACTTTCCGTCGCTTATGTCTTCAATGTTCTTTGCTGTAATGCCAACATAAAGAGCATCTTCTTTCCAGGCAAAGGCATATGTCAGTTCAGGAGGATTGCAAGCGTTGCCTGTGGGGTCAATATCCCAGGAATTGTAGTAGAAAAGGCTGGCGTTGCTCTTGTTGAGGGGAGCAGCAGTACCATATTCATCGCTGTTTACAACACCGTCAATTGTAGGTGCGTTGTAGATTGCGGTGTAGCTGGGTACTGCAGCCGCTGCCGTAACGCAGCAGGCAAAGATGAGCACAAGTGTTATAAATGCTGCAAAAGTCTTTTTCATAAAAGTTCTCCTTTATTTTGCATTGAAAGCAAAGTTGAAGCGACCGTAGGGCATTACATCGCCCTTCTGATAAAAGTCTTCAAACGTGTTGAGCTCTTCGTGGCTGTCAGCCCACTTGAAATTAACAGAGTAGGTTTCGCCCGAAATGCCGAGCTCGGCCTTTGTTACCTCAAGCATCAGCTGGTTGCCGTAAACACGGTAGGATACTTCTGCAGCATCGTTCCAGGCAGAGCCGTCAAAGCTCTGAAGTCTGAGTTTGCCTTCTGAAGCAATACCGTTTACGCGGAAGTCATAGCCGTTCCAGTTGTTTAAAAGGTCGCCATCGGTATCGAGATAGAGGTTCATCCAGGTTCCGTCGGTGTTCTCGGAGATATCGCCGTCTGTCTGAACGTAGAAATAAAGCTTTTCGCTGTCCTTGGCAACCTTGGAATAGATCATCTCATTACGGCCTGTAAGGTTGACGTAGCGATAGTCGCCAAAGCCAAGCTCATCACGGCGAATGCCGCCGTTTGCCATATCACGGTAGGTTGTGGTGACGGAGCTCCACTGGCTGAAATCGCCCGCAACGTCGATAGTTTTGGTTTCAGTGGTGTTGGTCTTAGCACCGGTGTTCTTAAAATTGCGGATGTTTTCAACCATCTGCATATAGTAGTTATCAAAATGTCCACCGACCATCGGCTCGATATCACGGCTGTATTCGTTGGTCATTTCGTCAAATACCTTGGGAGGATTGCCGTAAGCGCCTGCGCGCCACTCGTTCCACTGAAGGATCATAGCGGTTTCGGCATCGGAAGCAATTGCGGTGTCCCACTCTTCCTGGAAGTTATAGCCGTACTTGTAGGAATCTTCGGTGATGTTATCGTCGCCGTCGTGCCAGCTTCTGCCGCGGCAGCCACCGGTCGCGCCGGTCATTCCGTAGAGAACGTTGTCAGAGAACTGTGCGTTGGGGGAGGAGTTCTGTGCAACCGAAACAGGGATAACGCCGTGCTTTCCGTTCTCGTCATACTGAACGGTTGCAACGTCGTCAAAGCTTATCCAGGGATATCCGCCCTCAACAAGGGGGGTGTTGGGCCACTGGCTTGTGCGAACGGTGAAGAATTCCTTTATAACAGAGCTCGCGCCCTTTCCGATAATAAGGGGCTTTCCGTCAACCATATACCAGGTGTCGGGGTATTTATTCTGCGAATAGATGTCGGAATAAATGGAGAGCATACGGATGGCGGATTCGGTGTTGGTGTAGAATGCGACCTTCGGTGCATCCCAGCCCATCTCGTTATACTCATGCAGCAGGTGCATAAGCTTAAGAGCCTGAGTGGTGAACGCCTTGTCGTTCGTGGTGTCAAATACAAGATAGTCAACATCGGCAAGGGTAAACATCTCGATGTGCTTTCTCATTACCCAGGTATCGCTTGAGAGGTAATAGCCAAATATCGGCTTGCCCCACCAATACATGCTGCCTGAAGAAAGCGGCTTGTTTGCGTCAAGCAGGTCTTGGAAAATTTGTGTGGTTCCGAGACCGTCAAAGTTGAGGTTGTAGAAAACCGCAACCTGTCTACCGTTGTCTCCCGTTCCATCGGTTGAGAGATTTCGGCCAAGATCGTCGGTCGCGACGAGTGTGCTGACATCGAAACTGCTATCATCGATATTGACGTAGTCCTTATCGGTTATGTCAAGCACGTTTCCGCCGATTGCGCTTTGGTATTGCTTGTTCTGCACGATGAAATCTTCTGTTGACGGGTCGTTGTTAAAATGGTTGACGCCAATAACGGCAGCCGCAACGGAAGAAAGCAACAACACAGATGCCAAGAGTCCGGTTAGTACTTTTTTCTTCATAAAAATGCTCCTTTCTTTTTTGCCGGGTGATATATTAGCCTACAATTCCCGCATTATCTATTGACTCTACAAAAGATTTTTGTGCAAAGATGTAGAGCACCGCAAGCGGGAGTACGGCAAGGATGGCTGCAATATTTTGCAGATTTCCCGAAACGGCCATTGATTCTCCCATTCCGACGACGTTGATAGCATTTGAAAGTATCGCCGTGTCCTGGAAAAACAAACCATTATAAAGGGTGTCAGTCCACTGCCAGGAGAAGGAAAGTAGAAAGACAGTGGTGAGTATGGTTGATGCCGACGGTAGCATCACCTTAAAGAAGGTTCCGAATACGCCGCACCCGTCGATAGCGGCAGCCTCGTTCAGTTCCTTTGGCATATTGATGAAGAACTGTCGGGCAAGGAAGATATAAAGTCCGTTTTTAAATCCGGTTCCCGTTGCCGCCATAATAAAGACGGGCAAGGGAGTATCGATAAGGTTGATGAATCCCAAAAACTGCTTAAACTTAATAAACAGAGGAACCAAAATGGTCTGTGGCGGGACGATAAGCATTAAAATAACGAACAGGAACAGCAGGTTTCGCCCTTTGAATTTGAAGCGGGCAAAGCCGTATCCCGTAACGGCAGCAACGGCCGTCTGCAAAATCGCCACTCCAAGAGAAACAAGCAAGGTGTTTAAAAATGCTTTGGGATATTCCATTTGTTCAAATGCCGATATCCAATATTCAAGAGAGTAGACACGCGGCAGATACTCAACGGTCGGGTCAATGAGGTCGTCGAAGCTCTTAAAACCGTTAACTATCTTTACAAAAAACGGATAAAGGATGATGAAGCAGATGCCAATGATGATAACCGCTCTGACAAGGCTCCATCCAAGGGAGAGACTCCGCGCGCGGAGCTTGGCTTTGTTTTTAAAAATTTCGGTCATTTTTCACCCTCCCCTACGAATTTAGATAGGTTATTCGCTTCTGCATCACCTTGAACACGATGCCGAGCAGCAGAACCACTATCAGAAAATACACCCACGATACCGCTGAAGAATAGCCCATTTTGTTAAAGGAGAAGGCCTCTTTTTCGACGTATTCCAGCATACCGTAGTTGGGGTTGGTGAACGAGTCCACAACCGTATAAACGATGTTTACCAGTATCATCGGCGTTATCATCGGGAAGGTTATCTTCCAAAATTCTTCCCACGGGGTTGCGCCCTCAATTGATGCCGCCTCAAAAATAGAGGGAGAGATTCCCTGCAATGCCGAAAGGAATATGAGAATCTGTACGCCTGAACGGTTTACAATGGTGTAGGTGTTGTCAATGGCGTAGACTATGATGGATGTCAATCCTTCGGGCAGATTCATTGAGGTGAGCATTCCTTCAAGGTCGAAGAATGCTGCGAGCGCCTCGCCTCCGAACGCCGACGAAACCGAACTGCCAATCTCGCTCATCTGCATTTGTGCTGCCTGCGAGGCATCGGCCGCCGCGATTATTCCGGTTGAAAGAATAACGGGCAGGAAGAAAAGCGTTCTTGCGAGGCCGCGACCTTTGAATTTTTGATTAAGAATATTAGAGATGAAGAAACTGAAGAACATAATGATTATCGTATCGATAATCGTTCCGCGCACAGTATCAAGCAAAATGGTACGGTATTCTACGTCTGAAAGGAATGCGGTCTTAAAATTTTCAAGCCCCACAAAGGTAGCCTCAACGCTGCCAAAGCCAATCTGAACGTTGCAAAAAGAATAGTAAAGCGATTCGACAATGCTCGGCAGGAAAATAAACGCAAGACCGATTATAAAGGGTAGAATAAAAATGTAACCGTAAAGGCCGCTCTTGGTCGTCAGGGAAAGCCTACGATTTTTCTTCATTTTAATCCCTCCCCGTCTGCATTGAAAAGTTTGAACGAGCGTGCCTCAACCGTCACATCGTTTATCTGTGCGGTATCTGTGCCGCGGTTTATAACGGCGGTGTAACCGTTTGAATAGGTAACGCGGCGCAAGTCACGGCTAATCAGCTCGTGGTCTGTTACGGTGCAGTCTGACGTGGCATCATAAAAGGTCGAAAGCGTAGAGCATAGCTCGTTTATCTTTTCACTCCAGACCGATGCATCTGCGCCATAAAACTCGGTGTATTCGGTGTCGGCCAGCAGACTCATATCACCTGTGATAAGACGGAATGCGGGGTTTGCACCGTTTTCTACCATATCAAGAACAGCGGACCTATAGTCCCCCGCTTCGTTGAGGGGTGCACTCGAGTAGGCTATGCTGCCGTGCAGCACCATTCCGAGGAAGGGAATTGCCTCACTGATTATTTTGTCGCGCTCGGAGGTGAGGTCAACGTTGCAAAGTGCAGCAGCGTAAGGCAGCGCATATGCATTTGCGCCACCAAGCTTGAGTGTGAGTCCCTGTTTTTTCATGCTGTCAAGGACCGAGCGAATAGCAAACTTTGCATCCTCACGTGTGGCCTTATTGTTTTCGTTAAAATCAGAGAAGAGAAGGTCTGCTCCGTCATAGAGCAGGAGTGTATCTCCAAAGTCTTTAAGCTCGGAAGTCAACTTTTTGCCAACCTCACCGAAGACTGCGGGAGAAAGGAGATACGTGCTTTTTTCCTCGCTGCGCAGGCCCGTATGGGGCATATACGGTGCAAGGAAGGCAAATTCGCGGTCAATAAATTTGACAATGTCGGTATTGCCCTTGATGCCACCGCCGCTGTTTGCAACCTGCAGGAAGGAAAGAGCCGGGAAAAGTCTGCCGCGCGTACAGAGTGCATCGTATTTTTCGCGGCTGCCCAGCGCGCTCACAAGCTTTAATTTGGTGGGCGCCGAGCTTTCAATTCCCTTGCCGAACAACCCTTCAATATTAAGGTCGACGTTGTTCGACGGGAGGCCTTCAAGCCATTTTTCAATGGAATCAAAGTCGGATGCGGCGGCCGCTGTCGTCATCGATATTCCAAGAATATTCTTTTGTGCGGTCACACCGCCGATAAGGTTAACGTCAACCTTAAAATCACTCTTTGTGTCCGAAAGGGAGGCTGTGGAGTGGAGATAGCTGCGGTAAAAAGCGGCCATTCCGCTGTAATTGCTGCGTTGTCCATAAAGCAGATGGTAGCGGATGGTGTAGGGCTGAGCCGCTATCTTCTGTGAATAAACGTAGTTCTTGGAGGTGGAAGTGCCTGAGCCGTCATCCAGCGTTCCCCTGACGCGGTAAGTAAACCAGGGCGACAAGACGTTCTGCGGATAGTTGTTGTTTGCGAGCTGGAGAGTGACACCCGCCAACGCATCGCCGCTTTCTACAATTCCGAAGACGGCGTTATCCGCACCCTTGAGAGCAAAAATCGGAAACGGTGCCTCTGAAGAGAGGTCGGCGCGGTCTTTTATGTTGTGGGCGGGATCGCTTCCGTAGAAGGAAAGCGAATAACGGTCGCCCGCGGAGGAGCCGGCGTTGTTGTAAACGATAGAGCCCGTTCCGTCGGGGATTAGAAGATATCCGTCTTCGACCCTGTCGGTCGCGCCGAATCCGGGCAGCACGTAGAGCTTTTCCATATAAAAGTTTGCGGGTTCAACAATTTTTTGCGGGTCAACGGTGACCAGAAGGTCGGCTCCGTCGAGAGCATATTCGAGTTCGACGACAAAGTTGGGAATGGTGGAAACAAGCGAACCTGTTCCTCCCATTTTTTCGACCTCTGCGTCAACGTCTGCACGCGTTAAGCCAAGATTTTTACAAACCTCTTCAATATTATCGGTCTGTATATATGTAGCCGATGGGTTCAAAACGTAGATTTTGTCCCCCCTGCCAAACGACGGATAGGTCTCGGTGTAGCGCTTGATTTCGTCCGCCGAAAGGTCGTTATATTCCACAAAGTTGTAGCAGGAATTCATTCTTCCCCAGCCGGAGGAGGAAAGTTCCTTTTTCTCTATGGCTTCTTCGGCCATCTTTTCAATTTTTTCATAGGTTTCAGCCGTCATCACCTGGAAAATAACGCGACTTTCCATGACGGTGCCGAAGGAGTATTTAAGTGTAAGAGTGTCGCCGATGACCTCGGCCTCTACCTGCTTTTTATCCTCACCGTCATAACATTCGGGGAAGGAATGAACCGTGACAGCCACCCCGTCCTTACGGTAGTAGTCTATAACAATCTGAGAAAAAGCGTTTTTTTGCTGATCAAGAGAGAAGTTTTCGGCATCAGCACTGTAGGCCGCCTCATTCGAGAAGGTGACCGCTCCGGTGCGCTTATCGACAACGGCAATATCAAAGTGGGGTCCGAGATAGAGCTCGGCGCTTTCGTTTGAAAGCATAAGCTGCATATTGGTCTTTACCCAATCGGCCCGAGTGCTGTCAAGGGTTGAAAGCGAGGTCTCCTCAACGTATCCACCGCTGACGGCAGCATAGTCGGGAACCTTTACTTCTCCGCCGTTTGCGCAACCCGAAAGGATCAGGGAAGCGGCAAGTGCTGCGGCTACAATTTTTTTAAATTTTCCTACCCTGCAGGGCATAATGGTTGCCTCCTCCCGTTGAATTTAAGAAAGATAGCGTGCAGTAAACTCGGCTATAAAAGCGGCGATAAAGCCAAACATCTGTTGAATAAGGTTAAAAAACAGCAGCGCAATATAGGCGATTACGCACATAACAAATATTATGCACACAATGACAACGAGACCCTTGCCGAGGCTGTAATTGTGTGTGACAAGAACGCTTATAAGGATGAGGAACAACATCCAAACAAGCGTTATGGAATTTATGGTTGTGTAGAATGCGGATTCATTTAAAACGAAGAAATTGCTGAGCGGTATGAGCAAAATCTGCCCAACGATGAGAGGGAAAAGTGAATAACCCGTAGCCTTAAAAATATCCTTAAAGGTTCCCTCGCCGTCGAAAAGGCAGGTGAACGCCCAGTTTGAAATGCAGTAAGCAAAGAAAATTGCAAGCACGGTGAATACCTGCTTAACTGCAGAAAATTCACTTGGATTGGATGGGTTGAAGAGATAACCCGTGCAATATCCCGAGATGACCGAAAGCAACGTGTAAACGGCGAGATAAAAAGCCGAAGCACCGAGGCTTCCCATATTCTCATGCTTTATATCCCAAAAGCCCTTAAAAGGATGCACCGAAATGTAGGCGCCGTATTTAATCTTGGAAAGAAAACTCTTCATGCACCTACTCCTCCCTACTGTAGCCTTTGGCATAACGATAGAACTTTCTGCCGATGCCGAACACGAACACAACTACTGCAATGCAGATAATGCTGATGAAAATGACGGGGAAAACCGTCTTCATATTCTCTTTGCGCAGTAAAAACTTTGCTTTTGAGTAGTTTTCCTTGTCGTCTGCATAAGAGAAGCAGTCCATGGCTTTTTCATATTCTCCCTCATTGCAGTAGGATTGTCCAAGTCCGACAAAGGCATATTCCAGATTGCGGTTTTGTCCCGCAACCTCGCTCCAAACGGCGTAGGCTTTGTCAAAATCTCCGTCATACTGATAGCGGGCGGCCGAAAGCAACCGTTTGCCGTAATCGGACGGTGAGAAGACCGTAATGCGACCGAAAAGCGCGTCCAGAACAAGCAGGTCATCTCCGCAGAAGGTGCAGGACGAAACCTGAGAAAAGTCATAAGCGCCGTTTCCGTTTTTACCGAAGATACAAAGCAGGTTGCCGTTGTCGTCATACATAAATATATGGCCGAGTGTGGAATCAAGCATTGCGTAGATGCCGCTTTCCATGGTGGCAACGTCAATTATTTTTGAGGGATCCTTTTCATAATCAAGATCACCGAGCGGAGCGTGTGCACCGTTGCGCTTGAGCACGTCGTTTCCGTTGGTGTTGAGCTTTGTAATAGGGGTAACCGTTCCGCTCGTATCACCCGACGTAATAGTTGATTCAAGCTTGTCGCGGTCCAGTGTACCTATCGTGCCCCAGACAAATCCCTCATTATCAAGGGCGATGTTGTTGTATTCGGTAGGAACATATTGCTCCATCTTGGAGAGTTGCTCCTCCGTAGATATACTGCGCCACAGCATCTCTAACAGATTGTATTGCACCTTGGGAGCGCCGATATATCCAACAAAATTTCCTTTGGGGTCAAGCTGCAGTATTCCGAGGTTGTAGTTTCTTGCAACGACGTAAATTCTGCCTGAAGAGTCAACAAGCAGTTTGGTGGGATTGAAGGATGCATCCTCTGCAATGCCGACAAGACCTTTTGGCTTCTCAACAACGAGAAAAACGTTCAACTCACTATCGCAACACAGAAGGCGGTGGTTGCCTGTATCGGCAATGTAGAGCATGCCGTCCTTTGCGGCAAAGACACCTTCGGGAGCGTTGAGCGTATAGAGGTTGCCATCCTTATCTTTGAAGGAGGAAACAGCAGATATTTTCGTCAAAGTGCTATCAAGAATAAGAATGCGATTGTTGCCCGTGTCGGCAACCAGAATTCTTCCGTCATCCGAAAAGAAAATATCCTGCGGCGATGTCGCCGATATTCCGTCAGCACTGAGAATTACGTTGGCGGAAGGGATATATGCATCGGGTGAGACAACTGCCTCGCCCGAACGGGTATAGGTGTAGGACTCGGCAGAAACGGCAGAGGAAAAAACAAGCAGCAAAGCCAATACCGCCAAAACTGCCGAAACTGTTTTTTTCATGGTTCCTCTTCCTTTCTTTGTGTGATTGGCGTTTTTTACAGAACTTCGGTCAGTCCTTCATACCCGAGGTTGACATCGTTTCAACAACATTAGACTGGGAAATAATGAAGAATATAAGCGGAACAAGCAGCATAACAACCGAAACTGCCGCGCCAACACCCTGACGGGCAATGCCCGCCGAGACTATTTGTGACATGGCATAGTTCAAGGTCTTTTTCTGTTCGCTGTAGATATAGGGGGTGTTGCCGGTAGTCCAAAGAGTCTGAACCGAGAAGATGGCAAGCGTCAGCCAGGCGGGCTTGACCATAGGAAAGACGATCTGGAAGCACTTTCTCAGTTCACCTGCGCCGTCAAGATCGGCACTTTCAAGCAGTGCGGGGTGTACCATCTGTTCAATGAATTGCTTCATAAGAAAAAGTCCTAGCGGGGCACCCACGGCGGGCAGGATGATGGCTGCGAAGGAGTCCACAAGGCCAAGGTTTGACATTACGATAAACGAAGGTATTGCCGTAACCGAAGCCGAGAACATCAATGCGGTCTGAATAAGGTTAAAAATTCCGCGCGAGCCCGGAAATTTGTAACAGGCAAGCGGATAGGCGCACATGGTAGCGACCGTAATGTGTGCCACACAACCAACAACGGTGATAAATGCAGTGTTGAACAGATAGCGGGTAAAAGGCACCCACGAAGTGCTCATAAGTTCAAAAAGTCCGCCGTAGTTCTTAAAGGTTGGATTGCGTACAAAAAATCGCGGGGGGAAAAGCCAAAGCTCATTGTTGGGTTTAAGGGAGGTTGCAACCGCATATATTATCGGAAGCAGCATAACGGCCGCAAGGAGGACAAGAAAGATGACAAGCACTGCATCTCCCCCGACCGAGCGTGAAAGACGTTTCTTTTTCATCAGGTGCCAACCCTCCTCAGAAGAGCCTGTATTGCCTTGTTACAGCTAATCATAACAACAAACAGTAACGTGGCAATGGCGCAGGCATAGCCCATTTCGTAGCGGATGGTGCCGTAGTCCTGCAGATGGTTTATAACGGTGTGAACGGCATATCCCGCACTCGGATAACCCATTATTTGGGTAATGATGTCGCCGACGCCAAAGGCCGAAGTGATACTCATGACCGCGCCGAAGAGCATCTGGGGACGCATCATCGGCAGGGTGATAAACCAAAGTTCTTGCCAGCGGTTTTTGATTCCGTCAAGTGCCGCCGCTTCATAATAAGAGCGGTCAACACCTTGGAAACCGGCGATAAAGGAAAGGAATGTGGTTCCAAGGCTCATCCAAAGGATGATAATTATCATAATGGGCATCATATATCCCTCATCCTGCAAAAATGCAACGGGCTGATTGATGATACCGAAGCGCATCATCCATGCGTTGAGAAAACCCTTTGCATCGGATGAGAAAAGATAAGTCCATACTACGGTCATACCGCCCGACATGGACGGAGCGTAGAAAATAATGGTAAAAATGACGCGTAGTGTGTGCGGAAGCTCGTTTATAAGCCATGCAAACATCAGCGCAAGGATATATCCGCCGGGGCCGGTCACAACGGCAAACACAAGAGTATTTTTAACGCCAGTCAGAAATATTTCGTCATTGATAAAAAGACGGAAATAGTTCTGCAGACCGATGAATTCGGGCGGTTCAAGAATATTGAAGGAGGTAAAGCTGAAAACAATGGCAATACCGACGGGAATAATAATAAAAACGAAGAACAGCACAAGGAAAGGCATCATCAATAAATAGTGTGCCTTGTGGCGCTTCATTTGATGAAGCCCGTGCATTATGTCTTCACTTAAACGCTCACGAAGGGTCGTCGGTTTTTTGTTAAGCATTTAATACTCCTCCTTTCCTAAATAATAGAGAAAATCAGTCGTCAAGATGGAATTCCTTGCGCTTGATCTCGATCTCATCATCAATGGCCGAGATATAGTTGCGCAACGTGTCGCGTGCGTCAGTGCCGGAACTGTAGACCTCCTTAAGGGCAAAGGTCACGTTGCGTTCGGTCATATATCCGCCCGGAACCTCACGGATGCCGACGGCATCGTCAAGAGCGCTGAGCAGGACTGCACGTTCTTTTGAGGTCCACGGCAGCATCGAGATAGCCTCAATGTTGGCGGTGTTATAGCGTGCGCCCCTTCCGAGAGAACTTTCAAGCTCGCGTCCGAAACGGTGCTGAATGTCAGCCGAGGTCCACCATTTAACAAAGTTCCAACAGGCGTCAACGTTCTTTGCCGAGGACATAATAACGCAGCCTGCGCAGGTCATGGGGGTGGAGCGGTCTATTGTGCCGTCACTTCTTCCGGTGCCGGGAATCTTGGCCATAGTCCAAATGCCGTCGATTTCGGGCGCCGAGATTTTAAGTATGTTGTATACCGAGAAATTCGCAACAGCAAAAGGAATTTCACCATTGCGGATACGGGTCTCGAGCGAGTATGCATACGGGATGCCGTAGCTTCCGTAGAATTTCATATAGGTGTTGAAGGCGTCAAGTGCCACCTTCTCACCGAGTGCGGTCTTTGTGCCCGCATCATTATAAAGCTGTCCGCCGTTTTGGAACAGGAACATATAATATGAAGTGTAGAACGCGGGGATGGCGAAATTCATATTATTGGCCTGAACGGTGGGGAGTGTTAGGATAAGATCGTCCCAGGTTTCTATTTTATCAACGTTGATACCGAGCGAATCCATAATATCGCGGCGGTAGAAAATGACGGGATAATCCATAGTTTCCGGAACGGCATAAACCTTGTCAAGATAGGTAAAACCAAGTGTGGAAACGGCTGGGAAACGCTTTGCTATCTCGTCCCAATCATCGAAATCGGACAGGGGGATAACGGCGTTTCTCATTGCATAGTTCACAGGCTCGCTTCCTGAAATCTGTAATGCAACGTCGGGTCCTTTGCCCGCGAGTGTTGCCGTAAGGATGGTGCCCATAGGAACCAACTGGAGATTTACTGCGGTGCCCGAGTTGGGCGTATAATCCTGTGATATAAGGCGGTTGAGCACAAGTGCCTGATCGCGTCCGCCCGAAAGACCGTTACCAATCCAAACAGTTATGCTCTTTTCGGCATCCGTTGCGGTGGACAGGTTGTTATAATTGTTTGTAAAGGAGGAAAGAAAACGCAAAAAGCCATATTTTGCTTTGACAAAAATGTTGCTGTCGGCGCGCGGAAGGGTTGCACCCTGCTCCGCGATAAATATATAGTCGGCGGTCAGAGGCTGAAGCTTTTCTGACTCAATAAGCGTTGCAAACGAACTGACCGAATCGCGGAAAAAGCTATACTGTGCGGGAATCTTTGAGGGCTTTTTAACCATTCCCTTCAGTAGCGCTGCAAATTGCTCAAGCTGTGCTACGGAGGAGTCTTTCTCGGTCGTGAGAGAGAGCCATGACTTAACAATATTGTCAAGTCTGTCGGCACACAGCGAAAGGCGCTCAATAGCATCGGGCATATAGGTATCGAGCTGGTAATCGCGGTTGGTATCGGGCTCGGTTCCTAGCACGGTCATAAGTTCCCAGTTAATGCTGTTTAGCTCGGAAAGCACGGCGTCCGCTTCGATGAGCGAATCACAAATTTCGCCAAGAGCAACCTCGAAGCGCAGCTCGTGTTCGCCTTGAGAAAGCCAGAAAAGATACGGTTCATCGTCGCCAAGCAGGGTGGTTTGCCATTTTGTATTCTTCTCAATAACAAGAGTGGCGGCCTCTGCAAAGGGCACTTCTCCGTCGATGGTAAGCTTTCTGACGGCCTGGCGTGCGTTTTGCTGGCGGCAGCGAAGACCGATGTTATAGTAGCCGCTTTGCGGCACGTTTACGGTATATGACACCCATTGACCAACATTCTGCCAACGGCTTCCGTCAATAACGTTAAGCTTTTGGTAAGCGTAATCATAGGGGGAGTTTTCAGGTGAGGTAAGGTCGGATGCGCCGTAAATTGCGGAATCCGATTTTTCGGTCATTTCCTCTGCTTCATAGATAAGCAGGCCTCCGTCAAGTGCGCCCTTGACGGCAGTACCGGTGTGTTTTTTCAGGTATTCTTCATATGTTGGCAGCTCCGTCACAGTTGAAAAAGCGGTGACCGAAAGGACCGCCATCGGTTCGGACAGGGATTCAAGGGTGAGAGTGTGCTCCCCTTCTGTCAGGTAAAAATAAAGCGCATTGCCGTATAAGCCGTCGCCATCGGTAATGGTGGCAGAAAGCACGCGTCGGAGTTCCTCCGCTTCCGAGCGGATATCGTTTCCTCCGTCAACGCGCTGTATCTTCTTGCTGTCGCGGAAGACGCGCCCAAAACTGACGCTCTCAAGCTCGTTTGCGGGGATGACGCCGTCAATCAAAACTCTGCGTCCGATCTGTGATCCGTTTCCGCCATAGGGGTAGTAATCAAGGGCAAAAGCATACATTCCCGCCTCGGGAATGGAGATGGACCAACAGGCGTCTCCATCCTCTGTAGTTAGGAGCGCTTGCTGACCGTCGGGCAGGGTTACTGTTGCGGAGCCGTTGCCTGTTCCGGCAGTGCCCGAAACAGTAATCCTTTTGCCCGTATAGTTTTTTTCTTTTATTCCAGCGAGATAATCACTGTAGGAATTACTGTCGGAGAACGCCGAAGAAATCTCGCCCTCTGCTGTCGCGGGAAGGGACGGGATAAATAAGGTATTGAGCGCGAGAAGCGCACATAAGCTTAATGTCCAAATCCTTTTCACGGTTGTTCTCCTTTCTGTAATAATAATGTATATTAGGTAGGATTATTCTTGACCGAAGAAGGAGTCAAGCGAGGCCTGAGCGCCTTGCTGTCCCTGCTCCATTGCCTGACGGGGAGTCAAGGACATATCGTAAATAACCTGATGCTGCAGCGTGTTCCAGTCCGTTCCGAGACAGGAGAGCTCGTGATTGGTTCTGGAGTTGGCAAGCATAAGTTCAAGCATTTCGCCTGATTCATCATCGCGCAGAGAATTTTCAACCTGCTGTTTTACCCATTCTTCATCAGTAAGACCGGTACGATTTGCCATCGCAACCAAAATTGCGCCTGCATCTTCGATATCGGGGTCGCCCTTTATGAAAAAGAACGACTTGCAGTTGGTGGCAAGGCCTATGTTCTTGTCGGCTGCGGGTCCCTTCGGCAGGGGAAGAATTCCGTAATCATCGGGCATGCCGGAGGAGAATACCTCAGAAACCACCCAGAAATCGGAAAGATGGAAGAACGCCTTGCGCGACATGAACACGTTTGACTCGGTCAGACCGAAATCGTTGCCCACAAAGTCTTTGGTGTCAAGCAGGCCCTTTTTATTAAAGTCCTGCGCGAATTGCAGAGCGTTAAGCACGTTGTCGCTCAGACAGTTGTATGTATGTTTTCCGTCCTTTACGGTGTAGGGATGACCGTCGTTTGCGAAAATGAGGAAGTGCAGGCACTGATATCCGTTTATAAGCCCTTGAACCGAGCCATTTGACTTGGTAATGACCTGCTGGCATATTTCGGAAAACTTATCAAAGGTCCACTTGCCGTCGCGTACGAGCTGATACATATCTTCAATACCGTATTTTTCGGCAAGTGTCTTGTTGTAAGCAATGACGTTCCAGTTAAGGGTCTGGCACTGTTGTTCAAGGAAGGCAACGCCGTACTGAACGCCGTTTATGGTGTTGTATACCGTTCCGATGTCAAGCCAGGCATTATCTTTAAGTCCAAGCGACTTGATTGTGGAAACGTCAGCAATGTTACCGCTTCGATAAATATCGGAAAATTCATGCTGGGCGTTTATAATATTGGCATAGACCTTTCCGGCTGCAACGCTGGTAGTGATGTCCTGCTGGAAGGTAGACATGCTGGGTGAAAACACCTCAATGTTGCAGTTATAGTCCTTTTCAATCTCTTCAAGGACCTTGGCACAGTTTTGACGCTCAAGCGAAGCACTCTCTCCGCCCAGCCAGTAACTGTCGGCGATGGTTATGGTTTTACCGCCCATATTATATATGTTCTCGGTAAAGCCGGTGTTGCTTGTGCTGCTTTCACCGTTTTCACCCTTGCCGCCCTTGCCGCTTTGGCCGCATCCTGCGGCAATTCCGCAAAGCAGACAGACGATAAAGAGCGATGCAATTAAACGCTTGTTTTTCATAATGTTCGCACCTTTCTTGTGATATTGTTTTTCATTATGTATTATTGTAGAATGTTTGCACAAAAATAAAAACCACAGATGGTTTGTTTTTAGCCACAATTAGTAAGGCGTTTTCGACGCCAAAAAATGCAATTTTTTGCGTTCTTTTTTTGGGCGAATTTCGAGAAAACGTTATAATTAGGCGCTTTTTAGTGTAAAAAACACAAAAAAATTGGGTTTTTAAGTGTTTTTGGAACTTCTTTTTTAAGTGAAATTGTGTGTTTTTTTGCGCTATTAACAAAACGAATTGTGACCATTATAATACAATTTGTGGTTTTTAAGATGCCATATTAATGCTAAAATGCACCTAAGGAAATATATATTATAGTTTTGACAAATTTTAATGTTTGCGTGGTGTGACTATGGAAAATAAAATAACTCCGCGCGGCAGGGTCTGCCGTCCGGTTGCAATTAAATATACGGAAGGAATCGTTCGCGGTGCACAGGCGTTGGTAAGCGGCGTCGGCAGCGTGACCCTTTCTTACCCCATTGGTGGCGAAAAACCGTATCTTTGCGTGGATATGGGTCCTGCATCGCCCGGCGGATACCCAACCTTTGAGGTTTCCGATATGGAGGGAGATGCTGTATTACGTACCTCCTATTCCGACTGGTATGACTATATATGCGATCCGTCCTACCGTGAGAAGGGCGATTTTTCCCGCGGCACCTGTAAATATCTTGGCCCGGAGCTTCCGGTTCTTCCGGCCAACCCCGACCGCTACGAAATATACAACATCTGCCGCACCGGGAAGTATATCTATCCCCTGCTGCAGGGTCAGCAACGCTTTGTTCTGCTCACACTTGAAAATCCGGGCAGCAGCGTCACCCTTAAATCATATTACATAAACTACACCTCGTCCCTTGCGGAATATAAAGGCGGCTTTTCCTCCTCATTCCCGGAGCTTGACTACCTTTGGGACGCCAGCATCTACACGCTGCAGATTGCTACCATTGCCAACTCGCAAAGTCTTGAATCGCAGGAGGGCAGACTGCTTGTTCGCACGTTGACGAAGGGCAGCGACGGTATTGTGCTTAAGAGCGGTACCGACTGGACAAACTATACCCTCACGCTTGAGTGCGAAACCGTTATCCATCCTCACGCCGATAATTCGGTGCGGTATATGGTTCGTGCAAAGAACCGCGACAACGGTTATGTAATTGCACTGTTCGCAAACGGTGAGGTCCGTTTTTGCATAAGACGCGATGGCGTCACACGCGAGTTATCGAGAGCAACCCTTCCCTTTGCGCTTATCCCGAATAAAATATATAAGGTACAGACCTGCGTAGAAGGGGATAAAATAAGCGTATGCGTTGAGGGAGCAACCCTTTGTTTCTTTGATGAAACCTTTACCGAGGGTACAGTTGGCTTCTGTCAAACGACCGAAAGCTGGTCGCTGGTACACGCCCTGTCGGTCACAGATGCCGACGGTCATACCCTTTACCGTTATGCGGGCGAGGGGCTTGAAGACTTCGAATTTACTTCCGCAGAGGAGTTTGTTGCCGATGGAGCCAAGCGTGACCGCCTTCCCTGGGTTGGGGATCTTTACTGGGCTTATGAAAACGTTTTCTGCTCGTTTGGTGAATTCTTGCCGGCCGTAAATACAATAGAAATGTTCCGCCGTCACCAATGCCCCGACGGCTTTGTTTGGGGCACCTGTTATCCCGAAAACGCGGGTAACCCGTCCCACGGCGACTACGGAATGTATCAGTCGGATATTTTCTCCGCCTGGTATGCAATAACTGTTGCTTATTATGTCTTTTTCACAAATAATCGCGAAAAAATGAAGGAGTGGTATCCGTCGGTCAAGGCGGACGCCGAATACCTTATTGATTGCATTGACGGAAGCGGACTTTTCTATCAGCGTTATGAAACCTCAAAGGGCCTTTGGGACCATTGCCTTGGCGACTACGGATACAATTCTTACAACAATCTTACTGTGGCTGTTGCTATCAAAAGTGCGGCCTATCTCGCGGAAGAACTCGGTATTCAGGTCGACAATGACAGATACGAGCGTATAGCGTCTGACCTTATAGACAACATAATTAAAGCGTTCCTCGACTCCAAAACCGGAATGTTCAAAAATTCGCTGACGGATGACGGCCCGTGCTATCTTGCTACCGCTTTTGCGCTTGCTTTCGGCTTGGTGCCGAAGGACGTGGCAAAACGAACAGTAGATTCAATGTGTGCTATTCACGAAAATGATTTCCAAGTGGGAAAAACGGTAATACTGTTTATGAAGGGAGCATTTCTTTACGGTTTTTCCGATCAGGCCTTCAAGGTGCTCACGGGGTCGAGCGGAAAACTTGACTATCTTGGAAAATGCACCCTCAACTGGATAGACGCAGTTCGGGATGAAAAAGGTCCTGCATGTACAAGCGAATGTATGCCCTACAGCAAGGAACGCATTGCAAACGGCTCCTGTTGGAATGATTCATCCCATCCTGATACCGCTGTTGCCTTCCTTATGACAAGTTATATTTTGGGCATCCGCCCCACCACCACAGGTTATAAAACCTTTCTTTTTGCGCCGCAGCTTTGCGGGTTGACCGAGGTTGAGGGGATTGTCCCCACTCCTTACGGCACAATAGAAGCAAAGTTGTCTATCGGGCAAGACGGGATTCTTAATGTAACCCTTTGTCATCCGGAAGAACTTACCCCGCAGTTAGTCTTACCTGCAGAGCATAAGCACAATGCCCGTATTAGCGTAACCACTAAGAGATAACGTGAAAGGCGGCGAAAGCAATGAAGCCCGTAAAAACAACCTGGTTTTTGTTTGGTAAACAGTCGGAGATTCCGGAAGGCTACAGTGATCCCACAAACTACGGATATTATAGATTTTACTATGTAAAAAACGGAGATTGCTGGTTTAGTGACAAAGAGAAAAAGGTGTTGCTGCAAAAGGGCAACGTCTATCTGCTGCCACGCAAGCCTTTTGCATTAACATACGGAAATGAAAAGGTGTTTGAACATATTTGGGGCCATTTTCAGATAGAGGGATGGCAGTTTAACGACGTGCTTAAAATCTCACTTGATGATCGTCCTGTGTTTAAGGATTTTGTGGCGCTCATATGCGACTTTGTTGATGCGCACTTCAAAGCACCGAAACCGTTTGAAAACCAAACCGATATGATAAACCTTTTCAGCGATGATGAATATTTTGATATCATGAGTAATATGCTCAGCAGCTTCGTTGGCTATATTTATCGGACGCTTTTTGAAAACGACGTGTATAAAAAGCCGCTTGACGGAATAATAGATTACATTAACAGCCATCTTGACCAGGACCTTGCAAACGACACCTTAGCCGAGATAGCGCAGTATTCAAAGGCGCATTTTATTCAGGAGTTTTCAAGAATTTATAATATCTCACCCCAGAAGTACGTTATAAAAGCGCGTATGTCACAAGCCATTACAATGCTTATGAACAACGAAAAAATATATAACATTGCCTATAGGGTGGGCTATGATAATCCAAAATCATTTACCCGCGCCTTCAAGCGCGAAACGGGATTTACCCCGCAGGATTATCGCGCGATACACTATTTAACCATTCACGAAACGAAATAAAAAAGCACCGCAGATTTTTTGATAATTTGCGGTGCTTTTATCATGTATCCTATGCAAAAAACAGGGCGGTTGATACCGTCCCTATTCTTATTCTAACGCGCTTAATATTAACCGTACTCTTCTGTCTGAATGAATTTGAACGTTACTTGTTTCTACTTCATTTATATCGTTTTCCTCAATTATTATGATATTCCTGAGAAATGGCGCAAAACCCTTATCAAACGAGAGTATATTGAAGAATTGTGCGCCAGGGCACCGCACCTAAAAAGGCTGAGAAGCCCGACGTTTGCTGTGATTAAAATTAAAACCCCCGCCACAAAAGTGGTGGGGGTTAATTATATGGCTTGGGATTATCTGTGAGCTCAACAAGATAGTCAACGCTCGTTTTATAAAACCTCGCAAGCTTAATCAAAACATCAATAGGGACATTGAGATTTCCTATCTCATAATCTGAATACGTTGTTTGATGAATTTTTAGAAACTCTGCCATCTGCGCTTGCGTTAAATCATTGTCCTCTCGCAAATCGCGAATTCGTTTAAACATCATATCACCTCACAAGACAAATTATGCCTTAAGGGAATATGCCTTATTGACTTTTAAGGGAAATTCCCTTAAAATAGTTTGCAAGAAGGTGTGTTTTTATGCGTAGCTGTACCTTTATTGGTCATAAAAATTGTGAAAACGAAATTAAACAGCAGCTTTTTCTAACAATAGAAAAATTGATTATCGACAAAAACGTTACCGTCTTTTACGTTGGAACACAGGGCAATTTTGATAGGTTGGTATATGCTTCTCTGTGTGAGCTTGAGGAAACTTATTCTATTAAAATATTTGTAGTTTTAGCATATTTAAAGGATCAACCCTTTGCATATTATGATAAGAACAAAACAATTTTCCCCGACGAGTTAACAAAAGTACCTTTGCGTTTTGCCATTAGGCGCAGAAACTCTTTTATGATAGATAATTCTGATTTTGTTGTTTGCTATTTGAACAATTCTTTTTCCAACACCTTTCCAAACGTAGCAGAAGCCTTGAAAAAGAAAAAGCAAGTTATAAATTTAGGAAAGGTAAATCTTAAAAACATAGCAATATAAAACACGCCCCACCACAAATGGTGGGGCGTGTTATGTCTTGTTTATTCAAGCTCGAAGGCGCCGGTGTAGAGCTGATAATATTTGCCCTTTTCGGCTATCAGCGAGTCGTGTGGGCCACGCTCTATGATTCTGCCGTTTTCGAGCACCATTATAACATCGGAGTTCTGAACGGTTGAAAGGCGGTGTGCGATTACGAACACCGTTCTGCCCTTCATAAGCGAGTCCATTCCCTTTTGAACAAGCGCCTCGGTGCGTGTGTCTATTGAACTTGTAGCCTCGTCGAGTATCATTACGGGTGGGTCAGCAACCGCCGCGCGAGCGATTGAAAGCAGCTGGCGCTGTCCTTGCGAGAGATTTGCGCCGTCACTTTTGAGCATTGTATTATAGCCGTCGGGAAGACGGGTTATAAAGCTGTGCGCATTGGCAAGCTTTGCCGCCTCTATACATTCCTCATCCGTCGCATCGAGTCTGCCGTAGCGGATATTCTCCATAACCGTTCCCGTAAAGAGATTTGTTTCCTGCAGCACCACTCCGAGCGAGCGGCGAAGGTCGGCCTTTTTAATCTTGTTTATATTTATGCCGTCATAGCGGATTTTGCCGTCGGCAATATCGTAAAAACGGTTTATAAGGTTGGTGATTGTGGTCTTGCCTGCGCCCGTTGCGCCGACGAAGGCCACCTTCTGACCGGGCTCTGCATAGAGCGAAATATTATGAAGAACAATCTTGTTTTCCTCGTAACCAAAATCAACATCGTCGAGCGTTACATCGCCCATAAGGCGCGTATAGGTTACGGTTCCGTCAGCCGCGTGGGGATGCTTCCAAGCCCAGAGTCCCGTGCGTTTTCCGCTCTCTTTTATATTTCCGTTTTCGTCTATCTCGGCGTTTACAAGGGTTACATAGCCGTCGTCGGTTTCACTCTTTTCGTCTATAATTTCAAATATACGCTCGGCGCCCGCAAGTCCCATTGCAACAGCGTTTATCTGCTGACTTATGTTGCTTACGTTCTGAGAAAACTGCTTGGTCATATTAAGAAACGGCACGATAATTGCAACACTCATTGCCTGTCCCGAAATGGACAGATTGGGTATTCCCGCTATTAAAACCACACCGCCGACAAACGCCATAAGCACATAAAGCACATTTCCTATGTTGTGCAGTATCGGCATAAGGATATTTGCAAAGCGGTGTGCATCGCGCGCATCGGAATAAAGCTGGTCGTTAAGCTTTTCAAAATCCTCTACATTCTTATCCTCGTGACAGAAGACCTTTACAACCTTTTGTCCGTGCATCATCTCTTCAACAAAGCCCTCTACCTTTGCGAGCGACTTTTGCTGCTTTACAAAATACTTTGCGCTGTTGCCGCCTACGAACTTTGTAACACGGAACATTACAAACACGCCAAGCAGCACAACGACGGTCAGAATTATGCTGTAATAAAGCATTATAAACAGCAGTATTGCGAGCGTAATTCCGCAGGTGATAAGCGCCATTATGCTCTGCGATACAAGCTGGCGCAGGGTGTCTATATCGTTGGTGTAATAGCTCATTATATCGCCGTGGGTGTGGGTGTCAAAATACTTTATGGGAAGGCGCTGCATATTGGCAAACATACGGTCGCGCATCTTCTTTAAAAAGCCCTGCGTTACGGTCGCCATTGTGCGCTCTCGCAAAAAGATGCAGCCGACACCCGTCGCATAGGTCGCTATCATTATAGCAAGCAGACGGAAAAGGTCGCCCTTTATTGCATCAAAGCCGTGCTCGACGCCGTCCTTTACTATCAGCACAAGGTTGTTGATGAATATTGACGAAACCGAGGTTGCAACCGTGCCGATAATAAGGCACGCGAAAACCAAAACAAGTTTTTTGTTATAGTCGCCCCAGAGCAGCTTCATAACACGCAAAAAGGAGCCTTTTATGTCCTTTGCCTTCGGGCCGCCGCGCATTCTGCCGCCCGGTCCGCCTATTTTTCCTCCTGCCATTATTCGTCACCTGCCTTGTTCTGTGAATAGTATACCTCTTTGTATATCTCGTTGTTTGCAAGCAGCTGCTCGTGTGTGCCGAAGGCGCTTACCTTGCCACCGTCGAGAACAAGTATTCTGTCGGCATCCTGCACCGAGGAAATTCGCTGTGCAATTATAATTTTGGTCGTTGACGGAATATACTCTGAAAACGCCTTACGAATGAGGGCGTCGGTCTTGGTGTCTACCGCGCTTGTGGAGTCATCGAGTATCAGCACGCGCGGATTTTTTAGCAGCGCACGCGCGATACAAAGGCGCTGGCGCTGACCGCCCGAAACATTAGTGCCGCCCTGCTCTATATAGGTATTGTAGCCGTCGGGGAAGGACTCTATAAACTCGTGAGCGCAGGCGTTTTTGCAGGCGCTTACCAGCTCTTCGTCGGTGGCATCTGCCTTACCCCAGCGGAGATTTTCCTTTATCGTGCCCGAAAAAAGAACATTCTTCTGAAGCACCACCGCAACGCTGTCGCGCAGTGCGGTCATATCGTATTCGCGGACATCGCGGCCGCCCACCAAAACGGCGCCGTCTGAAACATCGTAAAGTCGGGAAATCAGCTGAATAAGGGTGGTTTTACTGCTGCCCGTTCCGCCGATTACGCCTATTGTTTCGCCCGATTTTATGTGAAGATTTATATCCTCAAGGGCGTACTTTTCTGCCTTTTCGGAATATTTGAAGCTGACATTTTTAAACTCAATTTCGCCGCTTTCAACCACTGATACGGGGTTTTCGGGATTTTTAAGCGTTACCTCGCGGTCGAGCACCTCACACACGCGGCGGCCCGATTCTATCGCCATTGTTATCATAACAAAGGTCATTGAAACCATCATAAGACTCATCAGAATCTGCATTCCGTAGGTGATAAGACTTGAAAGCTGACCTACCTGCATTGCCTGCTCGTTGGTGCTTATAATCAGCTTTGCACCGAAATACGAAACGAAAAGCGTGATTATGTTTGAACAAAACTGCATAAGCGGTGCGTTGAGCGCCAGCATTTTCTCTGCACGGATAAAGTTATCGCGAACATCGCGCGCGGCGTATTCAAATTTATCGGTTTCGTATTTTTCACGGACATAGGATTTTACAACGCGCATACCCTTAACATTCTCTTGCACCGAGTTGTTAAGCGCATCGTACTTTTTAAACACGCTTTTAAAGATGGGCATTGTTTTGTGGATTATAAAGAAAAGTCCAAACGCCAAAAACGGAATTATTCCGACGAACACCGTAGACATTTTCGGGTTCATACGGAAAGCCATAACGAGCGAGAAGATAATCATAAACGGACTGCGAACTGCGCCGCGGATAATCATCATAAAGGCGTTTTGCAGATTGGTTACATCGGTTGTAAGACGGGTAACGAGGCTTGAGGTTGAAAAACTGTCGATATCCGCAAAGGAATATTTCTGCACCTTGGAAAAAAGTGCACTTCTAAGGTTTTTGCCGAAGCCGCTTGACGCCGTTGCACAGTTGTTGCCCGAGAGCACACCGAACAACAAAGAAACGAGCGCCATAACCACGAGAAGACCGCCGTATTTTGCAATGCTTGCAAGCTCTGCTCCGCGCTCGATTTCGTTTATGAGCGAAGCCGTTATAAGCGGAATTATACACTCAACCACAACCTCGAGCGATACGAAAAGCGGGGTTAAAATTGTGGCTTTTTTATACTGTCCTATGCATCCTGCAAGCCGTTTAATCATCTCTGTCCTCCGATTCAATGTTTGCTTTTATTTTGTCAATTACCTTAAAGAATATTGCCTTCTCTTCGTCGCTTATTCCGCGCGAGAGCTCTGCCTCAAGCCGCAGCATATCGGCGTGTGCACATTCGTGCACGGCGCGTGCGCGGTCGGTCAGTACAAGCTGTTTAAGGCGCGCATCTTTTTCACTTCTGACACGCTCTATAAGCCCGTTTTTCTCCATAAGAGAGAGCACATTGCTCATTGTAGAGCGGCGGCAGGAAAAGCGCTTTTCCAAATCGCGCTGATAAACAGGCTCCTTTTGCTCTGAAATATATCTTATAACCCAGCCGTGAAGCCCCGTCAGGTTATCTATCTGCTGCTTGACGGCGCTTTTGTCAACTTTCCTTTTTATTAAATTGTTAAGCCGTCGCACCGCGGGACCTATATGTCTTTCTGCCACCCCTTACACCTCCAAAAAAAGTTAGCACTCTAACATTTTAGTTAGGGTGCTAACATTTGTCAATAGATTGTTTGTTAATTTTTTATGTCTTTATATTTATAAATATTCTCGTCTGTCGGTTTGTAATTTTCAAGGTAGTCTAATATCTCGGCTTCGTCCTCTGATACGAAGAAAAGCTCGCGGTTTTTATCGGTCATAAAGCCGCCCGCTATTGCGGTTTCGAGCAGCTCGCAAAGTGCGTTATAATAACCGTTTGTATTAAGCACCGCAATAGGCTTATTATGCCTTGCAAGCTGGCGAAGAGTGAGAATTTCAAAGAACTCTTCAAAGGTGCCGATGCCGCCCGGTGTCATAATAAACGCGTCGGATAATTCCTCCATTTTCTGCTTGCGCTCGCGCATTGTTTCGGTGTAAACAAAGTCGGTGCAGTCCGGGAAAAGTATTCCGTCAACATTAAAAAAGGTAGGTGCAACGCCAATAATTTCGCCGCGCACCTCTGCCTCGCCGCGTGCCACCGCACCCATAAGTCCGTTCGCGCCGCCGCCGAAGACGAGGGTGTGTCCGCGCGCAGCCATAAGCGAGCCCAAACGCTCGCCCGCTTCTATATATTTTTTGTCAATGCTGTTGCTTGACGCGCCGTATACGCAAATCTTCATATCAGTCACCTACAATTACTAATTTATGCGAGATGAGGGTGTCCCCCTCATAACAAAGCTTTAAAGAGAAAAACGGGGTATCCTTCAGCATAAGGTCTATAAAAATCCGGTCACCCTCCCAGTGCGGAAGTGTGAGCATTTTTTCGCGCTCTACCCAGCACAAATCGCCCTCGTCGCAAGAGGCGAGCTCGCCCTCAAAATCCGAGCAGGTAAAAAGGTGCATCTGCTCCGATTCCCACCTGTCCGATACGAAGGTCACAACCGCGCGGTAACGCGGATTTTTAAGGGTTAAACCCGTTTCCTCTTTCGTTTCGCGAACGACACAGTCAAAGGGACTTTCATCCTCTAAAAACTTGCCGCCGACACCCACCCATTTGCCGAGGTTGAGGTCTTTTTTCCTGTTCTTGTGCAAAAGCAGTATCTTGCCGTCCTTTTCAATATAACAAAGCGAGGTGTTTTTCATTTGCTCACTTCCCCAAAACATAGTTTTTCCCCCTTATTATACCAAACAAAAGCAAAAAAGTATACCTATTTCGACAATAAAAAGTTGCGGTAATTGTTAAAAATATAACAAAAATACATATTATATAAAAAAGGGGTGGAAAAACGAAATATGTTATGTTATAATCTATCTTGGTGTATGTTGCAAAAGTATGTAAATTCGGCACATGCATAATCAACCCAAGGAGGAAAGGTACATGCTAAAGAAAATCAGTAAGCTTCCTTTTAACGGTACAAAGGAGCAGGAGCAGCAGCTTCTCAAGATAATTGACGAGCACAAGCACGACAAAAGTCTTTTGATGGCTGTTATGCAGAAGGCACAGGACATCTACGGTTATCTGCCCCGCGAGGTACAGGTTATGATAGCTGAGGGAATGGACGTTCCGCTTGAAAAGGTTTACGGCGTTGCTACATTCTACGCTCAGTTCTCACTCACACCGAAGGGCAAATACAACATTTCTGTTTGCCTTGGTACTGCTTGCTATGTTAAGGGAGCAGGTCCTATTTTTGACAAGCTGAGCGAACGCTTAGGAATCGGCGCTGACGAGTGCACTGCCGACGGTAAGTTCTCTTTAACTGCTTGCCGCTGCATCGGCGCTTGCGGTCTTGCACCCGTTCTGACTGTAAACGAAGAGGTTTACGGCAGACTTACCGTTGACGATGTTGACGATATCCTTGCTAAATATCAGGACTAAGAGGAAAATTTATGAAAATCAGTCAAGTAAAAGAACTGTTAGACGCAAAGGTTATCTGCGGTGAAGAGGACCTTGGCCGTCACGTTTATTCCGCTTGCGGAAGCGATATGATGAGCGACGTGCTTGCCTATGTCAAGGACCAGTCGGTTCTGCTGACCGGACTTGTTAACCCGCAGGTAATAAGAACGGCAGAAATGATGGATATGGTTTGCATCGTTTTTGTCCGCAACAAGCAACCCTCTGCGGAGATGATTGAGTTAGCAAGAGAGAGCGGAATAGTTCTGCTTGCAAGTGAGAAACGTATGTACGAGGCTTGCGGAAAGCTTTATGCAAACGGCCTTGTAGGAAACGGAGTTCGAAATGAACAATAACCTTACCTTTCATTTTGTAGTAGACGGCACCGATTTCACATCGGCAGGTCAGGCTTCAATGTCCTTGAAGAAAAATCTGCGTCAGTTGGGTCTTTCCCCCGAAATTATTCGCCGCGCTTCTATTGCAATGTATGAGGGCGAGATAAATATGGTAATACACGCAGGCGGCGGTACGGCTGATGTTCTTGTTAGCGAAAGCAGTATCACCATTACGCTTACGGACCACGGTCCCGGCATAAAGGATATTGAAAAGGCTATGCAGGAGGGCTACTCCACCGCGCCCGACGATGTGCGTTCTTTAGGCTTCGGCGCAGGAATGGGACTTCCCAATATGAAGCGCTATTCCGACCGTATGGAGATAAAGTCCACACCTGGCGAGGGTACGACCATTACTATGTGTATTAACTTTTAGCAGAGGCGAAAGGCTATGAATACATACAAACATTCGGTTGCGCTTGACAGCACTAAGTGCGCAGGCTGCACCACCTGTATTCACCGCTGTCCAACCGAGGCTATCCGTGTCCGCGACAAGCACGCGGTGATTAACCCCGACCGTTGTATTGACTGCGGCGAGTGTATACGGGTTTGTACCCACGGCGCAAAGCGCGCTGTGCTTGACAGCATAAAGGATATGGACCGATTCCGCTATAAAATTGCGCTTCCGGCCCCCTCACTTTATGCACAGTTTGAAAATCTTGACGATGTTGACTTTGTTCTTCAGGGACTGCTTGACATTGGCTTTGACGATGTTTTTGAGGTTTCTCGTGCGGCGGAGCTTGTTTCCTCCTACACCCGCAACTATTTAAAGGTTGAGGGGATACAGAAGCCGGTCATAAGCTCGGCTTGTCCCGCGGTTGTGCGACTTATTGAGCTTCGCTTCCCGTTTTTGAAGGACAATATTATGAAAATGCTGCCGCCAATGGAAATTGCGGCGCACCTTGCGCGTGACAAGGCAAAGAAAGAGCACCCAGAGCTCTCCGATTCAGATATAGGCGTTTGCTTTATATCGCCCTGTCCCGCCAAGATGAGTTATGTTAAAAACGGTTTTTCCGATTACGAAAGTAAGGTTGACGTTGTCGTTCCCATAAGTGATATATACTTTCTGCTAATAAACGCTATGAACGCCACAGAGGCGCCCAAAAGCTTATCGCAGTCGGGAATGATAGGAATTGGCTGGGCTGCCACAGGCGGCGAGGCGAGTGCAATCTTCAACGAAAACTATCTTGCCGCAGACGGCATTGAGAATGTTATCCGCGTTCTTGACCAGATAGAAAACGGAAACATTCCGCACCTTGAATTTGTTGAGCTTAACGCCTGTACGGGCGGTTGCGTGGGCGGTGCGCTGACTATGCAGAACCCCTTTATTGCAAAGGCGAAGCTGCAGGGACTGCGCCGTTATCTTCCGGTTTCGCAGACCTTTCTTACAAAGGAAGAGAAAAGCTATATTCCGGAATATTTCTTCTTTAATGAGCTTCCCACCTACTCCCCTATCGCAAGGCTGAGCGACAATATGGCGGAATCAATGCGTATGATGGCGGATATACAAAAGCTGCGTGCAAGCCTCCCCGGATACGACTGCGGCTCTTGCGGAGCGCCGACCTGCCGCGCCTTTGCGGAGGATGTTATAAGGGGCACCGCGAAAAAGAGTGACTGTATCCTGATTATGCACGACAAGTTCAAAGAATATCTTGAAAAACAGGGAGAGAAAACCGATGACGGTGAGTGAGTTTGCAGCTAAAAATTCTCTTTCCGTTCTGTCCCTTCCCGATGGTGAGCGCGAGATTTGCGGCGGCTACACGGGGGACCTGCTTTCGTGGGTTATGGGCAGAGCAAAGGCGGACTGCGCCTGGGTTACTATAATGTCAAACCAGAACATTGTGGCGGTTGCGGCTTTAGCCGATGTTGCCTGCATAATTCTGGCTGAGGGCGTTACCCTGACGGAAGATATTATTGAAACGGCTAAGAGCAAAAACATAAACATTCTATCGGGCGAGGCTGACGCGTTTACGCTATGCGCCTTGCTTTCAAAAGAAATATGAACAGGTATTATTACGATTTGCACACCCATTCCTGTCTGTCCCCCTGCGGCGACGACGATTCCACACCCTGCAACCTTGCGGGTATGGCTGCCGTTTCGGGACTTCAGATAATGGCGCTGACCGACCACAACACCTGTAAAAACTGTCCCGCGTTTTTTGCGGCGTGCAAGCAGTACGGCATTATTCCCGTCGCGGGGATGGAGCTTACGACTGCCGAGGATATACATATAGTATGCCTCTTCCCCACGCTCGAAAGCGCTATGGACTTTGACGGTGAGATAGATTCCCGCCGCATAAAAATAGAAAACCGTGCCGACATTTTCGGTCGCCAACAGATTTTGGGCGAAGAGGACGCGGTGCTCGGCGAAGAGCCTTATCTTTTGCCGAACGCTACGACCGTCACGATTGACGAGGTGCCGACTCTCGTAGAAAAGTACGGCGGTGTTTGCTACCCTGCACACATCGACCGCGAGGCAAACGGCATAATCGCAACGCTCGGTATGCTGCCCGAAACGCCCGTTTTCAACACCGTAGAAATACGCGACAAGGAAAAGGTGGCGGAATATACAGAGCGGTTTTCACTGCACGATAAAACTATCGTCATAAGCTCTGATGCTCATTATTTAGAAAATGTGAGCGACAGAGAAAACTTTTTTCTACTGCCGGACGAGCCGTACAGCAGCGCATATGTCCGCGCAGAGCTTATAAAACTGCTGCGAGGCGAAAGATGAAGGAATTATCACTTAACATTCTTGACATTGCAGAGAACTCTACAAAGGCGGGCGCCACGCTCACAAAAATACTGCTGACCGAAACCGACGATATGCTGACTATTGCTATTGAGGATGACGGCTGCGGTATGAGCGAGGAAACGGTTGCGCAGGTGACCGACCCGTTTTATACCACACGCACCACACGAAGCGTAGGCATGGGTATTCCGCTTTTCAAGATGTCGGCCGAGCAGACAGGCGGCAGCTTTAGTATTACCTCACGCGTAAAGACTGAGCAAAGCCGCGACCACGGCACAAAAACAAAAGCGAGTTTTAATAAAAACCATATCGACTACACCCCGTTAGGCGACATTGTTGCAACCGTGACGACGCTGATACAGGGGCACCCCGATACCGATTTTTATTTCTCGCACAAAAAGGGTGACAAGGAGATAACGCTTGACACCCGAGAGCTGAGAGCGGTGCTCGGAAACGATGTACCCTTAAGCGAATACGAAGTTATCAAATGGATTGAAGCGTTTTTATCAGAACAATACAATCTTTAAGATTATGAGAAAGGGAAGATGAACTATGAAATCATTGGCTGAGCTGCAAGCAATCAAGGACAAGATGAAGGACCGCGTTGTTCTTCGTGAGGGTTGCGGAGAAAAGCGCGTTGTTGTCGGAATGGCAACCTGCGGAATTTCCGCCGGTGCACGCCCCGTGCTTAACGCTTTCGTTGAGGGCGTAAACAGCGAGGGTCTTGCCGCAAAGGTTTCGGTAACACAGACCGGTTGTATCGGCCTTTGCCAGTACGAGCCTATTGTTGAGGTTTATGAGGCAGGCAAGGACAAGGTTACCTATGTTAAGATGACCGCTGAAAAAGCAGAAAAGGTTATTAAAGAGCATCTTTTAAACGGCAACGTAGTTAAAGAGTATACTATTGCTGAATAATTAAAAATAAGCAAAACCCAAGGAGGAAAAATAGATGATTCGTTCACACGTATTGGTCTGCGGTGGTACCGGTTGTACATCTTCGGGCAGTGTTTCTATTCAGGAAGCATTCCAGAAGCACATTGATGCAAACGGTCTTACCGAGGAAATCAAGCTTGTTCAGACCGGCTGCTTCGGTCTGTGCGCTATGGGTCCGGTTGTTATTATCCATCCGGACGGAACTTTCTACAGCCGTGTTCAAGTAGAGGATGTTGAGGAAATCGTTACCGAGCATCTCTTAAAGGGCCGCGTTGTTGAAAGACTTGAATACAGAGATGACACAACAAAGGATATCGTTGGAAATGTTTCCCTTAACGATACCGCTTTCTACAAGTCCCAGACCCGTGTTGCACTTCGCAACTGCGGTGTTATCAACCCCGAGGAAATCGACGAGTACATAGCAATGGACGGCTATGCCGCTCTTGGTAAGGTTCTGACCGAGATGACTCCCGAAGATGTTATCAAGTGCATTTCGGATTCCGGTCTTCGCGGACGCGGCGGCGGCGGATTCCCGACCGGTCGCAAGTGGTCACTTACCGCTATGAATGAAGCTCCCCAGAAGTATGTTGTATGTAACGCCGACGAGGGCGACCCGGGTGCATTCATGGACCGTTCGGTTCTTGAGGGTGACCCCCACGCTCTTATCGAGGCTATGGCTATTGCAGGTTACGCTATCGGCGCAACACAGGGCTATGTTTATGTTCGTGCTGAGTATCCGATTGCTGTTTCCCGTCTGCAGATTGCTATAAACCAGGCACGCGAATACGGCCTGCTCGGCAAGAACATTTTCGGCACCGACTTTGAGTTTAACCTTGACATCCGTCTTGGTGCAGGTGCTTTCGTTTGCGGTGAGGAAACCGCTCTTATGACCTCTATCGAGGGTAACCGCGGTGAGCCGCGTCCCCGTCCGCCGTATCCGGCAGTTAAGGGTCTGTTCGGCGCTCCGACCGTTGAAAACAACGTTGAGACCTTTGCAAACGTTCCGCAGATTATTCTCCGCGGCGCTGACTGGTTTGCATCTATGGGTACCGAGAAGTCCAAGGGTACCAAGATTTTCGCTCTCGGCGGAAACATCAACAACACAGGTCTTGTTGAAATCCCGATGGGTACTACACTTCGCCACATAATCGAAGAAATCGGCGGCGGCATTCCGAACGGCAAGAAGTTCAAGGCTGCGCAAACCGGCGGTCCTTCGGGCGGATGTATCCCTGCTTCCCTTATTGATACAGAAGTTGACTATGACAACCTTACCGCCATCGGCTGTATGATGGGTTCGGGCGGACTTATCGTAATGGATGAGGACACCTGTATGGTTGACATGGCTAAGTTCTTCTTAGAGTTCACCGTTGACGAGTCCTGCGGTAAGTGTACTCCCTGCCGCGTTGGTACTAAGCGTCTTCTCGAAATGCTTGACAAGATTACCAAGGGTCAGGGCACTCTTGAGGATATCGACAAGCTTGAAGAGCTTTGTAACTACATCAAGGCTAACTCGCTTTGCGGTCTCGGACAGACTGCACCTAACCCCGTTCTGGCTACACTCAACTTCTTCCGCGATGAGTATGTTGCTCACGTTGTTGATAAGAAGTGCCCGGCAGGCGTTTGTAAGGACCTTCTGTCCTTCACCATTGACAAGGATAAGTGCATAGGCTGCGGTATGTGCGCAAGAAACTGCCCGGCTGACGCTATCACAAAGACCGACTATGTAGCTCCCGGTCACAAGCTTCCGTCCTACACTATCGACACTGAGAAGTGCGTTAAGTGCGGCGCTTGTATCGGCAACTGCAAGTTCAAGGCTATAAGCAAACAGTAAGGAAAGGAGCACTACTGAAATGGAAATGGTAAATGTAAAGGTTAACGGCATTGCCGTAAGCGTACCTAAGGGCTCCACCATACTGGAGGCTGCCCGCGTTGCAGGAGTTGAGATTCCGACTCTCTGCTTTATGAAAGAGAAGAACGAGATTGGCGCTTGCCGTATCTGCGTTGTTGAGGCTACCGGCGCTCGCGGTCTTGTTACCGCTTGCGTATTCCCCGTTGCTGAGGGTATGGAAATCCAGACCAACACCGAAAAGGTACAGAAGGCTCGCAAGACAACCCTCGAGCTTATTCTCTCCACCCACGAAAAGAAGTGTCTTTCTTGTAAGCGCTCTACCAACTGCGAGCTGCAGAAGCTCTGCCTCGAGTACGGCGTTGAAGAGGATGCTTTCGGTGGCTACAAGCCCGAATATGAGCTTGACACCTCTACACCTCACCTCGTTCGCGACAACAACAAGTGCATACTCTGCCGTCGTTGCGTTGCCGTTTGTAACGAGCAGTATGTAAGCGTTATCGGCGCTAACAACCGTGGTATTGACACCGCAATCGGCTCACCCTTCAATGCTGAGCTTAAGGATACACCCTGTATCTCCTGCGGTCAGTGTACTGCTGTTTGCCCGACCGGCGCTCTTACCGAGCAGGACGACACCGACAAGATTTGGGCTGCTCTTGCTGACCCCACAAAGCATGTTGTTGTTCAGACTGCTCCGTCCATCCGCGCTACCCTTGGCGAGTGCTTCGGTATGCCCGTTGGCACCAATGTTGAGGGCAAGATGGTTGCGGCTCTCCGTCGCCTCGGCTTTGATAAGGTATTTGATACCGACTTCGCTGCCGACCTCACCATCGTTGAAGAGGCTAATGAGCTTGTTGAGCGTATCAAGAACGGCGGAACTCTGCCGATGATTACCTCCTGCTCACCCGGATGGGTTAAGTTCTGTGAGTATTATTATCCCGATATGCTCGCTCACCTTTCTTCTTGTAAATCTCCTCAGCAGATGGCTGGTGCTGTTATTAAGACCTACTACGCTGAGAAGATGGGAATTCCCGCAGAGGATATCGTAAGCGTATCAGTTATGCCCTGTACTGCTAAGAAGTTTGAGATTGGCAGAGAAGACCAGTCTGCAGCCGGCGTTCCCGATGTTGATATTGCTATCACCACCCGTGAGCTTGGCCGTATGATTCAGCGCGCAGGCCTCAACTTCACCGCTCTTCCCGACGAAGAGTTTGATAGCCCCTTAGGCGAGGATACCGGCGCAGCCGTAATCTTCGGCGCAACCGGCGGTGTTATGGAGGCAGCTCTTCGTACCGCTAACGACTGGCTGACAGGCAACGACAACACCGACGTTGACTACACTGCTGTTCGCGGAACAATGGGTCTTAAGCAGGCTACCGTAAACATCGCAGGCAACGACATTAAGGTTGCTGTTGCTTCGGGCGCAGGCGCTGCTAAGGTTGTTATGGATAAGTTAAAGGCAGGCAACCCTGACGGTTGGACCTTTATTGAGATTATGGGATGCCCCGGCGGCTGTGTAAACGGCGGCGGTCAGCCCATCCAGAGCCAGACTGTTCGTGACACAGTTGACCTTAAGGCTGTTCGCGCTAAGGCTCTTTATGACCAGGATGCTGCTATGGCTCTTCGCAAGTCACACGAATCTCCGGTTGTTAAGAAGCTCTATTCCGAATGGTATGACGGCTTCGGCGGCCACAAGGCTCACCACGACCTGCACACCTCTTACGTAGCTCGTAAGAAGTATTAAAAAATTAAAAACTCCCTCGAAAGAGGGAGTTTTTTTATATGAAAATACTCATTATATTTAATTGATGTCCTATTAAAACTCTCCCCTGTCAACAAGCAGCTTGAGCTTTAACACCGCCGCCTGCGTTTTTGCATCCTTGATTTCTCCGCCCAGTATCATCTCTACAAATTTATCAAGCGGCACGCGCTCGACCGATAAAAATTCGTCCTCGTCGGTCTGCTGCTCTCCAAAGGTCAGTCCCTTTGCGGCATACATCCATATTATCTCGCCGCAATAGCCGGGGCTTGGATAAAGCTCTCCCAAAAATTTATACTCTGCCGCGGTTGCACCCGTTTCCTCTTTTAGTTCTCTGACACCGCAGACGAACGGGTCCTCATCACCGTCGCGCTTGCCCGCGGGAATTTCGAGCACCGTTTCGCTATACGGATAACGAAACTGCCGTACAGCGAGCACTTCGCCTTTATCGGTAAGAGCGGCAACGCAAACGCCGCCGTTATGCTCTACCACCTCTCGCGTGGCGGTTTTGCCGTCGGGCATCAGCGCCTCGTCAACGCGAAGCGAGATAACTCTACCCTTAAACTTATATTCTGCAGATAGTTGTTTTTCGGTGAAATCCATTATATTCTTCCTTTCACTTACATATATTTATATAACTGGGGGACTGAGTATGAAAAGCATTATCGGCGCAAGGGATTACGAATATTTAGAGGTAAGGCGACTGTGTGAGCAGCTTTGTTCGCTTTATCCATTTCTTTCGCTCCGTTCGGTTGGCAGAAGCGTTGCCGGACGGGAGATTTTTTGTCTTACGCTCGGAAAGAGCGACGAATATGTCCTTTACACCGCCGCAACCCACGGGAGCGAGCACATAACCTCAAACATTGCTCTCGCCTTTTTAGAGCGTGTGTGCGAGGCGATTAAAAACGGTGACGAGATTGCAGGGCTTGATGCGCGCCGCGCCTTTTACGGCAAGGGCATTATGGTGGTGCCGCTACATAATCCCGACGGCTGTGAAATCGCCGTCAAGGGCGAAAAGGGCGCAGGCTATATGTCGGGAAAGATAAAGCGCCTTTGCGGAGGTGACTTTTCGCATTGGAACGCGAACCTGCGCGGAGTAGACCTGAACCATAACTTTAGCGCCGGATGGGACGAACTGCGCGCTCTCGAAAAAAAGGAGGGCATATACGGTCCCGCCCCCACCCGCTTTGGCGGCTTTAGCCCCGAAAGCGAGCCCGAAACAATAGCTCTTACCGAGCTTTGCAGAAGAGAAAACATCCGTCACGTAGTAGCGCTTCACACACAGGGCGAATGCATCTACTGGACCTGGGGCAACCATCAGCCCGCACACAGCGCAAAAATGGCAGAAATTCTTGCCGCCGAAAGCGGCTTTGCGCTCGAATATCCGACGGGGCTTGCGGTTGGTGGCGGATTTAAAGACTGGTTTATTGAAGAGTTTGACCGCCCGGGCTTTACTATAGAGCTCGGCCGCGGGAAAAACCCGCTCCCCACCGAGTCTTTTTATAGTATTCTTACCAGCGCACTGCCCATTCTGACACTCGCCGCTATTATGTAATAATTATATAATATTGTAAAAGCAAAATCAACATTGACGGCAGAATTCCCCTTTGATATAATAATTTATGATAATTGTTTTGGGGGACTTAATATGGAAAAAATATTGGTTTTAAGTTTTGGCGATAAGGGCCAGCTCACAGCTCGCAGAGTGCGTGAATGTAAGGTTTATTCGCAGGTGCTCCCCTGCACCACTCCGATTGAGGAGATTGAAAAAGAGGGCTACAAGGGTATAATCCTTGTGGGTGACGGCGACAAGACGGCTGAATGTGACTCCCGTATTTTCTCGCTCGGCGTGCCCGTTTTGTGCATTGACCTCGGCGCACATATACTTACCGAGGCGCTTGGCGGCAAGGTGACAGCAGGTATGGGAGAGTTCGGCACAGTTTCTGCTGCGGTTGACAACACCTGTGCTCTTTTCTCTTCTCTTCCCGGCAAAACGGCGTGTTATATGAGCCATACGAACTGCATAAAGCAGGTCCCGACCGGATTCAGAATCACCGCAAAGACCGAGGGCTGCGCCGTTGCGGCTATGGAGAACGCGTCGCGCGGACTCTTTGCCGTTCAGTTCCACCCCGAAATATCTTCCACCCCGCTTGGCAGAAACATTTTTAAAAACTTCCTTTATGATATTTGCGGCTGCCACGCCGAGTGGACAACCGCGGCTTTTGTTCGCCGCAGTGTTGCCGCACTGCAAGAGAAAATTGGTGACCGCCGCGTGCTTTGTGCGCTCTCTGGCGGCACACATTCAAGCGTTGCCGCAATGCTTTTACACAAGGCGGTAGGTGACAAGCTTACCTGTCTTTTCGTTGACAACGGAATGTTGCGACGGGACGAGGCAGACGAAATCCGCGCACTTTTTGGCGGAGAATATGTGCTAAAGCTCGTACAGGTTGATGCTAAGGACCGTTTCCTTGGAAAGCTTATTGGCATAACCGAGCGCGAGGCTAAGGAAAAAATTGCCGAAGAGGAGCTTTTGCGCGTTTTCGAAACCGAGGCAGAAAAGCTTGGCCACTTTGATTTTATTATTAAAAACAGCGCATCCCATAAGGTTGAGCAGCTATGCGATACGCTCGGCATTGACGAGATTATTGAGCCGCTCCACTCGCTTTACAAGGAAGAGGTGCGCGCACTAGGGCTTGAGCTTGGACTGCCCGAAAGCGTCTGCTACCGCCAGCCCTTCCCCACCGCCGCTCTCAGCGAGCGTATTGACGGCGAGGTAACCGAAGAAAAGCTTTCCCTCTTGCGCGAGGCTGACGCTATTTTCTGTGAGGAAATTTCGCTTGCATCACTCACACGCAGCGTGTCCTCTTATTTTGCTACGCTTAGCGGTAATTCGCGCGGCGGATACACCGTTTCGCTCTGTGCATTTACAGTGGACGATTTTGGCGTTTCGCACTTTGCGCGTCTGCCGTATGAGGTGCTCTCTGCTGCGGCGGAGAGAATCTCCGCAATAGACGACGTAACCGAGGTTGTTTATTCGCTTAAATAAAGGAGAAAATATGAACTTTTTAGAGATTGCTTCTGCACGCCAGTCGTGCAGAAAATATAACCCCGAGCGTGCGGTGGAGCGCGAAAAGCTCGATATAATACTTGCGGCGGCACAGCTTTCGCCCTCTGCCTGTAACGCACAGCCCTACCATATAACCGTGTGCACGGGTGACACCGCAAAGGCGGTAGCAAAAACCACAATGCAGATGGGGCTTAACTCCTTTGCGCCCGATGCGCCCATAATTTTGGTAATTTCCGAAAAGCCGTATTCTAAGTCGGCGGCGCTCGGTGCAAAGCTAAAGCACAACGATTACCGCTCCATTGACATCGGTATTCTTGCGGCATATATAACCGCCGCGGCGGCGGCAGAGGGGCTTGGCACCTGCATTATCGGCTGGCTGGACGATGAGCCGATAAGAAAGCTTTGCGACCTTGACGGCACTGTGCGCCTTGTAATTACGCTCGGCTATCCGAAAGACGACGATGTTCTTCGCACAAAAAAGCGCAAACCGCTTTCAGAGCTTGTATCCGAAAAATAAAAAGCTTCCCGAAAATTCGGGAAGCTTTTATTTTTATTTAGGCTCAATTATAAGCTCGCAGAGGCGGTCAACCTCAACATCAAGTATGAGCGTTTTGCCGTCCTGGCGGTAGTCGTAATCGGTATAGGTCGGCAGAGCCTTGCCGTCAAGCGGCATATTAAGGCGGCGAACCTTTACTTCACCCTCAAGTCCTAACTTTTCAAGGTCGATTTTTAGATGCCCCTTATATACTCCATAATCTGTGCCGTTGCCCGACGGATATACGCCGCGGCCCTGGTTCAGAAGCGGTAAGAGCCAGCCGTTACCAAACCTTGTGAAGCAGTATTCGATATGGTCGGCAGGAGTCGAGAATTCGATTGCCTTTATCTCATCAAGACAGCCTCTAAGCACCGTCTTTGCGGTTTCCTCGCATATATCAGTAAGGAATTCGCCCGCGAAGAGAATGACTCTTCCCTCGCCGAACGAGTTTTCCACAACAAACGGCTGCTTGTTGCATAACTCGTAAAGCACCTTTCCGCCCGAAAGCTCTGTAAACAGGTTGCAGTCGAGCTTGCGTATCGCACCAAGCTTTACACCGCAGAATGAATCAATATCGTATTCGTCCTTGTCGTTCTGTAGCTGTCCTGCCGCGATAATCAGCGTGCCGCCGCGACGAACATACTCTTCAAGATTTTCTATATCCTGCTTAGCGGTTCCAACACCGCGACCGAAATATGAAATTAGGTCATATTCACTCAGCTTTTCGAGGGGCGCGTTCCAAGCCACAAAGTTTAAGGGGCCGTAGGGTGTGCCCGTAAAATGCTTTTCGGGGTCGGTACGGAGCGAATGTCCGTAATCGCAGAACGGGATATTGAGCAGCTCGTAGTCGTTATAATAAGAATCCTTAACATCAACGTGCTTGGTGCGCTGATACTTATTAAACGCCTTTCTCCAGCGGTTTGTGGGAGCAAACTGAAGCATCTGATAGTGCATATCAATAGAGATAATCTCGGTTTCTGCCTCCCAGCCTGCCGAGTCACCCGCAAGGCGCTGCCACTCGTCGCCAAGTCCGCGCATAACGCCGACCTTTACAAGCGGCTTACCAAGCGAGGGGTGTACCTTTGCGAAACGAACGAAATCGTACCACGCCTCGCCCCATTTGGTTATGTTCTCGGTGTGGTGGTTTTCAACGAAAATCTCGTCGGTGAAGGTCTTACAGCCACCGAAGAAGACCGACAGCAGTCCGTGTGTTATACCCTCAGAGCAGTGGTTGTACCAGTAAAGTCTGTCCCAAGCGTCGAAAACAAAGCCGTAGTCGTTGTCGTAGGAATGTGCGTTACCGCGCGAGTTTGCGAGCACGACATTTCCGCTTCCGCGGTTGCCGTTTTTACCGAAGCAGCCCTCTACTGAAAAGTTCTGGGTTACCGCCTGGTTATATGCGCCGTAGTCGGTGTGCGAGAACACGGTATAGCGGCCCTCGTAGCCTTTCATTCGGCTGTCAATTCTCTCGCGCAGTTCCTGGAAGAATTCAAACACCTTTTCGTAAGCGATTCTGCCGCCGCGCAAAATGTCTTTATAGCGGTCGAGGTTTGCAATATTGGATTTTGAAATTCCGCCGACATACGCACCTAACGAGTTGGGGATTTCGGGATAGACCAGCATAACACTGCCGCCTTCACAGTGGTCGAGCCAGTATTTCATACAGTAGGTTGTGCTGTCAAGTCCCATATCTATAAACTTGTCAATATCGGTAAAGGTGCCCTCCTTGATTGAAAGGAAGTGGTTTTTACCGTCAAGGAAATCGGATAAATAGGAAAATGCGAAATCGCCGTCGCCGCAAGAGCTGTCAAAAAGCTTCTTTGACATAACGGGCAGCATAATAAGCTCTTTCATACCCTGAGCCTGTGCGCCCTCGAAGAATTTGAGGAAATCCGCCTTTTCGTCATAGGTGGTCGGGAAATAAACTACGCCGTCCATCTTTAAATCCTTGAGCAGATGCGCGTTGCGGCGCGTGGGATACATTTCGTGCTCATAGATTTTTACATCACTAATTTCAGCGCCCTCGGGCAGTCCGTCTACCGTCGGGTTTTCGTCGTACTGATATGAATAATAGAACATACGGCTGCTCTTGTTTTTGGGGCAGCGCTGATTGCAGGTATATTCGGGGAAATTGTAACGGGGCGGCTCTGCACCCTTTTCCCCCTCTGCACGCGGCATCATCATATTTACACCCTGATAATCGCCCTGGTGAGGGGGAAGCAGCGTAAACTCGGGGCGGTTTTTATCAAGCCTGGTTATCATATCAAACTGCGGTATTCCCGTGCTTGTTGCATAGAAATAAAAGCGCGGCTCGTTACCCTCTGTTTCGTCGTAGTCCTTCTCCTTATCCCAGATAACTGCGCCGTTATAAAGGAATAAATCGGGCATATTTTCGTGACTGCCGAAGCGCATCTGAAGACGGTACCAGTAACCCTCTTCTACCTCGCCTTCCCACCAAAAGCGAAGGTCGAATTCGCCCGTTTCACAACCATCACAGAGCTTTGCATCAATAAAAATACGCTGTGCCGAAACGGTGTCAACATTGACTTCACAACCGCACGAGTTAACCTCTGCCGCATCGTGCCACCAAAGCTCCGGTATGCCCCACTGCGGACCCGCTATAACATCGCGGTTTTTCCACCATACATATTCTAAGTTCTTCATTCTATCCTCTCCTTGCTTAGAGACTTTTCCTTATTATACTTTAAGCCGCACGATTTTGTATATATATCTTTTCGCGTTTTAATATGGATTTAATCCACTCTACCAAGCGTAGAGTTTTATGCTTGACAAGCAAACAATTCTTCGTTTAGTATATATTATAAGTAGGTTTACATTATTTCTTTCGTATTATAAAATGTAAGCAGAAAGAGAGGCGAAGAACTTATGAACTCAAAGGAATTAGGCCTTACACTCGCCGCCCTGCGCAAAAAGCACGGTCTTACACAGGCGGCGCTTGCAGAGCGACTGCACGTCAGCGACAAAACCGTCAGCAAGTGGGAGAGCGGACTCGGCTTCCCCGAGGTTACACAGTTCCCCGCTATTGCGGAGATTTTCGGCGTTACGGTTGACTATCTTATGACGGGCAAGCTTCGCGGAATTACGCTTGCAGGCAACATAATTGCCGATATTGTAAAGCGCATAAACTGCTATCCCGAAAAGGGTATGCTTGCAAACATTCTGTCGGTAAGCAAGGCGGTTGGCGGCTGTGCCCCCAACACAGGTATTGACCTTGCAAAAATTGACCCCTCGCTGCCCGTTTCGGTACTCGGCCGCGTGGGTGACGACGACTATGGCAGTTTTATTCTCAAAAAAATGCAGGAATGTGGAATTGATGTTAGCGGCGTTAAGATTTCTTCAGGCACCGCAACCTCGTTCAGCGATGTTATGAGCTTGCCGTCGGGAGAGCGCACATTTTTCAGCTTCCGCGGCGCAAATGCTGACTTTTCGCCCGAGGATGTTGATGTTTCGGCTCTCACCTGCAACATATTCCATATAGGCTACATACTTCTGCTTGATAAGATGGATGCCGAGGACGAGGAATACGGCACCGCTTTGGCGCGCCTTTTACACGCGGTTCAGCAGCGCGGAATAAAGACAAGTATTGATGTTGTCAGCAGCTCTAACGCCGACGACTACGCGAAAAAAATTCTTCCCGCCCTGCCTTATTGCGACTATGTTATAGTGAACGAGATTGAGTGCTGCTACACCTTTGGCATAAACCCGAGAAACGAGGACGGAACGCTTAACACCGCCGCGGTTGAAACCGCTATGCGAAAGATGCAGGAAAAAGGCGTTCGCGAAAAGGTTATTGTCCACGCGAAAGAGGGCGGCTTTGCGCTTAGCAGTGACGGCAGCTTTACTAAGCTTGGCAACCTTAATATAGACCGCTCGCTCATAAAGGGCAGCGTTGGTGCAGGAGATGCGTTCTGCGCAGGCTCGCTTTACGGAATTTACAACGGCTTCTCCGACAAGGAAATTTTAACCTTTGCGGCGGCCGCGGCTGCTTGTAATCTGTTTGCAGAAAACTCGGTTGACGGAATGCGCTCTGCAGACGAGATTAGAAAGCTTATATCTGAAAACAAGATGGGGGAAATATAATATGTTAGCAAATTTAAACGATGTTTTATTTGATGCACAGAAAAACCACTACGGCGTTGGCCTTTTCAACACCACCGACACCGATATGCTTGAGGCGGTTATCGCAGCCGCAGAGGAGCTTCGCTCACCCGTTATAATCGGCACAGCGGAGGTTCTGCTTTACGCAGGCGATTTGCCGCTTATCGCACCCGCTATGGTTGCCGCCGCAAAGAGAGCAACCGTTCCGGTTGTTGTCCACTACGACCACGGTCTTACCTTTGAGCGTTGTATGCAGGCGCTAAAGCTCGGCTTTACAAGCGTTATGTTTGACGGCTCTACAAAGCCGGAAGAACAGAACCTTGCCGAAACGCGCGAGATTGTAAAAATCGCACACAGCTTCGGCGCAACGGTTGAGGGCGAAATCGGTCATGTTGGCGAGGCGGCCACGGGCGACGGCGACACCGACGATATGTATACGACTCCCGAAGAGGCTGCCGCATTCGTTGAAAAGACGGGCGTTGACGCGCTTGCCATCGCTATCGGCACCGCACACGGCGCATATAAGACAAAGCCTAGACTCGATATTGAAAGACTTAAGGCTATCCGCGCTAAGATAGACACTCCGCTCGTACTCCACGGCGGCTCGGGCCTTTCGGACGACGACTTTAAAAACACCGTAAAGCACGGCATTGCAAAGGTCAACATCTTTACCGACCTCTGCGTTGCAGGTCTTGAGGGCGCGAACGAGGGCTACACACAGGGTCTTTCCTACCTTGACACTCGTAATCTGAAAGTCGAAAAAATGAAAGAGGCCGTTAAAAACAAAATGATGCTCTTCGGCTCAAACGGTAGATATTAAAAAACACAAGGACGCACCGAAGTGCGTCCTCTCTTTTTATTTTTCTTTTACATCATACTGCATATCAGGTATCCCAATATATATATCCTTTGGTCCATTAATTACCTTAAATTTGAAAACTGTATATTCGTCGTATTCGTATCTTAGCGTTCCGCCTTCCTTGTACATATCTTCGCTACATTTTCCTATGTCGGCATCTGTTTCAAGCTTGTCAAGCAGAAGTTGAACGCTTAATACTCCATTGTCAAGTGCATCTTTAAGAGAAATGGTTTTATCGCCTACTATAATATTAACCTCGTCCAAGCCGTAATAATATAAATCATAGTCGTTAATCGTACCCTCCCATTCGCCTGTGTCAAGCTCGCAAATAAAGCGTTTTTCAACACTATCGGAGGTAACCGTTTCCAAATAAAAGTCGTTGACTGTTTCAATTTTTATGCTTTTATAATCAATTTTATTTTCAGCCTGTGTGTCTTTGCAAGCAGAAAATGTCAGTAGCACACAAAAGCCAAGAAGAACATATAATAATTTTTTCATAATACCGCCCTCGCTTTATTAGTTCCAATCCCAACCGTAATAATTCCGGTCACCATGAAAAGCAATCGGACACCGCCCACTGCCAACAATATCTTCTGCTCTTTCCTGTGCTAATTCTGCTGCATCATTAAGCGCCATTGTTCCAACCAAATCCCAAAACTTATCACAAAATACATAGGCATCATATACATTCATTTCAATTTTCCATCCTAAAAAACCTGTTCCTGCGCTTTTATTACATCCAAACGCTTTGTACCATGTGTCTTTTTTTCCAGAATAGCAGGCATCAAGAAAAACAAAGTACCATAAGCTGTTAGAATTTAAACTTGTTGCTCTAAAAACCCAATTCGAATTTTCTATTACTTCACTATCACAAAGCAAAGTGGTATCTCGATCACCATGACAACTTAAATACAGTGCATAATATGGCGCAGAATTCATAATCCAATTTATATCACTTTGACCGATATAATATGTAACGGGTGCATTGGGTTGTTCATAGCCTAATTTTGCTAGTCCCTCAGCTGCAAGTTCAACACTCTCTGAGTTGTTAACGAAACTCGGTACAGGTCCAACTGCTCGCGCTGCGGATTTTGTTTGACCCCCACCAAGATTTTCTCCCGTTTCAGCATCAATATAAACTACTGCGTTACCTCCGTTTATGGAAACCTTCCAGGCAAGCCTTACAAAATTAGCACTTTCGTAAAATGTGTCGCTTTCCCAATAAAAATTCGGTCTGAACACTTCCAGTTCCGTGCTCGTTTTTGAATTCTGAGGAAAAAGCGATACTACTGGTTCTGCAAATTGCAGTGCTTGTTGTGACGTTATAATTGGTACTATAGTATTCGGCTCGTTTTTACTACGCGAAGCAAATCGAATTGAACCATCTGTCGCATCAAAATGAACAGAAAAAGAATCATACAGATTTATTATTCCGTTTTCAAGCACATTGTTCCATTTAAGCATCCATGTGTCGTATCCATCAAATTCACAGCGAACAAGCTTATATGTTTCAAGGTTATTACATTGTACTATGTATTTCAAAAACTCCCCTAACTCCGCTTCTGTTTTATATTTAACCACAGGATCAGGGACGGATTTGTTTTGATTTGTGGCATAGTCGCGCCTGTCCTTGTCAACCGTTGAGAAATCTTCGTAGTTAATTAAACCAACAATATTTCCTCTTTCGTCAAAATCTATTTGTGCTTTATCAGATTTTATACGATTTACCGTGCGGTCTAAGCTGTTATCATAAATGACCTCAGCAGTTTTAATGTCTTCAAAAGGAACATCAAATTTTCTAAGCATAGCCTCCGCATTTGCGTTGGAAATTGTAGAAACGTCCTTTGTGTATTTTCCAAGTGAGATTTCTTGCTGCTCGTTTGTGTCGATTTCAACCCTTTCGACATTAGTTAGAATCGGCTCTTTTAAAGCAATTTTTTCCTTTGAGGTTTGTGAAGAAACCGACAAATTAAATGTGAGTAAAATGAGTGCGGTAACAATAATTAAACAAACGGATTTTCTCATAATTTTCTTCATAATTATACCTCCCAGTATTTTTGTTTATGAAAGGATATTTCTCCTTTCATAAATATAGCCGTAAAAAATGCGCTTTGGTTGCATTTAAAATAAAAAATTTTTAAATAAAAACTGCCTTGATTGACATTAGTCTTCGCTGGGTATATAATAAATATATCTATGTGTATTGGAGTTGTGATTATGAACGCTGCCGTTCGCGCACAGACAATTTTATATAAAAACAATTTATCGGCGCTTGAGCGCTCGGTCTGCAGCATTGCGGCCGCAGTCAAGCTCTCGCGAGAAAAGGGCGGACTTGTAGAGCTTGCAGAAATCGCCTTTGGCGATGCCTCGCCCGAGCCGATTTTAAACGATAAAATCATAAACGACTGGACCGAAAAGTACGGAAATGAGATTAAGTTTTCTTACACGGTTTTCGGCTTTAATTCGGGCACCTCAAAGGGACAGAACATTCTGTTCCGCGAATGTACCGCGCCCTACCTTATGATATACAACCCCGATGTTGTGGTAAGCCCAAACTATTTCCTTGAGATGATGCCTGTTTTCGAAAAATACCAGAATGTCGGTATGGTTGAGGCGCGCCAGACTCCGCTTGAACACCCGAAATATTTTGACGAAGCAACGGGCGAACAGATTTGGGGCGCAATGGCCTGCGTTATTGTGCCGTCCGATGTGTATTCTGAGCTTTCGGGACTTGACGAGGACACATTCTTTATGTACTGCGACGATGTTGACTTCTCCTGGCGACTGCGCCTTTCGGGAAGACGGGTTATCTATCAGCCGTCGGCGGTCGTGTTCCACGGTCACCGCCTTGACAGCAAGGGTCAAACCGTTCCGACCGAGGCGGAGCTTTACTACTCTGCCGAGTCGTCACTTTTTATGGCTTACAAGTGGTCCTGCAAGGAGCGTCTTGACGAGGTTATTAAGCAGTGCGCCGTCGGCACCAAGTATCAGCAGGATGCTCTGCGCGAATTTATGCGCCGCAAGAGTGAGGGCACACTGCCAAAGCAGCTTGATTCCGACCACAAGATTGCCTATTTCAAGGACGGCTGCTACTCGCGCCACAGATACGGAATGTAAGAGGATTTTTATATGAAATACAGTATAAAAAACAGCAACTTTAAAAAGTATATAGACAACTTAAAGGAAACTCTCGGCGAAGAAAAGTTTTTGTTTCTTTCTAAAAACGATTCGTTAGAGATTCCAAAAGATGCACCGTTTTTGTCGGTCATTATGCGCACACAGGGCAACCGCCCCGAAGCACTGCGCGAGGCTATTTTGTGCCTTGCCGCCCAGACCGACACCGATTTTGAACTGCTGCTTATGGGACACAATGTGCCCGAAGAGAAAAGAAACGTAATTGACGAGATTATAGCCGAAAACCCCGATTGGCTTAAAGAAAAAATCCGCTATATCGCCGTCAGCGGCGGAACACGCACAACTCCGCTCGAATGTGGCTTTGAAAACGCTCGCGGTGCGTACATTTCTATATTTGACGACGACGACATCGTTTTTGACAACTGGGTCGAAACCTTCCACTCGCTCTATAGTGAGCAGCCCGGCACAATCCTTCATTCTTTCGCGGTTGAGCAGGATTTTATGACGGTAGAAACACACGGCGAAACTGCGCTTACCACCGCTTCGGCTCCGCGCAATATCTACTGCAAGGATTTTGAGTTTGTAACCCAGCTTTCGCAGAATTTCTGTCCCACAATGAGTCTTGCGTTCCCGTCTTACGTGTTCTCTATTTTCGGCGTACGCTTTGACGAAACACTCTCCACTACCGAGGACTGGGACTTTCTTATGCGCTGTGCTTTTTTCTGCGGCGTTTCAAACTCGCCCACGGTTACGAGCATTTATCGAAAATGGGTGAACGCGCAGAATTCAAACACCCTTCACAACAAGGAAGAATGGAACAAAAATTACCGCGCGATTCAAAACCGTTTCCTTAATAACATTGCACCACTCGACATTCACGAGCTTAAGCCCTACATCTACTCGGTTGACAGTGCAACCCTACTGCCCGACAACCTTAAGCATGTTGAGCTGTTTATTGATTCGGGGCTCGGCTTTGTTGGCACAAAGACGGCTAAGCTTAAGTTTGAATATGAGGGCGGACGCTGGACCGCCGTCGCGAACGACCTTTCCGATTTTGGCGAGATTAGCAAAATCCGCTTTGACCCCGACGATTTCGGAATTTTGGCTCTTGAAGATTTGAGCGTCTCGGTTATTGCAGAGGACGGCAGCGAAATAGAACTAAAGCGCGACTTCTTGCGCTCTAACTATGTTACTGCCAAGCGCTCGTTTGTTTTCTTCGGAATCGACCCGCAGATTGTTATGTCGCTTGCGCGCCCAGCACGATTAAAGGAAATTAAGCTTTGCTTTAACATAAACCGCGTAATCTCCGCACGCAAGACTATTTTCGCCTGTGGAAAATTCGTCTTCGCACACACCCTGCGCCAAGCCTGTCGCAAGGCGTACCATTTTGTAAAGAGAATAAAGAAGTAATGCTTATTTCGCGAAAAAGCACCAGATTAAAAAACTTTGATTACAGTCAAAACGGCTCTTATTTTTTAACGCTCTGCGCAAAGGATAAGCAAAGGATTTTTGGCGACATCGTAGGGGGCGGCGCCTTCGACGCCCCACAAGTAAAACTTTCGCCAATAGGGCTGATTGCTGAAAAATATATTTTATCCTCGAATAACATAAAGGATATTTCTGTTGATAAATATGTTATAATGCCCAATCATATTCATTTAATCGTTACAGTTAAAAATCAGGGCGGGACGTCGAGGGCGCCGTCCCCTACCAGCGCGAAAATTCCGCTTTTTGTTTCAACGCTCAAACGGTTTTGCAACAAAGAAATAGGCTTCAACGCCTTTCAGCGCTCGTTTTTTGACCATATAATTCGCGATGAACAGGATTATAACACCCGCTGGAATTATATTGATACCAATCCGGCAAAATGGGAAACCGATGACTTTTATTTTTAAACTCTTTTGGAGGTCTTTATATGAGTAAATATGATGTTATTATTATAGGCGGCGGCGCCGGCGGTCTTTTCTCGGCGTTTGAGTTTGTAAGACAGTCGCCCTCCCTTAAGGTCTGCCTGCTTGAAAAGGGCGCTCCGCTTGACAAGCGCAACTGCCCCATTGACGGCGTAAAGATTAAGAACTGCATCAACTGCAACCACTGCTCTATCACTACGGGCATTGGCGGCGCAGGTGCGTTCTCGGACGGAAAATATAATATTACCAACAATTTCGGCGGCGATTTTAAATCGTATGTCGGTGACGAGCCAGCACTCGAACTTATGCGCTATGTTGACAAGATTAACCTTGAATTCGGCGGCCAGGATGCAAAAATTTATTCCACCGTTGGCTCTGACATTAAGCGCCGCGCTCTGCAGTACGACTTGCATATGCTTGACGCTCAGGTAAGACACCTTGGCACAGAGCGCAACTATTACATACTCAAAAACCTTATTGAGTATGTTTCAAAGTATGTTGAAATTCGCTACTACACCGAGGTAGACGATGTCTGCCACGGCGACGGAAACGACTGGCGCGTAACCTGCAAAAACGGCGAGGAGCTTGAAAGCAAATATGTAATTATCGCCGCAGGTCGAAGTGGCTCTAAATGGACAAGCGAAATTTGCAACCGCTTTGGCATTGCAAATGAAAACAACCGCGTTGACATCGGCGTTCGCTTTGAGTGTCCCGCTGAGGTGTGGGAGCCGATTACCGACAGCGTTTACGAGAGCAAGATTATGTATCGCTCGCCCAAAACGCGCAGTGTTTGCCGCACCTTCTGTATGAATCCGCACGGCGAGGTTGTTGCTGAGAACACCAACGGAATTGTAACGGTTAACGGCCACAGCTACGACGACCCAGCGCTATATACCAACAATACCAACTTTGCGCTGCTCGTAACCCACAAGTTTACAGAGCCATTCAAAAACTCCAACGCCTACGGTGAGCATGTTGCCGCTCTTGCAAATATGCTGGCAGGCGGCGTTATGGTACAGCGCTTTGGCGACCTGCTTGAAGACCGCCGCACAAACTCTAAGCGTCTGCGCGAGAGCTTCACCCGTCCCACGCTTGATGCAAGCCCCGGAAACCTTGCGCTTTGTATGCCCAAGGCAACCCTCGACACCATAATCGAGATGATTTTCGCGCTTGACAAGTTAGTCCCCGGCACCGCAAACTATGACAACCTTCTATACGGCACAGAGGTTAAGTTCTATAACTCGCGCGTTGAGCTTGACAGCCACCTTGAAAGCAAGGAAAAGGGACTGTTCTTCATAGGCGACAGCTCGGGCACGACCCACTCGCTCTCGCAGGCCTCGGCCGAGGGCGTATATGTCAGCCGCTATATCACAAGCCTTATAGAAAACCGCGAAATCCCGCTATATTAAAATTAAAAGCCCGACCAAGTCGGGCTTTTTCTATTCGTATTTTACTCTTTTATAAACGGTTTCTATTCTGCCGTCGGGGGAGCTGAGCTTCAGCTCAGTTTCGGTTATTTCGCAGTTAAGTGTTACCTCTCCACCACTGTGCCTCATAGTAACAGTGCTTCCGTTATAGGTGTATCCGCTGTAATCTATCATTTCCGCACCGGCATAAAATGCGTCCATTGTGCCGTCGGATGAAAAAACATAATAAATTTCATCAACGCTGGCATCGCGCGTTTCGCCGTTCTGCGTTTCGCTCATACATTTCCAGCGGCCGACAATCGTTACCTTACCTGTGAAATCTACATCGGCATCAATATATCTTGAAGAGGTAGATGCTTTATCCGAACTGTCATTTCCCTTTGCGCCGCATCCCACAAGAAAAACCAGCGCAAACAAAACAAGTGCTATTCTTTTCATTCTCTCACCCTTTCTTTAAAAATTATACCCCCTCGTCAACAAAAATGCAACAAAAAAGAGAACCGAGATTTTTCTCGGTTCCCGAATACTTATTTCATTGGACTCACCAATTCAAACTTATTGTTTGCTAAATTACAATTTATATATATATTAAACTTTTCTATATTTTTTGTTTTCCGATTTAAAATTTAGTAGATCTTTGGACTCACCCCTTCGCAGTTACTTATTCAAACTTACGCTGTACATCGGAGTTTTCTCCTTTCTGTTATCCCGTTATCTCGGTTTTTGTCTTTCGTTCTTTCCTTTTCTCTGGCTTTATTATACACCGGCGGACAGTTGTTTTCAATTGACAAACACTACAAATTTTTCTTCTAATTTTTTACTAACACTTTTTTACATTTTCGTGGTATAATAATTATGTTGTGATGGGAAAAGGGGTGTCATTTGACACCCCTTTTAATTATTCCACACGGCATATCGGTTTAAATCCACCGTTCCGTCTGCAGAAAAGACAATTCCCTCTCCCTCTAAAAGCGAGCGCTGCATATCCTCTCCACCGAATGCAAAGGCAGCGGAGGTTTTGCCCTCGCGGTTTACAACGCGGTGGCACGGAATGGTAGACGGGTCCGGATTTACGTGCAAGGCGTAGCCCACAACGCGCGACCAGCGCGGATTACCTGCCTCTGCCGCTACCCAGCCGTATGTTGCGACACACCCCTTTGGTATACGCTTTACAACCTCATATATCTTCTCAAAAGTAGTCATAAAAGCTCCTTTACTAAAAATGGGACAACATTTTTATGTTGCCCCATTTTCTTATAACAATACAATTCCTTTTTCTTCGCACTCGCGGTAGATTTCGTCTGTCCAGACCGAAGCCTGCACTTCGCCGATGTGCGCCTTGCGTAAGAAGAACATACACATACGGCTCTGACCGATACCGCCACCCATTGTAAGCGGCAGCTCTCCGCGCAGCAGACGGCTGTGGAAGTCAAGCTCCTTGCGTTCCTCAACACCGCGGATTTTAAGCTGGCGCATAAGGCTTTCCTCGTCAACGCGGATACCCATAGACGAAAGCTCAAGCGCTATGTCGAGCACGGGATAATAAACCATAATATCGCCGTTTAACTCCCAGTCGTCATAGTCGGGCGCTCTGCCGTCGTGCGGCTGCCCCGAGCGAAGCGCACCGCCAATCTTCATAATAAACACGGCGCCGTGCTTTTTGGTGATTTCGTACTCTCGCTCCTTGGCAGTCAGTCCGGGATACATATCCTCAAGCTCCTGCGTGTCTATAAAGGTTATCTTCTCTGGCAGGAATTTGTGAACAAATTCATACTCGTCAGCTATGTAGTTTTCGGTGTGCTTTAGCGAGTTATAAACGCACTTAACCGCACTCTTAAGTGTTTTTTCGTTGCGGTCCTCGCGAGTAATTACCTTTTCCCAGTCCCACTGGTCAACAAAGGCGGAGTGAATATTGTCAAGCTCTTCATCGCGGCGGATGGCGTTCATATCGGTATAAAGTCCTTCGCCCACGCGGAAGCCGTAGCGACCGAGCGCATCGCGCTTCCATTTTGCAAGCGACTGAACAACCTCGTAATATCCGTTCATTCCCTTAATATCAAAACCTACGGGGCGCTCTACGCCGTTCAGCGTATCGTTAAGTCCCGACTCGCGACTAACGAACAGTGGCGCCGAAACACGGGTAAGATTAAGCTGTATTGCAAGGTCCCTTTCAAAAAAGTCCTTTACCTTTTTAATAGCAATTTCGGTCTGACGGGTATCAAGCAGCGACTTGTATCCGTTTTGCAGCTTCATCATAACCGAACACGCCCCTTTCTTAAAAACATACTGAATTATACCACATTGCCACCGCTAAATCAAGCGCTTTTAGTTTTATGTATTTTAACCGCTGTTTTCGTGCATTTTGGTGCTCATTTTCTTTGGCATTGTGCACAGTTTTGGGCGATGTTTTTCGGCACTGTGTCTTTTCAAAAATTGCTTTACTTTTTGCGTTTTTATGGGTAAAATTAGGGTAACAAAGCATTTATTTTTCTTGGTAGGAGGGCTATTATGGAGAAAAATTTAAAGGTTTGGTTTTCCACACCTGAGCAAAAAATCCGTCCCCGTTCACATCTGACCTGGGGCAAGGTTGAAAGTTACCACGTTTTTGTTGCAAAAAATGCAACAGAGGGCTGTCAGGTGTCAATTATGGCACCCGAAGAGCGCAAGGGCTTCTCGCTTGAGGTTGTGGGAGATACTGAAACAGCAGGAATTGAGTTTGAGCTGCTGCGCGAACAGTATGTTTCCTGTGCAGGCGCACTTTGGCCCGACCCGACCGTGCCGGATGACGGTCACTTTGACTTAGAAGAAAAATGCAATGTTACATATCTAATAAATGTAAAAACGACCGAGCAGAGCAAGCCGGGCACCTACACCTTTAAGGTTGTGCTTAAGGAAAACGGCAAACTTTACGGCAAATATACCCTCAAGGTTACTGTTTGGAACTTTGCCATTAACCCCACTCGCCATATGGCAACGGGCTTTGGAATAGAAAAGAAGTTCTTGTTCCTGCGCCACCCGTCCGATAACCAAGAAGAGCTTTACAAGAAATATTACGACTTTATGCTGGAAAAATACCGCATTTGCGCGTTTGACCTGCCGTATGACATTCTTGACCCGCGCGTAGACGCCTATCTTGACGACCCGCGCGTTACGACCTTCCTTATTCCTTATAATGTTGAGGACGAAACCATAATTAAATACCGCGATAAGCTTTGCTCTAAAAAGGAATGGGCAGGCAAGGGATTTTTCTATGTTGTTGACGAGCCCTGCAATATGGAGGCTTACAAGAGAATCGAGGAAATGGATGCCCGCCTTCAGAAGCTCTGGCCCGATTACCCCGCTGTGTTCCCCTTCTTTAAGGACCCGTCTGACGGCGGCGGTGTAAGAGCGGTTGACCTGCTTGAAAAGTTCAGCAAGGTTTGGTGCCCGAAGATTAACCTCTATAAAGAAAAATGGTTCTGCGACTATATGAAAAACCGCGATGCAGACGGCGACCGCGTTTGGTGGTATGTTTGCTGGGAGCCGGGTCTTCCCTATTCCAACGTTTTCGTTGATATGGACGGCTTCCATCACCGCGTTCTTATGTGGCAGCAGTATTTATATGAGGTTCGCGGTCTTTTATACTGGACAACTACCTGGTGGCGCGACCTTGACCCGTGGGACGGCGCTTCGACCGTTCAGGACCTTTCCTACTATGTATTCGGCGACGGCTCACTCTTCTACCCGGGCAACCGCGTAGGCATTGACGGCCCCGTTGGCTCTCTGCGTTTTGAGCTGCTGCGCAGCGCGATTGAGGATTTCTATATGCTTCAGCTTGCAGAAGAGCTTTTCGGCAGAAAGTATGTTGAGCGAATGGTTAAAAAGGTTTCTCCGAACGTGCGCGAGTACTGCGACGACCACGGCGCACTTGACAGAACGCGTATAGCCATTGGTAATAAAATTAGCAAATATTTTAGTGAGGTATAAAAAATGAAAAGAGATGCTACAAGAATTTTTAAGCGCTACGAGGGCAACCCCATCCTTGATGTTAAGGATTTCCCGGGCGTAGCACAGCTTTATAACCCGTCCCCCGTTATGTACGGTGACGAAACAATTCTTCTTATTTCGGTTGTTGACCACGCTGCAACACGCGGCTACGGTCGTGATGTTGGACAAACCCGTCTTGCACGCAGTAAGGACGGCATCCACTTCACCCTGTCGGATGAGGATTTCATAAAGCTTGACGACAGCGAGTATCCTAATAAGCTGTTCCACCACTTCATTGACAACCGTACCACCAAGATTGATGACACCTATTATATGGTAACACCCGTAATGGTACACGGCTTCGGCACTCCGCTCGGATACCTCGGTTACACCAAGGATTTTGAAACCTATACTCCCGTTACAGCAATCACCGCTCCTGCAAACCGCGGCGCATCGCTCTTCCCCGAGAAGATAAACGGAAAGTATTATAAGCTTGACCGTCCGTCCACCCCCACCTCTGCAGGTGACATCTGGATTTCGGCAAGTGAGGACCTTATCCACTGGGGCGAGTTCAAGCCGGTTATCGCACACGGCTACCGCTTCTGGAACAGTCAGAAGATGGGCCCGACACCCCCGATTAAGACCGACAAGGGCTGGCTCACCATCGTTCACGGCGTATTCGACCCTGCAGGCGGCGACCAGTACTATCTTGGCGCAATTCTGCTCGACCTTGAGGAGCCTTGGAAGGTTATCGGCAAGACCAACAGCTATATTTTAGGACCCGAAGAGGAGTATGAGCTTCACGGAAACTCTGATAACACCTGCTTCGCTTGCGGTGCTATTGCTGACTACGATAAGGACCAGATTCGCCTCTACTACGGCGGTACCGACAAGTACATCTGCCTTGCAACAGGTTCACTTTCTGAACTTGTGCAGGCTTGTATCGACCAAATCTAAAAAAACAAACCCCGTCATTGACGGGGTTTTTATTATGCGTTAAAGAATTTTTCTCCTGCAAACTGCGGGTCGGTCGTTACATTCATATGCATCTTGCGAAGCACCGATTCGTCGCCCGAGTTTAAAATGTGGGTGGAGTGAAGCTCGCATCCGCGAAGCAGAGGCAGCTTTTCAACCGCGCTTTTGGCAACGGGGTCGGTAACGGCGCAGATATAAAGCGCAGACAGAACATCGTCGGCTTTGAGTACGCTGTTTCCGCTGATGCTGCCGCCCAAAAGCTCGTTCTTTAAGGAAAGCAGCGGCTCTAAAACCGCAGGGCTCATAAGCAGTGTGCTCTTCGGAATATCGGCAAGCACCTTTATGGAGTTTAGCAGTGCACCGCTCGACGCGCTCATAAGTGCGGTTGCCTTGCCGTTTATCACTCTGCCGTCGGGCAGCTCAATAGCGGCGGCAGGAACATTGCCGCAGGATGCGCTCTTTCTTCTTGCCGAAAGGCACACGGGGCGCTCTTCTTCCTTAAGACCGAGCTGCTCCATAATCTTATGAAGCTTGTTGACCGTTTCAATAGGCTCCTTACCCTGCTTATAGTCGGCAAGACCGCGTAGGTATCTGCGTAAAATTTCCTGACGGCTCGCCTCGCGGCAGGCTTCGTCATCAAAAATTCCATAACCTGCCATATTTACGCCCATATCGGTCGGACTGCAGTAAAATTTATCGTTGCCCGTAATCTTTGTGAGAATACGGTGAACTATCGGGAACGCCTCAACATCGCGGTTGTAGTTTACGGTGGTGATTCCGTAATGCTCAAGATGATAGGGGTCAATCATATTAACGTCCTGCAAGTCGGCGGTTGCCGCCTCATACGCGAGGTTTACGGGGTGGTTAAGCGGAATATTCCATATCGGGAAGGTTTCGTACTTGCCGTAACCTGCGGTGATTCCGCGCATATGCTCATGATATACCTGCGAAAGACAGGTTGCAAGCTTTCCGCTGCCCGGGCCGGGTGCCGTAACAACAACCAACGGCTTTGTGGTCTCAATATACGGGTTAGCACCGTAGCCCTTTTCGCTTACGATGTAATCAAGGTCGTGCGGATAACCGGGAATCGACTTGTGGACATAGTATTTAAGTCCGCGCGCCTCAAGCACATTCATAAAGCGGTCGGCTGCGGTCTGTCCGCCGTATTTTGTTATAACAATGCTGTTGACCTCAATATTCATTGATTTTACAAGGTCAATCTGTCTAAGCAGGTCAAGGTCGTAGCTGATGCCAAGGTCAGCACGGATTTTGCTCTTCTCAATATTCTCCGCGCTGATGCAGAAAATAATCTCCACCTGGTCGGACATTGTCTGTAACATTCTTATTTTTGCGTCGGGTGCAAAACCGGGAAGCACGCGCGATGCGTGGAAATCGTCAAAAAGCTTGCCGCCGAACTCTAAATAAAGCTTGCCGTTGAAACGCGCAATACGCTTTAGGATGTTTTCGCGCTGCTTTTGCATATAAAGCTCATTATCAAATCCCTGTTTTACCATTGCTTTTCCCCCTCGCAACAACATATATTGATTTTATCACAAACCGCCGCTTTCTTCAACCGAAAAAATAGACAAAAAATTATCTTTTTATCCACGAAACGCCTTGGTTGTGTAACCCGTGACCTGTTTAAAATATTTAAGGAAATGGTTGTAGTCGTAAAAACCGCATTTTTCCGAAATTCTTACAACCGAAAGGTCGGTGGTCTGCAAAAGCTCGACCGCCTTGTTTATGCGAAAACGCAGAACATATTTGTGCAGCGACATACCCGTATGCTGCACAACAAGATGGTTTATATAGTTGGGGTGATAACCAAAGCGCCGCCCGAGCTCAAAGTTGGTTATCTCCTCGCCGTAGTGCTGTGCTATGTACGCCAAAATTTCCTCGACCTTCTTTTTGGAGCGACGGATGCTCACATTTTCGAGCATACCCTCACGCACCGCCTCGGTCAGCACCGACATAAAAATGCCGCTGTTCTTTGCTCTGAAAAAGGTTCTGTTTTGCAGGTATTCGTCACAGATGTGTTCAATATCCGCCTCTAACCTATACATATTATTTATATATAGCACGCCGTTTAAACACTCGGCATCGCTGAAGGTGACCTCTTCGACAATGTTTTTGCGGTTTACCTCTGCCCTCGTGGGCGGAATTGCCGCAACAAGCTCTTTCCCCGCCGTCGTGAAATCGAAATTCGCACCGAGGAGCATCAGCTCCTCCCCCGCCTTGTTTTTAAGGTCGTATCTCATTCCCGAGCGCCAGATTATAAGACAGCCGCGCTCCATAGGATAGTCCTTACCCTCAACCGTAATAGTGCCGTGCCCGCTCTGACAAAAGAAAAAGCGGTGGTCGTAGGCGCAGAGCCCTAAAAAGTTAGAGCTATCGGTAATTTTAAGCCGCTGTGCATAGCGCACAAGGGGATGAATATCTGCAAAGGAGATGGTCATTTTCTATCACTCCGCAAAAATATATATTTGTTTTTGACAGTTTGTAATTTAACAAACCCCTTAAATATTATACATTTTTGTGTTATAAATGCAATAGAAAATATTTAATTTTGATAATCGGAGGCAAGCTATGATAGAAAGAAAGATTCCGCGCACCGCACGCGTTGGCTTTTACTCGGTCGCGCACGCAACCTATTGGGACCAGTTCCCCGGGCTTCTTGACAATATGATGAAATACCACCGCGACACCGCCGCACTTATAAAGTCTTACGGCGTTGAGGTTGTCGATTACGGTATGGTCGATTCGAGCGAAAAGGCATTTGCCGCCGCCTCTAAAATGTCGGGCGACGGGCTTGATGTGCTTTTCACAAATATGATTACATACGCGACCTCTTCGGTTTTTGCACCCATTATACGTGAGGTTAATGTTCCGAATGTGCTCGTAGCGCTTCAGCCGCGCGATGCGCTTGACTACACCAAGGCTAACACCTTTATGCAGCTTGAGAACGACAACATCTGCTCCGTCCCCGAGTTTACAGGTGTTGCAATCCGTATGGGCAAGAAGGTTGCCGATGTTATAATCGGAACACTTTATAACGAAAACGACCCCGCACGCGAGGAGCTTTCCGAGTGGTGCGAAATCGCAAAGGTGCTGCACGCACTTCACGGTGCAAGAATGGGCCTTATGGGACACGTGCTTGAGGCTATGTACGATATGCACGCCGACCCGACCGCAATTTCCTCTGCTTTCGGTGTTCATGTTCCGCTTATTGAGATTGACGATGCCGTAAAGTGCTTTGAAGAGGTCACTGACGAGGAAATCGCCGAGAAGACCGAGCTTATTTTGCGCGAGTTTGAAACACCCGACCCAAAAAGCGACCCCGTTACAAGAAAGCTTACCGAAAAAGACCTTTACGAGTCGGCAAGGGGCAGTGCCGCACTTGACCGCCTTGTTGAGCGTTTCTCGCTGACAGGACTCGCCTATTATTACGAGGGTCAGCCCGAAACAATTCAGCGCCGCGTTGCGACCTCGTTTATCGCGGGTAACTCTATTCTCAACGCGCAGGGAATTCCTATGTGCGGCGAGTTTGATATAAAGACCTGCATTGCGATGCTCATTATGGACCGTCTTGACATTGGCGGCAGCTTTGCAGAGCTTCACCCGTTCGACTTTGCAGAGGACTTTATCCTCATAGGCCACGACGGACCGCACCATCTCCGCATTGCAGACGGCAAGCCCGTACTCCGCAGTCTTACCAAGTTCCACGGCAAGCCCGGCAACGGCGCAAGCGTTGAGTTTAAGCTTAAAGAAGGTCCGATTACAATGCTTGGTATCACACAGCAGGCAAACGGCTCCTTTAAGTTTGTAATCGGCGAGGGCTATTCAAAAGCAGGCCCCATTCCACCGACAGGCAACACCAACACGCGCGGCTTCTTTGAGCCCAACACACGCGACTTTATTAAGGCTTGGGTTATGGAGGGACCGACCCACCACTACGCTCTCGGCATAGGCCACCACGCAAAGACGCTTAAAAAGCTCGCCGATGTGCTCGGAATTGACTCGGTTATCGTAAAGGTTTAAGAGTTTTGTGCTTTAGTTAATTTGTTTTTATCTTATTCAACCTATTGGGCAGTTTTCACAAGAAAGCTGCCCTAATTTTTACTTGCTTTTTATTTCTATTGTGATATAATTTTAGCATTATTCAATAAAGAAAAAGGAGAAGCAAGATGTTTGATAATTTAGCTCTTGACTTAGAACTGATTCTGCGCATACTTATTGCGTGTATATGCGGTGCCGCAATCGGAACCGAGCGTACAGTTCGCCTTAAGGAAGCGGGTATCCGCACACATACCATCGTGGCGATGGGCGCCGCACTTATGATGACCGTTTCGAAATACGGTTTTCTTGACAAGGCGGTTTTCGGCGGAAACTTTGACGGCTCAAGAATTGCGTCCTGCGTTGTAACGGGAATCTCTTTCCTCGGTGCCGGCGTTATCTTCGTTCGCGGTAACAACATAAAGGGACTAACCACCTCGGCAGGTATCTGGGCAACGGCCGGTATCGGTCTTGCGCTTGGCGCAGGAATGTATACCGTCGGTATCGCGGCTACGGCAGTACTTGTGCTTGTTCAGTTTATTCTTCACCGCTTTATCGGCAGACTTGATAATATGGTTGCAAGCGAAATCCTCTTGACCGTTATCTACTCTCCCGAAGTTCTCGACGATGTGACAAAAACCCTGCACGACCGCGGCTTTGAGGTTACAAAATCCAACGCAACAAAGGGCCCGAACAACACCGTAACGCTTCGTCTTTCGGTCGTGTCCGAGCGCCAGGCTCAGATTAACTCGCTTGTTGACATTTTTGAAAAGAACGAAAACATAATTTCGTTCTCGCTGTAAAAGAGAAAAGCACTTGGAGAACCAAGTGCTTTTCTTTTTATTATAATGCATAAAATATAATTCCTATAAACTGTAACGCGGAGCCTAAGACCACAAACAGATGGAAGACCGAATGCATATAGCGGACATTTCTTCCAACGCCGTAAAACACCGCGCCAATGGTATAAGCAATTCCTCCTGCCAGAATCCACAGAAAGCCCGGCACCGTCAGTGCGTAAACCGTCTGCTTGGCGGCCATTATAATGCACCAGCCCATTCCTATATAGCAGACAAACGAGAATTTCGAATATTTCTTAAGGTCGATTGCCGTCAGCGTTGCCGCAAGCGCGGTAAGACCCCACTCTATTCCGAACACCGTCCACGCAAGCGCAGGGCTGTATCGGCGCACCGCACAAAGCACTATCGGCGTATAGGTTCCCGCTATTAAAAAATATATCGTGCAGTGGTCAAGCACCTGAAGCACCTTTTTTGCCATTCCCTCACGAAGTCCGTGATATACGCTCGAAACGGTGTAAAGCATTATCATAGAAGCGCCGTAAATACTGCTTCCTACAACCGCCCACGCATCACGGCACAGCGCCGAGTATATAACGCTTATAACCAACACTATTACGCCGAGTCCGCCGCCTACAATATGGCTGACCATATTGAAAATCTCTTCGCCGCGGGTGTAATCGGGCAGGGTGCGGTTTGCAAGCTTTGTTCGCTGCATATTATCTTTCCTTTCCAACAAAGAACAGCGCGAGTGTTCCGGGGCCGGAGTGAGCACCAATGAACGGACCTGTATAATCAATATACACATCCTTCACGCCGTATTTCTCCTTTACAAGTGAAGCCATATATTCTGCATCCTCGATACAGTCGCCGTGGCAGATAAACACGGGCATATCGGGAGTAATTTCCTTTGCGGTTTCTCCCATACGGCTTACTATCGACTCGATTGCGGCCTTGCGTCCGCGTATCTTATCAGCAACGGTCAGATGTCCCTCGTAATCCATATACATAAGCGGCTTGATATTAAGCAGCGAGCCGACAACCGCGGTTGTTGCGCTTACTCTTCCGCCACGCTTTAAGAAATAAAGGTCGTTTACTGTGAAACGGTGAACAATGCTGTTCTTGGTTGCCTCTGCATACTGATAAACCTCTTCAGCCGACAGACCCTCTGCGCGTTTCTCGGCACAGAGATAAACAAGCAATCCTTGACCGAGCGAGGCGCAAAGCGTGTCAACGGTATAAATCTTGCGGTCGGGGAATTCCTCGCGCAGCTCCTCTGCCGCCATGCGTCCACAGTTATAGGTTGTGCTGAGTCCCGAAGAAAATCCAAGATAAACAATATCCTTGCCCTTTGTTAGTTCCGCGCGGAAAACATCAATAAACGCGGCGGTGTTTATAGCGGCGGTCTTTGCGCTGCCGCCCTCACGCAGATAGTTATAAAAATCGGGCTTTGAGATGCTTGCGTTGGTATGATTGGTGCCGTCCGCAAGTGTAAAGCCGCCCTCTATGCTTATTACATCCCACGCCGCAAGCTTTTCGCTCGATAAATCGCAGGTTGATTCTGTAATTATTGCAAAGCTGTTCATAATAAAACTCCTTTATCCGCCGAGGCGGGTTTGATTACCTAAACATTCTATATCATATTATCATTTTTGTCACTAAACTAAAAAGAAAATCACTATCCTTTAAAAAACCTTGCAGTAGAATTTTAAAAACCCACTCTACCGGCAGTAGAGTGGGCGTCTGAAAACCGCTTAAATAGCGGGTTTTAGTATATACCTTTTTGGTGGAGCAGAGTAGAGAGAGTAGAAAGCTCTGTAAGAGTCAACTTTTCTGCGCGCACCGTTTGCTCTATTCCCATTTCGTCAAGACAAGCGGATAGCGCCGATTTTTCTATGTGAAGACTGGAAGAAACGGTGTTGAGAAGAGTCTTTCTGCGCTGTGCAAAGCACGCTTTTATGAGTGAGAAAAACTTTTCTTCATTCGGCACCTTTACCGGCGGCTCCTTACGGATTTTAAGTCTTATAACCGCACTGTCAACCTTCGGCGGCGGCATAAAGCTTTCTCTTCCAACGCCGAAAAGTATCTCGCTTTCGGCATAGTATTCTACCGCGGCGGTTACTGCGCCTGCCTCCCTGCTTGAAACGCGGGCGCAAAGTCGCTCTGCCGCCTCCTTTTGTACCATAACCACAATCTCGTCAATCGGCAGTCGGCTTTCGAGCAGCTTCATTATAATAGGCGAGGTTATATAATAAGGCAGGTTTGCGCAAACCACAACGCGCTCGCAGTCGGCAAAGCTCTCCTCAATTATTTTTTTTAGGTCAAGCTTCATAGCATCGCCGAAAATAACCTCTGTATTCTGGAGGTCGGCAAGCGTTTCTGCCAGTATTTTTTCAAGGCGGCGGTCAAGCTCTATCGTGCGGACGGTTTTTGCGGTGAGGGCAAGCTCTCTCGTCAGTACACCTATTCCGGGACCGATTTCGAGCACACCCGTCCTCTTGTCAGCGGCCGCCTCTGCCATTCGCGGACAGACGGTGTCATCTATTAAAAAGTTCTGACCAAGCGATTTTTTAAACCCGTCGTCCCCCATAAGCTTGCGGACGGTTGCAGGATTGGCAAGATTCATAAAATCCCCCTTAAGCAAATACGAAAAAATTTAAGAGTCCACAAGGGACTCTTAGATTATACTATATTTTTTACTCTTTAACAAGGCTCTTGCTTAATTTAGGCAGATTTATTATCACACCGACAGCCATAAGACCAACCCATATGAACACAAGTCCACCCCAGCCTATAGTGCCAACGGCGTTTGCAAACACGCTCGACGCTATTGCCGCCGAAACATAACTAACGCAGTCTATGTAGCCTATTGCGGTTGAAACAAAGCCCGTTTCGCGCAGTGACTGGCAGTATACCGAAAAGAGCAGCGACGCGCAGACGCCCGAGCCCATTATTGCCATTATCATAAGTATAATATTAAGCGTGGGCTGCTTTACAAAGTAAACAAGGGTAAAGCAGACCGCCGCAACGCCGAACATCACCCTCATACAAAGGTTAATGTTTCGCCCCATACGCTCATACACGAAGACCGCAAAAAAGGACGAAAAGGATATAATAAAGGTAGAAACGGTAAAGATGAGCGCCGATTTTTCGGTTGAAAACCTTAGTCTCTCGGATATATAAGTGGGCAACCAGAAAATAACGCTTGTGCGGACAACGCCCGTAATTACCGATATAAATGTATATTTTATAATTTCGTGCTTTATAAGGGTTCGGACAACACCGTTTTTCTTTTCTGTTCTTTTCTTTTCAAACTTTCCGTATGTAACAATTCCCTTGCGCTCAAATAGTATAAACGCAAAAAAGCACGCGCCGCCCATTAAAGCGAGCAAAATGCTACTTGTCGAGAACGCGCCCTGCCACGAAAAGAGCATTGCAAGCACCCCCGCGACGGGTGAGCCGAAGAAAGAGGCAAAGGTGAAACCAAGACAGCAGCGCTGTGCATAAATCGGCTCAATATTTTCTGCGACCACGCGGCACATAGGGCCGTAAACCATAGAAAGAAAGAGTCCCGTTGCACCGTAGGCAATATAAAGTGCCACAGAGCTTGGCGGAAGATGTGAAAACAGCGCGTTGCATATACCCGCAAGCACAAGTCCGCCGCCTATCATATATTTCGCCTTTATCTTATCACCAAGCGCGCCGTTAATAAGCTGGCCCGCCGCGTAAATAACAAAATAAACCGAAGAAAGCGTACCAATCTGCTCGGTCCTAAACGCGCCGCTTTCAAGCATCTTTGGCGTAACGGCACCGAGAATGTTGCGCGCTATATAAACAGCAAGATATGAAATTGAGCAAAGGCTTCCCACAAGTATTGCGTTGCGGATAGCCACCTTTTTTGTGTTGTCCATAACTTTCCTTCTCTCCATATCGAACAAAGAAAATTTTATCACTTTAAAAAGCCCCTGTCAACCCAAAAGCAAACCTTTTGTGAATATATAAAAAATTTGGTGACAAACCGACCGCCTTGTGCTATAATAATGCTGTATTTAATGCTTTTAGGAGAATAAAAATGGAACAGAAAAATTTTGACGCAGTTTTATCGGAGCTTCGCCCTGCCCTTAGCGACCAGGGTTTTGCTGAAAATGACGGCGTTTTCACAAGCGATAAGCGCTCTTTTAAAATCGACTATGACGAGGAGAAGCAGCTCTTTTTACTCCTCTCTGCTGAGGTGACCGACGGACAGATTGGCGAGTACACAACCGCCTCCTCCTATCTGTTTGACTCCACACAGACCGAGAATGATGCCGTTTCGGTTGGTATGGACTTTACCGATACCGCCGCATCTCTGCTTGGAACAAGCACACGAAAGATGCGCAGCGCAAACGCAGTCGCACTTCCGACCAAGAGTGACGGTGACAGCGCCGACATTGGTGAGCTTTGCAATAAGCTTCTCGCAATCTTCCCCGCATACAAGGAGGAATACAAGACTCGCGTTGCTGACGACGGCGAATTTTTGTATGTAGAGTTTATGCTTGGCACCTTTTCAAAGGAAATCCGCGCACTTATAGAGGCAGACAGCGGCAAAAAGCTTAAGAAAATCTACGATGCTCTTAACGATTTATATGTAAAGGGTGACCGCAATGTCGGCAACACAATTATAGTTGTTCTGCTTGGCGGCGCATTAAAGGGCGATAAGGATTTAACCGAAAAAATGCTTGCAGGCCTTGCAGATTTCCCCTATCTTAAAAAGGGCGTACGTATAGTTTCTGAGCGCACCGCAAAGGACAAAAAACTGCGCGAAATTTACGGTTTATAATATTTGTCTTTCATACACAAACAGTCGTGTTTATAATCGGCTGTTTGTGTATTTTTTTCACCTTGTTTTGTATCCTAAAAATAACAAAAAATTAACCTTTTTTTGACAAAAATCAAGATTATGTGAACTTGTATAACCTTAAAAGTTTTTCAACTTTTCCACCCGAATTTCCACATTTTCTTGAAAAACAAACGATTTAATCGCGTTTAATCACCCAAAACGGTGGATAACTCGGTGAATAAGTTTAACTACTCAACTAAAAATAATAATAAAATAAATAATATTATGTAAAGTTGTTTTATGCTAAGGAGTTACATTATTCGTCTTTACTAAACATTAAAAATATACTATAATGTACTTACATAAAGGAAAGGGGTGAGAGGTTTGAAAAAGGTCTTAGCGCTTGTGCTTACTCTTTTGATGTTGTTTAGCTTTTCTGGCTGTAACGAAAGCACAATTTCCGAAAGCGAAATTACGGACGCGGTGCTTCGCACCATGCAAAAGGAACGGGAAACCGTTTCGCTTGACCGCGACAAGATTGAGGGATTTTTTGGCTTCAGCGACAACCTTCTGAAGAGCTTTTCGGTTTTGGTCAGCACCAACGAAGAGGCGGTGTTTGAAATCGGCGCACTCACACCCGACGACAACGATGACCTCTTCACCATAATAGACGGCATAACCCGCCGCCATAACGACACCGTCACCTCTTACAAGCTTATAAACAGCACCGCATCGGACAGCGAGGTTGGCTATCTGCTTATGCACCTCGGCGACACGGTCATATATGTGTTGGCAAACGATGTTGCTGCAGCAGAGCAAACCCTTACTGAAATGGGCGCAAACGAAATAAACTAAAAAGCACTCGAAATTCGAGTGCTTTTCTTTTTACCAATTTTCTCCTGCTATGCGTTTTGCAAGGTCGGCAAGCTCTTCGTTATTATAAAACTCTACCGTAAGAGTTCCCCTTCCGCTCTCGCTTGCGGTAATCTTAACGGGGCGGTGAATTGCACCCTTGAGCGCAATCTCAACCTCGCTGTGATATTTGCTCTTTGGCGACTGTGCCGCTTTTTTCTTAGTCTTGCCCTCGCTTTTTGCAAGCTGCTCTATCTGTCGTACCGACGCACCCTGCAAGCAGAGGTTGAGCAGAGCCGCTCTGCGTGACTCATCTGCTGAAAGCAGTGCCTTTGCGTGACCGGTTGTGATTTTTCCTTCACGGAGGGCCGAAAGCGCATCCTCATCAAGTGCCAAAAGGCGAAGAGCGTTTGCTATAACGCTTCGCGATTTGCCTACGCGCTGTGCCGCCTCCTCCTGCGTAAGACTGTAAGCATCCATAAGCGACTTAAAGCCTAATGCCTCTTCAACAGGGTTTAAATCCTCGCGCTGAAGGTTTTCAATAATAGAAACCTCCATTGTGCGACGGTCATCCATATTCTTGATTATAACCGGAACAGTCGAGAGCTCTGCCTGTCGGCAGGCGCGCCAACGGCGCTCACCCGCGATGATTTGATACATTCCGTTTTCAAGCGGTCGCACCAAAATAGGCTGTAAAAGTCCGTGCTCGCGAATACTGTCGGCAAGCTCGCTTATCGCGGCTTCGTCGAAATCGCGTCGCGGCTGATTTTTATTAGGCTCAATTTCGGAAAGCTTAACCTCAAGTATGCTGCCCGAATCGGTGTTGTTCTGTTCAAAAAGGGAATCAAGTCCCCTGCCGAGTCCACTCTTTTTCATAATATCCTACCTTTTGTTGTTCTTTATAAATTCCTTCGCAAGCTTGTTGTACGCATCGGCACCCTTAGAGCGCTTGTCAAAATACTGTATGGGCATTCCAAAGCTCGGCGCTTCGGATAAACGAACGGTGCGCGGAATTACGGTTGAATAGAGCTTTTTTGCAAAGTACTTCTTTATCTCGCCCACTACCTGCTGTGTTAAATTGAGTCTTCCATCGAACATTGTCAGCACAACACCCTCAAGCTCGAGCATCGGGTTATATGCGCGCTTTACCTGACGGACGGTTGCCATAAGCTGCGACAGACCCTCCATAGCGTAGAACTCACACTGAATGGGCACGAGCACCGAGTCGCTAGCGTTGAGCGCGTTTATGGCGATAAGTCCGAGTGAAGGCGGACAGTCTATAAATATGTAGTCGTAGTTTTCGCGAAGCGGCAAAAGCGCCGTTTTTAAGCGGCTTTCTCTGCGGTCAAGCTCGGTAAGCTCAATCTCTGCGCCTGCCAAATCGCTCTTTGAGGGCAAAACCGAAATATTTTTAAACTCGGTCTTTATTATGGCGTTGGGCGCGGTCGCCGTACCAATCAGCACCTCGTACGAAGAGAGGGTATTTTGTTTGTTTATGCCGAATCCGCTCGTAGTGTTGCCCTGCGGGTCAACATCCACTATCAGAATCTTTTTTCCGAGTATTCCAAGCGCCGCCGCAAGATTTACAGCCGTTGTGGTCTTGCCAACGCCGCCCTTTTGATTAAAAACGCTTACTATTTTTCCCACGGTTCATTCTCCTTTACAAAACTATTATATATCTTTCGCGAAATATTGTAAAGAAAAAGTTCCACGTGGAACATTTTCCCGTGGAACTCTTTTTATGATTTAGGCATTGGCTTGGAAACAAGTGCGGCAAGCAGACCGAAAATCATTGCGGCAGTTATTCCCCCGGCCGTAGCGGTAAGTCCGCCCGTCAGTGCGCCGAGCAGTCCTTGCTTGTCGACCGCCTCTTCTACCCCTTTTGCAAGCGAATATCCGAACCCCGTCAGTGGAACGGTCGCGCCGCAGCCCGAGAACTCGACAAGCGGCTCATAAACGCCCACCGCCGTCAGCGCAACGCCCAGCACCACCATAGTTACAAGTATTCGAGCCGGGGTGAGCTTGGTATAGTCTATAAAAACCTGTCCTATAAGGCAAATCGCACCGCCCACCAAAAAGGCAATAATTAGTCTTGTTATCATAAAACCACCTCGCACTTATTTTTCCAAGCGGTTTTCTTTTTATACATAAAACCCGTTGTTCCACGTGGAACAACGGGCTCTTTTATTTTATTTTATCCCAATATTCTTTAAACTTCTGCTCGTTTTTATTGTCGCCAAACTCATAATATTTGCGGTCTTTCAGCGCATCGGGCAGATACTGCTGCTTTACATAGTGATTTTTAAACGCGTGGGGATATTTATAAAACTGCCCTTTTACTGCGGCATCCTCGCCGTCAAAGTGCTTGTTCTGCAGTGTGCGCGGAATAGGTCCGCTGTTGCCTGCCTGTATATCCTCCATCGCGGCGTTTATTCCATTGTAGGCTGAGGTCGACTTCGGTGAGGTAGCTACCAGAACAACGGCGTTTGCAAGCGGAATTCGTCCCTCGGGCAGACCTAACTGCAGCGCGGTATCGACCGCCGCCTTTACTATCGGGATTATCTGCGGATAGGCAAGACCTACATCCTCGTTGGCGCAGACAAGCAGTCTTCTGCACGCGGAGGGCAAATCCCCTGCCTCTAAAAGTCGCGCAAGGTAGTGAAGCGCGGCATCGGGGTCACTTCCGCGCATTGATTTCTGATAAGCAGAAATTATATCGTAATGCTCGTCGCCTGCGCGGTCATAACGCATTGCGCTTTTCTGCGAAAGCTCTCTGCAAAGCTCTTCGGTCACTAAAAGCGCGCCATTTTGCTCTTCTGCCGCCAGGGCTATAAGCTCAGCCGCGTTTATTGATTTTCGCACATCACCGCCACAGCCGCTTGCCACAAGGCGCACCGCCTCGTCGCTTATTTTAATTTCCACGCCGCGCTCGGCCGCTATCATAGAAAATGCTCGCTTTACGGCAGGCACTATCTCATCGGTCGAAACGGTTTTAAACTCAAACACCGTACTTCGTGACAGAATTGCGCCGTAAACATAGAAATACGGATTTTCGGTGGTAGATGCAATAAGCGTGATATCGCCGCGCTCTATATATTCAAGCAAAATCTGCTGCTGCTTTTTGTTGAAATACTGAATCTCATCGAGATACAGCACAACCCCGCCAACACCGTCGATTCCGCCAAGGTCGGAGATTATGTCCTTAATATCCGAAATAGAGGCGGTTGTTGCGTTGAGTCTATATAGCTTTTTACCGCACTTTGCCGCAATTATATTGGCGACGGTGGTTTTGCCCACACCCGACGGGCCGTAGAATATAAGGTTTGGCACCTCTCCCGATTCAATTACCCGTCTTAGCGCCTTTCCCTCTGAGAGCAGATGGCGCTGACCGACAATTTCGTCTATGCTTTGCGGTCTTATTTTTTCAGCAAGGGGCGTTGCCATATTATCACTTCTTTCTGCATACATATAAAGTGGTGAAATTTTTATGAAAAAGGTTATATTTATTAAAAATGCGCTGGTGCTGACCGCTACCGCCCTTATTTTACGCCTTGCCGGCATAATTTTCAAGGTCTGGCTCGCAGCCGAAATCGGCAGCGAGGGTATAGGTCTTTATCAGCTTATTATTTCGGTTTATGTGCTTGCCTCTACCTTTGCAACAAGCGGAATTTCAACCGCCGTCACCCGTCTTGTAACCGACGAGCTCTCTATAGGCTCGGGCAAGGGCGCTTTGCGCGTTTTAAAAAAGGGAATTACGCTTAGTCTTATAATAGCATTTATTACTCTGGCAGTTACCTTTACCTGCTCAAAACCGATAGCATCATACCTGCTCGGTGACCTGCGCGCCGCACCTGCGATAAAAATACTTGGACTTTCGCTACCGTTTATGGCGGTTTCTTCGTGTATAAGGGGATATTTTATCGCTCGGCGAAAGACCCTTTCCTCAAGCCTTGCCCAGATTTTAGAGCAGGCGGCAAGAATAGGCATTGTGCTCACCCTTGCGGCAGGCTTTGCATCAAAGGGGATTTCCTACGCCTGCGCCGCCGTTTTGTTCGGCGATACCGCGGCAGAGGGGCTTTCTTGCCTTTTCCTCTTTTTCTCTCTCCGCCTTGACCGCGAGAAAATCAAAAACATTGGAAACCGCGCATTACCGCACGGGTTTAGAAAGATTATAAGAATTTCTCTTCCCATAACCTCGGGTAGATATTTAAATTCAGGGCTTCGTACCGCCGAAAACCTTATGGTTCCGCGCGCGCTTACCGCCTTTGGCGGTGCGGCTAACAGTCTATCTCTTTTCGGAATGATAAAGGGAATGGCGCTCCCCATTCTGTTCTTTCCGTCATCCTTTTTAAATTCGGTTTCTACACTGCTTATCCCCGAAATGAGCGAGGCAATGTCGCGCGGTCAGCAGTATAAAATCAGATATGTTGCCGAAAAGGTTATGACGCTTACCGCCGTTTCGTCCTTTTGGCTTGCTTCCCTCTTTTTTTCTCTGTCCGCGCCGCTCGGTCAGCTAATTTACAAAAGCGGCGAGGTCGGGTTTCTATTAAAAGCTCTCGCGCCGATTGTTCCGCTTATGTATATAGACAGCGTATCGGACGGAATTTTAAAGGGGCTTGACCAGCAAAGCTTTTGTTTTCGGGTTTCGGTGTTTGATTCAGCTTTGCGGCTTGTGCTTATTCTCCTAATCGTGCCGAAAAGCGGAATGAACGGATTTTTATTTATAATGATTATAAGCAATCTCTTGACCGCCGCACTGCGCGTTTATAAAATGCTCAAAATCTCGAAAGTCAGATTTGATACGGTGCGCTGGGTACTGCTTCCGCTTTTCTGTGCCGCCGTTTCGACCACACCGGTGATATTACTTTTTGAATATCTTCCGTTTTCACTGCTTTTAAACACCGTACTGTCGGTCATAGTCGCAAGTGCGCTTTATATAACGCTTAGCTTTATAACAAGAACGGTGTGTGCCGACGATGTGCGCGATTTAATCAAATAACGCTGCGTTACGCAAAATTACCTTTTCTCCGCGCCAGGCGTACGCTCGGTTTTCTATACTTTCGCCTTTTGTGTATTCACTGCGGTATCCGTCTATAAACGGCTTTATATCGGTACATTTTTTATTTTTGTTCATTGGGCAGGCGTTTTGACATATATCACAGCCCCAAACCGACCCGTTTTCTAAAATAAGCCGCGACTGTTCATCGGTCAGCGGCTTTTTTTGTTGCGTAACCGCCGACAGACAGTTTTCTTTTTTAAGTGCTACGGGACAAGTGTTTTCACAAGCGCCGCAAAGAGCACAATCGTTTATTATACCTTCTTCGCACTCGCACGGCATATCGGTCACGATTCCGCCTAAAAATACAAAACTGCCGTATTCCTTTGTTATGAGCAGACCGTTTTTGCCGTAAACCCCCAGCCCTGCGCATGCCGCGGCATAAACCTCGGGTATAGGGGAGTTATCTATAAACGCTTCAAAACTAAAGCCGTTATATTCGTTTTTAAGTTTTTTTGCTATTTCGCTTAATATATCGCCGCAAACGGTGTGATAGTCGGGGACTGCGGCATAGCGCGAGATGTTTTTAGGTTTTTCCTCGCTTACCTTATAGGGAAATGCAAACATTATAACGGTTTTCGCGCCGCTTGGTATGCGCTCTTTAGCGCGGCAGTCAAGGAGTCGCGCTTCGACCGCCTCAAACGGACAGAAACCAAAAGGGGCAGTGGTTACAGTACGGATAATTTCGTTTATCTGCTGCATACCCTTGCCCCCATTCGTTTTGTTTCACGAATGTTCCACGTGGAACATTATATAAATTGGTAAATTTTGTAAATTATCGTAGTTTTTTGAAGAACTCTGTAAGTAAAGCGGTACATTCCTTTTCCCTTATTCCACCAAAGACTAAGGGACTAAAATCATAGCCGCAGGAAAACAAGTTTATAACCGATTCGCCCGAGCAAGAGCCTGCCTTTTTGTCAAACGCACCAAACACAACTTCGCTTATGCGGGCGTTTATAATCGCACCTGCGCACATAGGGCACGGCTCGAGCGTTACATAAAGCTCACACCCGTCAAGCCGCCAGTCAGAAAGCGCCTCTGCCGCCGCCTCTATTGCCATAATTTCCGCGTGGGCGGTAACGCTTTTTTTACTCTCGCGCAGATTATAACCCTCGCCTATTATCTTGCCGTCCTTTACGACGACGGCGCCAACCGGAATTTCTCCTATTTCTGCCGCCTTTTTAGCAAGGGAAATCGCTCTGTCCATAAACATACTGTTCATCAGTACATCACCTGAACCATAATCATTTCAATCACCGTAATAACGAGCGCGACTATAATAAACGGCGCCGTAAAGACGGTGGTAATTTTTTTGCGCTCTGATAGTGCGGTTTCGCTTTTTTCTATTGTCCAAAGAGAGCTATCGCGCTTTGAAGAGATTATAAAGCCTATTACACCGACCACGAGCATCAATATCGCGTAGGTGTAGTAAAGCACGCTTGTAAGCGAGTCGCTGAGTCCCATTGTGACATACTCAAACACGACCGCAAGCGCGTTATTTATAAAATGCACCGTAACGGCGGTCCAGATTGAGCCGCTTTTTATCATTATAAAGCCAAGTCCCAAGCCAACGACGAACGCGAACGGCGCTTGAATAAGGTTGCCGTGCATAAGTCCGAAAAGAATTGCCGACACGATAATAGAAAAACCGTCACCAAAGCGGCGCAGAAGTCCCATTGTCACACCGCGCAGAGCAAACTCCTCTACAAAAGCAGGGACAACCGCCGTCGCGAGAAAGCCGAGCGCTATTCCGAAAATAGAGGTGTCGTATTCCATATCTGGCATTGCGGGGCTTATTCCTACGCTCTCCGAAACCGAGGCGAAAAGGTTGGTCATAATCTCTCCAACCTGGCAAACACCAACGCCCAGCATAGTAAGCGGCCAAAACATTGCTTTTTTAGGCTTTTTGCACTCTATAACGCTTGAAAGCCGTCTTCCGCAAAGCTTTACAGCCAAAATATAGGGCAGGGTAAACATAACCGCCGACAAAACCGCCTGCAGCGCCCAGGAAAACACACCGTCCTCAAAAATTGACAGCGCTTTTTGTATATCGCCGCCCATAAACAGCGCAACGAGTATTAAAACAAGCTCGAGCACGAAGGCTACTGCGAACATAAGAGCATAGGCGGCGCCTATACAGTTCGCCGCCCGCCTTATTTCTCTTTTTTCTTTGTATTCTTGCAAATCAAAGCCAAAGTTTTGCATAAATTATTCCTCTTCGGGAGTATTTTCTGCCGCTTCGGTCGGAGCCTCTACAGTTTCTGCAGACTCCTCCTCTGTTTCCTCTTTTTCTTCAGCGTGGTCTGCGGTAACGATGGAGAGAATCTTCTCGCCCTCTGCTACGCGCATCACGCGAACGCCCTTTGCAGGACGGGAGAATGTGCTGATTTCGTTTGTTGCTATACGGATTATTATGCCGTTAGAGGCTATCATTATGATATCCTCCTCGCCCGTAACAGAAAGAACGGTTGCAACATCACCGTATTTTTCGGTGTTATAGTTGGTAACGCCCTGACCGCCGCGGCTCTGGAGTCTATAATCCTCAGAAAGACTGCGTCTGCCGTAGCCCGTTTCGGTTACGGTGAGAATTACGCTACTATCGTCGATTTCGGTCATACCGACAACCTCGTCACCCGCTCTTAATTTGATAGCGCGTACGCCGTGGGCTGTTCTACCCATTTCTCTTGCGTCACGCTCGTCAATGCGGATAGATTTACCCTTCTTGGTGGCGATAAGCAGCTCCTGCTCACCGTTTGTAATCTTAACAAACGCAAGCTCGTCCTCTTCATCAAGGTTAATGGCAATAATACCTGTCGAGCGGGTATTCTTATAAGCCGAAAGCTTGGTACGCTTAATAGTTCCCTGCTTGGTAACCATAACAACATAAGAATTCTCGTCAGTTTCCTTAACGGGAACAATATGGCTTATCTTCTCTCCTGCCATAAGCGGCAGAACATTTACAATGTTAATACCCTTTGACTGACGGCTGCCCTCTGGAATCTCGTACGCCTTGATTCTGTAAACGCGGCCGAGGTTAGAGAACATCATAACGGGGTCGTGAGCGTTACAAATGAACATACTCTCAACCATATCCTCTTCGCGCGTGGTCATTCCCGTAATTCCTCTGCCGCCCTTATGCTGAACGGAATAGGTGTCGGAAACGGTACGCTTGATATAGCCGTTTTCGGTCTTGGTAATTACGCACTCGTCGTTGGGGATAAGGTCTTCAATATCAACCTCGCCCGCAACATCGCTGATTTCGGTGCGGCGCTCGTCTGCAAACTTGTCACGCAGATTAAGGCTTTCGGTCTTAACAATGTCAAGTATTCTTGCGTGTGAGCCAAGAATTTCTTCACATTCCTTAATAAAGTCGTACTTTTCCTGTAACTCGTCAAGGATTTTCTGCTTTTCCATACCTGCAAGACGACCGAGCTGCATCTGAACGATTGCGGTGGTCTGAATATCGTCAAGACCGAAGCGCTCAGACAGTGCTTCCTTACTTTCGGGGATAGTCTTGCTGTTGCGGATTATGCTTATAACCTCGTCAATAAAGTCAAGCGCAATCTTAAGTCCCTCTAAAATATGGGCGCGCTCCTCCGCCTTGCGCTTATCAAAAGCGGTGCGGCGGCGTATAATCTCGCACTGGAAGTCGATGCAGTTCTGCAACATCTCCTTAAGTGTGAGCACCTGCGGCTTGCCGTTTACAATAGCAAGCAGTATAGCGCCAAAGGTAGTCTGAAGTGAGGTGTAGCTATAAATCTTGTTAAGTACAACCTGCGGATTAGCATCTTTTTTGATATCAACAACGATTCTTATACCGCCGTCACGCTTTGAAGAGTAGTCAACAACATCGTCAATACCCTCAATACGCTTGTCTGCGGCGAGGTCGTATATGCTCTTAACAAGCTCTTTTTTCTTAACCTTATACGGAATTTCGGTGATAACAATGCGGAATTTGCCGTTTCTTGTTTCCTCAATTTCCGCTTTACCGCGTACAATGATTTTGCCGCGACCGGTTGCGTAGGCTGCGCGGATACCCGCTCTGCCCATAATAATACCGCCTGTGGGGAAGTCTGGTCCCTTAATATACTGACAGATTTCGGATAAATCTGCATCGGGGTTGTCAATAAGGCAGCACATTCCGTCAATAACCTCACCTAAATTATGAGGCGGAATTTCGGTTGCCATACCAACCGCAATACCCGAAGAGCCGTTAACAAGCAGCTGCGGGAAACGAACGGGAAGCACCTGTGGCTCCTTTAGGCGGTCGTCGTAGTTGGGTGAAAAATCAACCGTGTCCTTATCAATATCGTCAAGCATATTAAGCGACAGACGGTTCATCTTAGACTCGGTATAACGGTAAGCAGCGGCAGGGTAGCCGTCTATGTTACCGAAGTTTCCGTGTCCGTCTATAAGCGGATAACGCAGAGAAAAATCCTGCGCCATACGCACCATTGCATCGTAAACGCTGGCGTCACCGTGCGGATGGTAACGACCAAGCACCGTACCAACGGTATCGGCGCACTTACGGTATGCCTTGTCGGGTGTCAGTCCGTTTTCATACATCGTATAAAGAATACGACGGTGAACAGGCTTTAAGCCGTCACGAACATCGGGGAGAGCACGGCCCACAAGTACCGACATTGAGTACTGAAGCATACTTGTCTTTACTTCGTCAACGATTTCTACTGGCTGAATAGAGGTTAATTCGTCCTCCGGCCAGATTACAGTTTCATTATTTTTAGAAGCCATTTTTTCTCCCTCCCTTAAATATCAAGGTCAGTCGCAAAGACTGCGTTATCTTCTATGAACTTTCTTCTTGGCTCAACCTCGTCACCCATCAGCATAGAGAAGGTTTCGTCGGCCAAGACAGCGTCCTCCATCTGTACCTGTAAAAGAGTTCTGCGCTCGGGGTCGAGTGTGGTTTCCCAGAGCTGGTCGGGGTCCATTTCACCAAGACCCTTATATCTCTGAACATCGGCGCTGCCGCCAAGTTGTTCAATATATTTTGCCTTTTCCTCATCGGTAAACGCATCAAAATGGTGTTTACCCTTTGAAACGCGGAATAGCGGAGGCTGTGCTAAATAAATGTGTCCCGTTTCAATAAGCTCGGGCATATATCTGAAGAAGAAGGTAAGTAAAAGCGTACGAATGTGCGAGCCGTCGACATCGGCATCGGCCATAATTACGATTTTGTCATAACGAAGCTTCAAAATATCGAAGTTCTCGCCTATTCCCGTTCCGAGAGCCAAAATTACGGGTGTCAGCTTGTCGTTTCCGTAAACCTTGTCCTCTCTCGCCTTTTCAACATTAAGCATTTTACCCCAAAGCGGTAAAATTGCCTGGTAAGTACTGTTTCTTCCCTCAACCGCAGAGCCGCCTGCCGAATCTCCCTCGACGATAAAAATTTCGGTCTTGGTCGGGTCGTTAGAAATACAGTCGGTCAGTTTTTCGGGCATTCTTGTTTTGCCGCCGATACCCGACTTGTTTCTTGTGGCATCTCTTGCCTTTTGTGCGGCTTCACGCGCATTTGAAGAGGCAATAGACTTATCAATTATAATCTTAGCCTCCTGCGGATGCTCCTCTAAGAACTGATAAAGCTTGTCGTTTACAATGTCTCGAACAAGCTTACCAACAGAGGTGTTACCAAGCTTTGCCTTAGTCTGCGACTCAAACTGTGCATCCGACAGCTTAACCGAGATAACGGCAACCAAGCCCTCGGTTATATCCTCACCTTTAAGACGGGGATTTCCTTCCTTTAGGTGCTTGAAATCGAAAGCGTATTTATTTACGGTATTTGCAAGGCTCTGTCTGAAGCCCTGCTCGTGTGTTCCGCCGTCAACCGTAAACAAAGTATTAGCAAATGACATAATTTTACTGTCATATGCGGTTGACCACAAAAGCGCAATTTCAGCCGTTTCGTCATTTTTCTCGCCCGAAAGATAGATAACCTCAGAATTAAGGCTTTCCTTCTTCATACCCTCAAGCAAGAATTCAACATAAGAGCGAATACCGCCCTCATAATGAAACTCGTCTGATTTCGGCTCAAAGACATCGGTTCTGAGGTCCTTAAGCTCAATTCTGACACCTGCGTTAAGGAACGCCTGCTCACGAAGACGGGTTTTCAGCGTATCGTAATCATATGTTGTGGTATCTGTAAAGATTTTCGGGTCGGGCTTAAATGTAACGGTGGTACCCGTTTCATTTGTAGTACCTATAACCTCAAGGTCGGTTACGATGTTACCCTTTTCGTATCTCTGCTTATAGACATTTGTGCCGTCCTTAACCTCAACCTCTAACCAAGAGGAAAGTGCGTTAACAACCGATGCGCCAACACCGTGCAGACCGCCCGAAACCTTATATCCGTTGCCGCCGAACTTACCGCCCGCGTGCAGAATTGTGAAAACAACCGTAACGGTCGGAATTCCCTTTTGCGGATTTATACCAACAGGAATTCCTCGTCCGTTGTCTATAACCTTAATAATTCCATCGTCGTGCAGCTCAACTACAATCTTGTCGCAGTAGCCCGCAAGTGCCTCGTCGATAGAGTTATCCACAATTTCATATACAAGGTGGTGTAAACCGCGCTCACCGGTCGAGCCTATATACATACCCGGTCTTTTTCTAACAGCCTCAAGACCTTCAAGTACCTGTATAGAATTTTCGTCGTAATTTCCCATGGTATCCGGTGTATTTACTTCCGTACTCATTTTACTCTCCTCAATTACTAATATTGTTTATATACGCTGAACGCTTTTCAAGCGTGGAAGACGATATTTGCGATATATAGATTTTTTTGCCCTTTTCACCCTTGCAGACTATAAAAGATTTAGGCAGCTCGGTCGTTACATTTATAACCTCTCCTGCCTTTTCGGCTCTGTTTAAATAGTCGCGCGTCCTTTTTGAAACGGTTGCGGTATCAAGGTCAAAAATTCCTATAATATCCTTACTTTTTAAAATTATTTCTTTTCCAACATGAAGATACATTAGTTTAATACTCCGTTCTTCATTTCATAAATTTTACCGCTGTTCAGGTTTTCTATATTCGAAGGGTCACAGCAGGTTATAAACACCTGCCAGTTTTTAATGTGATTTAAAATATAGTTCTGTCTTGACGGGTCAAGTTCACTCATTACATCGTCAAGCAGTGCAATGGCGCGCTCCCCTGTTTTGCGGTAAAGAATTTCTGCCTCAGCAAGCTTCAGCGCCAGCGCAACCGACCTGTTCTGCCCTTGCGAGCCGTAAAGTCTTGCATCAACACCGTTTATCATAAATTCAAGATTATCGCGGTGGGGGCCAACGCTTGTAACGCCCGTTCTCATATCCTCGCGCCTGTTGGCTTTCAGTCTTTCTTCCAAATACTCAGCCGAGCAGTTGCAAAGGTATGATAAATCAAGGTTTTCAGATTTTTTAGAAATGCCGTAATAAATCTCAGGCACAATCTCTTTTAAGAGCGAAATATAATTTTTTCGGTATTCAATTATTTTTGCGCCGTTTACTGCAATTTCCGCATCAAACACATCTATTAAAGAACCCAATTCACTGTGGTAATATAAATCCTTAATAGCCGCGTTTCTTTGCTGTACCGCGCGGGTGTATTTTCGCATTATATCCACATATTTCGGATAAATCTGAAATATAGCGGTGTCAAGAAATTTTCGTCTTACCGACGGTCCCTCTTTAACAAGGGAAATATCCTGCGGCGAGAAAACTATGGCGCAAAAATTACCTGCAAGTGCCCCGGCGGTTTTTAAATTGTTTCCGTTTAAGGTGGCGTGTTTGCGCTCGTCAATCTTAATTTCCGCTTCCTCTAAAACTCCGTTTTTTACAAACTCGAGTCTTGTTTCGGCAAACTCCTCACCAAAAGAGATAAATTCCTTTTCCTTTGCACCGCGAAAGCTCTTAGCGCCGGTAAAAAGCCAGATAGCCTCTAAAAGATTGGTTTTTCCCTGCGCGTTCGGTCCGCAAATGACATTCATCTTCTCGTCAGGGGTAATTTCAATATTTTTAAGGTTGCGGAAATTTTTAACAGATAATTTTTTTACAATCATTGTTCAACTTCAATTTCTGTTCCGTCAAAAAATACGCGGTCACCTTTTCTTATCTTTTTGCCGCGCATAAGGCACTTTTCACCGTTTACCAAAACATTTCCGTCAAGAATTTCCATCTTTGCCTGACCGCCCGTCATTACAAGACCAGATAATTTTAAAAGACTGTCAAGCTTTATATACTCTTCTCTTATTTTAATTTTTTCCATTATTTCAACCTCATCGGCATTATCATATAGGTAAAGGTATCGTCGTTATCGGGTGTGATAACAACCGCAGCAGAGCCGCCGTTAAAGCTTATGTTTACATTTTCATAGTCGCAAGCACGAAGAGCCTCAAGCAAATATTTGCTGTTAAGACCAATTTCGAACTCCTCACCCTCTAAGCTTAGAGCTGCACGCTCGGTTGCGCGACCAACGGAGGTAGCACAGCTGAAAATAGTTTCGTTTTCATTTATTATGCAGCGAACGGGGGTTGTAAAGTTATCACTTATGATAAGTGAAATTCTTTCAATAATTTCAATAATGTCGCGCACATTTACACAAAGGCGCTGTGTATAGCTTGCAGGAATGGTTTTCTTATAGTCAATAAATTCACCGTCAAGCAGCTGAGAAATAAAGGTATAACCCTCAACCTCAAAGCAGATATGGCGTCTTCCTATGTAAAGACCGATTTCTGCATCCTCGTCAGAAATAATCTTAATAATTTCGTTAACAGCCTTGCCCGAAACAACGAAATTCATAGTTTCATTTATATTTACCTTTTCCTTGCGGATAGCAAGACGGTAGCCGTCTATTGCAACAAGCTTTAAGCTTCCCTCTTCAAGCTCAAAATTTATACCTGTTAAAATAGGTCTTGTGCCTTCGGTGGGAGCAACGGCAAATATGGTCTGACGAACCATATCCTTTAAAATTCCGGCGGTAATATTTACTCTCTTACCCTCTGCAATAGTTGGAATTTCGGGAAAATCTACCGCAGCCATACCCATAATATCGAAAACAGCCGTTCCGCTTTCAATATGGCACATAAGACGGTCATCTGCCGTAATCGTTACGGTTTCACCGTTTAAGGAATGAAGAATACTGTTTAAAACCTTTGCAGAAATTACAATCTGTCCAGGTCTTGTAATATTTGCCTCAATATTCTTAGTAAGTCCGTTTTCAAGGTTATAGGAAGAGAGTGAAATCTCACCGTTTTCGGTGGTTATAAGGATTCCCTCTAAAACGGGAACGGTCATTTTTGAAGATACAACACGGGAGAGATTTGCGACCGCTTCGCATAATTTATTACGAGGTGCAGAAATTATCATTTTAAATTCCTCCATTAACTTTTTTCTTTTAAAATATTAGTAGCAGTAGTAAGGGCGGTTTAAAGTGTTAAGAAGTCAGTTTTACCGCTAAACAAAGCCAAAACTTGTCCATTTTAGAAAACTTAGCAACAAGTGGATAATTTAACAGTTTTTTTGTTATTAGAAAACTTAACACTTATTAAAATTTAATTAAAGTGGAAACGGTGGAAAAGTGATACCTTTATGTAAACCAAGGTAACCTATTCGCCCTTTATGTTCTTTATTATTTCTTCAACTATTTCCTTTTCAAAGGGGTCCTGCTTTATTCTGTGCTCAACCGAGCGGCAGGCGTAAAGCACGGTGGTATGGTCCTTGCCGAAACTCTCACCGATGGATTTATATGAAAGCTCGGTCGTTTCCTTTGCAATATACATTGCAACCTGGCGTGCAAGCGCAATATTAGCCGTTCTGCGCTGTGACAGAATGTCGGTTTCTTGTATTGAATAGTTGCGTGCAACCTCAGAAATAATCTGCTCAATCTTAATAGGCTCTTTCTTCGGGTCGTTAATTATGTCGCGGATAAAGCCCTGAACAACAGGAATTGTGGGTGCTTTTTTCTGGAACATAATGTAAGCCTGAAGTTTTTTAACAACACCCTCAAGCTGACGGGTGTTAGCCTTTATATGCTCGGCAATGTAGAAAATAATGTTCTCGCCGAGGGTAATTCCAAGCTGCTCAGATTTTGTTTTAACAATTCCTACGCGCGTCTCAAAATCGGGTGAAGAAATGTCTGCAAGAAGTCCGCTTTCAAGACGGCTGCGGATTCGCTCTTCAAGCGTTTTTATTTCTGACGGCGGACGGTCAAGCGTTACAACAATCTGCTTGTTGTTCTGATGAAGTGCGTTAAAGGTGTTGAAAAACTCCTCCTGCGTCTGTTCTTTACCGGCAATAAAGTGAATATCGTCCATAAGCAGAAAATCAGCAGTACGGTATTTTTCGTGGAAATTTTCAATAGTTCCGTCCTTGATGGAAGAAATAAGCTGGTTTGTAAAATCTTCGCCGCGGGTGTAGACAATGCTTCTATCGGGATAGCGCGACTGAATGTGATTCTTAATAGCCAGCAGAAGATGGGTCTTACCAACGCCCGATTTACCGTAGATAACAAGAGGGTTATATATGATAAAGGGGTTGTCCGCAACGGCCATTGCGGCGGCGTGTGCAAAACGGTTGGTAGAGCCTACTATAAAGTTATCAAAGGTATAGGAATTATCGAAAAACGCGGCGTTATCGGTTTCGGGCTTTATAATATTTCCGCTTTCATCCTCAACAACAACCTTAATGTTTATCTCAACACCGATGATATTTTTAAATGCCTTCATAAGCACGGGCATATAGGTGGTTTCAATAACATTCTTCTTAATATCGCCCGAGGTCGAGAGCACAAATCCGTCCTGGCGCAGCTCAAGCGGCTTTAAATCCTTAATCCAGAGGTTAAAGCCTGCCTCAGTAATTTCGCCCGAAGCCTTAAGCTCCTCACAAACGGCACTCCATATATCGTTTATAGATTCAATATTCAAAATTAAACACTCCCCATACACATAATAGAGCAGTATAATTTTATCACAGTTATTCACATTTTTCAATAATAATCTTAATAATATTATAATAATGTATATATTTTATATATTATATATATATTTATATTATATATTGACGGAAATTGCCAAAAGTAAAAGAAAAAATTTTTAAAAAAAGGTATTGATTTTTTTTTACATATGTGGTATTATACTTTGGCACGAAAAATTGCATGCGCTGATAGCTCAGCTGGATAGAGCGTCTGGCTACGGACCAGAAGGTCGGGAGTTCGAATCTTCTTCAGCGCGCCAGAAAAGACCACGATACCATTTGGTATGGTGGTCTTTTCTTTTGTTCTTTGAAAAGAGAACTCCCGAAGGGAGGGCGTCGAAGCAGCCGAGACGCAACGCGTGTCGGACTGTGAAGTCTCGAGCACGGCAAGTATTTTCGGGCACCGCAAGCAGCGGTCGAAAATACTCCGGCGCAGAGTATCTTCTTCAGCGCCAACTCCGGCGCAGAGTATCTTCTTCAGCGCCAATACTCCGGCGCAGAGAATCTTCATAAGCGCGCTATATTTTTGAGAATATATTTCGGGCGAACAAAGTTTGACCCTACGGTTATATATAATCTGGTCATATAATTTTCTTCATTTCTGACTATTTTAATATAATCAAAAATGTTATATATTATGCTAAAAGGGGGAGAGCGAAAATGCATAACCACCAGAAAAAAATAGCCGTTATAAACGACTTTTGCGGTTTCGGCAAATGCTCGCTTACGGTGTCATTGCCAATAATTTCTGCAGCCGGCTTGCAGTGCTGTCCTCTGCCGACGGCGATTTTTTCAAACCATACGGGCTATGATAGTTTTTATAAAACCGACTTTACAAATCACCTTGATGCGTATATAAATGAATGGAAAAAATTAAACCTTAAATTTGACGGAATGCTTTGCGGATTTTTGGGCAGTCCGTCGCAGATAGAAATTGTAAAAAACTTTCTAAAAACCTTTAAATCTGACAATACTGTTACCGTGATAGACCCCGTAATGGGCGACGGCGGACGGCTTTATCCGTCCTATTCTCCCGTGCTTGCAGAGAAGATGTCTTCCCTTTTGCCGTTTGCCGATATTCTCACCCCTAATCTCACCGAAGCGTGCATTTTATCGGGCTATGAATATCGCGAGGATATAGGCGAAAGCGAGCTTTTAGAAATCTGTGATACACTGTCGGCGCAGGGACCAAAAAAAATAGTAATTTCGGGGCTTGAACGCGGCGGCGACCTTGAAAATTTTGTGTACGAAAAGGGAAAATCGCCCACCGTTATACGCGAGCATAAGGCAGGTCCCTGCCGCGCAGGAACGGGTGATGTTTTCGCATCAATTATAGCCTCTGATATGGTAAAGGGAAAGGATTTTGCCTTTGCCGTCCGCCACGCGTCAGCCTTTATTGCAAAAGCTCTTCGCCGTACTCACGAGATGAAAATACCAAAGACAGACGGAATCTGCTTTGAAGAATTTTTAGGAGAAATCAATGAATAATGAAAAATTAAAAAAGATGACGCTTACGGGCGTATTTACAGCAATAGTTTTTGTATTTACGGCTTATCTGCATATACCGAGTCACATAGGATATGTCCACGTAGGTGACGGCTTTATTTATCTTGCGGCTTGCATACTTCCAACACCTTATGCTGTATTTGTTGGCAGCGTTGGTGCACTGCTTGCCGACAGTCTTACGGGTTATTTAATATGGGCGCCCGCAACGGCTGTTATAAAAGCGTTGTCGGTGTTTTGTTTTAAAAAGACCGCTAAGATAATGTCTGCAAGAAATTTATTGGGTTTGATTCCCGCATCACTTATTTCAATTTTTGGATATTACCTTTACGAAGGGTTGATTACGGGTAATTTTTTAGAACCTCTGTTTTGCATACACCTTAATATAATTCAGGCGGTACTCAGCTCAGCACTATTTATATTTGTAGCATATACGTCTGATAAAATGGGATTAAAGGAGAAAATTTTATGATGACCATTACCTACCCCGTAAAAAACGGGTTATACATAAATATGACCAACCGTTGTCCCTGTGCCTGCACCTTTTGTCTTAGACAAAACGGCGACAGTGTTTACGGCTCAGAGCCGCTGTGGCTTACGCGTGAGCCAACCGTCAAGGAGGTTTGCGACAGCATTGACGGCTGGGATTTGGAAAAGTTCAGCGAGCTTGTTTTTTGCGGCTACGGCGAGCCGACAGAGCGCCTTTATGACCTACTCGAAGTCGCAAAATATGTAAAGAGCAAGAGCAATATAAAAATCCGCATAAACACCAACGGCCTTGCGGATTTGATATGGGAAAAGCCGACAGCACAGCTGCTGTCGGGGCTTGTTGACTGCGTTTCTATAAGCCTTAACGCCACCTCGGCAGAGGAGTATTTAAAGGTCGTAAGACCGCGCTTTGGAATAGGCTCGTACGGTGCAATGCTTAAGTTTACAAAGGACTGCACGAGTTTCGTGCCAGAGGTTGTGATGACCGTTGTCGATGTCGTTACAAGCAAGCAAGAGCAGGAAAAAAGCAGACAGATTTGTGAGTCGCTCGGCGCTACCCTGCGTATTCGTCCCTTTGAAGAATAATTTCCAAAAATTTTTCGGGTGTTTCACTTGAACTTGAACCGTATATAATATATAATTGAATGAGTAAAATGCCTTGAAGGGAAGAAAAAGATATGCAAAAAAGAATAATTGCCGCAGTGCTTTCGGTTTGTCTTATGCTGACATTTGCCGCCTGCAAATCCGGAAAAGAGGATATAAGCTCGACGGGCAGCGTTCCGACGGCGGAGCTTAATTTTGTAAATCCGCTTACGGGTGTAAAGGTTGCTAAGGACATAAGCAAGAACAAGGCAGTCGGCGTTACAATAAACAATTTAAAAAAGGCGCAGGCCGTTCAGACGGGACTTTCAAAGTTTGACATTGTGTATGAGATTCCCGTTGAGGGCGGAATCACACGAATGATGGGAGTCACGCAGGATATTTCCGCTTTGCCGCAGATAGGCACCGTCCGCTCGGCAAGACAGCCGTTTTTAGAACTTGCACAGGGACATAATGCGGTTTATGTTCATGCAGGCTATGACTATTTCCATTTTGCACCGCTCCGCAAGAGCCTCGGTATTGACACATTTGATATAAACACCGGAAAATATTCAAAGTACGGCTTCCGTCAGCAAAACGGACTCTCGAGTGAGCACACAATGTATACCACGGGCGCAAAAATAGCAGAGGGAATGAAAAACCTTGGCTTCCCGACCACCGCGGAGAATACCGCTTGGCTTGCATTTAACGACGAGAGCGCACCCGTTCGTCCCGGCGCAGTCGGAAACTCGGTTTCGGTTAAGTTTTCACATTCTGCAGTATCGGAATTTACTTATAACAGTGCAACAAACAAGTACACAAAGGGCGCAAACGGCACCGTCTGGAAGGATTATCTGACAGGCGAGGGCGCGGAATTTACCAACGTTTTCGTGCTCTTTGCCCCCGTTTCCATCTGCTCGGACGAAAAGCATCACAGCCTTGTAGAGCTGCATGGAGGCAGCGGATATTATATCTCAAACGGCGGTTATGAGGAAATAACCTGGTCAAAGGGAGATATAAATTCACCGCTTTATTTTATGCGTACCGACGGAACACAGCTCACCGCCAACGCGGGCAACAGCTTTGTTTGTATAACAAACATAGGCTCGCAGGTAACAATACAGTAAAATTGACACCCCGATTTTTTCGGGGTGTTTTTTTGCGGATTATTGCACCAAAAATTTTTTAAAAATTTAATTGTCCTTTAATAATATATATGTTATAATGTATCTGTATAGTTATGCACATATGGGGGTGTAGCGGTGAAAAACATAAAATCCTTTGCGCTGTTGGCGCTTGTTTTAGCGTGTTTATTCGTGCTTTCGGGTTGTAATATCTTCTCTTCGGGAGAGGAGCTTTTAACACCGCCTATGCCGGGCGGAGAGCTCTCGAAAATCCGTCTGGCGCTTGATACGCTTGTGAACGACGAGTACACACTAAAATACCCCACCGACGGAGAATACCGTTCGGCTATTGTGCGTTACGATGTAACAGGAAACGGTCAAAAGGACGCGGTTGCGTTCTTTAGCACCGAAAAGGAAAATATTTCATCTATGCATATTGCACTGCTGACCCGTCGCGGCGAGGACTGGGTGGCAATAAAGGATGTATCGGTGCTCGCCTCGGGAATTGAGAGAGTAGAGTTTCACGACCTTAACGGTGACGGTGTAAGCGAGATTGTTGTTGGCTGGAGTGTTTACGGAAATGTTGACAAGCAAGCGTCGGTCTACACCTTCGACGGAGAGGTTTTGACTCCGCGCCTCAAGGAGCCATATACCGAATTTTTGGTGTGCGACCTCAATACCGACAACAAAAAGGAAATTTTGCTGCTGCAGCTCAAGCCCACTGAAAAAAGGGGAAGCGCAAAGCTGCTCGAGCTTACGGGCGAGGGCGTGAGCGAGATTTCCGCCGCCGACCTTGACGGAAACTCTACGGCAATCGTTTCGGCGGTTGAAGCAAAGCTTTTAGGCGGTCGCCCTGCGGTATTCCTCGATATGCAGAAGGGCGCAAAAATGATAACCGAAATACTCTATCTTTCGGGCGGAAAGCTGCAAAACCCGATGTATGACAAGGAAGAAAAGGCAACCCGTCTGACAGAGCGCAGCTCATCAGTCACGGTGCAGGACATAAACGGCGACGGCTCGCCCGATATTCCGATGCTTGAAATCTTGCCCGATTACCAGGAAAAGCCTGATGAGGATAAGCTTTATATCACCCACTGGTGCAGCTTTGACGGCAAGAAAATGGTGGTTACGCTTTCGGCATATATGAACTATACCGACGGCTATTATTTTAAGGTCCCCAAAAGTCACGAGGGCAAGCTAACGGTTGTAAAAAACACCTCTTCACGTACCCGCACCTTCTATTACTACGATAAGGAGGAGCAAAAACGCGGAGTAGAGCTGTTTAAAATAATGGCAGTCAGCGAAAACAACTGGGTTGCATCGCTTAAGGACAGCGGCGACTGGGACGAGGTTGCAACCGAAAACTCGGTGGTGTACGCTGTGCAGAAATCGGCATACAACGGCGAAAACGCCATAAAGACAGACGCCATTAAGGCGGCAATAAAAATAACTGAACAGGAGTAGTCAGATGAAAAAGATTTTAATAGTAGAGGACGAGGCTACAATCCGTGGCTTTGAGGCTATAAATCTTAACAGAGCAGGTTACGAAACCGTAGAGGCGGGCTCGTCTGAGGAGGCTCTCGAAATCTTCGACAGCGACCCGACCTTTGATATTGCGCTGCTCGATATTTCGCTGCCCGGAATGGACGGCTTTGACCTTTGCAAGCTGTTGCGCTCACGCTCTTCCTCGCTCGGCATTATAATGCTGACCGCACGCACGCAGGAGATGGACAAGGTAAGCGGACTTATGCTCGGCGCAGACGACTATGTGACCAAGCCCTTTAGCCCAAGTGAGCTTTTGGCCCGCGTTGACTCGCTTTACCGCCGCGTTGATATGCATAACAGCGGTGTGCGCGCACAGAACTCGGACGAAATCCGTCTTGGCGACTTTAGTTTAAACATTCGCCGCCGCACGCTTTCTAAGAACGGCCGCGATATTGAGCTGACACAGGTAGAGTTTCAGATTATTGAATATTTCTTCACAAACCCCGACACCGCGCTCTCGCGCAGCGATATTCTCGTTAAGGTCTGGGGCGAGGCATACTACGGCGAGGAGAAAATCGTTGATGTTAACATCCGCCGTCTGCGTATGAAGATAGAGGATGACCCCTCAAAGCCCGAACACCTCGTTACCGTTTGGGGTATGGGCTATAAGTGGAATACGGTAGGTTAAAATTAGATGGAATTAGAATTAAAGGTTACAAGAAAAAGCATAACATCGCGTTGGTTTTTGAATATTTTTCTTGTTATGGTGGCGGCTATTGCGGTGCTTGAGGTGCTCGTTTGCGTCGTTGTGCAAAACCGATATTACACAGAGGTTTACGATGCGGCAAGAGAGTGCAGCAAGGGGCTTTCCCTGCTTGCAACCTGCGACGCGGCAGACTACAACGACAGAGCCAAGGAATATGTAGAGCAGTTTGAATACAAGGATAAGCTCGAAATTCAGATAATCGACCGCCGCGGAAATGTAATTATCGCCTCCAACGGCTTTGAGCCGACGGCAGAGGAAATGCCCGATTATAAACTGGCAATAGAAAACGGCGGACCTGTAAAATGGGTAGGCAAAAACGCCGCAGGCGAAAAGGTTATGGCCGAAACAACGGTGCTTACCGACTTCGGCGCGGGCTCAAACGGAGCGGTGCGCTGGGTGGTTTCGCTTATGCCCGCCAACCGCAGAATTTTTATAGTCTGCCTTATTGCCGTGCTGATAGGCTTAGGCTTTCTCTTCCTTTGTTTTTTGTCGGGCGTTTACTTCATTCGCTCAATCGTGCGCCCCGTTGAAGAGGTTAGTAAAATGGCGCGAAAGGTTGCTATGGGTGACCTCGATTCGCGAATAGAGGTACACACCGAAAGCGAAATAGGTCAGCTATGCGACTCTATAAACTTTATGGCGAGCGAGCTTAAGGCGGCAGAACAGCTTAAAAACGACTTTATTTCCTCGGTTTCGCACGAGCTCAGAACTCCCCTCACCGCAATACGCGGCTGGGGCGAAACGGCAAAAATGTCGGTCGGTGTGGATGACGAGATTGTTAAAAAAGGACTCGATGTTGTGCTTGGTGAGAGTGAGCGACTCTCGGGCCTTGTTGAAGAGCTGCTCGATTTCTCGCGTATACAGTCGGGCAGACTTAAAATTGAGGTTGGCATTGTGGACATCTGCAAAGTCCTTGCCGACGCGGTCGATATGTATGTAGAGCTTGCGAAGCAGCAGGAGCTGGAGCTTACCTTCCTGCCTCCCCCGTCCCCCGTTTATGTAGAGGGTGACCGCGACCGCTTAAAGCAGGTTTATATAAATGTAATCGACAACGCAATTAAATACACCGAAAAGGGCGGCCATGTCATAATCTCGCAGTACGCAGAGGACGGCGCCGTTCACACTAAAATCGGCGATACGGGTGTGGGAATTCCTGCACAGGATATTGACAGGGTTAAGGAAAAATTCTTTAAATCCAACAAAAAGGTGCGCGGCTCGGGCATTGGCCTTGCGGTTGCGGACGAAATCGTAAAACAGCATAACGGACTGCTGTTCGTTGAAAGTAAGGAGGGCGTTGGAACTACGGTTACCGTCGCGCTTCCCATAACCGAAATTAAAGAAGAGGTTGCGGTGGAGATTATCCCCCCTGCGACCGAGGCGGAGGAAAACGCCGACACAAAGGAGAACGAGAATGAGTAAAAAGACTTCGATAGGCGGTCAGGCGCTTATAGAGGGAATTATGATGAAGGGCCCGCAGAAGACTGCGCTTGCCGTTCGTCTGCCCGACGGAGAAATTGATGTAAGCTTTATGAGCGAAAAGACCATAAAGGATAAGCTTCCATTTTTAAAGGCGCCCGTTTTGCGTGGCGTCGTAAACTTTATAGAGTCTATGCTTACGGGCTACAAGGCGCTTATGCTCTCGGCGGACAAGTCGGGCTTTACAGAGCTTGAAGAGGAGCAAAAAGAGGGCGAAGAGAGAAAAGAGCCCGAAAAGCTGTCGGGCGCGTTTATGAATGTGCTGATGGTAATAGCGGCTGTGCTGGGCGTTGCGCTTGCGGTCGTGCTGTTTATGCTCGTTCCGCGCTTGGTTGTCGGCGGAATTGACCTGCTCTTAGGCGACTCTATGCCGTCTTTTTTGCGCGCACTGATTGAACAGCTTATAAAAATGGCGGTTTTCGTTTGCTATGTGTGGGCGGTTTCATTTATGAAGGATATCCGCCGCGTGTTTATGTACCACGGCGCAGAGCACAAGACGATTTTCTGTTACGAGGCAGGACTTCCGCTTACGGTCGAAAATGTCAGAAAGCAAAAGCGCTTTCACCCGCGTTGCGGCACCTCGTTTATGATTTTGATGATAATTGTCGGCTTTGTTTTCTCAACCGTTGTTCAGCTTCTTTTCCGCGGCGTGTATGATAACGTTGTTTTTTGGGTGCTTGCAAAAATACTTATGCTCCCCTTTATCTGCGGCGTAGGCTACGAGCTGCTTAAAATCTGCGGCAGACACGATAACCTGCTCACTCGCATAATTGCCGCTCCGGGACTCTGGCTGCAGAGAATTACTACACAAGAGCCCGAAGACGATATGCTCGAAATTGCAATAGCCGCAGTCAACGAGGTTATTCCCGAAAATCCCGATGATGACAGATGGTAAAATGACCGTCTTTGAGGCGGAGCGTTACATAAAAACCGCGCTCGACGGTATAGAAAGTGCGGGCTTTGAGGCGCGCCAGCTTGCAAGGCATTTGGAAAAAGAGGGCGTTTGCGACAAGGAAATGGCAGATGCGTTGGTCGCGCGCCGCAAAAAAGGTGAGCCGTTACAGTATATTCTGGGCGAGTGGGAGTTTTACTCTCTCCCCTTCCTCTGTGGCGAGGGTGTGCTTATCCCCCGCGCAGACACCGAAACGCTCTGCGATAAGGCGATAGAGTTTATAGGCGACCGCGAATGTGACTGCATAGACCTCTGCTCAGGCAGCGGCTGTGTTGCAATAACGGTGGCAGAGCACTGTAAAAACGCGAGAGTCTGGGCACTCGAAAAATATGACGAGGCGTTCGCATTTTTAGAAAAAAATATTGCGCTTAACCGCTCGCGAACAAAGGCTATAAAGGCAGATTTGTTCACCTATGAGGGTGGTAAATACGACCTTATAGTAAGCAATCCGCCGTATATCGAAAGCGGTGTGATGGAAACCCTTCAAGCTGAGGTAAAGCGTGAGCCGAAAACCGCGCTCGACGGCGGTGAGGACGGACTTTTATTTTACCGCGCAATAGTGGAAAAATGGGTGCCGCGCCTTAAAAAAGGCGGAATGTTAGCGGTTGAAATCGGCTACGACCAGGCGGATGAGGTAAAACAACTCTTTGCGGCAGCAGGGCTTGAAAACATCGGCTCTTGCCGTGATTTAGGCGGAATTGAGAGGGTTATTTTTGGGACTCTCATAAATATATAATTAAACCATAGTAAATAAAAAGGAGAATTATTATGGCAGACGATAAGACAAAAGCATTAGAAACCGCGCTCAGTCAGATTGAAAAGCAGTTTGGTAAGGGTGCGGTAATGCGTCTGGGCGAGAATATGGGTATGGAGGTAGAGCACATTCCGACAGGCTCTGTTTCGCTTGATATGGCGCTCGGAATCGGCGGTCTTCCGCGCGGAAGAATCGTTGAGATTTACGGACCCGAATCCTCCGGTAAAACCACCCTTGCGCTTCACGCAATAGCAGAGGCACAGAAGCGTGGCGGAACTGCCGCGTTTATCGACGTTGAGCACGCGCTCGACCCCGTTTATTCTAAAAATTTAGGCGTTGACATTGATGCGCTTTTGGTTTCCCAGCCCGATACGGGTGAGCAGGCGCTTGAAATTACAGAGGCTCTCGTTCGCTCGGGCGCTATCGACATTGTGGTTATCGACTCGGTTGCCGCACTTGTTCCGCGCGCTGAAATCGAGGGCGAAATGGGCGATTCGCACGTGGGCCTTCACGCAAGACTTATGTCGCAGGCGCTTCGTAAGCTCGCAGGTGCAATCTCAAAGTCAAACTGCGTTGCAATCTTTATTAACCAGCTTCGTGAAAAGGTTGGGGTTATCTACGGTCCGACCGAAACCACAACCGGCGGCCGCGCACTCAAGTTCTATGCATCTGTCCGTATCGATGTTCGCCGCACCGAAACAATTAAGATGAACGGCGAAATGATAGGCTCGCGCACAAAAGCGAAGATTGTTAAAAACAAGGTTGCTCCCCCCTTCCGTGAGGCTACCTTTGATATTATGTACGGCACAGGCATCTCGCGCGAGGGTGAAATTGTTGACCTCGGCGTAGAGTATGAGGTTATAAAGCGTTCGGGCGCTTGGTTCTATTACGGCGAAACCAGACTCGGTCAGGGCAGAGATAATGTAAAGGTTATCCTTGCCGACAACCCCGAGCTTGCAAAGGAAATCGAGGACAAGATTTTTGCCGCCGCAGGCGTTGGCGCAGACGCGGCAGCAGAGAGCGTACCCGCAGCTCCCACAGCCGCACCGATAGAGGAAGAGGCTCCCAAAAAGCGCCGCAAGATAAACATTGATGTTGCGGTTGACGAATAATGAAAATTACCGATATATCTGCGCGCCGAAAAGGCATAACGGCTATAATAGCGGACGGACAGGAATATTTGCTAAATAGCGAAACGGTCGCTGCCGCCGCATTAAAAAAAGGTGACGAGGTTGACGAAGCGACAATAAAAAAACTTGTCGAACGCTCGGACTGTGACCGCGCCCGTTCGCGCGCACTTTGGTATCTTTCACGCGCCGGCCACTCGAGGAAAGCTCTCCTTGATAAACTTTGCAAGGCATATCCCCAAAAAGCCGCCGAAAGTGCGGTTGCAAGAATGGAAGAATTAGGTCTTATAGACGATTTATCGTATGCAAAGCGCCTTGCAAAATATTGGAGCGAAAGTAATGTTTCGGAAAGAGAAATATTGCGAAAACTTTTCGTAAAGGGTGTTCCGCGTGACATCGCAAACGAGGCGGTAGATGCGCTTGAAAGCGACCCCACAGCGCAGATTGCCGCTCTGCTTTCCACAAAATATAAAAACCGCCTTGCAAATGAAGACGGAATAAGTAAGGTCTATGCCGCACTGCTCAGAAAAGGCTTCTCCTATTCCGATGTTAAGGCGGCACTCAGAGAATACAGTGAAAAAATTGATTACAGCGAGGAATAATAATGTCATATAAGGTTGCAATGGTGTCGCTCGGATGTCCCAAAAACCAGGTCGATGCCGAGCAGATGCTCTACACCCTCAAAAACGGCGGCTTTACGCTTGTTTCTGAGGAGGCAGATGCCGATGTTATAATAATAAACACCTGCGGATTTATAGAAGATGCAAAGCAGGAGGCTATTGAAAATATTTTAGAGGCATCGCGCTATAAGTCTGAGGGCAAGCTAAAGCTTTTGGTGGTAACAGGCTGCCTTGCCGAGCGTTACCGCGACGATATCACAGAGGAAATACCCGAGGTTGATATGGTTGTAGGCATTGGCTCTAACGGAAAGATTGATAAGCTTATAAAATCCGCGCTTGACGGAGAGATAAAAAATTCTTACGGCGAAAAGTTTTCGTTAGACCTCGACGGCAAGAGAATTTTAGGCGGCGCACCCTATACCGCTTATGTTAAAATTGCCGACGGCTGTGACAACTGCTGCACCTACTGTGCAATTCCGCTTATCCGTGGCCGCTTCCGTTCTCGTAAAATTGAAAGCATAGTCGAAGAGGTAAAGGGTCTGGCGGCAAACGGCGTGAGCGAAATTGTAATAACCGCCCAGGACACCACCGCCTACGGAATTGACCTTTACGGTGAATACGCACTTCCCCGTCTGCTTAAAGAGCTTTGCAAAATTGACGGCATACACTGGATTCGCACCCTATACACCTACCCCGACAAAATAACCGATGAGCTGCTCTTTGCCATCCGCGACGAAGAAAAGCTTGTCCCCTATCTCGATATTCCGATTCAGCACTGCAACGACAGAATACTCAGAAGGATGAATCGCAAGGGAAGCAAAAAGGAGCTCTCCGCTCTTATCTCCCACATACGCGAAATCATACCCGATATCACCCTTCGCACAACCCTCATAACAGGTTTCCCCACCGAAACCGAAGAGGAGTTTTGCGAGCTTGCCGAGTTTGTGAAGGAAACCCGCTTTGACCGCCTTGGTTGCTTTGCCTACTCTGCAGAGGAGGACACGGTTGCCGCCGAAATGGATGGACAGGTAGAAGAGCAGACCCGTCTTGACCGCTTAGAAAACATTATGAACGAGCAGATGACCATAGCCACAGAGAAAAACGCCGAAAAGGTCGGCAAGGTTATGGAGGTTCTGATAGAGGGGTATGATAACTATATACGCTGCTACTATGGCAGAAGCGTTGCCGACGCACCCGAAATTGACGGCAAAATTTTCTTTATTACCGATTCGCCCAAGGTTATAGGCGATTATATAATGGTACAGATAAACGACAGTATAGAATATGATTTGTTAGGAGAAGAATACTATGAATCTGCCGAATAAACTCACCCTTATAAGAATGATAGCAACCCCGATTTTTATGTTCCTTATGGTTGCAAATTTCCCGGGACACTATATCGCCGCGCTGGTGGTTTTCATTTTAGCATCCATAACCGACGCGCTTGACGGCAACATTGCACGCAAGCAAAATCTTGTGACCAATTTCGGCAAATTCTTAGACCCCCTTGCCGATAAGATGCTGACAACCTCTGCATTTTTAGGCTTCTTAGCAAAGGGCGTTTGCCCGGGTATCACCTGGATTGTTTTTATAGTGCTCTTCCGCGAGTTTGCAATAACCTCGCTCCGCCTCGTCTGTGTTGGCAGCGGAAAGGTAATTGCCGCAAACATCTGGGGCAAGGCAAAAACCGTAAGCCAGATGCTATCTATAATCGTAACAATATTCTTTATGGCGCTTAACGATTTAATTACCTTCTCGGGCGGATTCAGAATTTTTGTTATCATAACCGTTACTGCGCTACTCTGGATTTGCGCAATTCTTACGGTAATTTCGGGCGTAATCTACCTCAAAGAGAATAAAGAGGCAATCGACCCCACAAAATAATTGTAGACAAAAATATTGTTTTATAATATAATGTATTGTACTTTAAATGCGCTTACCCGGGAAAAGTAACTGCCGCGCGGAGATTAGAGAGTGTCCGTTTGGTGAAAGGGCAACGAACGCCGCAGTGAAAATGCGCTCGGGCAGCAGGCCGCAGGAAATGGCGGCTCGGCAGGCACCGTTACAAGCCGCACGAGTTATAAACAGGAGTGGAACCGTGGTTTACACCGCCTCCGTTGCGTTTGCAGCGTGGGCGGTTTTTTACGGCTGCTGTTTGATTTTTAAGGAGTGGTTTTTTGTTTAAGACTTTAAGAGAGGATATAAAGGCGTTTCGAGAGCGCGACCCTGCTGCCCGAAGCGACCTTGAGGTGCTCTTTCTATACCCCGGCTTTAAGGCGATAAGAATGTACCGCTTGGCGCACAAATTTTACACGCTCGGCTTTAAGTTTATCGCGCGTTATATATCGCAAAAGGCGGTAAGAAAAACGGGAATAGAAATTCACCCCGCCGCAAAAATCGGTCGCAGACTGGTTATTGACCACGGAACAGGCGTCGTAATCGGCGAAACCACCGAAATAGGTGACGATGTTTTGATTTATCAGGGCGTAACCTTAGGCGGAACGGGCAAGGAAACGGGCAAACGCCACCCCACAATCGGCAACAATGTTATGATAAGCAGTGGCGCTAAGGTACTGGGACCGTTTAAGGTGGGCGATAACTCGCGAATAGCCTCGGGCGCGGTGGTGCTTGAGGAGGTTCCGCCCGACAGCACGGTTGTCGGCGTGCCCGCAAGAATAGTAAAGCGCGGCGGAATAAGGGTTACACCTATGGACCAGGTACACATTCCCGACCCCGTTGCACAGGAAATCTGCAGACTTGAAATGAAAATTAAGGAACTTGAAGAGAGGCTTAAATAATATGAAAATTTTCAACACACTTACAAGACAGCGCGAGGAGCTTGTACCCATAAAAGAGGGCGAGTACAAAATCTACGCCTGCGGCCCGACCGTTTATAACTATATTCATATAGGAAACGCGCGCCCTTTGTGCGTTTTTGATGTGCTTCGCCGTTATCTCGAATGGCGCGGCAACAAGGTAACCTTCGTTCAGAACTTTACCGATATTGACGATAAGCTCATCCGCAAGGCAAACGAGAGCGGCACAACCGTGCCCGAGGTTGCGGAAAAGTTCATAAAAGAATACTGGACCGATGCTGACGGACTTAATATCCGCCGCGCAAGCGTTCACCCCAAGGCAACCGAGAATATTGAGGCAATACAGGGCATAATTTCTTCTCTTATAGAAAAGGGCTTCGCGTATGAGGCAGGCGGAGATGTTTATTTCCGCGCAAGAAATTTCGAGGAGTACGGCAAGCTCTCGCACCAGCCGCTTGACGACCTTGAGGCAGGCGCACGAATTGATGTTGCAGACATAAAGGAAAACCCAATGGATTTCTGTCTTTGGAAGGGCGCAAAGCCGGGTGAGCCTTACTGGGAGTCGCCTTGGGGCAACGGCCGCCCCGGCTGGCATATTGAGTGCTCGGCTATGGCAGGAAAGTACTTAGGTAATACTATTGATATCCACTGTGGCGGACAGGATTTAATCTTCCCCCACCACGAAAACGAAATTGCGCAGAGCGAATGTGCCAACGGCTGCGACTTTGCTCACTACTGGATGCACAACGGCTATATAAATGTTGACAACCGCAAAATGTCAAAGTCGTTAGGCAACTTCTTCACCGTGCGCGAGGTTGCGGAGAAATACGGCTACGAGCCGATAAGATTTATTATGATTTCCTCGCACTATCGTAGCCCGATTAACTACTCGGTCGAGATAATTGAGCAGAGCAAAAACGCGCTCGACCGTATGTATAAGTGCCGCGAGGGACTCACCTTCGCAATAGAGCACGCAGAAGAGGGCGGCGATAAGCCCGAATTTGCAGGCAAGCACACTGCCGCATTTATAGAGGCTATGGACGACGACCTCAATACCGCAGACGCGCTCGGCTGTGTGTTCAATCTCATTAAGGATATAAATCTTCTCGTTGCGGCAGGAGCAAAACGCGATACACTTAAAGCCGCACTCGCAGAGTATGACGAGCTTTGCGCGGTGCTCGGTCTTGTGTATAATATAAAAGAAGATTCGCTCGATGCCGAGGTTGAAGAGCTTATAGCCAAGCGAACCGAGGCGAGAAAAGCGAAGGACTTCGCAACTGCCGACGCAATACGCGATAAATTAAAGGAAATGGGCGTTGTGCTTGAGGACACGCCGCAGGGAGTAAAATGGAGCAGAGTATAAAAGGGCTTGAGCCGATTGGTGACGGAATAGAAATTTTCGTTTCAAACAATCATACCTTCGGCACAGATGCAATACTGCTTGCAAACTTCGCCTCGCCGCGAAAAAGCGACGAGGCGTGTGACCTTGGCACAGGCTGTGGAATTATTCCGCTTTTGTGGTGTAGGGCAGATGCGCCCAAGCACGCCGTCGGGGTTGATATTCAGCGCGAAGCGTGTGAGCTTGCAGAGAAATCAATAGAGCACAACAACCTTTACGAAAAATTTTCGGTCGTTTGTTCTGACCTTTTAGATTTAAAGGGAAAGGTTCCGTTCGGCAGCTTTCAGCTCGTAACCTGCAATCCGCCATATAAGGCAGAGGGCGCGGGAATAAAGAGCAAAAGCGGTGCGGACAAGCTTGCCCGTCACGAAACCGCCTGCACGCTTGAGGATATTATAAAAACCGCATCAAAGCTGCTTCAGACGTCGGGCAGGCTTTGTATGTGCAACCGCCCCGAGCGCCTTGCCGAAATGATTGCGCTTATGCACGAATATAAAATTGAGCCCAAGCGAATGAGGCTTGTTTGTCAGCGTAAAGGACAGGAGCCGTGGCTCGTTTTGCTAGAGGGCAGACGGTGCGGAAACGTCGGTATGCGAATTATGCCGACACTGTATGTCGAGGACGGCGAAAACTTTTCGCAAGAGATGCTTGAAATCTACGGAAGCTATAAGGAGGGTGCGTTATGAGTGGAAAGCTTTATGTTGTAGGCACCCCTATAGGAAACTTAGGCGATATGTCACCGCACGCTTTGGAGGTTTTGTCGGAGGTTGATTTCATTGCCGCGGAGGACACGCGCGTAACAATGAAGCTGCTTAACCATTTTGGAATATCCAAGCCGATGGTAAGCTACTATGAGCACAACAAACTTCAAAAGACAGATTTTATAACTAACCGATTGCAAAACGGTGAAAAGTGTGCTATAGTTACAGATGCGGGAATGCCCGCAATCTCCGACCCGGGAGAAGAGCTTGTACGCGAATGTCACGAAAAGGGCGTCGCGGTCGAGTCGGTACCGGGGCCCAGCGCACTTATAACCGCACTTGCTATCAGCGGAATGTGCAGCGGCCGTTTCTGTTTTGAGGGCTTTTTATCGGTCACCAAGCAGAGCCGCTATGAACATTTGCGTCAGCTAAAACGCGAGCCGCGTACTATGATTTTTTACGAGGCGCCGCACAAGCTGCGCGCAACGCTTGCCGACATGCTTGAATATTTCGGTGACCGCGAGATAGCCCTTTGCCGTGAGCTTACAAAGCTGCACGAGGAGGTGCGCCGCACGACACTAAGGGAAGCGTGCGAATATTATGAGCAGAATACCCCTAAGGGTGAGTTTGTTCTGATAATAGAGGGCGCAAAGCAGGACGAGGAGATAGAGGAAATTACGCTCGAAAGCGCGGCAGAGCTCGCAAGACGGTTAATGAGCGAGGGACAGAGCGCATCGGGCGCGGCAAAGGAAGCCGCCGCTGTGAGCGGACTTAAAAAGGGAGACATCTATAAATTACTTATAGAGAGGTAAAGAATATGGGAAAGCATGACGCTAAGGATACAAAAAAGAAAACTGCACCGAAGAAGGAGCCAAAAAAGCCCGCTTCTAAGGGCAAAGCAGCAAAAACGGTAGCCGAAACCGAGGCTATAGAGCAGACCGAGTCGCTTGACATCTATAGCAGTCAGAAAAAGGCGGACAAGGCCAAGGGAAAAAACAAAAAGAAGATACTTATAATTGTTCTGTCGATAGTTCTTGCGGTTTGCGTACTTATCGGTGGCGCGGTTATCTGGGCTGTTAACTACTTTGATTATAATCAGGTTGATGTAAATCACGAAAATCTCGATGTTAACACCGAAAACTCCCAAGACCACATAGTAAATATTGCTCTGTTCGGAATCGACACCCGAAACGCAGGCAGTATGAAGGGCCTTTCGGACAGTATTATGGTGTTGAGCGTTAATAAGGATACCAAACAGATAAAAATAATATCGGTTATGCGCGACAGTGTTGTGCGCGTGGACGACCGTGTTGCAAAGATAAATTCCGCATACAGCAAGGGCGGAGCAGAGCTTGCAATCCGCACACTCAACCGAAATTTCGGACTCGATATTACCGACTATGCCACCGTTAACTTCGGCGGAATGGCAGAGCTAATAGACAAGGTCGGCGGCGTAGAGTGCGATGTTACCTGGGGAGAAATTCAGAACGAGGTATACGGCGTAAACGCTATTATAAAGGAGATTTCGAGAATTTACGGCGTTACACCGCAGTATGTTAAGAGCGCAGGACTTCAGACTCTTAACGGTATTCAGGCAACAAGCTGGTCGCGTATCCGTATGGTATCAACCGCAAACGGTGAGCGCGATGACTACGGCAGAACTGCCCGTCAGCGCCATGTGCTCAATCAGCTTTTCCAGAAAGCAAAAAGTATGAGCCTTACACAGTATCCGGCGCTTATAAAATCCTTCCTGCCTCATGTTGAAACCTCGCTCACATACAGCGAGATATTGACTCTCGCCTCGGCGGTGTTACAGGGCGGAAACCTCACAAGCACGCGAATTCCATATGATAACTGCAATATCCCCGGTGGCGGCGGAGTTCCCGGAGGCGTTTATTACAGCCTCGACTTCGCATCAAAACTTATCAAATCCTACATTTATGATGATATAACCTTTGACGATTACATTGCTGCTAACGGAATAGATAAGACACCGTGGAACTAAGCGAAAACTTTTCGTAAACAATATCGGTCATTGTGTACCATTTGCACGACATATAATAGTGTGAATGGAGGAAACACAATGACCGATTTATTTTTGCCGCATTTTATCTTGACGGCGGCTTTGGTAACCGCGGTTATTTTTGTCAACGGCTGGACCGACGCGCCCAACGCGGTTGCAACAATGGTGGCAAGCGGCGCTATGTCTGCGCGCAGGGCAATAAACTTAGCGGCAGTCTTCAATTTTTTAGGACTTGTAAGTATGGCGCTTTTCAATAACTCGGTCGCGCGGGCGGTGACCGATTCTCTGCCGTCGGGTGAGGGCGCTCTTACGGTGCTTTGCAGCGCAATGACTGCAATAGTCGCCTTTTCTGTGGCGGCTTGGTACTTTGGAATCCCCACAAGCGAAAGTCACGCGCTTATCGCCGCGCTCTCGGGTGCAAGCGTTGCTATGGAGGGTAAAAACGGCTTTAGCGTTTCTCTTTGGGGCAGCGTGATTTTAGGAATAATAATCACAAGCGGGCTTGGCTTCTTGCTTGGGTTTTTAGGCAAAAAAGTTTTTTCTTTCGCACAAAAAAGGACTGGTACACTTCGCCGTTTTCAGATGCTGTCTGCTATACTGCTATCCTATATTCACGGTGCACAGGACGGACAAAAGTTTTCTGCTGTTATGGCGTATGCACTCGCGCTGAGCGCAAAAAATATGACCGAGGGTAATAAATACATAACACTTTTCTGCGCCGTCACGCTTGCGCTCGGAACGGCGGTCGGAGGAATGAGGATAATAAAAAAGGTCGGCACCGAAATAACCGATGTCGACCTGCTTGGCGGAGTTTGTTGCGATTTGTCCGCCTTTATTTCAATTTTACTCTGCACCCTGCTCGGAATGCCCGTCAGCACAACGCACACCAAAACTACTGCGGTTTTAGGTGTAGGTGCGGCCAACAGAAAGGTGAAACTAAAACCGTTTTTGGAAATTGCAACGGTTTGGGTGCTCACATTTCCGCTCTGCTTTTTGCTCGCGTTTTTAATAACGCTACTCGCAAAATAGTTTATCGATATTAACGCCGCGCGGCTCTTGCGGGGATGAAAAAGCAATCTGGGTTTCGGTGCTGCCGAATTTCTGCAAAATTCCTATAAAGGTATCAAGATTTTCGGTGCTGTCAAACGCAACCTTTATGTGCATTGCGAAATGTCCCGTAACACAGCTACATTCCAGCACATTCGGGTGCGAGCAAATAAAGGGATAAAATTCGGGCTTTTGGTCGGGGTGAAGCTCTAAATTTATAAACGCAACAACCGGAAACCCGAGTTTTTTTAAGTTTATGTCGGCGTGGTAGCCCGAAATAACACCCTCTTTTTCAAGGCGCTCAATTCGCGCAGCCGTAGCAGGAGAGGAAAGAAAAACACGCTCGGCCAACTGCTTTAGGGGAATACGCGCATTCTCTTGCAAAAGGCTTAAAATCTTTAAATCTATGTTATCCATAAGCTCACCTCTTAATTATAATAACTTTTATGGGTTATTTTGTCAACAAAACACAATGATTTGCTTAATTTATTTAAGTTGACAAGCGCTCGGTATAGGGCTAAAATATTATAAAAAGGAGGCGCAGTATGAAGGCTTGCTGTTTTACGGGCTACCGTCCCGAAAAAAGTCCGTTTCCGTATGACCGAGGAAACGCGGAGTATATAGCGTTTGAAAACTCGCTGCTTGAGGCTATAACGAAGGCTCTCGCGGATGGGTTTGATACCTTTTACTGCGGCGGCGCTATGGGGTTTGACACCCTCGCGGCAGAGCTTTTACTGCTTCTGCGCCAAAAAAACGACATAAAAATAATACTTGTAAAACCGTTTGCTGACCAGGCCGCGCGCTTTTCGGAAGAATGGCGCGAACGGTATGACCGAGTACAGCATAGCGTGGACGAGATTATTTGTCTGTCGGATATTTATTATTCTGCCTGCTATGCCGAGCGCAATCGTTATATGGTGGACCGGAGCGAGCGTGTGATTGCGTTTTATGATGGCAAGCCGGGCGGCACGAAAAACACCGTAGCCTATGCTATGAAAAAAGGAATAGAGGTCGTAAATCTGCCCTTTATGGAAAAAGAGCCTCTTCAGTATACCGTTTTCGAGGCTTATAAATAGTTGTATAATTTTGCCTTCTTTGGAAACAATAGTTCCAAAGGAGGTATTTTTTATGGTAAATTTTAAAGAAAGCAAAACAAAAGAAAATCTAATGCGCGCGTTTGCAGGCGAAAGTCAGGCAAGAAATCGTTATACCTTTGCGGCAGAGCAGGCGAACGAGCAGGGACTTTATGTGGTAGAGGCGGCGTTTAAGTTCACCGCCGACCAGGAGTGTGCTCACGCCAAGGTGTTTTACGACCTGTTATCCGAGCTTTCGGGCGAGAGCGTAACGGTGGACGGAAGCTATCCCGTCGATATTACAAACTCGGTTACAGAGCTTCTCAGAATGGCAGTCCATAACGAGATGGAGGAGTACGGCGACGCGTACAAGTCCTTCAGCGAAACCGCGCGTGAGGAGGGCTTTATGGAGGTTGCGGCAAAATTCAGCTCGATTGCCGAGATTGAGAAAACCCACGCCGACCGCTTTAAAATGCTTGCAGAGCAGTTAGAAAGCAACACGCTTTTCGTTTCGGATGTCAAGTGCGAATGGATGTGCTTAAACTGCGGAAATGTCATAAATGTCAAGGAAGCGCCGCCCGTTTGCCCCGTCTGCAATCACGAGCGCGGATACTTTATCCGCCTCTCACTCGCACCGTATACAGATAAAAACTAAACACAGCCCATCCAAAAGGATGGGCTCTTTTAAAATATGTTGAAAAAATACATATTAGATGGTATAATCTTCTATATATGGGAGGCGGAGGAAAATGACGACAATAAAAACGCTTTTCCTTAAATATAAAGAGCCGATAATGTACTTATTTTTCGGCGGACTTACAACCGTTATAAACATTGTTGCGTATCACCTTTTTTACGAGGTGATGAGTGTTTCAAACACCCTCTCAAACATTATAGCCTGGGTGCTTTCGGTACTTTTTGCTTTCATAACCAACAAAATTTGGGTGTTCGAAAGCAAAGAGAGCGGCGCGGCGCTTTTGCGTGAGGCGGTATCCTTTTTCGGCTGCCGTGCGGCAACCGGCGTTTTGGATTTGGCTATAATGTTCTTGTGTGTAGATTTGCTTTCACTTCCTGCAACACTATGTAAAATCGGCTCAAATGTGCTCGTTATAATTCTAAATTTCGTGTTCAGCAAGCTGTTTATTTTTAAAGGAGATAAAAAATGACGCCTGTTTTATACATCGTAATTCCCGCCTATAATGAAGAGGCGGTCTTGCCCGTAACCTCGCCTATGTTTTTAGAGGTGTTAAAGGGTATGATTTCGGACAAAATGGTGTCGGACGACAGCAAAATTATGTTCGTCAACGACGGTAGCCGCGACAAGACCTGGGAAATGATAGAAAACCTCTCCCGCGAGGACAAGCATTTTTGCGGCGTTTCGCTTTCGCGCAACCGCGGACACCAGAACGCGCTGCTGGGCGGCCTTATGTACGCAAAGGACCGTGCAGATATTACGGTCAGCATAGACTGTGACGGGCAGGACGACATAAATGCTATAAGAGAGATGGTCAGCCGCTATCTTGAAGGGTATGATGTGGTATACGGCGTGCGCTCCTCGCGCGAGACCGATACTGCCTTTAAGCGCACCACGGCGCAGGGCTTTTATAAACTTATGAAATGGATGGGCGTTGATACCGTTTATAACCACGCGGACTATAGACTGTTGTCCCGCCGCGTGCTCGAAAGCCTTTCTCAGTATGAAGAGGTAAATATATTCCTACGCGGAATGGTGCCGCTGGTTGGCTTTAAAAGCACTACAGTTTATTATGAGCGCAATGTGCGGCTTGCGGGCGAAAGTCACTATCCGCTCAAGAAAATGTTAGCACTTGCGATTGACGGTATAACAAGTCTTTCAACCAAGCCCATCCGTCTTGTCACAACGCTCGGCTTTATCGTAACGCTTATAAGCTTTGTCGGCATAATCTGGTCGATTATCGGATACTTTATAGGCACAACCGTCTCGGGCTGGTCTTCGCTTGTGGCAATAGTTTGTTTCCTTGGCGGAATTCAGCTTCTAAGCCTTGGCATAATAGGAGAATACGTCGGCAAGATATATCTTGAAACTAAACGCCGTCCACGCTTTATAATAAGCGAAGAGGTCGGAACGGGCGATATACTTGAAAAATAATAAATTTGAGGGGATTTATTATGGTAGAATATTTTAAAAATCTGTATACTGATTCTAAGGAAAACTTTTTTAGGTACATTTGCGGCAGGGCGCTTGCAGGGGAGAAAACCTTTGTTGTTACTGCAAACCCCGAAACCTTTATGCACGGTAAAAATAACGAACAGTTTCATACTCTGCTCTGTGACAGCGAAACCGTTATAACGCCCGACGGAATTGGCGTTTTAAAGGCGGCAGAGTGGGCAGGATTAAACCCGACCGAGCGCGTAACGGGCGTAGAAACCACCTGTGAACTTCTTCGTTTTGGCGGTGAGCAGAAGCTTTCGGCTTACTTCTACGGCGCAAAGCCCGAGGTGCTTGAAAAGCTGGCAGAGGCTATCCGCACCGACTATCCGGGACTCAACATTGTGGGACTCAAGGACGGATATACAAATAACGATGACGAGGTTTTTGCTGACATTAAAGAAAAACAGCCTGATATGGTTTTCGTAGCTCTCGGCATTCCGCGTCAGGAAATTTTAATTTATAAGCACCTGCCCGATTTTAAAAAGGGAATCTTCATGGGTATAGGCGGCTCGCTCGACGTGCTTTCGGGCACCAAAAAGCGTGCGCCCGAGTTGTTTATAAAGCTTAACTGTGAATGGCTTTACCGCATAGCGCTTGAGCCAAAGCGACTTGGAAGATTTTATAACAACAACGTTAAATTTTTCTCTTATATAAAAAAGGAGTTAAACGCTAAAAATGAAAAAAATTAAGGTTATGACCGTCTTCGGCACTCGTCCCGAAGCGATTAAAATGGCGCCGCTGGTAAAAGAGCTTCAAAAACACAGTGACAAGATTGAAACAATAGTCTGCGTTACGGCACAGCATCGCCAGATGCTTGACCAGGTTTTAGAAATCTTTTCTATAACACCCGACATAGACCTTAACGTTATGCGCCAGGGACAGACGCTCGCATCGCTAACCTCACTCACCTTAACCGAAATGGACAAGGTGTTAGAGGAGCAAAAGCCCGACTTGGTGCTTGTCCACGGCGATACAACCACCGCCTTTGTTTCGGCAATGGCCGCGTTCTACCGTCAGATACCTGTCGGTCATGTTGAGGCAGGACTCCGTACTTATAATAAATATTCTCCGTTCCCGGAGGAAATCAACCGTCAGTTTATTTCCCTTGTGGCAGATTTCAATTTTTCGCCCACAGAAAAGAGCCGTCAGAACCTTCTTTCGTGGAATGTGCCCGAAGACTCAATTTTCGTTACGGGTAATACCGCTATCGATGTTATAAATACAACGGTTAACGAAAATTATTCGCACGAGGCGCTTGAATGGGCAGCCGATAGCCGCCTTATTCTGCTTACGGCACACCGCCGCGAGAATTTAGGCACAACAATGCACGATATGTTCTGCGCAATCCGCGATGTAATAGAAAAGCACCCCGATGTAAAGGTAATATACCCCGTTCACCTTAACCCGATTGTTGTAAACACAGCAAAAGAGGTGCTTGGTGACCGTGATAAGGTAAAGCTTATCACTCCGCTTGATGTGCTTGATTTCCATAACTTTATGAATGCCGCACACTTGATTTTAACCGATAGCGGCGGAATTCAAGAGGAGGCTCCCTCGCTCGGCAAGCCGGTTGTAGTCCTTCGTGACACAACAGAGCGCCCCGAGGGTGTAGAAGCCGGCACGCTTGTGCTTGCAGGCACTAAGCGCGAAGATATCTTCAATATTGTAGATGAGCTGCTGACAGACGAGAATAAATATAACTCTATGGCGGGCGCAAAGAACCCCTACGGCGACGGCACCGCAAGTAAGCAGATAGTTGAAGCAATAATAAACAAACTTTGTTAAAAGACCGCCTTGCGAAAACTTTTCGCAAGGCAAAATTATATAGAGGTGTACTTATGAAAGCGTGTGTTATTCAACCGGAATACAGTTTTGATTATTCGCGTTCGGACGAGCTTTTTGAGTGGGAGATAGAGGCGCTCGAAAAATGCGACCCGTCACTTGACCTTATTGTGCTTCCCGAATACAGCAATGTTCCTGCGATTGCAAGAACAAAGGAAGAAATGTTAAAAAGCCAGGCGAAATATACCGACCGACTTTTAAAGAAGGCAAAGGAAACGGCGGCTCGTTGCTCGGCAACCGTGTTTGTCAGCTGTATTTGTGAAACCGAAACAGGACTTCGCAACACGACGGTAGCGTTTTCTAAAAACGGCGAGAGGGCAGGTTGCTACTATAAACAGCACCTTGTTCCGTCGGAAATGTGGACATATGAGCTTGACAAGGAATACACCTGGGAGCACTCTGAGCCCACCATTTTAGAGGTAGACGGCGTTCGCTACGGCTTCCTTATCTGCTATGATTTCTATTTTTATGAGGCGTTTGCAAACATTGCGCGTTACAACCCCGATGTCATAATCGCTTGCTCGCATCAGCGTAGCGACACACACGCGGCACACGACATTCTTTCAAGATTTTTGGCCTACAACACCAACGCTTATGTCGTTCGTTGCTCCATAAGCCTTGGCGCAGAGTCAGAGGTCGGCGGCTGCAGTATGATAGTGGCTCCCACGGGTGAGGTTCTCGCTAATATGAAGAACGGCGTTGGTCCGATAGTGGCAGAGTTTGACCCCAAAGAGCGCTACCTAAAGCCTGCCGGATTTGGCAATCCGCCTGCTACCCACCATTCGTACATAGAGGCGGGAAGAAGACCGTGGAAATACCGCCCGGGCGGCAGTGCAATCTGCCGTCACGACGAGATTATGGCGTATCCGCGCATCTGCGCGCACCGCGGCTTTAACACCGTAGCACCCGAAAACAGTATGCCTGCGTTTGGCGCGGCTGTGGCTCTGGGCGCAGACGAGATAGAGTTCGATTTGTGGGCGGCAAAGGACGGCACGATTGTATCTATACACGACCCCGTGCTCGACCGCGTTTCAGACGGAAGCGGAAATGTATGGGATTATACATATGACGAACTGCTGAAATTTGATTTCGGCAAAGGCTATAGCGAAAAGTTTTCGGGACTAAAGATACCGACCTTTGAGGATATACTTAAAAAGTTTGCTTGCCACACCGTAATGAACGTGCATGTCAAGCATATAAACGATAATGACCCGTTGCCCGAGCAGACGGTACGCGAAATTGTTCGTCTCATAGAGAAATACGACTGCATAAAGTACTGCTATATTATGAGCGGCAACCCCGAAATTTTAAAGCAGTTTAAAGCTATCGCGCCCGATATCGTACGCTGTGCAGGCGCAAGCGCGGCAGAGTATGACCTTGTAGATAAGGCGCTCGAGTGTGACTGTAAAAAGATTCAGCTTTTCTGTTATCATTTCGATGCTCTCGGCGGTGACGATTATGTAAAGGAAATTACCGCACGCGCCCACGAAAATGGCATTGCGGTCAACCTTTTCCATGTCGAAAGCAAAGAAGAGGCAGAGCGCTATCTCGCTATGGGTGTTGATACAATTCTCACCAACGATTACGGCCGCGTAAGCGCCGCAAAAGACGGGAAAGACAAATATCTTATAAGATAAAGAAAAACGGATGTGGAAACACATCCGTTTTTATATTTTCGCTATTACGAACGGTTGCTAAAAATCGGCAGTAGAGAAAAGTGAAAAGTGAAGAGAGAAGAGGAAAAAAGTAAAAATCCCCGTGTCTTACGATACGAGGATTTTTGGAAAGGGTGCACGAATTAGAAGTTGTTTTATTTTTTAGTTATGTGTTAAAACCCCTACAGTTTTTATAATTTGTGCCGAAGGCACACCGAAACTTCTTCACGATTCACTATTACTTATTACTTAATCGACAAGTTTCGAAAAAAGAAGAGTGAAAAGTGAAGAGTTAATAGTGAAAAAGTAAAATCGACAAGTCTCTGTCGAAACTTGTCGATTTTGGAAAGGGTGCACGAATTAGAAGTTGTTTTATTTTTTAGTTATGTATTTGAACCCCTACAATTTTTATAATTCGTGCCAAAGGCATAATGTATGAAATCAATCGCGGTTCGGATTTTACCGTCAATAGAGAACATCCCATAACCGCAGCCGAACGCGGTCAAAACGCAGTCGAACTTATCAATCGAGCGCCTTTAACCAAAAGGGGTACACCTCTCGTTTAGAAATGTTTTATATAATAAGGAACTTTTGGTAGGTGATGGCGCTATGTGTCACCTTAAAAAATATTGTTAAGGAGAATGAATTATGGAAAAATTTGTACCTGTGGTTGTTATTAAAGAGCTTTCCGAGACCGATAAGATTCTCAAAGCCCTAAAAAACAATGGTATTAACACCGCAGAGATCACCTTCCGCACCGCTTGTGCTGCTGAGGCGATTGAATACGCTTGCAAGAATTATCCGGAGATGAGCACTGGTGCCGGAACCGTTATCAGTGCGGAGCAATGCGAAGCTGCTTTGACCGCTGGTGCACAGTTCATTGTTTCCCCCGGTTTATCCGTTGCGGTTGCTAATATCTGCAACGAGCGCAACATTCCATATTATCCCGGTTGTGTTACCCCCCCACTGAAATTATGCAGGCTTTGGACTTGGGTATCTCCACTGTGAAGTTCTTTCCCGCCAATGTTCACGGCGGCCTGAAGGCACTGAAAGCATTAGCCGCGCCCTTTCCACAAGTTAAGTTTATCCCCACTGGTGGTGTGGACCGCAGCAACATTAATGAATTTTTAGCGTTTGATAAAATTGCCGCCATTGGTGGAAGCTTCTTTGTTAAAGAAGCCTTAGAAAAAATGGGAGAATAATAAAATGAGCAGAATTGTTACTTTTGGCGAAATTATGCTTCGCCTTGCGCCCAATGGCTATTATCGTTTCTTTCAAAATGATCAGATGCAAGCTACTTTCGGTGGCGGCGAAGCCAATGTGGCGGTTTCTCTTGCCAACTATGGTATGGATAGCGTTTATGTTACCAAACTGCCTAAGCATGAGATTGGTCAGGCGGCTATCAACTCCTTGCGTTATTTCGGGGTTGATACTTCCAAAATTGTTCGTGGCGGTGATCGTGTTGGTATCTATTTCCTGGAAAAGGGGGCTTCTCAGCGTGGCTCGGTTTGTATCTACGACCGCGCCCATTCCGCCATCCAAGAAGCAACCGCTACCGATTTCGATTGGGATGCCATATTTGAAGGTGCCGATTGGTTTCATTTTACCGGCATCACTCCGGCTTTGGGTGCCAACATTGTTGAAATCTGCCGTGAGGCTTGTATTGCCGCTAAGAAAAAAGGCGTAAAAATCTCTTGCGACCTCAACTATCGCAGTAAACTCTGGACTCGCGACGAAGCCCGCGTAGCAATGACCGACATTTGCCAATACGTTGACGTTTGCATCTCTAACGAAGAAGATGCTAAAGATGTTTTCGGCATTGAGGCAGAAGACACCGATATCTATGGCGGCAAAATAAACCATGAAGGCTATAAATCTGTTGCTAAGCAGCTTATGGATAAATTTGGTTTTGAAAAGGTTGCCATTACCCTGCGTGCTTCCATCTCTGCCAGCGATAATGATTGGGCAGGTATGCTCTATGATGGCGAGAATTATTGCTTCTCCAAGAGTTATCATCTTCGCATCGTAGATCGCGTCGGCGGTGGGGATTCCTTTGGCGGCGGCTTGATATATTCCTTGCTTTCGGGGAAAAACACCCAAGAAGCCATTGAATTTGCAGTTGCTGCTTCCGCTTTGAAACACAGCGTGGAGGGTGACTATAACCGCGTTGGTGTTGCAGAAGTTGAAAAACTCGCCGGCGGTGATGGTTCCGGTCGTGTTCAATGTTAATCAATCCATAAAAAACTAATTTTAAGGGGTTGTATCCGTAAGGATACAACCCCTGTTTTATTCGCCTTTGGCGAGATTTATAAAAATCGTTTTTAGTCCTTGGTTTCGAGCTTTAAGGGGTAGTCACCGAGGTGTTCCACCTTAAAACCGTTCTTTTTATATTCTTCGTAATCAAACGCTTCGAGCTCGTCGATAGCGAGTTTGTGGAACTCATAGAAGTTATACCACCATTCGTAGCCGCTACCAAGTTCTGCGTTTAAATATGCATCTGCAATGTCACATCCCATAGCAGGAGCAACATAGAACGCGCCCATAGCAAGAACGTTTACGCCGTTGCCTGTGATTGCACGGAGTGCCGCGGGAACGCTTTCAACAACGCCTGCGTGAACATGGGGACATTTGCTTGCTGCAATATGAATACCCATTCCGGTACCGCAGAAAAGTAATGCTCTTTCATATTCGCCTTCGCTTATCTTGCTGCCTACGCGAAGACCTACACGGTGAAACATGTTTTCGGTGTCGTCGGGGTCACTGTTTACGGTAACGCCCAAGTCCTCGATTTCCCAGCCTTTTGCCTTAAGATGGGCAACGACCGCTTCTTTTAGCGGGAAGCCCGCAAAGTCTGCGCCTACAACCAGTTTTTTGTCTTTTACCAATTTCATAGTAATGCTCCTTTTGTTTTTATATAGTTTTTGCGTTTGATTGAATTGTTTTGTTGCCTATATGGTCCAAATGCAGAATTTGGACCTCGTTGGAAAGGTTGTCTTGGTAGATAAGTTCACGTATGTTATTTGCGTATAAAGCATCGTCACAGCATGAATCAAAAATGTTGTTTGAAATTTCGATACGACCGTGATAGTAGTTTTCTTTAAGCATCTCTTCCCGTGCGGGAATAAAAACAATTCCGTTTCCCCAACCTGCGTGTTTGCACTGATTAAAGCGGTTGTTTTTAACGACGAGGTCCATCATCGCGCCTGATTCATACCAGAAACTCGCATCACACTCCAAAACAATAGCACTACCGCCGGTATGAAAAACACAATCTTCAATAACACAGCGGTTGCGTGTCGCAATAAGTATGCCGCGAGCCCGGTTGTTCTGTATCAGGCATCGCTTTAATTCCAATTCGGGATATGTTGTAAGATTTTCGAGAACAAAACCGTCGGTAAGTTTGATGGGTTCTTCAAACGAAAGTTCAAAAATTTCGTTGTTTACTTTGCATACCGAGGAAACGGTCACGACATCTCGGGGAATAAGTGATTTTTGATCCATTTGGCAAAGCTTATCACCTTTTTCAAAGAGTTCTATTCCCGTGGTTGCTGAGTTGCAGAACCTAATGGTCGCTTTTCCTTCCTCTGCTTTAACAATCTTAACATATACACCGTGAACGTTTACGGCGTCGTCAAGCATGTGTTCAAACAAACAGTCTTCAATAACGATGGAACCCGTGCAAGCAACGAAGTGGGTTGCGTCGGCGCCTGAAGAAATATATTTGCCTTTTTCCGCAGTTACGGAGCAATCTCTCAATGTAATGTTATGACAGCATTGTGCCATAACGCCAATGCCCACGCAACTGTGAATTTTTATGTTGTAGAAAGCAACGTTTTCGCATTTTTCAAGGAAAAAGCCCGAAGCATAGCGTCGACCAATCATTAAAGCCAGAACGTTACCCACAATCGGGATGCGAGGAGAATCAAAAAACCGTATGGTGTTTGGAGCGATTTTCTCTTTTCGTAGCGAGTATAACGGTGCTCCTGCGGTGTTATCGTCCGTGCCCGATTCGATTTCGTGTGTTTTTCCATTGAATTCTATGTTGCATATTGCACGTTCGTTGCGGCCTTCGTTGGGTATTAGCAAATCATCGTTTTCTGCTATAAGTTCACTATGATAATTAAAGTTAACATCGAAATAATTTTCGCCTGCGGCAATCACTTTTCCTTCCGGATAAGGGCATATCGGCATCGAAACGGTGAAATTTCTAAACACAATATTTTTGCATTTAAGAGCGGTAACTATGTTCAATACCGAATCAAAAACAAAATGGCTGCCGTTTCCGTCTATTTCAAAATTTTCCATTTTATCAAGAAGAAAGGCGGTGCGTTTAAGACCGTTTTCTCCGTGATTTGCCATACAAAGTGAAACCTTGGGGGCAGAGGCGCCATCGAAATAATATGTGTCGTTTTCAAATTGCAAACAGGTTGCTTTTTGATTGCGGCAGGCCGTTAAAGCGTGAAGCAAATTAAGTGTTTCATCGCTCGACGTTCTGAAATCGCTATAAGTAAGTATCATATTCTGCTGTCGCCCTCCTTTATTTGTGTCAGAAGCGGTACTATTTGTTTTTTAAAATCTTCTTAAGTTCTTTTATAACATTGTCGGCAAAAGCAATATGTCCTAGAGGTATCGGATGAACGCCGTCAAGAAGATAGTTATCCGCGTTCTTATCAAATCCAAAAGCACTTCCGTCGATTATGGGGAAACCATATACTGCGCCGGCGATGTCTTCGATAGCCTGACGATACTCTTCAAGAGTGTTGCCGTTGTCGTTAGTCACCTTATCTGTGCGGTGAATGGGTGTGATAAATACAATTGTTGCGTCGGGATATTTACTTTTTAATCCCTCACAAAGCACGCGAAGACCACCATAAAAAGAAACGTCGGTTGTGTCATCGAGAGTTCCAATTTTCACATTTGTTCCAAAATCATTCGTGCCGCCTGCAACTATAATTAAGTTAGCTTCATTGGACATATTTTTAAAACGAATCGAAAAAGCTGACTCAGGCAGGGTTTTGGAAGTGGAACTGATGGAAGTGCCGTTGCTTCCGTAGTTGTTGACCTGTTCAAAGCCCATTTTTTCGGCCACCAAAACACACCACGGCTTTTCTGCAAATGAAGCGGGATAGGTATCGTTTGCGCCCGTGTAGGTTCCGTATGTAATGGAATCGCCGATTGCATTCATTTTTATATGCTTAAAGTCATTCGAATCGTTAGAAAGTATGGCATTTTCAACAAAAAGTACAATAGCAGACGGTTCCGATAAACTGTGAGGATGATGGTCACAGTCAGGTTTGACTATCTGTTCTATAATACCGCCTGCTAACTTGACGCGTTCGTAAAAAGGCTCTCCGTTTTCGCTATAGGGAACAAGTGTGTCAACGGCTCCGCAGACCAATAATATGGGAATTTGCGTTGCCGCAATTTTTTCTGCGTGGTCCAAGGGGTTGTCGCGGAAGAATGGTGCTGTTTCCTCGGTGAGGTGGTACCATTCTTTACATTCCTCCCAGCAAGAAGGAGTCCCGAGTCCTGTTCCTTTGCCGCCCGGCCACGAACAAATATCCAAAACGGGTGCGTCAAGATAAAGCGCTCCGACAAGAGTGGGATATTCAAGTGCAAAATTGACAGCGTAAAGACCACCTCGGCTAAACCCGAAAAGCGCAGGGGTGGCGTTCAATTGGTATTCTTTTACCGCTACATCGTAAAACTCACGCATCATAGCGACTGATTCAGGACAGCCGTACATATTGCTTACAGAGTGATATGCTAAGTGCCAACCTCTTTCAAGCAAGGCGCGGTCTGCAAAATCGAACGCGCCGAAAAACTCGGTGCGCCATACCCAAGGGTTTCCGGGGAGCGGATTTTTGGGACAAACAAAAAAACTGTTTCTTCCATTTACGCCGAACTCTATTTTTTTATGACCGTTCCAATCGCCGACGGTGTAGTTCATATTGTACCTCCCAGCATAAGCTTGACAAGCTCATAGGCAAACATAAAATGCAGTTCTCTTACGGGATGGTTAATATCGTTGCTTAAAAGCCATGTTGTGTCGATACCTGCAGTTTGCATGCCCTTCCAAAGCGCATAGCAATCACAAACAGGAACATTCATTTCTTCACAAAGCTTACGTGCGGAATCAATATATGTATCCATAAACATATTTTTTTCATCTGTGCACATAAGAGTTGCCACGTTGCGTATTTTTGGGTCACTTATGCGTTGGTGTACACGTGTACCAATCATGTTTGGAGTCAGAAAAATAACTGATGAACCGGATTCTTTAATTTTAGAAAAAATCCCGCGAAGCGATTCGATATATTCGCTTAAGCGTTCAAGACCGTATCCGGAATCGTTAAGGCCATAGCAAACAACCGTCACATCCGGTTTATAACTAAGCGCATCGCGTTCTAATCTTTCAAGACCCTGAGCAGCACTGTCACCGCTGATTCCTGCGTTTATAATATTTACCGGCAAAGAAGGGTAAAGCAGGGAAAATATGCGTTTAATTTGGCTGTGATAAACAGCCTCGACATCATAAATTACGTCGAGATTACCTGGATTCACGGGATAAAGTTCAAAGCAGCCTTGTGTAACGCTGTCGCCAAGGAATGCCAACGTGATAGGACGCGCGGAATAGATATCGGCCTGCTTTTGCTTGATTTTTTCAACAAGAGTCATTTTTCTCACACTTTCGATATTTAGTAAAACATTGCTTGACAATCAAAGTTATATGGTTTCATCTCTTACGCCGAATACTGTAAAATCTATTATTCCCGGGGTGATGCCCTTGGGAGCACTATAAATGGTAAGTCTTACACTTTCACATGTTACAGGCGAAAATGTATTGTAATCACAGTTTTTATCCTGGGTGTTATTTCGGCAATCGAGTAGCATTACCCATTCGTCAACATCGTTGTTGGGGCAACCCTCGATCGTATATCCGATAGGACCGGGCAGGCGTCCTTCGCTGTAATCAAGGCCTACCTCGCGGGAAATTAATCTTGCGGCTTCGACAATATAAGGAGCCTGCAAATTCACTGTGAGGGAAGGCAGCGCATCGTCCTTCGACGGTTGCCAGAATGTCAGCATATTGTCATCAAGAGCGAAAAAGCCTTCATGGCCTTCAGCGTGTGAGGTAGCTCTGCACATTGCTCTTTGACGGGCTGTTAAGGGTAAAAGTCCGGTGGAGTTGTTTGCTACGGGGTCGGCAACTACGCCGGGTCCAAACTGAGGGGTATTGGTAATGCCATGAGGCGCATAAAGCTCGCCATCTTCGTTAATTGCTATAAGGTCCATACCGATTCGACGCTCGTAAAGGTGGGTATATGCCATCGAAATCGTATAGAAAGCCCATAGGGTATCGTTTGGACCATCAACAATGCAACCGTGTCCTGCACCACGGATAATTCCTGTGCGGCTTTCGGTTACCGGGTTGTTTTTCTGAAGTTTGAAGCCGTGAAGAGGGCCTTCATCAGAATAGTAAGCTGCCATACAGTAGGTACTGTATTCTGTGCCGGACGTAGCATAAATCGAATAATACCGTCCGTTTTTCTTAATCATCCAAGGACCTTCAAGCCAACCTGAAAGGGTATCCTGCCTGTTTTCGCCAAAACGCTCCCATTCGTTGCGTCCATCAAATGTGTAAAGCGTTATGGGGTCGGTTAAAAGCTGTCTTGGATTTTCAGCATCCAATTCTACGCCATAAATTCCGGTGGGGATAACACATCTTCTCTTTTCGTCGCCAAAAAAGAAACCGTATAGGTAGAGTTTGCCGTCGTCATCAACAAACAATGCGGGGTCAATAGGTATGAACGGGTCGCCGTTGGGCAATATGAAATCGCCAAGGAAATTAAAATCACCAAGCGGCGAGTTGGCCTCGTATAAACCGTGAGAATGTGAGGTCATGAGGTAACGCCCGCGGAAAGGAACAACGACAGGGCTGTATTTCATATTGTATGGTTTGGTGCGAACATGTTCCCAATTAACAAAATCTTCTGAAACCCAAGCCATTCCATAACTGGGATAAAAATACCATTTTCCTTCGTGATAGAGAACCGACGGGTCACTTATCGAACGGTAGTCTGGAACATCTTCTCCTGTAAAATTCATAACATGCGGAGGGTCTTCTCCTTTGGGGCAATCAGGAAGATTAATCGGGTTGCAGTAGGTCTTTACATTGTGTATATCTGTTTTACGCATATTAACAACTCCTTAAAGGGAAATTATTTGATGTCTGACTTAGGTGTTATACCATTTGATTTCGTTGGCTTCTAAATGTAGCGCGAAGGATTTACCATTTGTGGTGTATACAACCGTATCCTGCTGCTCATATGTGTTGTTTACAACGCAATATTTTCCGTTTTTCGGAAATGCGTGAACATCAACGTTGAAGTTTGAGGAGAACCACTTTTGAAGTTCATCCTCACTATGAGAGGACCAAAGCACCGCACGAAGTAACAAACGGCTGTTTTCAAACGAATAGGGAAGACCTGAAATGTAAACCGAGCGACCATTGCCATATTCGTTTACCGCCATATGTACTTCCTTTTCACGCTGTATGATAATGTTTGCATTTTCAAGCGCGTAAATGCTCTTTTTGCCCTCGCCGAAATCCACCTCTCCCTTGCAATCTGCAAGAATAAAATGGTCTTTGTGCTCATTCCAATTATACTTGTCGTAGTTAAGTGTAAAACCGGTTTCTTTTTCAACACCTAAGAGGTTGGCAAGCTGCAGGAAATGTCCTTGGTACTGGTGTCCTGATGGCTCACCAACGCCGATAAATCCGCCGCCGTTATAAACAAATTCGCGTATGGCGGTCGTTATGGCGGGGTCTTCCCAATTGGCGCCGCCCGTATGTGCTGTGTCAGCGTCGCCTACATTTATGATAACATCGATTTCTCTTAAAATAGCGGGATTGTTTTTTATGTCATCAAAGCTTATAAAACGAACGTCTAGAGGTGCGCCCGACAGAGCTTCAATTATGCCTGCGTATGAGTAGTTCTGCTTCTGATAAAGTGCGTGGTGCACCATATGACAACCCCAAGCGCGCATTTTGCCCCAACTATTAAGCACGGCAACCGTTTTTACACAGTAGGGGGTTGTGCCTTTAATGTTGTCATAAAGCTCACGAAATTCGTTGCAGACAGACTCAATGTAATCTACAAACTCGGGGAATTTAAGCGCCAACTTCAGATATCCGCCGTAGCCTATGCGGTCAATGGGTTTACGCAGAATTGCGCGGCGTGCAGTAACCCAATTTTCTTTAGCCTCTTTAACGGGGTCGCCGCCCTCATAAAAGGTGTCGGGGAAGAAGTATGGCAGGAAGCGTCCCTCGGTGTATTTTATGTTGGGAATATCTGAGATTAATCTGAGTGTAGAGCCATTTCCGACCGAGCCAACTACTGCGTCCAGATTGGTGTTTTTAAATTCCTCCATAAATGGTTCGGTGCCTATCCAGTGGTCCCCGAGGAACATCATAGCTTCTTTGCCGTACTCGTGGGTAATGTCTGTTATTTCACGCACAAGCGCGGCCACCTCACGGCGCTGAAAAGCCTGAAAATCATTGAATTCCTTGGACGGAACACGGTATTGATTGTTGTAATAGCCTTGGTCAACTATGTATTCGGGACGGAATTTGTAACCCACCTCTTTCTCAAACTGCTCTAAAATATAGGGCGAAACCGAGGCGGAATAGCCGTACCAATCAACATATTTTTCACGCTTTAGCTCGTCAAATACCAAAGTGAACTGATGGAAGAAGGTTGTAAAGCGTATTACGTCTACATAGGGGTGTTCCTCAATGAATTTGCGAAGACGCTTCATTGTAAACTCTCTTGTTTTGGGCTGTCTTACGTCAAAGGTGATCTGGTGCTCAAAGTTTTTCCAATCGTTTACAACTGCATTATACATATGAACGGGGTCCCAGATAAGATATGCCAAGAAACTTACGGTGTACTCGTGGAAGAGCTGTGTGTCGGTTAAGGTTACGCAGCCGTTTAACTCGTCGTAGTTCCACTCAGAAACGGGGACGACCTCTCCTGTGGTGCGGTCGACAACCTCCCACCAACGCTTGATATCGTCACGTGAATTTATTTGCATAAGCTCGGGACTTATTCCTTTTAAAAGCGGAATAGAAAGCTGTTTTTCGGTTGCTGTATAAAACGCCGTCATAATATAGCACTGCTGTACCTCGTCGGGATTAGCCTTGGCCCAGGCATTGTCCTTTCGGGTGGTATAGTATGTGGAATAAACCTTGGCATTTACGCCTTTAAGTTCTGAGGGGAAATCGGTTCCGTCGCAGTCACGCACGGCATCAGCTCCCCAACGTTCCATAATCTTCAGTGTTTCGGGAACAACGTCTATATCGGTGGGGATGGTTACGCGTCCCTGCTTTTTTGTTTCTTGCATAACAAAAACTCCTTATATTTTATTTGCGGAAATCAGAAGGCTTTTTCCCGGTTTTTTGTTTGAAAAAGTATGAAAAATAGTGCTCATCATTAAACTGTAGTTTTGAGGCGATTTCTCTTACTGAAATTTTAGAGTTTTTCAGCAGGGAAATAGCGGCATCAATACGCGCCTTTATGTAGTAATCGTACGGTGTCATATTATAATACTTTTTAAAAATACGTATGGTTTGCGCCTGGCTTTTGCAGATAAGTTTTGCGAGCTGTTCAACCGTGATAACTGAGTAAATGTTCATATCAATATAGTGCTTTATTGTTTCTGCGTCGTAGGAGTTTTCCTCTTTTTGCTCCTTACTTCTCGCCATAACCTGAAGTACCTCGTGGAAGCACAAGGCAACCTTATTATATATTTCCTTAGGAGTCAGAGTTTTATCGGATAATAGCGAGTGGACATGCTCTATATAAGGTTTTATGTTGCAATGCGACACGGTATAATCGCCCAAGCCGTATGTTTCGGTTAATTCCTTTACAAGACTGCCTGTAACGCTAAACCATATTTTTGTCCATGGCTCGTCACCATTACTGTAAAATTCTTGTTCTTCATCAAGTTTTAAAAAGAGTGCGTCGTTTTTCTTGGGACGAAATTCCTTTCCGTTTATTTTAACGATTCCACTACCTGAAATAATAAATTCAATACTTGCAACATCTGATTTTTTGTGATGCAAATAATAATGGTCAAGGTAAAAAACCTGATAATTGTTTCTAAAGAATGGATACTTCTCTTTAGCCTCTTCGGGATAGTTTTTATCGTTGCATCTGGTGATGCCTGCAAGAACAATTGAAAAGTACGGATTACTTTCAAAAACAGGTGGGTCAATATATTCTTCTGTCATGTATAAATTCCTCACTTTTCTTAAAGTTTAAATTTGTTGCGTTGAGATTATAGCACAAAATATATAACATGTAAAGAGCTAAAAGACAAAAATTAAAATTAATTTTTAGTTTGGCGTTATGAACAAAAGTTGCCAAAAAAACAAATAAATAAATGTATATTTGGGATTATTTTACTATTCTGTTTATTATAAAATACATTATTATAAATACGAATAAAGAAAAATTTCTAAACTAACGCGAAAATTTAAATGTAAGCATTTTTGAATTATAACGATTTTAGAACGCAAAAAACACCGTGCGCATTTTATTAACTTTAATGCGTGTATTATGTATTGTTTGAAAGGGCTCGCTATGGTAATATATAAAAGCAAGAGGATATTTTGCTTAAATAGTACACAAATACTTAATTTATGCTTTTTGGTTTGTTGGAGGAAAGATGGTTTATTACATAGACAGCAGATACGGTGATGACCGTAATGACGGACTGAGCCGTCAAACGGCGTTCCGTTCTTTAGAGCGTATAAATAAAATAACGCTTTGCGGCGGGGATACAGTTCTGCTGAAGGCGGGTACTGAGTATACGGGCTCTTTGCATCTAAAAAGAATACTTGATGGCGGACTTATTCGCATAGACCGTTACGGTGTTGGAGATAAGCCGCTTATAAATGGTACAGGCAAACCGCCGATACTTTTAGAGAATTTTGAGTGTGTTGAGCTACAGAACATAGCTGTTACAAACCCGCAAGGCGAGATGGGAATACAGGTTCTTTGCAAAACATCGGGTGAGTTTAGGCATGTTCATATTCGCAATTGTAGCGTCAGTCACGTTAACGATAACCGAAAGGCTTATTGTCACGAGTGCGGTGGAATACTTTTATGTGCGTGGTCTGAGCAGCCAAGCTGGTTTAACGATGTACTTATTGAGGATAATGAGATTTTGGACGTTTGTCGTTCGGGAATTATGTTGGCAAGCCGCTGGGTTGTAAGACCTTCCGGTCTTTGGGGCAAAAATAAATACATAGACGACAACAATGGTTGGTTCCCCACGAAAAATATGATAGTAAGGGGGAACTATATGGATCGCCTCGGCGGTGACGGAATTCTTTTAGAGGGTACAGTCGGTGCGCTTATTGAATGGAACAGGGTATTTAATATTATGACCAACCCGGTTCCGCCTTGCGCAAATGCAGGCATCTGGCCGATTAACTCAAATGATTGCATAGTGCAGTATAATGAGGTGGGATATAGCCACAAGCCCGAAGGCTGTGATGATGCCCAGGGCTTTGATGTCGACGCTTCTTGCCGCAACACTCTCGTACAGTATAACTACAGTCACGATAACGAGGGCGGATTTATACTTTTGTGTGAGGTTCCCGGGTGCGGTGATATGAACTTTACGGGGACTGTTGTGCGCAATAATTTAAGCATAAACGATGGTGCAGTAAAGGGTGAGGTTGTTGCAATGGTCGGTCCCGTGCGCGGGGCGACGGTTGAAAACAACACCATAATCGCCTCAAAGAAGGTTGACCGATTGGTAGAGGTCTTTTCTAAAGATGGAATAGATCAAGCGAAAAACGTCACATTTCGCAATAATTTGTTTATCACTCTCGGTAAGGAGGGTGAAAAAGTTCGACACAATTTAGGCGGCGGAGAAAACATTGCCTTTGACGGAAATGTGTATTTTGGTAAGGAATATCAGCCGGTGCCGAATGAAACAAATATGTCTTTATTGCCACAGCTTGAAAGTGTGCCTATGGGCGAAGAACTCTTTGTGCGACTTATAAGCGGTGAGCAGATAATAGCAAAAACTAACAGCTAAGCGAGGGAAAAGTATGATTTACTATCTTGACAGCCAGTACGGTAACGACAAAAATGACGGACTTTCTCGTCAAACAGCGTTTCGTTCACTTGAAAAAATAAATGAGTTAACCTTGACAGGCGGCGACAAGGTGCTTATAAAGGCCGGTACCGTTTACGAGGGAAGCCTTCATCCCAAGCGTCAACGCGGAAATGGAATCATATACATAAATCGCTACGGCGTTGGCGAAAAGCCGCTCATTAAAGGCACAGGCGACCCGACTATTTGGCTTGAGAACTTTGACGAGGTCGAGGTTGAAAATATAGCGGTTACCAACGTAAAGGGAGAAATTGGTATACACGCTGTTAATACCGTAGGCGGTGCGATGAATCATATACATATTAAAAATTGTCATGTCAGCCATATAAACGATGATCGCCACAGTTACAAGAGAGATGACGGCGGAATTATATGCGGCTCTTGGTCTGAACCGGAGCAAGGTCCCGGATGGTTTGATGATTTGGTTATTGAAGATAACGAAATCTACAACGCATGCCGCACAGGCATACTTGTTACAACCATGTGGGCTAGCCGGTATAAGGAATGGTCACATAACGACTATGTTAGTGATGAAGAGGGCTGGTGGCCGTCTTACGGCGTTGTAATCCGAGGAAATAGGGTTGAGCGTGTAGCGGGTGACGGAATATTCATAATTGGTACCGTTGACGCGGTTATGGAATGGAACACCGTTTATTATATAAATACCGACCCGCCAAAGGTGCAGGTGGCAAATGCGGGTATTTGGCCGCAAGCCTCGAACAACTGCTTGATTCAGTTTAACGAATCTGCATATGCGCACAAACCTGAGGGTTTTGGTGACGCACAGGGATTTGACGTTGACCATAACTGTAGAAATACAATATTGCAATATAACTACAGTCATGACAACGGAGGCGGTGCGTTGACGCAGTGTGAGCCCCCAAATAACCAGGGCGGTGAATTCGGCGGAACGATTTTCCGAAACAACCTGAGTGTTAATGACGGGCACATAAGAGGCGAAATACTTTGTCTTTGGGGTCCTGTCAAGAATTGCATTATTGAAAACAATACTTTCGTGGCAGCAAAAGAGGTAGACAGACTTTTGGAGGCACCTGACGATGTGCCCTGCGGTTATCCTGAAAATGCACTTATCCGACGAAATGTGTTTATATGCAACTGTGTTGATAACAATTCGAATTTTTTAGAAGGAAAAAATATTCGCTTTGAAGAAAATCTTTATTGGGGTGAAAAAGGAAAGCCGCGCGAGTGGGATACAGATGCTATGTGTTTCGACCCGCAGCTTATAGATATAAACGCACCCCACGATGGTATGGATATGATTATGAGTTTCGCACCGCGTAACAAAGATTTGATTTTGCGTGATAGACCTGCAACAACGGGTGCGAAAGACCTTCTCGGCAACAATACCGAAGGAATTGCTTATGTTGGTGCAATGCTTCCGAGAGAGTAATTCATCGGTTTAAATGATAGATTGAAAAGAAAGGTGAGTTGTAATGAAAAAAATTAGTAGTTTAGCAATATTGCTTGCAGTTGTAATGCTGTGTTGTTTCGCTTTCTCGGGATGTAGAGCTCTGTATTCTGAGGATAGCTACTGGGTCAGCGAGGGCGGAAACGTTGTTAACGAGAACAATAATAACGATAATAACGATGATAATAACAGTGCTGGCGACAATAATAGTGTAGCAAACGACAACGCGGGAAGCGATGTTTCAAACGGCGGCGGCTCTAACACCAGCAGTACAGGCGGCGGTGCAACCAATAACGCCACAGAAAATAGCTCTTCGGGCGGTTCAGGCGGCGCAACCAATGTCAGCACAAATAAGAAGAATTATCTGGATGACGACCTTAATGACTGGAGCTTGGTTAAGGGACGTGGCGCAAACCTAATGTTTGACGGAAACAAGCCTGCGATGTTTGAAGGAGATTTTTCGCGCGTAAGACGCGGAAACGGAAACGATTGTTGGATAAGCTGGGAATTTGAGGCAGGTATTACCGAGTTCGGCGTTGTAACCTACTGGGATACAACGGTCAGAGATATAACCGTATCGGTTTCTAAGGATAATAAAACTTGGACTATTCTTAAGGATGCCAAGAAATCTGATATCAGCATAGGCTCGGATTGGACGAAGCGAGTTTTCAAATTCTACGGCATTGATAAAGCAAACAAGTACGTTAAGATTGATTTGGGAGCAACCCCGAACGGTGACCACGTTCACAGTCCGAACATATCACGTATTCGCATTAACAATATTGATTCTATGGATGACCCAAATCGCTTCCTTGAAGGACGCGAGGCGACAACATTCTATATCGACGCTAAAAACGGTTCGGATAACAACAGCGGTACTTCACAGTCTAAGCCGCTTAAGTCTTTAAACGCCATATCCAAAAGATATTTCCAACCGGGAGATAAGATTTTATTTAAGTCGGGATGCTCATTTAACGGTTCCTTAACGCTTAACGGAATGGGAACTGCAAGCAAACCAATTTACGTTGGTACCTACGGTGGCGATAAAAAAGCAAAGATTGCCGCCCGCGGTGGTACAGCTGTTCAAATTAAAATGCAGTATGTCACGGTGGAAAATCTTGAAATTACCAACGCAAACGGTCTTATAGGTATCGGCATAGTGCCACCCATAACCGGTGAAAACAAAGACGTTATTATTCGTGATTGCTACATTCATGAGGTTAATACCAAGCAAGAGAATTTCCTCCATGGCATGTATGAACACGGTGGTATTATCGTCACGGTTGATGGTTTAGAGCCCACTTGGTTCGATGGTTTGGTATTTGAAAACAACGTTATTGAAAACACCTCGAGATGCGGCATTTTCACAACCTCAAACTGGGCATACCGTGTAGGTGCTTGGGGACGTGAGGGACATTATAAGAGTGACGACGACGGTTGGTATCCGATTGAAAACACTGTGATTCGCGGAAACACAATCAATGGTTGTTACGGTGATTCTATTTTGGTTACCTGCGCTAAGAATACTTTGATAGAAAAGAATACCGTGGTAAATGGTTTCAGCAACACAAAGGTTGCAGGTATTGCGTGTGCTTCGGTTTGGTGCAACAACACTAACGACAGCGTTTTCCAGTACAACGATATATCATATACTAAACTACCTGCGGGTTGTGCCGACGGTGAAGCGCTTGACATAGATATATCCAATGTTCGTACAGTTATGCAGTATAACTACACCCACGACAATGAGGGTGGTATGCTACTTATTTGTAACAGTAAGGATGGTGCAGCGGTAGGTCGTGACCATACTGTCCGCTTCAACCTTTCGGTAAACGATGGTAGCTCTGCAAAAGCACATGCTGTTATTATGGTTGACGGCAAGAATCCCGGAACACATCTCTATAACAATACCATATATATGAATGGTGTAACCGATATGCCTGTAAAACAGTATTGTTATTCGTATGAGGGTACTTCCGACAACTTTACCTTTACAAATAATATCTTCTACGGTGTGTCGGGCAAGACGTATAAGTGGCCTGCAGAATACGGTTGGAAAAACTGCGTATTTGATAATAATGTATTTGTAAATACAAATGTTGATGCACTTAAGAAGGTAAGCGGTGTTACGGTTAAGAGCGAGAAGTCTGATGATGTTAAATTTGCAAACGCCTCAATTGACGTCAAAACGGCGAAACGTGTTGATGCTATAAAGGCATTTACACCTACAAACAAGCTACGCGGTGCCACAAATATCAGCAATAATGGTGGCAAAGATATAAACGGCACCAAAATTAACAAAATTGATTTCTATGGTTGTGTAAAGTATTAAACGCATTCTCAGCCTACACCTCCATAAAAAGGTGTGGGCTGTAACCCCCTAAATTTCGTATAAACGATAATCTGTGAAAGCAGATATATCAAAAGGAGGAAATTATGAAAAAAACAATAAAAAGTTATTTAGCAATTTCCCTTTCGCTACTTCTTTTGTTGACGGTGTTTTGTGCAATACCGGTCACATCAATAGCTGAAGGAATTACCTATGCTAATTCCTTCACGGTAAACACACCCTATTCGCTTACCGATTTAGATGGTAATACCGGTACTGTTAAGCTTGACAAGTCGGTGGCTATAATCAATGGCTGCACCGGTGTAGATGAAAACAGAATAATCTATAACGGTTTTTACGGCGCAGAGCCGTCAGGAGCATTACAGTCTTACACAATCCAGACAGCTGACGGAGCCTCGGGCGCCTCGGGTGAGGTTGTCTATTACAGCGAAGCTGCCATCAGTGACATTCGCTTCGATATGGCCTACTCTACAAATGCGGACTTCTGGCTTGCTTACGCACCCGAATTCTATGCTTCTTGTGACGGTGAAACCTGGGAAAAGGTAAACACCGAACAGGTCCTCGAGGGAGTTATACTCGGAAATGAAAATTTCCCTGAATTGTATTCTCAAATTTATGACAAATACACCTTTGCAGAGAATGATGATATTCATTATGTAAAGATAGTTTCCAAAACAAAAAACACAAATACATTCACCGCTGCAGTAAACCGTATTTACGCTATTGATTATAATGTATATACGAGAGTACCTGCTTACACTAATTCCTTTACGGTAAACGAGCCCTATTCTCTCACCGATTTAGCGGGAAATGCGAATACGGTTGCACTTAACAAGCCTATGGGATTAGCATGTTCGGGTGTTGATGCAGGCAGAATAGATTCGGGAACATTTGTAGCAGGATCCTCGTATGCTATTTCCGATCTTGAAAACACTACCGGCGCTTCAGGTGAGGTTACTTATTACAGCGAGGATATTATTAAGGATGTTCGTTTCGATACAGCATATTCTCTTGATGAAAACTGGCTTGCAAAGCCCATGGAATTCTACGCTTCAAGCGACGGCGTAACCTACAAGAAACTTGCAACCGAGAGAACTCTGGAAGGCGTGAATATAGGATACGCTCATTATCCGACCCTTTATTCTCAGATTTATGACGCTTATTCCTTTAACAAGAGTGATAATATTCATTATGTTAAGGTTGTTGCACAGACAAACAGCCCGAACGTGGTTTCAAAGGCGACAAACCGTATTTATGCCGTTGATTATTCATGCTTTACCACACAAGCTGTAGCAGACAGCGGTTATACCTTTGAACTTGATTTGGAAAATCCGATAAAGACTTTGGATTCCACTCAGGCGGAAGCCAACTATAAAATGGTACCTGCGTCGTACGATGATGGAACAGCATGTTATCATTTGAAAGATACAAACAATGCTTTCGTGTTTGATGGATACGCAGTATATGAATTGCCCGTAAATACCACTCTGGCAGATTTTGAATTCAAGGCTCGTTCCTGTAATGCTGACTGGGGTATTTGGAATATGGAAGTTTCCTCCGACGGTGAAGCATGGAACAGTGTTAATTTGACCTACGTTTCCGGTGTTAATAATGCTGAGCCCTATCATGTTGTTAAGTCGGGCGAGGTAAAAGCGGCTGATGCGGTTAAGTATGTCCGTTTCCGCTATCAGATGAACAATAACAATTCAGCGTCTCGCTTCCTTCCCATATTCTATTTTAAGTTCAACACCAACAAGGCAGATTATACTGCACCGACCGTTGAAGATTCTTATGCTAATTCCTGGGGCGGATACGCAGGGGCAGACAACGGAGCAGGTTCCGCATCTCTTTCTTCTACCGAAGTTCCGTTTGTGGCTGAATATGCCAGCGCCAATGCCGGTAATGTTAAATCCATTTGGTCCAAACAGTTTACAAACAGCGCAAGCGATACAATTGATTTCTTCTGCAGAAGCGGAATGAAAAATTCCGGAAATGTTGCGGGCGAATATTTGGCTTTGTATTTTGCAAACGGCTCTGATGCTATTACTTCATATAACGTTCGCGCAGCTATCTACAGTTCCATAACTGACACTAAGAGACAGATTAGAATTTACGGTACTACAACCGCAATAAATTCCGAAAACGCAACCTCCTCTGATGTTAAGTGGGTTGAACTGAATTATAATACGTTCGCAACAGGATATAAGTATAGCACTCTTACCGAAATAAATGATTTTTATGGCACCCTTTCGGCTGAACTGGGTATAAAGGCGATAAAAGTAAAGATAATAAACACTTATACCTATAACGATACCGTCGGTTGGTTTGGTATAAACTCCGTTAAATTCAACACTGCGCGTGACGAAGCCGAAACTTTAATAAGCGCAGGCTCGGATAAGATGAGTGCAGATAATGCCGAAGTGCTTACTTGGCTTTGGGAAAACGATGAAACCGCAAGAAATTCGGATTTTGCAAAAACTGTTATTGCTGCCGAATATGCAAACGCAATCGGTAAGGATGTAGCAATGGATGCCCTCGTTCCTGATTACACAACAACCGCTCTCTCGGTTGGAAGCACACAGTCAATGCGTTATCGCTTTGAATTAGGCGAACTACGCTGGGCAATAGCAAAATCAGAACTTAATCCTACCGTTACTTTTGGTGTTCTTCACGTCGGCGTTAACGCAACAAAGGACCAGATGCTCACCCTCGTAGATAATGAAGATTATTATACGGAAATAACACTCGACGGTACTACAGAGTATACCGACTCTGCAGAGCTTTCGGTTACTGTTGACCGTACCCGTGCAAACATTGGTCAGCGTGATACGTTCCTACCTTATGTAAAGGTTACTGTTGATGGTGAGACATACACCTATTATGCTAATGATGTAGCCAAGCAGTCACCCGTAGGCTGGATGAAAAAGGCGGTTCAGAATATAGGCGGTTCTGCCATTGAACAGAACTACGTTGACACCATCGCTTCGCTGCAGAGCACGGAAGCATATAGCGAGATTAATTTAGCACAGGTTATGGAAGACATAGCCGCAACAAGTAATCAAACCGGCGTATTAGCAGTAATGGAGAGTGCAAAGACGGGCTTTGGTACTCAGGAAAACTACTATACCCTAATGAAGGCGCTCTTTGATATCGTTTCAGAATAAGCAAAGGAGGAAGAATTATGAAAAGAAAATATACCTTGCCAGAATTGGAACTCGTTTCTTTTGCAATCAATTCAGCCGTAGCGAATGTTGGACTTCCTGATTTAAGTATTATCGGCAATCCCTTTGATGATTCAAGTGAAACCACCGACGAGATGGACTAAATTTTGTAATAAATTAGGGAGTGACTGTTATTATGAAGCGCAGACGGCAAAATTTGCTAATGGCAACCAAAGCGTTTTGTATTATAATCTTAATATGCACTTTTTGTGTCGGATGCGGGAAGCTTCCTAAGGTGGTAACCTCCTCTGAGGAAGGGATAACAGAGGGTTCAAGCTCTACCTCCTCACATGACAGCGTTTCTTTAACCGAGAGCGCGTCACCAAATACTGAATCCACAGAAAATGTTTTGTCTTCAAGTTCGGTTTCGGGTGGAAATTCATCCGAAACCGAAAAGGAGGACAAAGAGCAAGAACTAACAAATGAGGAATTTGAAAGCATCATATCAGATGGTGGCGGTCAGATAAGCGTAGGGATAAATACCTCATCCGATACCGTAACATCGGTTAACAAGCCGACGACCGACAATCCACCAACCACAGAAGAAACTTCATCGGAAACTCTCGAGAGTGATGAAAGTGAACCGCAGGAAAGCGGAAGCTCGTCAACCGAAAGCATACCTAAATGGGACAAAGACGGTGACGGCTATTATGACATTGAAGTGCATTGATGCCTAATACTAAGGGAGGAAATATAATGAAAAATTTATCATACCGTGCTGTTTCAATAACGGTTGTTATTGCTCTGATTTTAACAGTATTCTGCACAGCACTTCCTATAATTTCCCATGCAGAAGAAATAACATATACAAAATCTTTCACGGTCAATCAACCTCATTCACTGACCGATTTAGAGGGCAATACAGATACCGTTAAACTTGACTATTCACGCACCATAAGCAATGCAGGTGCTGAGGACGACAACAGAATAGTTTACGGCGATTTTTATAGCTCAGAGCCGGCAGGAAAGGGAACTTTACAATCCTATACCATTCAAAAATCTGACGGCAGTGCAGGTTCCGCAGGTGAGGTTGTATATTTCAGCGAATTAGCGATAAAAGATGTTCGCTTTGATATGTCGTATTCCTATGAGAATACGTGGCCTGCAAGTGCACCTGAGTTTTATGCGTCGAGCGACGGTGTTGTTTACAATAAATTAACAACACAGCGAGATTGCGTAGGCGTTAAGCTCGGAAATGCA
>JAZNRD010000030.1:0-15422 GCA_045590515.1 Acutalibacteraceae bacterium
CCGAACACGGAAGTTAAGCTCACTTGTGCCGAAAATACTTGGACGGCAGCGTCCCGGGAAGATAGGTAGATGCCAACACACTGTTTGCCGATTTAAGGTTCACCTTAAGTCGGCAAACGCATATTTAAACATTTGCCTCAAAGCTTGCGTCGGTTACGCACGCGGCTGTTAATTTAATCTGCCTCAATAGCTTAGTCGGTAGAGCACGCGGCTGTTAACTGGAACGAGCCAGACCGCCTCCGGTGGAGGACAGAGGGAAGGCGAGTTTGCGCAGCGGTCAAAAGTTGCCGTCGCTCCAAGACGGTAAGCAACTTTTGGGCACCGCAAGATAGTGTCACAGGTGACACCGCAACAAAAAATTTAATATTTGCCTCAATAGCTCAGTCGGTAGAGCACGCGGCTGTTAACCGCGGTGTCACAGGTTCGAGCCCTGTTTGAGGCGCCAAAAAAGAACGAAGCGATTGTTTCGTTCTTTTTTTATCCATTGCGAAAGCAATGGTATATCATCACGACGCAGTCGTGTATATCATCGCCGAAGGCGTATATCATCACGCGAAGCGTGTATTTCTGTCGGCTTGATGATATGCAACGGTTTCACCGTTGATGATATACAAAACTTCGTTTTGATGATATGCAATTCCTTGCGGAATTGATTACATACAACGCTCCGCATTGATTTATTACCGCTTTTATGCTATAATACACCCAAGGCGGTGATTTGATGAATTTGAATTTGTCACAAATTAGAGATATAACTACAGGTGCGGTTCGAATTGAAGAAATTGATAACGGCATTCATTTCTATCGTTTTACACAACAACAAGAGGAACTCTATAAGAATCGTAGCGACGATTTCTATAAAAAGACATTTGCTACATCAGGGGTACAAATGCGTTTCCAAACCAACAGTCAAACACTGTTTTTGCGAACAGAAATCACAAGCGGAAGCAGCAGATCTTATTTCGCATTTGATGTGTTTGTTGACGGTGTGAAGATAGATACATTGGACAATTTTTCTGATATAGATATTCCTCAGAATTATACAACGCTTAATTTCCCTCTCGGAGAGTTTTCTAAAGAATTTAATCTTGGAGTAGGTGAAAAAGAAGTTTGCGTATATTTTCCTTGGTCGGTAAAGGTGATATTAAAAGAGTTTATAATTGACGATAATTCATTTATCAAGCCTGTTAAACCAAACAAAAAAATGTTATGCTTCGGTGATTCGATTACCCATGGCTATGATGCTTTATATCCCAGCAACAAGTATATTACAAAGCTTGCCGATATGCTGAATGCAGGGGAGTATAACAAAGCCATCGGCGGTGAAATATTCTTTCCTGCGCTTGCAGCAACAAAAGAAGATTTTGAACCGGATTATATTACTGTAGCATATGGTACAAACGATTGGAACAAGTGTTCCAAGGAAGAGTTGACGCATAATTATAAAGATTTTCTTTGTAATTTAAGCAATAACTACCCCGATGCGAAATTTTTCGTAATCACTCCTATATGGCGCAAAGATATGAACGAAAGTAGACTATTTGGAGATTTTAAGAGCGTGGGGGAGATTATTCAAAAACAAACCGCTGCATTTAGCAACATTTCGGTTATTCAAGGTTTTGAATTTGTTCCGCAAAATGAAGATTTATTTGCCGATTTAAGGTTGCATCCAAACGATGAGGGCTTTGAATATTATTTTGAAAATTTGTCAAAACACATAAAAGATATATTGAAAAAATCACAAAAATAAAGATAATCAGGTTTTCCACCCTGTTCTTTTTCGGACACGAATGACAAAGAAAAACAACTCACCCAAAGGTGAGTTGTTTTTCTTTTACTCTTTTCTTATATAGGTCTTGCACTCTGTGCCACCGTGTTTCCACAGACGCGTTGCGGCTGTTAACTGCATCGTGCCCGACCGCTGCCGGTGGCAGATAAAGGAAGGGCAGGATGGCGTAGCGGTCGAAGAAATCTAGGATATGCGCAAGCCCGACGATTTCTTCGGGCACCGCAAGAGTGTGTGTCACAGGTATGATTTTTATTTTTGTATCGTTGGGTTATTTGTTCTATCAAGTAAATAATCAATTGAAACATTATAAAAATTAGCTAATTTTATTAAAACCTCTGCAGTCAAAGAAATGACACCTGTTTCATATTGAGAATAAGTATTTTGCGATACATTCAAATACTTAGCAATATCTTTTTGTTTTATATCTTTATCCTCTCTTATACCTCGTAGATTTTTAAACTGCATAATAATCACCTCAAAAATTATTATGCTATATCTGTAATAAAGATATTGACAAATATCTGTAATACAGATATAATATATTTGTCGATAAATTATGACAAATATTTTTTGGAGGGGTACATATGCAACCAATTACCTACATGACATCCTTATTAACTTTCTATTTAAAAGGGGAAATCCGTCAAGAACAAAATTTTGTGAATTTGAAAAAACCTAATACAATTCTTGGATTAATTCCGCTTGGCGCAAAAAAAGATTCGTTACCTGTGTCGCAACTTTCTTCGGTTGAAACAAATTTTAAATTATATATTGGTCGATTGTTAACAGGGGCAATAATCGCAATTTTAGGTCTTTGTCTCATCTCTTCTTCTTTTATTGCGGCATTAATTTTACTAATTATAGGCGTAAACCGCGCAATAACCGCTTTTGAGACGATTTTAACAATAAAAACGACGGCGGGAGATATAAAAAATATATCATTCCTTGTTTTTGAAAAAGCAAAAGCAGATATGGCTGAAAATCAGATAAGACAAATAATTTCTGATAGACTTGATGATACAAACAACCGTGTACAAACAGATAGAATTGTAGATGCAATAAATAATAAATAAATTTGTTGCCAATTACCTTATGGGGTAATGCAAACATAAATCAAACGCAAAGCACCACCTTTTTTGGCGGTGCTTTGTGCTTTTATTGTGTAACGAATACTACCAGCAGTGCTGGTAGTTCCAAAAAGCTTTAGCTATGAGTAGAAAAAGAATCCTCCTTCGTCTAAAATAGAAGTGGGTTTGCCAACCACAACAAAAAGACGAAGGAGGAATCAAGTATGAAACTTGACACAGATAGTTTAGCACACACTAAATGGAATTGCAAATATCACATAGTTTTTGCACCAAAATACCGCCGCCAAGTTATCTATGGAAAGATAAAGGCGGATATAGGTATAATGCTTAGAAAATTATGTGAATACAAGCAGGTAGAAATAATAGAAGCAGAAGCCTGCAAAGACCACATACACATGCTGGTATCCATACCGCCCAAGTATAGTGTATCACAAATAATGGGATATCTCAAAGGAAAAAGCAGTTTAATGATTTTTGAGAAATATGCCAATATGAAGTACAAATACGGAAATAGACATTTTTGGTGCAGAGGATACTATGTAGATACAGTAGGAAGAAATAAAAAAGCAATTGCAGAGTACATACGAAATCAGTTGCAGGAAGATATATCTTACGACCAAATGTCATTGGTAGAGTATGTAGACCCGTTTACGGGTAAGCAGGCAAAAGAAGGCAAATAAAAAATGCCCCTTTAGGGGCAGCCGGTGAAAGTGTTGCGGTTGGCAAACCTTTCGACGAGCCTATAGGCTCGGCCGGTCTTATGCCCTAAGGGGGCAGTGCATACTACCGGCACGGCCGGTAGTTATGATTGTTGAAATGTTACCATAGTACACAAATATTGTGTAATTTTACAAAATAAGGAACGGGAGGAGGAAAAAATACATACAAAAAGAGCAAAAATTGCATTTCAATGTCGGGCGTTTAGGTGTAACATATAATCGAATAATTGGCTCTATGTATCTATTTTTGTTCAGAGCTTAGAGTTATTTAGAAAATGGAGGAAAAATTATGAGCAAACGCGTACTCTCAATCTGTCTTGCAGTGCTTATAATGGCTATGGCAATTCCCATGAGCATTTTTGCTCCCGCCGTATCCGCAGCGCAGGACGGAGAAATCAACCTCTCGACAGTTAGTTATCCTGCTACGTTATTTGAGAAGGCGCTGAACAATTTTGATGATGTTTCGGCAGAAAATCTAACGTCTCCAAGTAACAACAACAAATATGGATTTGCTGTGTCTAATTCTAAAGGAACGTTTACCATAGAGAAAGATACAGAGACCGGTGACGGTGAAATAAAGATGGTTGCGAATCAAAACAAGCCGTACAACTATTTTTATTTTAATGCAACACAGAATAATACTCCTACAAAGCAGACGAAATACTTGTCTGTGCATATTGATTTTACGGAAATTACAAGCAAGTCTGCGGGAACAAAAATGACTTTCCAAACAGCACTTGCTATAGCTAATGGTTCCGCAGGTAGCACACAGAACTGGGCTCAAAACGGCGTTACATATTATTATATCCCCGATTCTACAGGAGTTGTTTCTGCTGTGACCACGGCAAGCGGCACTTCTAGCGACGTTACATTGTACGGCTATGCAGGTGAAGCGGGAACATTTATAATTCCCGTTGAAATGTGGAGCGGAACCGTTGGAACGAACGGAATAGGAAAAGACATATCGTTAATTCTCGGCGGTGCAGTAGCAACCGGCACATCGTATAATCAAAGTCATATATTAGTTATCCCTCAAAATATTGCTAATGGCGATGTTATCTATTATGATGATTTTGAGTGGCATTTAGCAAACCCCCTTGTTAAGTACAACACCGCTCTTGAAATTGAGAATTTTGAAGATACAGAGTTAGATTCTGCCACAGGTTATTGGGCAAACAAAATGACAACTACGCCTTCAATAACCGAGAACGGAAGATTTGCAGTTAAAAGCGACACCGTTGAAGAAAATGGTGCATATCACACATTCCAGGTAAAGAATGTTAATGCGTGGCCTAAAAATGCAAAGGCTTTTGCGTTTGATGTTGATTTTTCTGAAATAACAGAACATAACATACGCACGGCTTTGCGTTTCTATAATCCGGATTATAGCAATACAACCGAAAAGGTATTTATGCCCGCTAACGGCGAAATTTATGCGTACGGCGCGGATGGTGCACTTTCTACATTAGAGATAGGTGAAAAAGCAGATGCCAATTACTGCTTAGATGTAGGTTTGCCTATTGGTTTTAAGGGTACAATTGTTGTACCGGTTGAGTCAATGCGTCGCGCAGATGACAAGGCTAATTTCTCGGATGCGCTTTATGATTTAGATGGCGTATATGCTGAAATTGAGGTACGCGGCTACGGTGCAGGCGAAACGGTTTCGTCCGCTGACGGCAAGAGCGTATATTTCGACAACTTTAATTTCTATGTAGAGCCCGAGGCTCCCGAAGCGGGAACCACCTTCTCCTCTACAGTTAACCCCTCTATGAACATAGAGGAATACATCACCGAAGCGGTTAAGACCACAGAGGTTTGGGTTAAGAGCACAAGCGGCGGCGCTATTTTAAATAAGAAGTTCCACAGCACAGGCGCTGCTTACTATACATATAATTTGAGCGTTGGTGTAAACGCTGCAGGTAATCCTTATTACAACATTTCCGACGGTAACGGCGGAAAGAATTACGGCTACGGCCATGAAGCAACATGCACTTTTACTGATGTAAACGTAAATACAGGCGAATGGACACACTTAGCATTCGTTCAGAAGGCAGAGAGCATTGACCTTTATGTAAACAGCGCTCTCGCAGGCAGCGTTGCTGTTGCAGACTTTGATGTTATCGTAAACGGCAAGCTTACTGTTGGTCACACATTTAATAATGAAGTAACAAGCAAGAGCAATTATTTCGGCGGCGAAATTGCAAACCTTCGCCTCTGGAATGATGTTCGTACCCCTGCAGAGCTTTACTATAACGCAGTAGAAACTCCCGCAGACACAACCGGTCTTATCGCAGGCTGGAACTTAAACGGTGAAACCCCGTTTGCAGATATTTCGGGCAAGGGCAACGACATTGTTGCATATGATTATGAAATCAGTGCAGATGATGCGCTTTATGCAGAGCTTGATAAGGGCGCAGCAGAGGGCGAGTATTCCTTCGTATTCCTCCCCGATACTCAGATAGTAAACTATCACTATTCTGACCAGTTCCCCAAGGTTTATGACTGGGTGCTTGAAAACCAGGATAAGTATAACATCAAGGCGGTTATGAGCCTTGGTGATATAACCGACAAGAACGACGACGCGCTTGATGCAAATGGCGACGGCGTTGTAACAAGAGAAGAAGCTCCAAGTGGTGAGTGGGCGCGCGCAAGAGCACAGTTTGACCGCTTGACCGCAGCCGGAATTCCGTGGACGATTATCCCCGGAAACCACGACTGTAAGGGCGCAAGCGTTGGACCTCGCAACTACGCAAACCTTAATCAGTTCTTCCCGCTTAGCGAAATTTCGCAGTTTGCTCATTTCGGCGGAAGCTTTACAAACAGCTCTGTTGTAAACTCCTATTATTATCTTAATGTTGGCAATGTTAAATACTTGCTTCTCTGTCTTGACCAAGAGCCGAAAGCAAACGCTATTGAGTGGGCAAACCAGATTGTTGCGGCTCACCCCGATTACCGCGTAATTGTAACTACACATATTTATATGACGGCTCAGGGCGTTTATTATGTGCCGAAGGGTTCGACAGAACCGTATAATCAGCCGGGCTCCTACACAGGCTTTGATACATATGAAAGCCTCTGGAACGGCTTCCTTGCAAAGCACGCAAACATTGATATGGTTGTTTGCGGACACAGTAGCACTCCTAATATTCTTACCCGTACTGATAAGGGCGTAAACGGAAACGATGTGTTACAGGTAATTGTTGATACACAGCAGATAGATTATACCTATGCATCAGCGTCCTGCGTAGCCGTTGCTACCTTCTCTGCTGACGGCAACGATGTACGCTTTAGACTTTATTCCACCGCACAGGAGATGTTCCTTGACGAAGACAGCCAGTTTGAAACCAAGCTTGAGGCAACCGTAGGCGAGCCGATAGTTGAAACCTCAAAGGCATCAGACATATTTAATGAACCAAAGGTCCTTCGTGATTTCACAACCTTTGACCTTACCGGTAGCAGCAACAGCAGCAGTCAAATCGGTTTGGGCAAGGCTGTAAATAATCAGACAGCAGTTTCTCCCACAACACTTAAGGATGTTTCTATTGTAAACAGACAGCTTCACATTGCACCGTGTATAACATATGGCGAAACGAGCGGTCAGGACGGCAGAATAGATGTTGCGTTTAAGGCTCTTCCGAATGCAATCAAGGGCGAAGGCTATAACGCTGTTGCAATTCATATTGATTTAAGCAAGTACACTCCGCACAATGCGCCGTATGTACGTTTGGTATATGGTGGATACTCCACTGCGCATAAAGATGCCGTTATTTATACCTTGTCAGATAGCGGGGAATTAAATAAGATTGTTTCAGGAAGCACTTGGGGCATTGCAATTCCTGACCAGTTTAAGGGATATATTATATTCCCGTTTGATAACAGCTTTAGCGGAACAGTAACAACCGCGGCAGATTTTGAGAAAGAAACACAGAGCAACAATTCAGAGTTCAAGCTCTACTTTATGGAGAACAGAAGCGACACAACGCTTATTCTCGACAACCTCTGCTACCTAAAGAACTTCGACCCGAACTTTATAGGCACGACAGAGGATACTAAGCCGACCAACAATGTAGTTCTGACCGATGAAATCACAGTAAACTACAAGTTAGATGCTGCAGACCTTGAAACAAAGGGCTACACACCCACCCGTGCTGAATTCGAGGTAAACGGTGTTGTTACCAATGTAGACGAGTTTGCGGTAGAAGACGGCAAATATGTATTCGCGTTCAATGGCGTTAACCCCAAGAATATTGCTGATAACATCACAGTTACCTACTTTGCAACAAAGAATGGCGATACAAGCGGTACCGAGTATTCTGCCTACAAGCAGAACTACAGCGTAAAGGAATACTGCGATAATATTCTTGCTAACTACACAGGTGACGATGCAGAGCAGGTTAAGAGTGTTATCAAGGGTATGCTTAACTTCTCTGCAGCATCGCAAGAGTATTTCGGCTACAATGAAGATAGCCTTGTAAATGTGGGTTATGAGGATTACACCGCAAAGCGCGATTACACAAGCGCAATGAAGTTAACCGCAAACGAGGGCACTTCAACTGTTAAGTGGAAGAGCGCAGGTCTTAATTTCTCCTCTAATGTTGCGCTTCGCTTCAACATCGAGGCGGCTGACATTGAAGGTCTTGTAGTTAAAGCAGTTGTAGGCGACAATACCTGGTTTATCCCGGCAACAGCCTTCTCCAAGGTTGACGGTATAGATAACCGCTACTACGTATACTTTAACAAGTTAAGCGTTGCTTGCATGAGTGATGTTGTAGACTTTACAGTATACGATGCAAACGGCGTACAGGTAAGTGATACGCTAACCTATAGCATAGAGTCCTATGCGGCTGCTAAGTATAAGAGCGAGGGTGCAATTGCAAACCTTGTTAAAACAATGATGAATTACGGTGACGCGGCAAAGGCTTTAAACGGCGCCGCAGCACAATAGGAGGGTATTTATGAAATTCTATAACACACCCGAAATTGAAACACTTAAATTTGCTATTGCTGAGGACGTTATCTGCACTTCAGGAATGAACGATTCCAACACGGATAATGGCGGCGTAGGAAACGGCGACAGCACTGGCGTAGGCGACGAAGATGTTTTTGAACAGAACTAAAGCTTTACTGCTCTGTGTGGTAATATTGTGTGTGCTGACGCTTGTCGGCTGCAAGAGCGGAAAAGGGGAAGAGGTTTACTTTTCCTCTACCTCTCCGTCGCTTAGTTCAAGCGAGCAGGGCGAGGCGGGGCAAAGCAGCACGGTAGTGGACGGCAACGCACAAACAGATACTCCGACGGGGAGCCGTGATGAGCATACGGAAACGGACGATGTTATGCTTCCCGATAACGGCGAGGGTGTAAAACCTTCGGGCTCGTCACAGACGCAGTCACCGGGACAAACAGGGTCTGTCAGCAGCTACATTACTGCCGACACTTCTTCGAAAGTGACCGGTAGCTCGTCACAAACCGTTGTGAGTTCAGATAACTCACAAACAGATGAGCAATCTTCGGACCTGGAGGGCTCTTCCTCCGAGGAAGAAATAACTTCTTCGGAAACCTCCTCTAAAGAGCCCTCCGTTAAGGACCCTATTGTTTTACCGGATGATCTCTGGTAAGCAAAAACCCCAACCAATCGGTTGGGGTTTTATATTTAAAAAGACGACCTCAAAAGAGGTCGTCTTTTTAATCTCCAAAGAAATCGCGGAGCTTTTCGGTAAAACTCTTCTTTCCCGAATAGTTTTTATCGTCGCTTTCTCCGTCAAAGTCGCGGAGCAACTCTTTTTGCTTTTTAGAAAGATTGCGCGGCACCTCAACCTTTATGGTTACATACTGGTCGCCTCTGCCGCTGTAATTAAGCCGCTGAATACCCTTACCTTTAAGCTTAAATTCGTTGCCCGGCTGTGTACCCTCGGGAATACTGAATTTAACCTTGCCGTCGATAGTCGGCACAATAATCTCAGCACCGAGCGCCGCCTGCGTAAAGGTAACGGGAATAGTGCAGAAAACGTCAAAGCCCTCGCGCTCAAAAATCGGGTGTGGGCGAACCGAAACGGTAATGTTAAGGTCGCCTGCGGGACCGCCGTTTACACCGCTGTCACCGCCGCCGCGAACGCGAATGGTCTGTCCATCGTCAATTCCTGCGGGAATGTCAATTTCCTTTTCCTCGGTTATGCGGATTCTGCCCTTGCCGGCACACTTCTGACACGGCTTATCAATAATTTTACCCGTTCCGCGACACTGTGAACAGACCGTCTGAGTCTGCATAGCGCCAAACGGTGTGCGTTGGGTTACATTTACCTGACCGGTGCCGTGACAGTTTGGACAGGTCTTTACAGAGCCGTCGCTTGCCGCACCGCTTCCGTGGCAGGAGTCACACTCAGCCACGCGCGTAACCTTGATTTTCTTTCTCGTGCCCTTCGCGGCTTCCTCGAACGAGAGCATAACGCTTGCCGAGCTGTTAGCACCTCTTCGCGGTGCGTTGGGGTCGGCGCGTCGTCTGCCACCGCCGAAACCGCCTCCAAAGAAATCGCCGAAAATGCTGCCAAGGTCGTCAAAATCAAAGCCGCCAAAGCCACCGCCGAAGCCGCCTGCACCTGCTCCGCCTGCGCCATAGTTGGGGTCAACGCCCGCGTGGCCGAACTGGTCATAGCGCGAACGCTTTTCGCTGTTTGAAAGAATCTCGTAGGCTTCGTTTACCTCTTTGAAATTCCGCTCAGCCTCCGCGTCGCCGGGGTTTAAGTCGGGGTGATATTTCTTGGCTAATTTTCTATATGCCTTTTTAAGTTCATCCTCGCTCGCGCCTCTGTCAACGCCGAGCACCTCATAATAATCTCTTTTATCTGCCAAAACACAATTCTCCTATGTATGCCGAGGCGCAAGCCTCGGCATAAGAGTTTTATTCTTAGTTCTGCTCGTCGTTCACATCGGTGAAATCGGCATCGTAAACGTTGTCGTCAGCAGCACCTGCGCCTGCATCAGCGCCGCCTGCCGCCTGCTGAGCCTCTGCAGCAGCCTTGTAAATCTTCTCGGATATAGCGTAGAACTTCTGCTGAAGTGTCTCCTGCTTTGCCTTTATATTCTCGATATTGTCGCTCTTAACAGCTTCCTTTAAAGCCTCGCAAGCGCTCTCTACATCCTTCTTCTCGTCCTCGCTTATCTTGTCGCCAAGCTCGGAGAGAGCCTTTTCGGTCTGGTAAACCATCTGGTCTGCACCATTGCGGATGTCGGTCTCCTCGCGGCGTTTCTTGTCCTCAGCTGCATACTGCTCAGCCTCTTTAACTGCCTTGTCAATATCGTCCTTAGACATATTGGTGGAGGAGGTGATGGTTATCGACTGCTCCTTGCCGGTGCCAAGGTCCTTAGCGGATACATGAACAATACCGTTTGCATCAATGTCAAAGGTAACCTCAATCTGGGGGATTCCGCGCGGAGCGGGAGCAATGCCGTCAAGACGGAATACGCCAAGTGACTTGTTGTCCTTTGCAAACTCGCGCTCGCCCTGAAGAACGTGAACGTCAACTGAGGTCTGACCGTCAGCCGCGGTAGAGAAAATCTGGCTCTTCTTGGTCGGAATGGTGGAGTTTCTCTCAATAATCTTGGTGCTTACGCCGCCCATTGTCTCAATACCGAGCGAAAGGGGAGCAACGTCTAAAAGGAGAAGACCCTTAACGTCGCCGCCTAAAACACCGCCCTGAATAGCAGCGCCGATAGCAACACACTCGTCGGCGTGGATGCCCTTGAACGGCTCGCGACCGATAAAGTTCTTAACAGCCTCCTGAACGGCAGGAATACGGCTCGAACCGCCTACCATAAGCACCTTGTTGATGTCGCCGGTGTTGAGTCCCGAGTCGGAAAGAGCCTGACGAACGGGAGCCATTGTAGCTTCTACAAGGTCAGCAGTAAGCTCGTTGAACTTAGCGCGGGTAAGTGTGGTCTCAAAGTGCTTGGGGCCTGTTGCGTCTGCCGTGATAAAGGGCAGGTTGATGTCGGTAGTGGTCATGCCCGAAAGGTCAATCTTAGCCTTTTCTGCTGCTTCCTTTACGCGCTGCATAGCCATCTTGTCAGAAGAGAGGTCAATTCCGCTCTCAGCCTTGAATGTATCTACGATATACTTCATAACGCGAGCATCGAAATCGTCGCCGCCCAAGCGGTTGTTACCTGCGGTCGCAAGAACTTCCTGAACGCCGTCGCCCATCTCAATAATGGAAACGTCGAAGGTACCGCCGCCAAGGTCGTAAACCATAACCTTCTGGTCGTCTTCCTTGTCAATGCTGTAAGCGAGAGCAGCAGCAGTCGGCTCGTTTATAATTCTCTTAACATCAAGACCTGCAATCTTGCCTGCATCCTTAGTAGCCTGGCGCTGAGCGTCGGTGAAGTATGCAGGAACAGTGATAACAGCCTCTGTTACGGTCTGACCGAGATAAGCCTCGGCATCGGTCTTTAACTTCTGCAGTATGATAGCAGAAATCTCCTGAGGAGTATAATCCTTGCCGTCAATAGTAACGGTGTGAGCTGTACCCATTTCACGCTTGATAGAGCTTATTGTGCGGTCGGGGTTTGTGATAGCCTGACGCTTTGCAATCTGACCTACCATACGCTCGCCTGTCTTAGAGAAAGCAACAACCGACGGGGTTGTTCTTGCGCCCTCAGCGTTAGCAATAACAACAGCCTCGCCGCCCTCCATAACAGCAACGCAGGAGTTAGTAGTTCCTAAGTCAATTCCAATAATTTTTCCCATGATATTAACCTCCGTTAAATCTATAATATATATGTTTAGTTAGCAACCTTTACCATAGCGGCGCGGATAACCGTATCGCCTATGCGGTAGCCTTTTTGAAAAACCTCAACAATGGTGTTTTCGCCGACCTCTTCGTCCTCGATATGCATCACAGCCTCGTGATAATTCGGGTCAAATTGGTCACCTACAGCACCGGTCTCGGTGATTCCAAGTGAAGTTACGACCTCGTTTAATTGCTTGACAATCAGCTCAATGCCTTTTGCGTATTCGGCGCTGCCGCTCTCATAGCTTTCTGCGCGGTCCACATTGTCAAAAACGGGGAGCAGAGTCTTTATAACCGATGCCTTTGCGTACTCGGCAACGCTTATGCGCTCACGCTCGGTGCGCTTTTTGTAGTTGTCAAATTCGGCTGCAGTGCGAAGCAGCAAATCCTTTTGATTTTCAAGCTCAGCCTTCACCTTGTCAAGCTCGCTTATCTCTTCGCAAACCTCTGCGGTCTCGGTTTCGGTTTCGGCTGTAGCCTCTACCTTATTTTCTTCCTTCTTCATCCTTAGTCCTCCAAATCAGTCAAGGTGCTGCTGAGCACCCTGCTCATTTTATCAGCAAAATATTCAAGACTCGGAATTACGCGGTCGTACGACATTCTTGTCGGACCTATAACTCCAATCCGTCCAAGCTCGTGCCCGCCGCGGTTATATTTTGCAATAACAATGGTCGTGGGCTGAAGCTCGTTTATCTCGGTGTCGTTTCCGAACAAAACGCCAACGGGAGCATCAACGCGGGAAAGCAGCGAAAGCATTATGTCCTTTTGCGACAAAAGCTCCATAACGCGCTGCACCTCGCCGTCGCGACTATAGCAACGGAAGAGATTGGATTCTCCGCGAATGCTAAGGCTCGAACGCTTGGCATCCTCAATCAGCTCAAACACTGCCGCGGTCAGCGACATAAGCGAAATATCGCCCGCCGATGCTATAAGCTGCTGTGAATAACTGCGGTTAAGAGCCGAAAGCTCTCTACCTATTATATATGCGTTGCAGAGGGTGTTAAATTTCTCAATTACCGAACTTAAATCTCCGCCAACGCGCAGAATTCGGTTTTTCATAACACCGTGCGAGGTAACAAGCACCGCAAGAGCAGATTGCCTACCCATAGGTATAAGCTCAATCTTTTTGACCGCATCGTGCTCGCCGCTCGCAGAGGAAACGATAACGGGAAGCCCCGTAAGCTCAGAGAGTATCTGACTTGCGCGTGCAGTAATATCGCCAACCTCGCCCGAAATGCCCTCGAGCATAGAGTCGATAATGAGCTTCATCTCGCCCGAAAGCGAATCGCGGTGCATAAGGTCGCTTATATATAATTTGTATCCGAGCACCGTGGGGATTCGTCCCGCAGAGGTGTGCGGCTGCTCAAGATAACCGAGCTCGCACAAATCGCTCATCTCGTTTCTGAGCGTTGCGGACGAAAGAGAAAAATCAAGCATATCACAAAGCGCCTTCGAGCCGATAGGCTCGCCGTGTTCTACATAGTTTCGTATAATAGCCGAAAGTATTGCGCGCTTGCGTTCATTAAGCTCCATTTTTTCGCCCCCTCGTTTTCAAATTAGCACTCTAACGTTTCGAGTGCTAACTGCTGTATCTATACTTTACCACCGGAGGAGAACTTTGTCAATAGTTTTTTGAAAAATTTTTTGACTTTTCCTGACCTTTGCTGTTTAGCTGCAAAAAACATGTCGACCAATTGTTGTAATTACGGGCCTGCTGCGTATCCATTTGTTGGTTGCGGTGACGGGGTTGTAATAATAAATCGCACCGCCAGACGGGTCCATTCCGTTCAGTGCATCGCGCGCGGCGCTATAGGCTGAATCAGCAACCGGCTCATAGAACTGCCCGTCGTAAAGGCAGGAAAACGCACCTGCTTGGTAAACTACCCCACTGACCGAAGACGGAAAGGAGGGGTGTTCCACTCGGTTTAGTATCACAGCACCAACCGCAACCTGTCCGCTATAGGGTTCTCCGCGCGCCTCAGCAGAAATGGTTCTTGCAAGCAATTCAAAATCGGCAGAGGAGTATGCGTCACCTGTGCCACTTGAAATTCCAAGTGAGCGTAGCGTCCATTTCCCTGCAATTCCGTCAACCGTTAGTCCATAGTCGCGCTGGAATTTTTTAACCGCGCTTTGTGTTGCTGTTCCGAAAATTCCGTCAATGCTGCCGCTGTAATATCCAAGCTCTTTGAGTCTGGTCTGAATTTGTGTTACCTCGGCTCCGCGTGAGCCTATTTTCGAAAGCGCGTTTGCCGCGGGTGCTATACATATTATATATATAAGGGCAAAACACACTATCTTGGTGATTGTTTTCATAATATATACCTCCCATAGTTTTGTTACAATTATTCCCTTTTTATGCAACCGCGATACATTAAAATGGGCATTTTGACAAATAAAAAATTTTTTTAAAAATTTGTAAAAAAAGTGTTGACAACGGGGGATGGATGTGGTAATATAATCGGGCGCCCTTGAGAGAGCGGCGCAAAAACTGAACCTTGAAAATTAAACAACGATAATCAAAAGGACCCGACAATTCCAAAGAGATTTTGGAGTAAACGAGGACAAAAGATACGCTAGAGTATCGTATGTTGAGAGCAGAGAAATGCTCTAAGATAGGTATTGACGCGAAAGCGTGAATATATAATATTTTAGAGAGTTTGATCCTGGCTCAGGACGAACGCTGGCGGCGTGCCTAACACATGCAAGTCGAACGGAGTGTTACGCTGATTTGATACTAGCTTGCTAGAGGATTTTCTTGTAACACTTAGTGGCGGACGGGTGAGTAACGCGTGAGCAACCTGCCTTACAGAGGGGGACAACAGTTGGAAACGACTGCTAATACCGCATAACGTAGCGAGGGGACATCCCCTTGTTACCAAAGGAGCAATCCGCTGTAAGATGGGCTCGCGTCCGATTAGATAGTTGGTGGGGTAACGGCCTACCAAGTCGACGATCGGTAGCCGGACTGAGAGGTTGAACGGCCACATTGGGACTGAGACACGGCCCAGACTCCTACGGGAGGCAGCAGTGGGGGATATTGCACAATGG
>JAZNRD010000031.1:0-33261 GCA_045590515.1 Acutalibacteraceae bacterium
TTCTCTCCTTCCGTCTTTTGCTTCGCAAAATCCACCTCCCTCGTCAGAGGGAGGCAAAACCACATTTAACCATTTTTATTATTCATCGGTTAACCTGTTTTGAACCACGCGACTATCGCGTGGTTTTCGTTATACAAAAAAAGCACCACAGAAAAACTGTGGTGCTTTGCTTATGCAAGCTGTTTTAGTTTTCTTTTCCATACTCCCGAGAAATATGCAGTTACATTATAAACTGCCTCTATTCCCCACGCGAGAATCCAGCCAAGATATATTCCGTTCATACCGAGCGGTTTTGAGAACAAGAAGCTTAGTCCGACCTGCGAAATTGTAGCAATTATGCAGGCTATAAGCATTATGTGCATTGAGCCAACGCCACGCATAAAGCCGTGGAAGAGATTGTTTATAACGTTTAAATATAAAAACGGCAGGAAGAAACGGCAAAATGTGATGGCATATTCTATTGCCAGCCTATCACTGTCCGCCTTGAAAAACAGCATACATACGGGCTCTGCCGCAAAAACACAGCAAAGCAGAACGGGCGTCATAATAAGCATTCCCTGAAGCATTCCTGCCTTTACGCCCTTGCGAAGCTGGTTATATTTGCCTGCGCCAATGCACTGTGCAGTATAGTTGCTGACCGTCTTTGACGCGCAGCTCTGATAAATTGAAGCAATAAAGTTATAGATTTTATTTACAACCGCAAAGCTTGCCGTTGCCGCAACCCCAAGCGCGTTTACAATGGGTGATATGAGCAGCGATGCAACATACATTGTCATCTGCTGTGCCATATTTATTGAAGAAACACCAAAGGATGCCTTTATCTCAAAAAATCCCCATTCTATACGCTCTTTACCTACACCCATTTCTCTAAAGCAGCGGAAGAGCTTTAAAATAAAGAACACTCCCGTAACAGCAGCCGCAGACACGGTCGAAGCCGCTATTCCCGATACTCCCCATTTAAGTACCCTTACGGTAAAAATGTTTCCCGACACCGTGAGAATTGCAGTAATAATTGACATATAAAACGGGAAGGCGCTTATGCCGAGTGAATTTAAAATAGACGAGCCGTTTACGGTTATGAGAGTAAAGCAAATGCCTAAAATGTATATCATAAGGTATTTTGCGGCTTCGTCGATTATGCTTTCGTCGGTTTTAAGCAGACGCAAAATCGGATAACGGAAAACGGATATTGCTATGCCGACTAAGAGGATTAGCACAAAGCTCATAAGCATAAAATTGCAGACTGTGTTTTTTACGCGTTTATACTCCCCTGCGCCGAAAAGTCTTGCTATATGTACGGCAAGGCCGCTTCCGTAACCCCAGAACACCGACGAAACAAAGGTTATGAAGGGCGAGCCTGCACCTATTGCCGCAAGCCCGTCGTCCCCTAAATACTTTCCTGCAATTATGGTATTTATAGTAATATAGCTCTGCGTAAGAACACCCGAGAGCACCATAGGAATTGCAAAAATCAGAAAGGTTTTATATATATTACCCTCAGTCAGATTTTTCATTTCTCTCTCCCCTTGACTTTTGGCTCTGTTTGACTTACCATATAATATATCTTTTCTCAACAAAAATCAATAATGTCAAAAATATTGTAAATTTCTCAACATTTCTCAAAGGGGTATATTATGCATCAGACCGAACGCATAAAAGCAATAACCGAAATTTTGCGACAGAGCGGCTTTGTTACGGTAAAATATCTGACCGAGGAGCTGCATTACAGCACGGCGACCATCAACCGCGACCTTAACGCTATGCAGAATATGAACATAATAAAGCGCAGCTACGGCGGCGCGGAGCTTGTGAAAAACAAGGGCACTCCGCTTGTTTTCCGTTATCAAAAAATGCGGCCGCAGAAAAATTTAATCGGCAAAAAGGCAGCAGAGCTTATAAGCGATGGTGACACGGTTTTTATTGACGGCGCCACAACCTCGCAGTACATAGGAAAGCACATAACGGCCAAGAAAAATCTGCGGGTGATTACCAACAATCTGTCCCTTGCCTCTTTTTTGAGCGAGCGCGGAATTGAGGTTATCTGCCTTGGCGGAAGAATTGTTGAGCCGCCCGCTATTGCACACGGCTTCGAGACCATTGAAAACGCACGCAGATACAACTACGACAAGGCGTTTTTCTCAGTAGGCTCGTTTTCAGACAGCGGCGTTTTCGGCGGAAGCGAGATGTACGGTATGCTTATGCGCGTTGTAATGGAAAACTCGAAAGAGTCATTCTTAGTTGCCGACCACAAAAAGCTAAACCAGCCGTCACCCTTCAATGTCGGCACCTTCAAGGACCTTGCGGGTGTAATCTCGGACTATGATTTCCCCGAAAGCACAAAAGCCCGTTTCCCAAACACTACTTTTTATAAGGTATAAAAAAAGACTCCGTTGGAGTCTTTTTTTACATTCCCAATTCTTCTCTACTGAAACCGCGGGTGTCGGCAAAATTTCCGCGTTCGTCTATAATGCTTATACGAATGTATCTTGCGTGCGGGTCAACCGGCAAATCGGCTTGTGTTACGGTGCTGCCCTTTTCTGCTACACATCTTTTAGGCGCCTTGCTTCCCGTATAAACTATTATTGCTTCTACGGGAGAGCACTCTATGTGCAGAGTGCCGTCGGCATAAGATATTTCGCTGAAGGTCGGTCCCATAGACGCATACATCTCTCCCTTTTCCATAGCGGAAAATACGCTGTCATACGAAAGCCCGTCAGCCATTATCATTGTAAAGGCGCCAAACGAATCGTTTCTTGGGTGGTCTGTGGGGTAAGAATTGTGATTGTCGTCGGCAGCGTGGCAGAACATTCGCTTGCCTGCAAGCAGCAGTCTGTCATATAAAGCCGCTGTATGTTCAAGGCGATTGCCATTAAAGCTGCTGAAATTACAAATTTCAAGGCTGAAGCAGCCCTCGGTCAGCAGAGCATCCTGTTCTCTTTCCATTGACCAATAGGGATGGTTATATGCTACTATATATCCGTTTTCCGTTGCTGTTTTTATAAACTCATTTCTGTAATCGATAGTATACTCGCGCGTGCGCTCACTGCCCACGTGCGGTTTTTTATTATGCATTTCGCGCGGCATATATTTGCAGTATTTTTCATTATAACAAACAATAGTCTCGTTCTCTTTGTCGCGCGCAAACAAATTAAGATGCAGCTCGGGCGCGTAAACGTCATATACACAATTAGGGTCGGGACGGATATACGCTTCATAACCCGTAAGCATTAAGAAATTATCATCAGTTAAATCATTATGCGGACAGGGATACTCGTGGTCGGTAATTGAGAGCACGCTATAGCCCGCCGCCTTATACATTTCTTTTAACTCCTGCGGCGTCTTTTTGCCGTCAGACAGCACGCTGTGACAGTGCAAATTTGCCTTATACTGTTTTTTATCAGGTGAAATTAAATACATATAACCACTCCCCAAAACAGTATAGCTAAAACCTGCCGCCGCTGTCAATACTTAGTATAATAAAATTGTTGTGGAAAAATAATACACACTGTAGTATAATGATTACGACCTTTATTTTGGAGGGGTTCTATGAACATTACTGTTGTGGGTTGCGGCAAGGTCGGCGAAACGCTTATTGAAAATTTTGTAAACGAGGGACACGATGTTACCGCGGTTGATAAAAACGCCGCCGTTGTTGCCGATATGGTTGAGCTGTTTGACTGTATGGGAATTTGCGGCTCGGGCACCGACTGTGATACGCTTTCAGAAGCCAATGCAGAGGATTGTGACCTTTTTGTCGCGGTTACCGGCTCGGATGAGTTTAATATGCTTGCCTGCTTTATGGCAAAGCGCATGGGTGCAAAGCACACCATTGCTCGCATAAGAAACCCTGAATATAACGATAAAAACTTAGGCTTTATGCGCCACCAGCTTGGTCTTTCTATGGCAATAAACCCTGAGCTGCTTGCGGCACAGGAAACCTTTAATTTGCTCAAACTGCCCAGCGCTTTAAAGATTGAAACCTTTTCGCGCAGAAGCTTTCTTATGATAGAAATGCGCATTAAGGACGGCTCTCCTCTTGATAGCTTAAGCCTTATTGAAATGCGTAAAAAGTATAAAGCAAAGTTCTTGGTTTGCGCCGTTCACCGCGGCGAAGAGGTATTTATCCCCGACGGAAACTTTGTACTTAAAAGCGGTGACCGCATAGGAATTACCGCTTCGGTTTATGAGATTGAAAAGCTTTTAAAGCTTTTAGAGCTTTCAAAAAAGCGCGCCAAGAATGTTATGATTTTAGGCGCAAGCCGTACCTCGTTCTATCTCGCTAAGATGCTCTTAGCTTCGGGAAGCGTTGTAAAAATTATTGACCAGAGCGAAGAGCGCTGTGCCGAATTTTGCGAGGCACTTCCCGACGCCGTTATAATAAAGGGCGACGCAACACAGCAAGAGGTGCTGACCGAGGAGGGCATAAACTCTACCGATGCGTTTGCCGCTATGACCGGCATTGACGAACAGAATGTTCTGCTTTCTCTCTTTGCTACATCACAAAATGTGCCCAAGGTGGTTGCAAAAATTAACCGCGGAGCATTTTCTACGCTCGCCGAAAACATAGGAATTGACAGTATTGTAACGCCGAGAAACATTGTATCTGATGTGCTTGTGCGTTATGCACGCGGTCTTGAAAATTCTATGGGCAGTAAGATGGAAACGCTTTATAAAATTATGGACGGCAAGGCGGAGGCTCTTGAATTTAACATTCAGCCCGACAGCCCCGTTGTCAATATTCCTCTTAAAGAGCTTAAAACCAAACAAAATGTGCTTATAGCGGGAATTATACGCGGAAGACGCCCGCTTATTCCGTCGGGCGATGACTGCATAAATGCAGGCGATATGGTTGTTGTTATAGCCGCAGGCCACCGCATAAACGACATAAGCGATATTATTGTGAAATAAGGGAATTTTATGAATTACAGAATGGTTCTTAACACCATAGGGCGCATAATCGCGACCGAGGCGGGACTGCTTTTGCTGCCCGCTCTTGTTGCCGTAATTTACGGCGAATGGAAGCCGCTTTGCGCTCTGCTTATAACGGCGGCTATTTGTGCAGCGGTCGGTCTTTTATCCATTGTACTCTCGCGCACGAAAAACCGCTCGGTCTACGCGATGGAGGGCTTCGTTTCGGTTGCTTTTGCGTGGGTGCTTTTATCTGTTTTCGGCGCTTTGCCGTTCACCCTTTCGGGCGAGATTAAGAATTTTGCAGATGCATTTTTTGAAACGGTCAGCGGCTTTACAACGACGGGTGCTTCAATACTCACCGATGTTGAGAGTATGAGCAAAAGTCTTCTCTTCTGGCGAAGCTTTACCCACTGGGTAGGCGGAATGGGAATACTCGTGTTCGTGCTTGCCGTAATTCCAAGCAGTTCTAAGGGCTCTATGAATATGCTGCGCGCCGAGATGCCCGGTCCCGTTATCGGAAAGCTTGTGCCGCGCGTTCGTAATACGGCAAAAATCCTTTATCTTATTTATATTGCTCTGACATTAATACAAATTACACTGCTGTGTATTGGTAAAATGCCGTTCTTTGACAGCGTTGTGCACTCGTTCGGCACCGCGGGTACAGGCGGCTTCGGCGTAAAGTCAAACAGCATTGCGGGTTACAGCCCCTTCTGTCAATGGGTAATAACCATATTTATGCTCCTGTTTGCCGTAAACTTTAACCTCTTTTATCTGATTCTTCTGCGCCGTATACGCTCGGTGCTCAGCAGCACGGAGCTTTGGGCATATATAAGCATTGTTCTTGCCTCTATAGCAGTTGTTACAACAAATGTTTTCTCGTTCTATAAGGATAGCTTTGGCGACTCGCTTCGTCACGCGGCATTCCAGGTTGCATCTATTATTTCGACAACCGGCTACACCACCACCGACTTTGACCTATGGCCCGATATTTCAAAGGCTGTACTGCTTATTTTAATGTTTATAGGTGGCTGTGCCGGCTCGACCGCGGGTGGACTTAAGGTATCACGAGTTGTGCTGCTTTTCAAGCTTATATCCCGCGAAATCCGCAAAATGCTTCACCCCCGCTCCGTAAGCAAGGTTCACCTTGAGGGGCGCGGCGTTGGCGAATCCACGCTCGACAGCGTAAGCGTTTATTTTGCAGTTTATATGGTCTGCTTTGTTGTTGTCTTTCTATTGCTTTGTATTGAGCCGTTCGGACTTGAAACCAATCTCTCAGCCACCACAGCCTGCTTTAACAATGTAGGTCCAGGCTTTGCAGGGGTTGGTCCCACGCAGAATTACAGCATTTATTCTAACTTCTCAACCCTTCTGCTTTCGGCGGCAATGCTGCTTGGCAGACTTGAAATCTTCCCGCTAATAATTGCCTTCTCACCGACCACCTGGTCAAGAAAGCACAGATAAAATAAAACTACCCAAAGAAAGCTTTGGGTAGTTTGTTTTTTAATAATATGGACTCCACAATTCAGCAGAGCTGCTGACGGGTGCTACCTCGGGCAAAGAGCTTGAGGAAGACGGGTCGTTTGTCTGCGTCGGTGCGGAGGGGGTCTGCTCGGGTTGGCTCTGGGACGAGGATACCTTGCTCGAAGAAGAGGAGGAAGGTGATGTTAGAAAATCGTCCGCCGAAACCGAGTCATCGCCGCCCGTTACCGTTTGGCTGCTGCCCTCTTGCGAAATCTGCGGTGCGGAAGAAGCGCCGCTTTGCGTACCTGCCACTTTTTCACTGTCTGTGTCTTTTGAAGAACTGCTTGTGGGCGGCATAATAGGCGCGCCCTCCGATACGGTCAGCTCAGAGTTTTCTTCGTTCTCTGACGATGTTGCGGCAGACGACGACAACTGCTCTTCACTACCGTCGGCAAATACCTCTTTATCCTTGCAGCCTGCAAAAAGTAACAGACAAAGGCAAAGCACAAACAATATGTATAACTTTTTCATTAAAATCACTCCCAAAAAGAATATACCTTTTTTTGTTCTTTTTGTCAACCGAAAGGTAGTGAAGTGATTACAGCATTTGTGTTCTGCCTGTTTTTGCGCTGTCGTAAATTGCACAGATGAGCTTTTGAATTTTGAGCGCCTCGCGTCCGCTTATAGTCGGCTCTGTGCCCTCTTCTACCGAGCGGTAGAAATCGGCAATCTGGCGGATATGCTGGAAGCCCCAGTAATCCTTTCCGCCCTCATAGTAAATGCCGTCGTCCTCGGTCGAAACGGTTTCTACCGTGCCGTCGGAAAACTCTATGCGCGCATCGTCATAGCTCATAACAACCTTGCCCTTTTCGCAGCAAAGGCGTATTTCAATCGGGTCATCACAGCCGTAGTTGTTCATAGCCCAGAACGCCATTGTTGCGCCGTTCTTATAACGGATATAGCCCTCGCCCGTGTCGTCAACCTTCATAATGTCGTGTGCGCGGTTGTGAATGCTTGCCTGCACCTCTACGGGCTCTGAATCTATAAACCAGTTTGCAAGGTCTAAGGAGTGAATTGCCTGGTCGATAATAACTCCGCCGCCCTCTTTGTCCCATGTGCCTTTCCAGTCAGAAAGCGCATAATAGGAGTCAGGCTTGCACCAGGTAAGCGTGCAGCGCGCGCTTATGATTTTGCCGAGTCTGCCGTTTTCTAAGTTTTTCTTTACAAGACGGGAGGTGTTATTATAGCGGCACTGGAATATTATTCCGTAGCGGAGATTCTTTTCTTCTGCAAGCTTTACATTTGCCTCGCCGCTTTCGTAGTCTATGCTCATAGGCTTTTCGCACAGAACATTAACGCCGTGCTCAAGCGCATAGCGCGAAATTACGGGGTGCATATAGTGTGGAACACAAACGTGCACTACGTCCAGATTTTCCTTTTCTATGAGCTCTTTATAGTCATAATAGGCAGTAACGCCGTACTTTTTTGCCGCCGCATCAGCGCGGTCTTTTTTTATGTCACAAACGCCGACGAGCTGTGCATTTTCTAAGTGGTCGGCGCTTGTTGCGTGCATTGTGAAGATACTGCCGCAGCCTACAATTCCTACCCTAAGCATTGTATGATAACTCCTTCTCAAGCAAGAATTTAAGCGAAGCCGCCGCGGAGGGAAGCGTTGCCTTTTCTACTGCCTTGCCGCTCTTAGCACACTCTACAAAATAGTAAAGCTCGTTAAAATATCCGCCAAGGTCAGAGATGTTTCCGCTTGTACCACCCGAAACCGAGAGCTCCTTTTTCTCGATTTTTATCTCCTCTGCGCCGTCGGCTGTGTAGAGCATAAATTTGCCGCCTGCATTCTCAACAACTGCGTTTTCAAAGACAACGCGGAAGGTTGCCTCAAACGGATGCGATGCAGGTAAATCCCATGTGCCCTCAACCGTTATGGCGGCATCCTCATACTGCATAAGTGTATTTACATATGAATTCTTTTCGCCTAACACATTGCGCACCGACGATAACGACTTCGGCTCGCCAAAGAGCGACAGAACATAGTCAACATCGTGAATATGTAAATCCTGTGCCGCACCGCCCGAAAGGGAAACATCGTGCAGCCAGTTGTTCCAGCCCCAATCTGGACTCGGACTAATGCGGCGGAAGTTTGCGTTTACAACCTTGCCGTATTTGCCGCTTTTAACTATATCGTAAAGGGCAACATATTCGTCCCAGAAGCGAATAACCTGACCAACCTGAACGAATGCGCCTGTTTCTGCCTGCTTCTGCTTTAACTGCTCACTCTCGGCTACGGTTAAGGTTACGGGCTTTTCTACAAAAACATATTTTACCTTGTCCATAGCAAGCAGTGCGTATTGTGCGTGAAGATATGTCGGCAGACAGATGTCAATTATATCTACATCTGCGTTTTCAATAAGCTCTTTGCCGTCGCCGTAAATCTTTGCGCCGTCAGCTAATTCCTCTGCCTTTTCTCTGCGTATATCTGCCACTGCGGCAAGCTCTACACCCTCTAACGCTTTATAGCAGTTTGCGTGCATTGTACCCATAAAGCCACAGCCAATAAGACCAACCTTTAACATAATATTACTTCCTTCCTAAAATTCTGTCCATCGCGTTGGATGTGTTGTATATGATTGTTTCGGTATAATATTTATAGTTGGGTATCATTTCTGCACTTACCCAGCCGTCATAGCCGACCTTCTTAAGTGACTCCATAACAGCGGGATAGTTTACATCACCTGCAAGCAGGTCAACAAAGCCGTGCAGTCCGCCTGCCTCTACCCTGTAATCCTTGAAATGTACCTTCTTTATGCGGTTGCCGAGAGCGCTTATCCAATGCTCCGGGAAGCCGTTTGCAAGAGTGTTGCCGATGTCAAGATAGCTGCCGACATATTCGCTGTCTACCTTGTCTATAAAATCGCGCATTTCAAGCGGAGAAAGCAAGAATTTGTTCCAAACATTCTCAAGTCCGATATTTACCTTATATTCCTCTGCGTACTGCTTAACCTTCATTATAGATTCAAGCGAGCGGTTATAGCAGGTTTCGTAATCCATAACCTTGCCCGGTGCGGCAAACTCTGCGTTTACACAGCCGGGGATAACGAGGATGGAATCACAGCCCAAAACCGCGGCGGTTTCTAACTGCTTTTTGACAATGTCCTGTGCCTTTGTGCGAGTAGCCTCGTCCGCGTCGTTCAAAAAGTATGACCAATAAAGGCCGCTTGCAACGCTGTAAAGTTCTATTCCGCAGTCGTCTGCCTGCTTCTTTATTTCGAGCAGCTCCTTTTCGGTCGAGTCGAGTCGTATCTCGCCTGCACCCTCGTCCAAAGCAACCTCTACGCCATCAAAGCCTGCGTCCTTGGCAAGCGCGAAGCTCTCCTTTAGCGTGCCTTCGGGAAACGACCAAATGCTAATACCTTTTTTCATACGAAAACCTCCTTGAAAAATTTTTATTTTCTGTTATTATTGTATTTGTAAGGTGCACTTTTGAACAGTCATTTTTGTGCTTATTATGTTCAATATTGTATACTGAGGGAGAGTCGTTTATGAAAAAAGAGTATATAAAAACACGACCAAAAACGGTTGTGGACATTACTAAAATCGTTACCATTCACTACTACGAGGTTGGGCACGGTTTTTCGTTTAACGGCGAGCAACACGACTTTTGGGAAATGGTGTATATCGATAAAGGCAATGTTGCCATAACGCGCGACGGAGAAGAAATCTTCCTCTCACAAGGGGAGGTAATTTTCCACCGTCCTAACGAATTTCACACCATTCGTGCGCACGAATCCGCTCCGAACTTTTTCGTAATTTCGTTTGTTTCCTCCTCGCTCTCTATGGAATTTTTTGAGCGATTTTGCTCGCCGCTCGGACGAATACACAAAACACTTTTGACCTCTATAATAAAGGAGGCGGAGGAAAGCTATTATATCCCAAAAAACGACCCCGATTTGCGCCGTCTTCGCAGAAGAAAAGATGCACCTCTCGGCAGCGAACAGCTTATAAAAAGCTATTTGGAGCAGCTGCTTATTTTCCTGCTGCGCGAAAAGGAAGCGGTTGACAATACAGCGCTTTTGCCGCCCGCGATAGAGGAACAGCCGCTTGTTGCGGCACTGAAAAATTATATATCCACGCGCTGTGAAGAGAATATAAGAATTGACGAAATCTGCCGCGCGTTCGGATACAGCAAAAGCTTTTTAAGCCGCCTCTTCCGCGAGCACACGGGACAAAGCCTTTCCTCATACGCAACGGGAGAAAAAATAAAGCGCGCAAAGGAGCTTTTACGCGCCGACCGACTTAACATTACACAAATATCCGCCAAGCTTTCATTCGAAAACCCCCAGTATTTTGCCCGCGTATTTAAACGCGAATGCGGTATGACCCCGACCGAATGGAAGCGGCTTGCAAATAAATAAAAGCGAGGCTTTCGCCTCGCTTTTATACTGCACTTAAAATATGCATATTTCTTATTTCGCTATCTTTTATACGGTCGTTTACAATGTAAGCCTGTCGCTCGGCATCAATTGCTTGCTCGCAGCTTAAGCCCTGATTTACAACCTCGCTTATTACCTCTTTGCAGATATTTTCTATTGCCTTTTCCTTGTTTTCTGCCTCCGCTTCGCTGTTGCCGCTTGAAATCAAATATTCAAGCGTAGGATAAAGCGAAGAAAGCAGCGGCAGGTTTTTAAGCGCGCGAAAGCTCCATTTATAATAGGGCATATATTTTTTGTTCAGTAAAAATATAGCGGCGAGTGCGCTCTTTGTAAATTCGCAAGCGGCAAGCTGAGCCGCCGCGGTTTCGCCGCGCGATATACACCTTTTATAATTATACTGTCCCGACTGCCCCATAAGTAGCAAATTACCCGCAAGTTTTTTAAGTCTTGCATCTTCCGGGTAGTAAGAAAGCCGCTTTCGTATTTCTGTAAACATGCCATAATTGTCGGCAAAGATTTCGCCGTTTACCGCCTCACAAAGTGCATATTCGGGTACTGAAAGCCATTCATAAAGCGAAAGCTTACCGTCAGTGCTTCCCGTTTTTGATGCGAAAAAATCGCCTATCCTTATAACGCCGTGGCGGTTGCCGCCCACCGCGCCCACGCGGTTGCGCTCAAAACCTAAAAACTCTCTCGGCAGTTTTTCGTACGCGCGTTCAAGCGCGAAAGAGGTGCGGCTATCCACTATATCCTCGTCGGGTATAAATATACAAAAGGCGGGTTCAAAGTCGTGGTCACGGGACAGCTCATCGTCAAAGCCGTAGCACTCGGAGCCGCTACCCGCAAGACCGACCGCTATAAAGGGCAGAATATCGCTAAAGTCCCTTTCGAGCATTGGCGCGCCGTGCGTTTCATAAAATTGTTTAGCAAGCCTAAGTCCCTTCATAAATTCTTTTGCTCCGTTCCTTTAACTTGTTTTCATAAGCAAAATAACCGTAATATCCGAACACGCTTGCGCACTTTTCGCACACAAAGGCGTAGTTTCCGTCGGTTCTGTCCTTTTCGCTTTCAAGCAGCTCTTCCGCCTTTTCGGCTAAGTGGGAAATTATTTCCGCCGCGCGCTCGAGTCCGTGCTGCGCCTCGGCCGCCGATGCCATATTAAGATATGTTATGGCCTGTTCGGGTAGTTTTCCTATGTCTTCTAAAACCGAAAGCGCTTTTCTGTAAAGCTCGTCCGCTTCTGAAAACTCCTTAATATCAACAAGCGCGAGCGCCATATTGTTATAAAGTCCTGCAAGTCGGTCATCGGTTTTTTCTAAGTGCTGTTCGTAAATTTTCTTGGCTTTTCTGAAAAGCGCTATGCCCTCCTCTGCCTTGCCGAACGCCTTATAAACCGTTGCACTGTTTAAATAGGTTGTGGCGGCACCCACATTGTCCTCTATGTCCATTTTTTTGACCTGCGCGAGTGCGCTTTTTGCGTAAAAAACGGCACGGTCGCGGTCGCCTAACTTTCGGCAAAGACCCATAAGCTCGTTATAAATAAGCAAAAGTCCCTCGTCATCACGGACGTCCTCCGCCTCTGCAAGCCAATAAAGCAGATGCCTTTTCGCCTCTATATAATTATCGCGCGCTAAAAGCGCGTCCAATTCGGATAGCACTCGCTCTTTCGGTATTCCTCTGCTCATAGCACCGCCCCCTTTTTTATTATTTTATACTATTAGTCGGTCATACACAAGAAAAAAATAAAGCCGTATGGAAATCCATACGGCTTTTAAACTTAATACGGCTCGGGAACAGTCTTATCCTCTGCTACATCGTCAAGATAGTTTAAAATCTTGTCCATATACGAGCTTGAGATATATCCCATAGGCTCTCCGTCTACCTCCACATAATAGCGGCGGTCGGAATGCTTTATAAATTTAACCGTTGTTTTTGTTCCGCTGTTTCTTACGGCGGTGAGGGTCAGTGCAGGTGTGCCTGCGGTCTTTTCGCTTGCAATCTCGTTAAGCTCTGTGCCGACCAAATACTGATAGTAGTTCTGGAAATTTTCGGTAGTCAAGGTCTTGTCGCCGTAGGTTACGGTGAGCACATCATCCTCGTCCTCATTTTCCGCCTTGACATTCCTTATACCAAAGGTATAGGTCTTGTCGGGTGTGGCTAAGGTTAGTGACGAAAGCTCGGTTATCATTTCGATAAACACCGTATCGGATGCGAAATCTTCTAACTTGTAGGTTGCAAATCCGAGGCTTGCGGCATCTACCTTGAATATAATATTCTTTCCGCCCTCGGCTATTACGGCGTAGCTGCCGTCTTGCTGGAGCGCAGCTTTTAGCAGAATTTTAGTGCCGCCGTACTTAATTTCAAGCGCCACATCGGGCGAGGTGAGTCCAAACGACTGCAGTTCTGCCGCGGTGGGATTTAAGCAATACGCAGAGGCACTGCTAAGTCCGTTTGCGGCGATATTAAACAGCTCTGTCACCTTTTCCATATCGGCAAAGCGACGGCTTGGTGCGGTCATAACATACGACATATATGCCGAAATGTCTTCCATATCGTTCATTTCAAAGCGGATATACTGCGGATAGTTTTTGCCCGAGAGAGCAATATAGTCTACCCTTGCAAATGTTTCCTCTTCAAAATAATCGGCGTTGCCATCATTCTTTGCGGCGGCGGCTACTATCTCGGATACCGCCATTTCGGTGTCGGGTGTTGCAAAATCTTCAACATCGGCACTGTCAAGCAGTACTATCGTTTCGCCGTCGGTGGTTGCGTAGTAGCCCGACGAGGTCGGGGTTTCCTTGCCGACTGTGAGCGTAACGCTGTCTGCGGCATCATAGCCCGTAACGGTTACTGTATAGGTGGGAGCGGCGAAGCCATAATCTGCGCCGTCCTCTTTTTCTATTTTGCGGTTAGCCTTAAGCGCTAAGACGGTATCCATAACTCTGGATATGGAGGTCGTTTCGGTAAGTGACGGGTCAACACCCTCAATCGTCCAGGTAACAGAGGTGGTTTTCTCGCCGCTCTCTGTGCCCTCTTCCTCTTTGAGTGTGGTGTTATAAACCGATAAAGAGCTGCCGCGGTCGATTTTTACCGATTTTACCTTTTCGTGCTCGATAGAGATAACCTCTACCGTTTCGTCGGTGTTTTCGGTGGTGTCGTCCTCTGGCTTCGGGATAAGCTTTACTATCGCAAAAGCGGAGCCTGCAAGCAGTGCGAGCACTACAACCGAAACGATAATATTGCGCAGCATTTTTCCGCCCTTTTTTGCCTTGCTGTCAAGCTGCTTTGTGGGAGAGGCGCCGAATATGGTCGACTCCTCTTCCTCTACTTCGGGCGTGTTGTTTTCCTCGGGGAGCAGACTCATCTGTTCTTCCTCCTATACCAAACGACAACACCCGTAGCAATCAGCGCGAGCGGCAGAAGGACTACGAATATAATGCGCATAAGTGCGGCGCTTGCCTCTGACGGCTGAGTGAATGCAAAGCTTGTAACGGTCTTCTGTGTAAACGAAATTCCCGTATCGTCCTTGCCGCTTACGGTGTTCATAGCCGAAAGCACGAAGGCGCTGTTTCCGACAGCCTCGTACATTTCCCACGCTGCCGATACGAAATCTGCACTTGAGAAGACAAGCACTCCGCTGACGCAGGCATTGTTGTCGTCATCGTACTTGGTGTCTACGGTGTAAATTGCGGTTGCGTATTCTGCACCCTTTAGGCTGCTGTCGGGTTTCCAGGTCTTTACATCAATATCAATCGGTGCGGCAATAGCAGAATCATAGCTCTTCATAAGCACATTTGCACTGCGTGTGCCGTAGGCGGTGTAGGCAGGTGCCATAACCACATTGCCCGACGAAATATAAAGCTTGTTTTCCTCGTTTACCGACTTGGTGAAATCGGTTGCGGCGTTCTGAAGACCCATTGTTGTCGGGTCACCTGTTAAATAGTTTGCTTCGTCGGTTTCGTAAAGCATTTTGCCTGTCTGGGCTTCTGCGCCCCACTCTGCGAGGAAGGCATAGAAATTGGGGAGGTTGTGATATTTTGAGGAGAGGAAAACGAGCATATTGCGACCGCGCTTGCCGCCGTTCTCTAAGAAGGCTTCAAGCACATCTATCTCGCTTGCGGCAAAGTCACTCTGGGGAGCGGCTATTGCGATAAAGTCGGCTTCCTCGGGGATTTTGGTTATAATGCTGTCGTCAACCTCTACGGTTTCAAAATTGTTAAGCTTTAGTGTTGCTGATATGGTATCAAACGCGCCTTTTGTTCCGTGACCTGTGAGAAGAGCTATAACCTTTGCCTCTTCACTTGTTACGGAATAGATTGCACTTGTAACGGCCGTTTCAACATTAGAGCCCGAAACGGTGTATGCCCCATAGCCGTATGCGGCATAACCCGATTCGTCAGAAAGGTTGTAGATATCCTTATAGCCTACAACGCGGGCGTTGACTGCTACTTTGCCGTCCTCGCCTGTTTTGTTGCTGTAAACCAAGATGTCACCGTATTTCAAGGTCGTGTCGGGCACGATTGACTGAACGGTTGCAAAACTTGCAGCATCGGGGTCCTGGAACGAAAGCTTTATGTTTTTGTTGTACTTTTCGTACATTTTTAAAAGCTTTACGGTCTGGTCATAATAAAGACCTGTGCTGTCCTGTGCCATATAAACCTGTGCGGCGTAGCTGTCAAGATAGCCGTCGGTATAGCCCTCTTCAGTAGCGCAGACAACGATGTTTACTTCGCCCTCAACGCCCTTAATATAGTCAACGTTTTCTTCGGAAATTGTGTTCTCGCCCGTGGTTGTAAGGTCAATATCGGTCGGGAAACGAACGGCAACGGCGGTTGCAATTATGTTTACAACAACAACGGCAACCAGCACTATTGCGATAAGTGCGGCGTTATAGGAGCCGTGCTTTAATAACAGCTCACTACGGAGCTTTTTGATTTTTGTTTTACCTTCACTGTTTTCTTTTTTCTTAAAAATCATTTAAAGCACCTCCTTTAAGCCCAGCGTTTTTTGTCAAGCGAGCGAACGGTTAAGAACATAAACGCGAACGCAACGCTTAGGAAGAATACAAGATTTGAGAAATCAAAGGTTCCTGCTGCAAAAGCCTCATATCTGCCGGCAAAGGAAATGTGGCCGACGATATTTGCTATAACTTCGTTGTTTACCATTGTGGCAAAGCTGTCCATAAGGCCGATAAGCAGTGATACTACGATGCCGACAACGGCAGAAACCACCTGACTTTCGGTGAGCGAGGAAATGAAAAGTCCCACCGCTATGAGTGCGCCGCCGTAAAGCAGAACGCCTAAGAGGTTGCTTAAATATAAAAGCCAGTTAAGCGAAAGCTTTGTAGAAAGGATAATTTCAAAAATTACGGTCGGTGCAAAGCCGAGAGCATAAATAGCGAATGCGGCTAAAAACTTGCCCGATACTATTCCCCAAAGGCTTACGGGTGCGGTGAGCAGAGCCTGGTCGGTTTTCTGCTTGCGGTCCTCACTCATAAGGCGCATCGTTAAAATCGGAACGGCAAACATAATGATTGTGAACATATTAGAGAACACATAGGACATATCTGCTATGCCGTAAGAGTACATATACATAAAGAATATGCCCGAAAAGAAGGTAAGAGAGGCTAAGATTACATAGCCGAGCGGAGACGAAAAGTATGATTTGAATTCTCTTTTAAAAATTGCAGTCATTATTCATTCTCCTCCTCTTCCGTTTCGGCGGGCTCTTCGGTATAAAGCGCTGAGCCTTCCTCTTCTACAAACTCATATTCCTCTGCCGCGCCCTCGCCTGCAAGCATCTGCTCACTGCCCGAGGTTTCGTCAGTAAGGCGCAGGAATATCTGCTCGAGCGTGAGTGCGCTTGACTGCAGTGAAAGAATTGGCCACTTGCGGCCTGCAAGACGGTCAAAGATTTCGCGTCTTACATCAACGCCCTCTTCGGGTACTACGCGGTAATCGGTAGAGCCGCCCTCCCCCTTGCCGAGCACCAAAACCTCGTTCACGCTCGGAATGGTGGAAAGCACCTTTACTACATCCTTTTCGGGTCCCGCTATGCGAATCTCGAGCGAGCGGTCTGCCGAGATGCGAGCCGAAAGCTCGTCCGGGGTGCCGTCGGCTACGATATGACCCTTGTTTATGACGATTATTCTGCCGCAAACCGCCTGAATTTCAGACAAAATGTGGGACGAGAGAATAACGGTGTGGTTTTTACCAAGCTTTGCAATAAGATTGCGGATTTCAATAATCTGCTTGGGGTCAAGACCAACCGTGGGCTCGTCAAGAATCAGAACATCGGGGTTGCCGACAAGCGCCTGCGCAATGCCAACACGCTGACGGTAGCCCTTTGAAAGATTCTTAATAAGACGGTCCTTAACGCCGTCTATCATTACAAGGCGGCAAATCTCGTCTATGTGCGGCTTTTTGGGAAGCTTTACACGCTTTAGGTCGTAAACGAAATAAAGATACTCCTTTACGGTCATATCGGTATAAAGCGGCGGAATTTCGGGCAGATAGCCGATTCTGCGCTTTGCCTCTGACGGATTTTCGACAATGTCAAAGCCGTCTATGCTTGCGTGACCCTTAGTGAGCGACAGATAGCCTGTCAGAATATTCATAATTGTGGACTTACCCGCGCCGTTGGGGCCGAGGAAGCCTACTACCTCGCCGTCGTCAATCTTGAACGACACATTGTTGACGGCCAGGTGATTTCCGTACCGTTTGGAAAGTCCGGTTACTTCTATCATTTTAATACCTCCGTACTGAAGATTTATCATTGCTATGTTAGCAGACAAATTTACGCTATTTGTAAACTGTTTTTTAACAAAGTAAATATATTATACAACTAATTGAAGCTTTTCGCAATATTTTATTGACGAGCATAAAAATATAATGTAAAATAACCCTAAAACAAGTGTGAGGTGCTGTGCGATGGCAGAAATAAAACCCTTTAAGGCGATGAGATTTACAAGCAAAGCAGGCGACAAGAAGACCGTTTGTTGTCCGCCGTATGATATAATAAGCGAGGAAGAAGAGGCGGCCTTTTGCGAACAAAATCCTTATAATGTTATCCGCCTTGAACTGCCTGAGAGCTATGAAAGCGCGGAGAAAACCAAAACAGAATGGCTACAAAACGGCATTCTTTCGGAGGACGACGAGGACTCTATCTATGTTTACGAGGAGGAGTTTGACGCGCTTGGCGGTCACTATTCCTTCCGCGGAATAGTCTGCCGCGTGAAGCTTTACGAGTTTTCGGAAAATGTCGTACTGCCGCACGAAAACACCCTTTCAAAAGCCAAGGACGACCGCTTTAATCTTATGACAGCAACGGGCTGTAATTTCAGCCAGATTTATTCGCTCTATCACGACAGCGAGGGCGTTACCGCAAAGACCGTTTTCGGTGCAACGGGCGGTGCCGCTGATGATGAGTTTACCGATGGTGACGGTGTAACCCACAGACTTTGGCGCGTAACCGACAAAGAGGTTATCGAAAGCCTTGTTTCGCAATTTAAGAGCCGCAAGCTTTACATTGCCGACGGACACCACCGCTACGAAACGGCGCTTCGCTACAAAAAAAGCGTAGAGGGTAAGGGCGAGAGCGACTATGTTATGATGTTCCTTATTGATATGGAAAACGAGGGACTTGTTGTCTTCCCGACACACAGAATCGTACACGGAATTGAAGGCTTTAACACCGCCGACATTATCTCGCGCTGTCGCGAGGATTTCACAGTTACCCCCTGCCGCGCAGACGAAATCCGTCCGCTGCTTGACGAGGCTTATGCCAAAAACGAAAAGGCTTTCGGTTTTTATGACGGCAATATAGCCTATCTTCTGACGCTGAAAGACCTTTCTTCAATGAAAAAAATTATGCCCGATGCGAGTGAGGCTCTTTATTCTCTTGATGTATCGGTGCTGCACAGTCTGCTGCTTGAGCGCGTGCTGAAGATTGACAAAGAAAATATGGCAAACCAGATAAATCTTCGCTACACAAGAAGCGAGGAGGAGGCATTTGCCGCGGCCGACGGCTACGCAAACGCCTGCTTTATATTAAACCCCACAAGAGTGAGTGAGATTGCCGCCGTTTCCCGCGCAGGCGAGAAAATGCCGCAGAAATCCACCTATTTCTACCCCAAGCTTATAACCGGCCTTGTAATGAACAAAATATTATAAAGAGGTGATAACGGTGTTTTTTAAAAAGGCTAAAAAGAGCTTTAGTAGCTCTTACGATTTCCTTATAGTCGGTCTTGGTAATCCTGGGCGCGAATATGAAAACACCCGTCACAACGCTGGCTTCATAGTAATTGATAAAATCTGTGAGGAATACGGTTGTAAGGTTGAAAAAATAAAGCATAAGGCGCTTATTGGCGAATGCAGAATGGGGGAATGCCGCGTACTGCTTGCCAAGCCGCAGACCTTTATGAATCTTTCGGGTCAGTCGGTGCAGGAGCTTGCCTCCTTTTACAAGATACCGCCCGAAAACACCATAATTATTTTTGACGATATTTCGCTTCCCGTCGGTAAAATCCGAATTCGACGAAACGGCTCTGACGGCGGTCACAACGGAATGAAGAACATAATCTATCTGTCGGGCAGTGACCGTTTTCCACGCATAAAGGTTGGCATTGGCGCAAAGCCCCACCCCGATTATGATTTAAAGGACTGGGTGCTTTCTCGCTTTACGGGCGAGGATGCAAAGGCGATTGATGTGGCTTCCAAAAATGCCGCAGACGCCGCAAAATGCATTGTGACAGAGAGCGTTGACAGCGCTATGAATAAATTCAGTAACAGGTAAATAATATGCACTTTTCTGATTCGGTCTTAGCCGAAAACCAAGATTTTAAACGGCTTTCTTCTGCGATAAACGGCGGTTTTTTGCCCTGCATTTGCACAGGTCTTCCGCCTATCGCGCGCGCCGCGGTCATTTCTGCCGCTGTCGCTTTCTCGGGCAAACGGGCGGCGGTTATCTGTCACGACGAGGCAGAGGCAAACCGTATGTGCGCCGACCTTTTAGGGTTCGGCAAGCAGTGTGCGCTTTTGCCGTCGAGAGAAATACTCCCTGAACGCAACATTTTAGGCTCTAAGGAATGGGAGCACAAGAGATTATACACCCTGTCTGCACTCGCAGACGGGGTCTTACCCGTTGTGGTCGGCTCTGTTGAGGCATTTTCGCAGTACACCCTCCCGCCCGAGCGGCTAAGAAAGGGTACCTTTACCATAAAAGCGGGACAGACGCTAAAAAGTGAGGAGCTCATAGACCGACTCGTATCGGCAGGCTACACCCGCACAGGTCAGGTAGAGGGCACCAGTCAGTTTGCGGTGCGCGGCGGTATTTTCGACATATTCCCCACTAACGCGGAAAAACCCGTTCGTATTGAGTTTTGGGGTGATGAGATTGACACCATTTCAGAGTTTGACACCGTAACGCAGCGCCGAGAAGAAACTCTTCCGTCGGTCTTTATTTCCCCCGCGCGCGAAACGCTTATAAGCGATAGCGAGCTCATAGAAATACTCGGTAAAAAGCTGAAATCCGCACGCCTTACTGACGAGCAGAAAAATAATGTTTTGCTTGACCTTGATGCGCTCAAAAACGGCACCTTTAGCGGCTATGACCGTTATCTGCCGCTTTGCTTCGGCAGGGCTTTTTCCGCCTTTGATTATCTTGACGACTGCCTTTTGTTCGTTTGCGACAGCACTGCGGTAAACGAAAAGCTGTCAGATATACTGACCATTCATAGCGAGGATATAAAGGCGCGCTTAGAAAACGGCACCGCTTTTTCGGGCTGTGACCGCTATTTTCTCGACAAGGGCGAGGTAACGCTACGGCTCGAAAAGCAGGGCGCTATATTACTCGAAAATTTCTCGCGCTCTTCTTACGACATAAAGATGCGCGAGCTTGTCACATTTGAGCTTAAACAGCTTCCTCCCTGGCGCGGCGGACTTGAAACGCTGCTTGAAGACCTTTCCCCAAACACCGTAATTTTAGCGGGTAACGAAAAAAGCGCACGACTGCTTTGTGAGGAGCTCTGCCAAAACGGTCACCCTGCGACCTGTTTTGATAAGCTATCGAACATTCCGCGCGGCATTTGCGTGACGGTTGGCGGTCTTTCGGCAGGACTTTTAATTCCGAAACAGAATTTTTCGCTCATAACCCACAGCGATATTTTAAAGCAGCGCCGCAAAATCGGCTTTAAAAAGGGCGGCAACATAAACTCGCTTGATGAGCTTAAAAACGGCGAATATGTTGTTCACGCCGTCCACGGAATTGGTCTTTTTCTCGGCATACACAAGATAGAAAACAGCGGAATTATAAAAGACTACCTTAAAATTCAGTACCAAAAGGGCGATGTTTTATATGTTCCCGTTACCCAGCTTGATTTGGTTTCTAAATATATCGGCGCCGACGAGGGCGTAAAGGTCAGCCGCTTGGGCGGTTCCGACTGGCAAAAGACCCGTAGCCGCGTAAAAGCGGCGGTGCGCGATATGGCTAAGCAGTTGACCGCACTTTACGCTAAGCGGCTTGAAATAAAGGGACACGCTTTTTCAGAGGACACCGATTTGCAGTCCGATTTTGAGCGGCGCTTTGAATATGAGGAAACCGAGGACCAGCTTCGCTGTATAAACGAAATTAAGGACGATATGGAAAAAGCGGTGCCTATGGACCGACTGCTCTGCGGCGATGTTGGCTTTGGCAAGACCGAGGTTGCTCTTCGTGCCGCATTTAAGTGCGTGAGCGAGGGCAAGCAGTGCGCTTTAATGGCACCGACCACCATTCTTGCGTGGCAACACTATAACACCGTAATAAAACGCTTTGGCGATTTTCCGCTTGAAACACGGCTTCTTTCGCGTTTCGTATCAAAAGCACAGCAGCAAAAAACCATAACCGAGCTGCGCCGCGGAAATGTTGATATGGTTATAGGCACCCACCGTCTTATATCGAACGATGTCAAGTTCCGCGACCTTGGACTTATAATCATTGACGAGGAGCACCGTTTCGGTGTTGCCCAAAAGGAAAAGCTTAAAGAGCTTTATCCCGCCGTTGATGTGCTTACCTTAAGCGCAACGCCCATACCGCGAACGCTTAATATGGCTATGTCGGGGCTTAGGGATATGTCCTCGATTGACGAGGCGCCCGAGGACCGCCAGCCCGTTCAGACCTATGTAATAGAACAGCAAAACGGAATTTTGCTTGATGCCATAAACCGCGAGCTGCGCCGCGGCGGTCAGGTTTATTATCTGCACAACCGCGTGGAAAGCATAGTGGCTTGTGCGGCGCGGCTTAAGGCTCAGCTTCCCGATGCTAACATCGGCATTGCCCACGGCAAGATGGACGAGGAAACGCTTTCGCGCGTGTGGAAACAGCTTATAGAACACGAAATTGATATCTTGGTCTGCACCACCATAATCGAAACGGGTGTTGATGTTCCAAACGTCAACACGCTTATAATTGAAAACGCCGATTTGATGGGACTTTCGGAACTGCACCAGTTGCGCGGCCGCGTTGGTCGCTCGCCGCGGCGCGCCTATGCGTATTTTTGCTTTAAACCCGGCAAGGCGCTGTCCGAGATTGCCGAAAAACGACTTGAGGCTATACGCGAGTACACCGAATTCGGCTCGGGCTTTAAGATTGCTATGCGCGACTTAGAAATACGCGGTGCAGGAAGCGTGCTTGGCGGAGAACAACACGGACATTTGGAATCGGTCGGCTACGATATGTATGTATCCATGCTGTCTGATGCTATTAAGGAAGAAAAGGGCGAGGCTGTCGAAGCGGAAAACAACTGCGTTATTGACGTCAACATTTCCGCCCACATTCCCGAAAGCTATATTCCTCTGCTTTCACAGCGCCTTGGAATTTACAGGCGCATTGCAGAGATTAAGTCCGAAGAGGACAAAAGCGATGTAATTGACGAGCTTTGCGACCGATTTGGCGAGCCGCCGCGTGCGGTGCTCGGTCTTTTGGAGATTGCGCTTATACGCTCGCGCGCGTTCGCAAACAAGATAACCGAAATCACCCAAACCGGCACAACGCTCAGACTCTATTCCGAAACCCTCTCGCCCGAGGTTTCCTCGCGCCTTGCAGAGCACTATTCCATACGCTTTATGTTAGGCGGCGGAAAGCGTCCGCACTATGCGGTTGAGATGGCGCCCGCGCAGTCACCTGCCGCCGCGCTTAAAGAAATAATGGATGTGCTTAATTAGTGCTGGACTTTTATAGGTTTTTGTTGTATAATGTCATTTGGAATATTTTATGGAGGCTAACAAAATGAACACTTTTAAAAAGCTTCTCGGTCTGCTGCTTGCGGCGGTTATGATTTTCACCTTTGCCGCTTGTCACCCGAAGGATGAGGTCGCACTGACCGTTGGAGATGTTGAAATCACTTCCGCACTTTATATGGCTGCTCTTATTTCTGCCGATGGCGAGGCTAAGACTAAGGTTGACGAGGCAAACGCTGAAACCTCAAGCACCGATTCTTCCGCCACCTCAAGTGCCGCTACCTCGAGCACTGCAGTATCGAGCACTGTTGACTATCTAAAGGAAAAGGTTGAAGATACCGACTACTCTACTTGGGTTAAAAACCGTGCGCTTGAAATCTGCTCTGAGTGGGCAGCATACGAGACCAAGTGCAAGGAAAACGACATAACCGTAAGCGAAGAGGAGCAGGAGGAAATCGACTACTATGTTGATTACTACTGGACCTATTACGGCTATCAGCAGATTTATGAAACCAACGGCGTAAGCAAGGAAACCTTTAAGAAGAGCTTTACTTATTCCTACCTCTACAACGCTTATTTTGAGGCACTTTACGGCGAGGGCGGCGAAAAGGCCGTTGCCGCTGATGAAGTCAAGAAGGCTATTGAGGAAAACTTTGTTATTGCAAATGTTCTTACCGCTTCCACCAAGGACCTTGAGGATGCTGAGAAGACCGAAACTGTAAACAAGTTCAATAACTACATCACCCGTCTTAACAAGGGCGCTTCCTTTGAAGAGATTTATAACGAGTATTATGAGATTAAGGAAGAGGAAACCTCTTCTTCGTCTGCCACCTCTTCTACCGCTGAGGAGGAGAAGGAGTTAGAGCCGAAGGACAAGTATGCAAGCGTTTTAGGCTCTGAGGACACAAGCTATGCCGACGATAACTATAAGACCGTTAAGGAAATGGCTATTGGCGAGCGCAAGCTTATAAACGATGAGGAGAACGGCACTCTTACAATACTCATCCGCGGCGACCTTTTCGGTGACGAATACTGGACCGAAAACCTCAACACCCCCGCTCTTGCTCTTCTGAAACAGGAGGAGTTTGACAAGGATATGGAAGAGTATGCGAAGACCTTAAAGGTTGAAAAGAACAGCTTTGCTATTGACCGCTTTAAGGTTAAGAATATAGAGTATCCGACAGCACAATAACAGAATTAAAAAGGACGGGAAACCGTCCTTTTTTATTTGACATAAAGGCAATATAGAAATATAATTATTAAAGACTGGAGGGGTTTTATGAAAAAATTAGGCTTTGGACTTATGCGCCTTCCCCTGCTTGACAGACACGACCCGTCAAGCATTGATATAGAGCTCACTAAAAAGATGGTGGACGAGTGCCTCTCTCGCGGTTTTCGCTATTTTGACACCGCTTGGATGTACTGCGGCGGCAAGAGCGAGTGCGCTGTAAAGGATGTCTTAACCGACCGCTATGAGCGAGAGGAGTTTTTGCTTGCCGACAAACTGCACGCGGGATACCTTAAGACGCGCGACGACCGCGACAGAATCTTTAACACCCAGCGCGAGAAAACAGGTGTGGAATTTTTTGACTATTACCTTCTGCACGATGTCGGCGTTGAGCATTATGAGATATTTGAAAGGCTTGACTGTTTTCGTTGGCTTTCTGACAAAAAGAAAAACGGTCTTGCAAAGAAAATCGGCTTTTCATTCCACGATAGTGCCGACTTTTTAGATAAGGTCCTGACCGAGCATCCCGAGGTTGATTTTGTCCAGCTTCAGATAAACTATCTTGACTGGGAATCGGATTCTATTCAGTCGCGCCTATGCTTAGAAACCGCAAGGCGCCACGGCAAGCCGGTTATCGTAATGGAGCCCGTAAAGGGCGGCACTCTTGCCGTCTTACCCGACAAGGTTAAGGCGCTTTTTAAAAACCACAACCCCGATATGTCGCCCGCATCGTACGCTATTCGCTTTGCGGCAAGCTTAGATGGCGTTATGCTCGTCTTAAGCGGTATGAGCAATATGGAGCAGCTGCTTAACAATCTGTCTTTTATGGACAATTTCACGCCGTTTGACAGTGAAGAGCAGGCGCTTGTAAAAAAAGCGGCAGAGCTTTTAAATTCCGATATTGCCGTTCCGTGTACGAGCTGCGGCTACTGTCTTGACGGCTGTGTTAAAAATATTCCTATACCTAAATATTTTTCGCTTTACAATGCCGATTTGCAGGAGGCAGAGGGTAAGAGCTGGACTCCGCAGCACGCATATTACGACAATCTTGCCGTTTCGTTCGGAAAGCCTACTGACTGCATAGGCTGCAGAAAATGTGAGCGAATCTGTCCCCAGCACATAAAAATTACCGCGGCTCTTAAAAAGGTTGCGGCACATTTCGGTGAATGATATGAAAAGGGATTTATTAAACGCCAAGGCGCTGCTTACAGGTAAGCGGACACTCGTTTTAAAGCGTGGGGATGAGGTTATTTTTTCCGAAGAGCGCGGCGTTGCACCGCTTGTTTCTTTGCTCTCCCGCGATTTTAGCGGTTTTTGTGCCGCCGACCGTGTTGTTGGAAAGGGCGCCGCTTTTTGTTATATTGCACTTTCGGTAAAATCTGTTTGGGCGGCGGTAATAAGCGTGCCTGCAAAGGAAATTTTAGAAAAGCACGGCGTTGCTGTTTACTACGATACACTTACCGAGCGCATTGAAAACCGCACCCGTACGGGCTTTTGTCCGATTGAGGCAGCCGTTTTAAATATAGACGACACCGAAACGGCGATAGCTAAAATAAAACAAACCTTACTGGAGTTGAAACGTTAAATGTTAGAAGTTTCCCATCTTACGAAAAAATACGGCAAGACACTTGCCTGTAACGATATAAGCTTTACGCTCGACGACGGCAGCGTTACCGTGCTTTTAGGACCTAACGGCGCAGGAAAAAGTACCATTATTAAGTCGGTCATAGGCTTTCTGCGGTTTGACGGCTTTGTCAGCGTAAACGGACTTCCTTGCAAGTCGGTGGCGGCAAAGCGACTGCTCGGCTATGTGCCCGAAATGCCCTCGCTTTATCCGAATCTGACGGTTGCAGAGCATATGGAGTTTGTGGCGCGCGCCTATAAGCTTCAAAACTACAAGGACTATATGGGGGAGCTTTTTGAGCGGTTTGAGCTTTCTGATAAGCAGAAAAAATTCGGTGATGAGCTTTCAAAGGGTATGCAACAAAAGCTAAACCTTTGCCTCGGACTTTTGCCGCGCCCATCGGTTCTGCTGCTTGACGAGCCGATGATTGGCCTTGACCCGCACGCTATAAAGGAACTGCGCGACATTATTATAGAGCACCGCGCAGCAGGCGGAAGCGTTCTGCTTTCCACCCACATGATAGACAGTATTGATGCGCTTTGGGACCGCACGATTATAATGCAAAACGGCACCCTTAAAGCCAATGTCACAAAGGAAGAGCTTTCCTCCACGGGACAGAGCCTTGAAGAGCTGTTCTTCTCTATCACCGAGGGCACGGAGGAAACACTATGAGGCTGTTTCTTTACTACGCCGTACACTCGGTCAAAAACCAGATAAAGAAGCTTTTTAAAACCTGGGTTGCCGTTTTCTTTGCAGTGTGCTTGCTGTTTGGCGGAATTATCGGCGTTGGCGTTGGTTTACTGACCGACGATATGGAGGAGGATTATTCCTACTCTGACGAGGCGTATATGTACGAAGGCGAGGAACCGACGCGCGAGGAGCTTTTGCCTTGGCTTGAAATTATTGTTTTAGGACTTGGCGGCATTATGGCGGTTACGAACCTGCTTGGCGGTGACAAAAGCGGCGGCAGCATATTCTCTATGGCCGATGTCAATTTGCTTTTCGCTGCGCCAATGAAGCCGCAATCGGTTATGCTGTTTAAGCTAATGACACAGATAGGCACAACCCTTATTGCAAGCCTTTATCTTATTTTTCAAATACCAAACTTTTTGCTGAACTTTAACCTTACGGGGTTTGATGCCGCGGCGGTTATTGTTGCCTGGTTTTTTATTTTAGCTTTCGCCAAGCTTTTAAATGTGCTTTCCTACACCGTAGCATCCACACATCCAAACTATAAGCGCCTTCTTCGCCCCGTTTCTTACGGTGTTTTGGCTCTTATTGCGGCCGCATTTTACCTTTATATGAAATCAAACGACCTCTCGGTCTTCCCCGCTATAAAGGAATTTTTCGGCAGCACGGGCGCACGACTTTTCCCAATAATAGGCTGGATTGCGGCTTTTTTACACTTTGCCGTCACGGGACAGACCTTGTTTTTTGTTTTAACCGCGTTGGGACTTTTGGGCGGACTCGCACTGTTGGTTTACATAATCTGGAACATTGATGCCGATTTTTACGAGGATTCGCTTTCCCAGTCGGCCGAAAAGGAGGAAACGCTCCGCGCGGCACAGGAGGCATCGGCAGGTGTTGTTGTAACGCGCAAAAAGGAGCGAAAACGCAAAATAGCGCGCGACGGAATTGGCAGAGGCTTTGGCGCAAATGTGCTGTTTTTCAAGTCGCTTCATAACCGTTTCCGCTTTGCGTATCTTCGCGTGTTCACTAAAACGAGCATTACCTATCTCTTGGCCTGCACGGCTATCGCTGTGGTGCTAAGATTCTTCTCAAACATTCGCTCTTTCACACCGCTCGCGCTCATTATGTGCGTGCTTGTGTTCTACCGCTCGCTCGGCAACCCCGTAAACACCGACATTTCTAACGCGAGCTTTTTTATGATTCCCGAAAGCGCACACAAAAAGCTTTTCTTCTCGCACCTTGCGGGCAGCACCGACTGTGTGCTTGACTTACTGCCGGGATTTTTGGTTGCAACTTTGCTTCTTGGCACAAACCCGATTTATTCACTGCTCTGGCTGATTTTTGTGGTATCAATAGATTTCTACTCTGCAAGCGTTGGAACATTTTTGGATTTGGCAATTCCCGAATCGGTCGCTAAAATGATAAAATCGCTTATTCAGATTTTATTTATCTATTTCGGGCTTTTGCCTATAGCGGCACTGATAGTTGCAGGGCTTGTGACCGATTTGTTCTTAATCTTCACAGTCGTCGCCGCGCTTTTCAGCATTCTTTGCGGTGCAGTATTTTTCGCACTATCGCCAATATTCTTAAGCGGCGGAAAAAGATAAAGTAAAACACACTCTCAAAAGAGAGTGTGTTTTTTTATCTATCAATATATTCACAAGCGGCAAGTGCAGCGACGGCACCGTCGGCTGTTGCCGTAGTGACCTGGCGCACCTTCTTTTTGCGGCAGTCACCTGCTACAAAAATTCCGTCTGTTTTGGTTTTGCAGTCCTCTTCCGAGTCTGCATAGCCGTAGTCATTAAGCGCTATAAGCGAGGCGAACGGCTCGTTTTGAGGAATAAGTCCGATTGCAACAAACAGTCCGTCTATAGAGAGTGTCTGCTCTTTGCCGTCGGTTTCGATTACAACACCCTGAACCTCGTTCTGTCCTAAGACCTCTTTTACGGTTGAGCCTAAGATAATCTCAGCTTTTTCGTTTGCGCGCAGCTTCTCCTGCAAACGTTCTTCGCCCGTAAGGTAAGGAAGATTTTGGATAACAGTTACCTTTGCGGCATTTTCGCAAAGCAAAAGTGCCTCCTGCAGTGCCGAGTTTCCTCCGCCCACAACGGCAACCTCTTTGCCGTTATAGAAAGCGCCGTCGCAGACCGCGCAGAAGGATACGCCGTTGCCGACAAGCTCGGCTTCGCCCTTGACGCCCAACATTCTATGGCGCGCGCCCGTTGCAATAATAACCGCCTTGCACTCAAAGCTTCCGCCCTCGGTTACTACGGTTTTAATGTCACCGTTCTTAATTTCAAGCACGGTGTCCATCTCTATTTCGGCGCCCTGAGATAATACCTGCTCGACCATCTTTTCGGCAATTTCGTTTCCGCTTGCCTCAGAAAAGCCGGGGTAATTCTCCACCTTTGGCGAATAGGTAATCTGTCCGCCAAAGGTAGCCTTTTCAATTATAAGTACGGTTTTGTTGGCGCGCAGAGCGTAAAGCGCCGCTGTAAGCCCTGCGGGACCGCCACCGATTACGATAATATCATACATAATTACTGTCCAAGATATTTCTTGATTTCCGAAACGCCGGTGTATTTCTCATAACCCTCACCGTCGGTTACAATAAGGGTCGGAGCCTGTCTGATGCCGAATGCTTCAACCATTTCTGCGTTGTCATTTGCAAGCAGCTTTTCGTAAGCAACGCCAGCCTTATCAAGCAGAGCGCAGGCTATCTTACAGTTGGGGCAGGTTGCGGTTGTGAAGAGCATAACTTGTGCGGTTGCAACTGCCGTATGGTTACAGCAATCGCAGCTCTCAGCGGGAGCGGCAGCAGCGTGGCTCTTGGTAAGCTTTGACTTGCCAACATCATAAACCTTACGGTCCTTGTACTCCTGGCTCTTACCGTCGTTCCAGTTCTGAACGGGGCGGTAGTAACCGGTAATACGGCTGTAAACCTCGGTTGTGGTGCCGCAGTCGGGGCACTTGAACTCCTCACCTGCTATGTAGCCGTGGTTCTTACATACAGAGTAGGTCGGGCTTATAGAATAGTAAGGAAGCTTGAAGTTTTCCGCAATCTTGCGAACGAGATTTGCAGTTACCTTCCAGTCGGGCAGACGCCCGCCCAAGAAGGCGTGGAAAACGGTACCCGAGGTATAAAGGGTGTGCAGCTCATCCTGCATTTCGAGTGCGGTAAATACATCCTCTGTATAGCCAACCGGCAGGTGCGAGGAGTTGGTGTAGTAGGGGGTTGCGCCCTCTTCGCCTGCAGTCTTGATGTCGGGGTAGTGCTTACGGTCGTGCTTTGCAAGACGGTAAGAGGTCGACTCTGCAGGTGTTGCCTCGAGGTTGTAAAGGTCGCCATACTGCTCCTGATAGTCAGAAAGACGCTCGCGCATATGGTTGAGTACGTCCTTGGAGAACGCCTGTGTTTCAGCGTGTGTCATATCCTTGCCGAGCCAAGCAGCGTTAAGACCAACCTCGTTCATACCAACAAGACCGATGGTTGAGAAGTGGTTTGCGAAGGTGCCGAGGTAGCGCTTGGTATAGGGATAGAGTCCCTCATCAAGCAGCTTGGTGATAACGGTACGCTTAATCTTAAGCGAACGAGCAGCAATATCCATTAAGTGGTCAAGACGGCTGTAGAACTCTTCAGGTGTCTTGGAGAGATATGCAATTCTCGGCATATTGATGGTAACAACGCCGATAGAACCGGTGCTCTCACCGCTTCCGAAGAAGCCGCCCGACTTCTTGCGAAGCTCGCGCAGGTCAAGACGCAGTCTGCAGCACATTGAACGAACATCGCTCGGCTCCATATCGGAGTTGATGTAGTTTGAGAAATAAGGAGTGCCGTACTTTGCGGTCATTTCGAAGAGAAGCTTGTTGTTCTCGGTCTCGGACCAGTCAAAGTCGCGTGTGATGGAGTAGGTCGGAATCGGATACTGGAAGCCGCGGCCGTTGGCATCGCCCTCAATCATTATCTCGATAAACGCCTTGTTTATCATATCCATCTCTTTTTTGCAGTCCTTGTACTTGAAGTCCATTTCCTTGCCGCCAACGATAGCGTTGAGCTCTGCAAGGTCGTTAGGTACTGTCCAGTCAAGAGTTATGTTGGAGAAGGGTGCCTGTGTGCCCCAGCGTGACGGAGTGTTTACGCCGTAAACGAAGGACTCTATGCACTTCTTAACCTGGTCATAAGAAAGGTTGTCTACCTTTACGAAAGGTGCTAAATAGGTATCAAACGAAGAGAAAGCCTGTGCGCCTGCCCACTCGTTCTGCATAATGCCGAGGAAGTTTACCATCTGGTTGCAGAGTGTTGCAAGGTGGCTTGCGGGAGAAGAGGTAATCTTGCCCGGAACGCCGCCAAGACCTTCCTGGATTAACTGCTTAAGCGACCAGCCTGCGCAGTAGCCTGTGAGCATTGAAAGGTCGTGAAGGTGCATATCACCCTCGCGGTGTGCCTTTGCAATTTCTTCGTCATAAATCTCAGACAGCCAGTAGTTTGCAGTAATTGCGCCCGAGTTTGAAAGGATGAGTCCGCCAACCGAATAAGTAACGGTGGAGTTCTCCTTAACGCGCCAGTCGGTAATGTTAACATAGGAATTAACGATTTCCTTATAATCAAGGAAGGTTCCCTTAATGTTTCTTACCTTTTCTCTCTGCTTACGGTAAAGAATGTAAGCCTTGGATACATCGTCATAGCCCGATTTGATAAGTACAGACTCTACGCTGTCCTGAATCTTTTCAACAGCAATCTGTCCGTCCTTGATTTGCGGCTCATAATCTGCCGTTACCTTAAGTGCGAGAAAATCAATTATGTCCTTGTTGTACTCTCTCTCGCATGCATCAAATGCCTTTTCAATAGCCGCGCCGATTTTTGACAGGTCAAACTCTACTACCTGTCCGTCTCTTTTTACTACCTGATACATATTTTTCTCCCCTTTTTATATTTTTGTCGTGCTTGCACATAATACCATATACTGTGTTTTCTGTCAAGTGCAAAAACTACATCTTGTGGTCATATTCCACGCAATTCTACATTTGTGACAAAAGGCCTTATTTCCTCTTGTGACTTATTTATAAAGTCGCGTGTGGGCGCGGAAAGTGACGCGCCGATAAGGTCGCCCGAATCCACAAAGCCTTGCAGGAAATATTTGTCTGTGCCCTTTATCCATTCACCTATTTCACGCATATCCGAGAGTGAGTGTAGCTCGCGCACCAGCGTTGTGCGAAACTCGAATGGTATAACACCCGATTTTAAATACTCTACGCTCTTTTTTACGGGCGAAATATCAAAATCCTTTATTCCGACCGTTTCGCCGTAGCGCGAGGGGGAATTTTTTATGTCCATTGCGACATAGTCAACAAGCCCCTCTTCTACAATTTCGCGAAGTTTTTCGGGGTAGCAGCCGTTGGTGTCCAACTTTACTTTAAGTCCAAACGACTTTACCTTCCGCAAAAAGTCGGCAATGTCGGGCTGCAACAGTGGCTCGCCGCCCGTAACGCAGACGCCGTCCAAAAGTCCCTTTCGCTTTTCAAGATAGGATATAACCTCCTCCTCGCTTATGCGGTCAGGCTCTTCTATATGTGTTACAAGACGCGCGTTGTGGCAAAACGGACAGCGCAGATTGCACCCTGCGGTAAACACCGTGCAGGCCACAAGGCCGGGGTAATCGAGCACCGTCATTTTCTGAAAGCCGTGAATTATCATCCTATCACCTCAAAATACAAGATATAGCGTGACGCCAAGATATTGTACCACATATTGTTGTGTTATACAATAGTAAATATTTGCTATAAATTTGCAAAATTCAGTTGCAAAATATATAAATAAGTGATACTCTTCTTTTAGGGTGATATTATGATTCGAAAAGACTATTTCAAACAAAACGAAGACGAGATGAATTATATTGTGTTCTCGCCCGAGGACACAAAGGATTTGCCTCTTATAATATATCTTCACGGCGCAGGCGAGCGCGGAGAGAAAATAGACCATATTCTAAGGCACGGCATACCCCGCCTTATAGACGAGGGCAAGGAATACCCTGCCGTTGTGCTTTGTCCGCAGTGCCCGCGTCAGTTTATCTGGAACAATGTGGTTGCAGAGCTTAAAAAGGTAATTGACAAGATTATTGCGGAATACAAAATAAAACCCGACCGCGTACTGCTTACGGGGTCGAGTATGGGCGGCTACGGCGCGTGGGAAACGGCTATGACCTACCCCGAAATGTTTGCCGCGGTGGCACCCGTTGCGGGCGGCGGAGTTGCCTGGCGCACGACGCGCCTTAAAAACATACCAATTCGTGCCTACCACGGCGGAGCCGACACCTGTGTTGAGCCTATCCAGTCAGAGCTTATGGTAAAGGCGGTAACAAAAAACGGCGGCAGCGCCGAGCTTATTGTGCTTGACGGGTTAGAGCACAACGACGGCATTGACGAGGCCTACCGCAACACCGATTTGGTAGAGTGGCTGCTATCACACCGCAAAACCGACTTTTCGCGCGTTCCCGAATTTTGTGAGGAGTACTTTTAGAAAAAAACAGCAGGTATCAAAACCTGCTGTTTTTTGTATAACGAAAACCACGCGATAGTCGCGTGGTTCAAAACAGGTTAACCGATGAATAATAAAAATGGTTAAATGTGGTTTTGCCTCCCTCTGACGAGGGAGGTGGATTTTGCGAAGCAAAAGACGGAAGGAGAGAA
>JAZNRD010000032.1:0-104979 GCA_045590515.1 Acutalibacteraceae bacterium
CGTATTCTACGAAAATATCATTGAGTGAGGGTTCGAAAACCTTTACCTCGTCAATATCGTAGTTTTCTACAAGGCGGGACATAGTGGCCTTCTTTTCAGAAGGGTCAGCAAGACGGATCATTAAGTTGCCGTTTTCCATAACGGTACAAGGAGAACCAAAATCAGCAATGATTGCATCGGGCGTCTCTGTTTTTACAACCAAACGGTCACGGGGATAGTCACGCTTGATATCGTGCAAATCACCGTGCAGAGCAACAACACCATTGTTAAGAATGGCAATGCTATCACAAAATTCTTCTATGTAACTCATCTGATGGCTGGAGAAAAGAACAATTTTACCCTTGGCTATCTTTTCCTTAACCACGTCCTTTAAGAGCATCGCATTTACAGGGTCCAGACCGGAGAACGGCTCGTCCAGAATAACGATGTCGGGATCGTGAGCAAGGGCCGTAATAAGCTGAATTTTCTGCTGATTACCCTTGGAGAGAGTATCCAGCCGCTTGTTGCGGTACTCTGTCATGCCGAGACGACCAAGCCAATAGTCGATTGATTGCACAGCTGCCTTACGGCTCATTCCTTTCAGCTCTGCGAAATATGTAAGTTGATCGATGATGATCTTTTTGGGGTAAAGGCCTCTTTCTTCGGGAAGATAGCCAATACCGATTTTGTTGTAATCGATGGGCTGACCGTCGATTAGCACTTCACCGCTGTTTGCGGGAAATACATCCATCAAGATTCGAATAGATGTAGTTTTGCCGGCACCGTTTCTGCCGAGCAGGCCGAAGGCTTTGCCACCCTCAGCTTTGAATGAAACTCCGGTGAGTACTTTTTTCTCACCAAAGGATTTTTCTATGTTTTTGAGTTCCAATACCATTTTTTAACCTCCTAATAAAAAAGTGCGCAGCTAAAGCTACGCACCGAAAAACGTAGCCTGATCTGTTGCGACACAGTTCACTCCAAACAGGAAATGATATCGAGGCATACATTTTTACCAATAGTATGCCTGTTCAGAGTAATATTAAACTGTGTCGCATCTGGTATTATATCACAAACTGTCAAAAAAATAAAGAGATTTTGGCAAATTTACAAAATATATATTCCCAATCATGTTGCATCTGTTGATAAATAACTGAATTTGTGTTAGAATAACAACAGAAAGCACAATTAATAGGGTTGGGAAGATTAATGTTTCGAGATTAATTAAGTCCGAGACAAAAACCTACAGAAAAGCTCTATATAAAGTAGATAAAAAACTGACCAAAGATTAAATAATACCAGTTTTGTTTTGATATTGTCTCAATTAGGTGTTATTTCGACTTTCGACAAAGATTGACAATCCCCTTGGAATATGTTACCATAGTAATATTAAATGTGGTACTTTAAACTAGGGGGTGGGCGCTATTTCTTCATACAAAAAGCAATTTGTAACTGCGGCAAAAAAACTTACTTCTGATGAAATGCAGTTACTAGAAGTAAACCAAGAAATAGAAGCACTCCAGAAAAGAAAGAAAGAACTTGAAACTAAAGTTGAAAATGACCGCCAGAACAAGTGTCAAACAGGGGTGCTGTACTATTCTGAAAGCAGACGCAATTGTTTGTTGAGTAAGGCTAAGGAATTACGCTATCCCGAAGAGACACTTACAAGATTACGATCCATTAATGAAGATCAATGGAATCCTAGTTATGTCGAAAATGATACCATTGACGATTTTGAAGCTATAGAAAAATATGTAAAAGAGAAAACGCCTGCCTGGGAAAAATCGCCAGTAGCCAAGTTCGGGAAGTGGATTAACGGTAGCAAGCAGGAGTAATTTATGTATATTAATGTTATTTATCCTAGAAAATTTCATTCTTTTTCGGTAAAGAGAAAAAGTATTCGCTTTTTCTCGAAAACGGCGTATATTTTCAGAAACAATGTATTTATTCACCCCGAATTAGATAGCGTATTCTCTTTAAATAAGAACAGAATTCACATTCACATACCAGATGGCAATCATATGCTTCAAAATATTACAAGAGATTATTTAAATACTATTTTTGGTGATACAGCAATTGGGCTTAGAGGGCTAAATGAGGAAAATTCTAAGACGTTTGAATCCTTGAATTATTTTAAGATTTAAGGAGGTTTGTATGGAAAAGCAAGCAGAAAGAAAAGTTTTTGAGATTGTAGAAGTCGTGATTCTATCTACATTGTTGGTTGTTAGGCTATTTGGCAATTCGGAAGAGAATAATTGGATCAATTTGTTGAATTTTATTGGTCTTATTGTTGCGTTCACATCATTGTATATGAGTATTCGAATGGAGTGCTCGGTTTATAAAAAGTTTGATATTATCACAGGGGCTTTTGTGCTAATTTTAATTGCTCTAACAATAGTTTTATCCTTTATTTTAGCGGGCTGGATTTCGTTAAACGCTAAATGGAATGACATTATCCTGATAATTACCCTGTTAATATCTCTACCAACTAAACTGTATTGCAATATAATCGGCGATATTATCAAAGATTAATATGAGGAGGAAAAATATGAATTACAAAGAAATTCTTGACGAGTTTTTATCCACATGTTCAGGTAAGGTGCAAAATGTTTTTTTTAAAATTTATTTAATAATCGAATCATTAGATGAATCAGAACAGTTGCCAGCGTTTATTTACATTTGCAATAATGTTTTTAGTATCGATAGTGATTATTCTAAAAGAGTTGACAAGGATTATTATACCGAAGAGCAGGCAAGTCTTGCACATAGAAAGATCAGCAAGAAATTTATTCCATTGTTGGATGCTCTAATAGAAGAAAGTGCTAAAAATACTGTTGATTCTACAGAATTTTATTCGCGGGTATGGTCGTTAATTCAATCATCGATTTTTAAAACAAAGCGAGAACGTGCTCTCGCAATTTTTCGAGTTGCTAATCATGACCTGATTCCATATCGAAATGTTGGTATGGGATTATCAATGGAGAATGAGCAATTTAATAACATTATGGAGTCGTTAGAAGACACAGTTATTAGTGATACTGAGTATATTTTAAAATTAAATTACGACCAAAAAACTCAACGAGCCTCTCTTTTAGTTGACAAATTATTAGCTTTAAAAACAAACGATGAGAAAGTTGTATATATGTCAATGATAATCAGTGCGTTAGAGAATAATATCAAGGAAAAAATTAATGAGGCGATAGAAAGAATCTGAGCAATAACTTTTGCTAACTTACATATTTCAAAACAGACACCTTCGTTTTTGTATGTTTACAGAGATGGAGGTGTCAATTTATTTTACAGCATATTAATATTCGATTTTCCTTGATTTCAAGCGGCTTGTCAGTTACTCCGCTGTAGTCATTCCATATTGATTGTTATGCTTCACCGAATCTCTGATAATGAACGATTTCACGCTGACGCAGGAATTTAATCGGGTCAATAACATCTGGGTCATCGCAGAAACGAAGAATGTTATCATAGGTTGTGCGCGCCTTTTGCTCTGCAGCAAGGTTTTCGTGCAGGTCGGTTAAAACATCGCCCTTGGACTGAATATAAGCCGCTGTAAACGGTGTTCCGGATGCCGCAACAGGATAAATGCCTGTTGTATGGTCAACAAAATATGCATCAAACCCTGCTTCCTTGATTTCTTTTTCACTTAGATTTTTAGTAAGCTGATATACAATTGCACCTATCATCTCTAAGTGGGCAAGTTCTTCTGTTCCGATGTCTGTAAGAAGTCCTTTTAGTTCATTATAAGGCATTGAATAGCGCTGACTCAAATATCTAAGACTCGCAGCAAGCTCGCCGTCGGGGCCGCCGTACTGCGAAATTATAATCTGTGCAAGCTTAGGATTGGTTTGTTTAATGTTTACGGGATACTGAAGTTTTTTCTCATATTGCCACATTATTTATCAATCTCCTTCATAGATTCCCAAGGCCACGGTCCCTTTATCCAAGCCCAAGAATTGCTGCCTGTTATCTCCTTATTGCAAACAGGTCCATACTTTTGCTCGTAAGCCTTTAAAAGCATATTATATTTTTCCGAATACGCCTTGTACATCTTTATTGCCTCTTCGTTTTTCGGATGGGTATCTAAAAATAGGCCCAACTCAACAAGGGCAAAATGAACACTTGATAAGCGTCTGAGCTGCATTGCTTGTTCGTTATTCATTAATGACCCCTCCAGTTGTTTTTGCAGCCAACAAATGGCTTGTCAAGGTCCGGGAAAATTGTTCCGCGGCAAAGGCCTGCTTCGGGGTCGTATTGCGTACCAAAAGCCTGCATAGGAACATAAGCCATTGTGAGTGGCAAGCTGTCTATGCAGGAGTTGTTATCTGTATTGGGTTTTACAGGTTTTGTATAGAATTTACCGTCATTAAATGACAGTCTTGAAAAATCAAAAAAGTCTTCCAAAGTTTTCTCCTCCGTTTGTAGTGATTTCTCATTTCCATACTATGCAGACAAGTTACTATTGGTTAAAAAAATAAACCGCTCTGTGAGCGGTTTATTTTATAATATCAAGTACATCTTTTAAATATCTGACAGGCAAAAGTTCAATATCCTTATTTACCCCGTCAAGATGCTTTACGCAAGCGGCAGGAATAACACATTTCTTAAATCCGAGTCTTGCCGCCTCGTTAATTCTTTGAAGAGAACGAGATACATTGCGTATCTCACCCGAAAGACCAACCTCACCAAATGCAACAAGGTCTTCGGGCAGCGGCACATCACGCAATGCGGAAACAAGTGCCATAATGACAGGCAAATCTGCCGCAGGCTCGTCAAGCCTCATTCCGCCCGCAACATTCAAGTAAGCATCAAGGTTTGAAAAATAGAGACCGTTACGTTTTTCAAGAACTGCAAGCATAAGATTATATCTGTTATAATCATAACCTGTGCACATTCTGCGAGGATTACCGAAGCCTGTCGTTGTTACAAGAGCCTGCACCTCTGCCAAAATAGGGCGGCTGCCCTCCATAATACAAGCAATGCTTGAGCCGGAAACATTCTTGCTTCTGCCTGAGAGGAGCATCATTGACGGGTTCTCAACCTCACGAAGACCCTTGTCGCTCATCTCAAAAACGCCGATTTCATTAGTAGAGCCATAACGGTTTTTAATGGCGCGCAAAATACGGTAAGACTGATTTCGCTCACCCTCAAAATACAAAACGGTGTCAACAATATGCTCTAAAACCTTGGGACCTGCAATATCGCCGCCCTTATTTACGTGACCAACAATAATGACAGGAATATCAAGACTCTTTCCTGTTCTGAGTAATAGATTTGTTGATTCGCGAACCTGAACTATACTACCCGACGAAGAGGAAAGCTCATCTATGCTGAGTGTCTGAATAGAATCTATCATTACAAGGTCAGGCTTTTCGGTTTTTATGTATTCACAGATAGCCTGTGTGTCGGTTACAGGCAAAATTTTAAGATTATCGTTTTCAATAGAAAGGCGTTTAGCGCGAAGCTTTATTTGAACAGAGGACTCCTCGCCCGAAACATATAGAATATTAAGTGCTTTATCAATAGCACCGCAAATCTGCAATAAAATAGTCGATTTACCTATTCCGGGGTCGCCGCTTAAAAGCACAACAGAGCCTTTAACTATGCCACCGCCTAAAACACGGTCCAGTTCAGAAATATTCGTAAAATATCTATGCTCATCGACAACCGAGATTTCATTTATAGTTTTTGCCGCAACCGTTTTTATTGCTTTCGGCGCGCCTGTGCTTTTAGAAACCTCTGTTACCGATTCGGTCATTGTATTCCATCCGCCACAGCCGGGACACTTTCCAAGCCATTTCGGTGATTCATAACCACATTCCTCGCACACAAATATACTTTTAAGTTTTTGTGCCATTTTTTCACATCCCTAAACCTTTATGATAATCCATTATACCACAAAAAATACAAAAAGCCATCATAGATTGATATTTTTCGTCTTTTAATTTTTTTAAATCTTCATTATTACTTAAAAAACCGCATTCTACAAGTACTGCGGGACAGGTTGCATTATTTAAAAGATAAATGCTCTTTGTTCCTTTTTTAATGTCACGCGAATTTTGCGGTTGGAGTTTTGATATTATACTGTTATGTATTGTTGTCGCAAGCATTTCAGATTCAGAATTTTTTGGAGAATAAAAGGTTTGCGCGCCGTTTACATTTGACGAGGTGAATTTATTTAGGTGTATGCTTACGAAAATTCCGTCTTTGTTTTCGTTCATAAGCTGAAGTCGGTTAAAAAGGTCGCTTGTTTTTTTATTCTTTTTACCATTATCACTTTCGGTTGATATATCACTTTCCCTTGTCATAATTACCCTAAAACCAAATAGTTCTAAAAAACCTTTTAAATTCTTTGCTATTGATAAATTTATATCCTTTTCGGGTGTACCGTCACTCGATACCGCGCCACCGTCAAACCCGCCGTGGCCGGCATCAACTATAACGGTTTTTCGGTCATCAATACTATTTCCAGAAACAACTCTTAACAGCTCTTCCGAATTAAATACACAAACAAGTATTACTGCAAACAATATTATAAATGCAACTACACTTAAAACATACCTTTTCATAAAATTCCCCCTAAAAAATATTACTTACATATGTGGGAATTTATGAATATAAAAAGCCGAACGCAAGGTTCGGCTTTTATGTATATTATTTTTCTTCTTTTCTTATACCGAAAATCATTCTTAAAAATCCGCCTAAAAGCTTTGGGCTTCGCATAACGATAACCTTCATAAATTTACCTCCGTCAGCACCTTGTGCACGAAATTCCAAGGGCGACGATAGCAATTGACAATATCATTACAACAAGACGAGTGGGACAAAGGCATGAAACGAGCAATCCTCCACCAAAGAATACTGCCATTACTCCCCTGTTAAACCGCCTTCTTGAACGCATCATATCACCGCTTTCGTCAACCTACTAACAGTATACGGTAAAATGCATATTTGGTTACTTTTTACGCTGATTTTTAATTTCCCAGTCTTTTTTCTTAGAAAGCTCTGAATATAGGTGTTTATAGCTATCGTATCTTGTTTGCGAAATTTCTCCGTTTTCTAAAGCGGCAACAACGGCACAGCCTTTTTCACCCGTATGGGTGCAGGAAGTAAATTTGCAGTTACCTATATAATCCTCAAATTCTCTGAATGCAAACTGAAGATTTTCCTTGTATACCAAATCAGAATCCTCTAAATCGAGTGAAGAAAAACCAGGTGTATCTGCGACATAGCTTTGTCCGTCAACAGAATAAAGCTGAACGTGACGCGTTGTATGTCTTCCACGGCCAAGCTTTTCGCTAACCTCGCCTGTTTTAAGTCCAAGATTGCCGAAAAGCGCATTTAAAAGACTCGATTTTCCTACACCCGTGTTTCCTGCAAAAACAGAAACAGTGCCTTTTAGCTCTTCTTTTAGCTGCTCAAGTCCTGTGTTTTCCATAGCGGAAACGACCAGTACGGTAAACCCGCATTTTTTATAATTTTCAGCAATTTCGTTGAAATTACCCATATCGCACTTATTGAAAACTATAATTGGCTCAATTCCCTTATCCTCGGCAATAGCGGTCATTGTATCAATAACAAGCGTATTGGGGGCAGGTGTAGAATAGGAAGAAACAATAAAAATTTTATCAATATTTGCAATTGGTGGGCGGATAAGAAAATTCTTTCTATCAGATATTTCCTTAACAACGCCGCTGCCGTCTGATAAAATTTCTATCTTAACTCTATCTCCTACAAGAGGACTGTCGCAGTTTTTGCGAAACAGTCCTCTTGCGTGGCATTCTATTACTCCGCTTTCGGTATTAACATAGTAAAAACCCGAAAGCGCTTTAATAATAATTCCCTCAAACATTAAATTACTCATTAACAGTGTTATCGGTATTATCGGTATTGTCTGCGCCTGTGTCTACCGTAGAACTCGGCTCAACAACAGAAGAAGGACTTTGTTGTGAAGATGACGACGGAGCTTCAACTTCCTTAACAGAGTACTCGTATTCTTCTAAAATAGTATACTGACCTGTTGCGGAATCAACGGTTAAAAGCAGATACTCTTCGTTATTCTTCTTGCCGTCAGCACGAAGTTTAACTAAAATCTCCATACTCTTCTCGGTTGTTTCAACATTGAAGGTATAGCTTCCAAGAGCGTTTATTTTAACCTTCTTGGAATCTTTAATATGTGTTCCGCTCTTGTTATCCCAAATTGATACATAACCTGAGTCAGCAACAAAATCATCGGGCAAATCTACCTCAAGGTCAAACTTATAGGTAACAACACCGCTGCTTACGCCGAGCTTTACAACCGTTCCCTTGCCTACCTGCTTGGAATCAGAGGTATCGGGCGACTGCTTAACAACAACACCCTTCGGCTTAGAATCTTCAACCTCTTCAACCTCAACAAACAGACCTTCAGCCTCAATAAGCTGCTTAGCCTGGTCTTCGTAAAGACCTACAACATTGGGTAAATCAACAAGGATAGTGGGTGTTCCAGTACTTACATAAACAGTAACCTCTGCGCCGTCATATACGCTTGTTCCGCGTTCGGGCGAGGTTCTTATAACCTTACCTGCATCGACATTTTCGTCGGGCATTTCAACAACCGTGGGTTTAAAGCCGTCAGCCTTAAGCTCTGACATTGCCATAGACTCGCTCATTCCGTAAACATCGGAAACCTTAATGGTTTTCTGACCTTCACTTGCATAAACGGTAATCGTAGCGCCCTCTTTAACCTTTTTGCCCTCAGCAGCAGGAGTCTGTTCAAAGATTACGCCATACTCGTATTCACTATTGTAATCCCATTCAATTAAAACCTCGAACTTTGAATAGTGCTCACTTTCCTGTACCTCTTGATAGGTCATTCCTACAAAGTTAGGACAGTCAACAGCCTCTCCAGTATCACCCATAAGTTTCGGAATAAATATTGCAAGCAGAACGATAACAGCAAGAACAAACGCACCTGCAACACCTGCAAGAATAGGAATAATGGGAGATTTTTCTTCCGTCTCTTCCTCTTCTACGGGCTCATCAAGTGATGTTTCATCTATTTTTGCAATAAACTTTGTGGGTGAATCGTCAACAAAATAAGTATAATCAAAGGTAACAGCAGGGTCTTTTCTAAAAGCATCAAGGTCGCACAGCATTTCTGCCGCAGACTTATAGCGCTTAGAAGCTTCCTTCTGCATTGCGTGCATTGTTATCTGCTCAAGTCCGAGCGGAATTGAACCGTTAACCTCGGTCGGAAGAAGCGGGTCACGCTGAAGCTGCATAATGGCAACCGAAACGGCATTTTCTGCCTGGAACGGAAGCTGGCCTGTCAGCATTTCGTAAAGAATAACACCAACAGAATATACATCACTCTTTTCGTCGGTTACCTCACCCCTTGCCTGCTCGGGACTGATATAATGAACAGAGCCAATAGCCTTATCGGTTATAGTCTTTTGCTCGCTACGGGCAAAGCGTGCTATACCAAAGTCAGTAACCTTGATTGTTCCGTCGCGTAAAACCATAATATTCTGCGGCTTAACATCGCGGTGAACAATTCCTCTGTCGTGAGCGTGCTGAAGTCCGCGAAGAACCTGAATAATGAAGTGAACAGCATCCTTCCAAGGAAGACTTCCCTCTTGCTCGATATACTGCTTAAGGGTGATTCCGTCAATATACTCCATAACGATATACTGAATTAAATCGCCAAAGCTAACATCGTAAACCTTTACAATGTTCTGATGAGAGAGCATTGCAATGGCCTTAGACTCGTTTTTAAATCTGCGAAGGAATTCCTCATTAGTTGAAAATTCTTCCTTTAAGATTTTAATAGCAACAGTTCTGTCTTCAACATTGTCATAGGCCTTATAAACGACTGCCATTCCGCCAATGCCGATAACCTCTTGAATTTCGTATCTGCCATCAAGACGTTTACCTACATACTTATCCATAAAATTTCCTCCTGCCAATAGGCATTTAGTTATTCTTTATCATAACCACAGTAATGTTGTCGGTTCCGCCTGCATTATTAGCGCAATCAACAAGTAACTGAGGGCAATCTTCAAAAGCGTTACATTTAATTATATCACACATTTTCTTTGAGTCAACAAAATTTGTAAGTCCGTCGGTACAAAGAATAAGGATTGAACCGGACGGAAGTGCAACCTCACCAAACTCTATATCTATATCCTCTGCTACGCCGAGAGCACGTGTGATAACATTTTTACGTGGGTCGCGCCTTGCTTCGTCGGGCGTAATTTCGCCGCGCTCAATCATCCCCTGCACAACCGAGTGGTCACGCGTTACTTGCGAAATTTTTCCTTTATTATAAAGGTATGCGCGACTGTCGCCTGCGTGGGCTAAGATTGCTTCTCCGTCAACGATTATAGTCGAAACAACGGTGGTACCCATTCCCAAAAGCTCGCTATTATCCTGCGCCTCATCGTAAATATTGAGATTAGCAGCAATAATAGCCGATTCAAGCATTGCAGAAATTCCGTGTGCGTTCATATCCGAATGATACGCACTTGCAATACAGTCAGATATTGTTTTTACTGCTTTTCCGCTGGCAACGCTTCCGCCGTTTGCACCGCCCATTCCGTCACAAACGACAGCCCAAGCAGCACCGCGGATTTCGCCCGCAGCATATGAGTCCTGATTTGTTGAACGCACCCGTCCAATATCAGACTTGCTTACAATAATCACACGCATCCCTCCTTTACGCTTTGCCGTCTTAACTGACCGCACGATGCATTTATATCAGCGCCGAGCGTTCGTCTGACGGTTGTATTTATTCCGTTTTTATTTAGATATTCGCAAAAGCTTTTAACATTTTGCTCATCTGAACGCTTAAAATTATTCTCAACAACCGGGTTAGCCGGTATTAAATTAACATGACACAAAAGTCCTCGAAGTAGCTTTATAAGCGCATCTGCACATTCCCTTGAATCGTTTACATCCTTAATCATTGCATATTCAAAAGAAATGCGTCTTCCCGTTACCTTTTGATAATCGCGACACGCCGCGAGAAGTGCGCTTATATTCCATTTTTTATTTACGGGCATTACATTGCTACGTATTTCATCAAAAGGCGCGTGAAGCGAAATTGAAAGTGTTATAGGCAAATTTTCTTCCGCAAGACGTTTTATTCCGCTGACAACACCGCTGGTTGACAGAGAAATATGTCTTAGTCCTATGTTCATACCGTTATCGTCTGAAACAAGGCGAAGAAATCTGACAGAATTATCAAAATTATCGAGTGGCTCGCCCATTCCCATCATAACGACATTTGATACACGAATGTTGTTATCAAGCTCTGCCATTTTGATTTGCGCTAGCATTTCGGATGCAGTAAGGTCACGCACTAAGCCGTTTATGCCCGATGCACAAAATTTACAGCCCATTCGACAGCCGACCTGCGTTGAAATGCAGACTGTATAGCCGTGATTATAGCTCATTAAAACCGATTCAATATACTCGCCGTCGTGTAGTTTATAGAGGTATTTAACCGTACCGTCAAGCTGAGAGACAAGCTTTTTGACAATCTCTACATTAGCGATATAACATTTCTTCGCAAGCTCATCTCTAAGGCTTTTGGGGATATTAGTCATCTCGTCAAATGAACTGACACCCGAATGTAGCCACGAAAAAATCTGAGAAGCCCTGAACTTCGGCTGTCCCATTGTTTTAAGTAGCTCTAATATCTCTTCAGTTGTCATTGATTTAATATCAACGAGATTCATAGGTCACCTCATTTTTGGATAACACACGCAAAAAAGCCGTCGGTGTTATCGTTTTGCGGCAAAAATGTATGCATTTTTAAAACTTTTGCGTTAGGATTATTTTTTAAAAACGCGCTTACAACCTCTTCGTTTTCTTGTTTAAGAATACTGCAGGTTGAATATACGAGTTTTCCGCTGCACTTTAAATATTTAAATCCATTTTCTAAAATTTTTAACTGGATATTTGAAAGCTCTGCTAAATCGCTGAAATCCTTATATTTAATATCAGGTTTTCGTCCGATTACTCCGCTTCCGCTACAAGGAACATCACAAAGTACACGGTCAAAGCTTTCACTTAAATCTTCATTATATAATGTCGCATCCATTACTTTCGGCGAAATAATATCAAGGCCAAGCCTTTTCGCGCCGTCAGCAATTAACTCTACTCTTTGTCCGTGAAGGTCGCATGATATGATTTTGCCGATATTATTCATATTCTCGCAAATCGTAAAGGTTTTTCCACCCGGAGCAGCACATAAATCAATAACGCTTTGTCCGCTTTGTGCATCAAGAAAATCAGCGCACATCTGCGAAGAAATATCCTGTACGTGAAAGCGCCCCTCTTTATATAGCGAGTTGCTTTCTATCGCGCCAACATCTTCTGCACATAAAGAATATTCAATTTCGGTTTTATAAGCAGAAATACCCTGTGCACTGAGCAAATCAATAAGCTCTTGTGTAGAATTTTTTAAGGGATTAACTCTTAGATAGATTTTTGAAGAATCAAGTGCGCTTGATAAAAATTTCTCAGTTTCCTCTATTCCATAATCCTTTATATAAAACTTAACAAGCTCTTCCCCACAAGAGAAGTTAACTGAAAGTCCGTGAGGTGAATCAGTATTTGGTAATTTGGGCACATTACGAATTATTCCGCGTAAAACTGCATTAACATAGCCAGAAGCCCTTGATTCTTTTGACTTCTTTATAATATTTACCGATTCATTCACTGCGGCAGAGTTCGGTATTTTGTCCATATAAAGAATCTGAAAAACGCCACATCTGAGCACCTGCAAGGCTAAGGGTGAAACCTTGCTGAGCGACTGGGTTGATAATGCTCTTATATAGTAATCAAGCGTAATCTTACGCTCAAGCACGCCATAAAAAATTCTTGTTGCAAGAGCGGCATCCTGGCGGCTGAGAGTTGCATTCTTAATTTCTTCATTTATAACAATGTTGGAGTATGCCTTATCTCTTTCAACACGCAGCAGCGCATTTGCCGCAATCTTTCTCGCATTACTCACCGAGTTTCATTCCTTTATTAAGATTATGTCCTCTGAGCAGTTCTTCGCTTGTCATAGCCTTTGAACCCTCAAGCTGAACACGGTCAAATCTTAAGGCGGTACCATTTCCGCAAGCAACGCAAAGTCCACCCTCTGTTCCTATAATCACAGCCGGCTCTTCGTTTGTTTTGGTATCAAGAACGGTAGCAGACATAACCTTAAGTCTTTTTCCGTTCCAGAATGTAAAAGCCGACGGCCAGGGGTCAAAACCGCGAATAAGATTTCTAATGCTAATAGCATCCATATTAAAATCGATGTTGCCCATTTCCTTTTTTATAATGGGAGCAAAGGTCGCCAGCGATTCATCCTGCGGTATACGCTCAAGCTCGCCTTTTTCAATCTTTCCGAGCGTACTGCAGATTAAATCTGCGCCCATAATGGCAAGGCGGTCATGAAGTGATTCGAAATTATCATCGTCGGTTATGGTGGTAACAGACTTTTCGAGCATATCGCCCGTATCCATACCCTCTGCCATATACATTGTCGTAATTCCTGTTTCCTTTTCGCCCGTTACAATAGACCACTGTATAGGCGAAGCACCGCGAAGTCGCGGAAGCAAGGAAGCGTGAACATTTATACAGCCGTATTTTGGATAATCAAGTATTTCGTTTGGCAAAAATTTTCCGTACGCAGCAACGACAATTACATCGGGAGAAAGTGTTTTTATAATTTCCAAAGCCGAACCGTCACGCAATGTCGTAGGCTGATAAACAGGTATGCCTAACTCCTCCGCTTTTACCTTAACGGGTGGCGGAGTTAAAATCTGTTTTCTGCCGACGAGCTTGTCGGTTTGGGTAAATACACCCACAACATTATGAGATTTTGCGATAGAAGAAAGGCTTTCAACCGCAAAGTCGGGCGTGCCCATAAAAACTACTTTCATTTCTTTATCCTATCCTTAAAAACAATACCGTCTAAATGGTCAATTTCGTGACAAAAAGCCCTGGCTTTTAGTCCTTCACCGGTAATAGTAAAGGTTTTTCCGTATCTGTCCTGCGCTTTTACCGTAACCCTCATAGGACGCTCAACAGCGGCATACTGCTCAGGGAACGAAAGACAGCCCTCATCACCATTTTGAGTGCCGCTTTGTTCGATAATAACAGGGTTAACAAGCTCAATAAGGCCGTCACCGACATCAACAATGCAGTATCTTCTGAGTATGCCGACCTGGCTTGCCGCCAGACCAACACCGTCAGCCTCGTACATTGTTTCAGCCATATCATCAAGTGTTAGTGCAAGGCGCTCATCAAAATTGAGCACACTTCTGCAAACCTTACGAAGAATCGGGTCACCGTCTTTTACAATATTTCTCGTTGCCATAACTACTCCTTAAACTCCGCTTTCGGGATTAACATCCACCGAAACAGAAGCGGTTTTTCCGTACTTTGTCTTAAAATATTCCTCTATAGTTTCACTTAACAAACAACGGGTACGGGCGTTGTTTTTACATTTAATAACTATTCGGTATCTATACTTGTTATTAACCCTTACGACCGATGTAGGTATAGGTCTTAAAATTATAACCTTTACATCACTGTAGTCGGAAGAGATTTTTTGTTTTAAAATATCAACCAAAGTCTCGGCTGCGCTGGCTGCGGTTGACTGCGAAACGGCCGCAGTTGTCATTGTTACAATATCACAGTACGGCGGATAAATCATAAGCTTTCTTGTTGCAATTTCTTCGTTATAGAAGGCTTCATAATCCTGTGCAGCCGCAAGTTTGATTATTGTATTTTCAGGGTCAAGCGTCTGGATATAAGCTTTTCCCGGGCTTTCCCCTCTTCCAGAACGGCCAACGACCTGTGTTAGAAGAGAAAAGGTTCTCTCGTATCCTCTGAAATCACCGCTATGCATTGTCTGGTCGGCAGATAGAACGCCAACCAGCGTAACATTTGGAAAGTTAAGCCCTTTTGCGACCATCTGAGTGCCGAGAAGAATATCATATTCCCCTGCCGCAAAAGCAGAAAGCTTATCCCTATATGCGTTTTTAGTCATTGTAGTATCTGCGTCAAGGCGTAATATTCTTGCATTAGGATACAAAAGCGACAGCTCGTCTTCAAGGCGTTGCGTACCTGCACCGCTATATTTTAAATGATTACCTCCGCAAGATGGGCAGGTTGTGCTATACGGCTCTGAATAGCCGCAATAATGGCACATTAGTCTTCCGCTTGCCGAATGATAAGTCATTGAAACACTGCAGTTTTTACAGGTTGCAACATATCCGCACGACGGACAAGAGATATAAGTATTATGACCGCGGCGGTTAAGAAGTAAAATAACTTGTTTCTTCTCATCAAGAGTTTTTGAAATTTCTTCCGCCAAAAGCATACTTATATTGCCCTTGTTACCCGTTGCCGCTTCGCTTCGCATATCAATAGGCACAACCTCGGGTAAAACAGCATTTCCGTAGCGCTCGTTTAATGTGCAAAGCGTATATTTGCCCGATTTAGCAGCGGTATAGCTTTCAACCGACGGCGTGGCCGAGCACAAAAGGCATGTACCTTTATGATAAGCTGCGCGGAAGCGTGCAATATCGCGCGTGTGAAAGCGGGGCGACTGCTCTGATTTATAGGTATGCTCTTGCTCCTCATCCATTACAATCAGACCCAAATTATTAAAAGGTGCAAAAATTGCAGAGCGAGTACCAAGTGCAATAAGTGCATCGCCGTTTTTTACCCTTTTCCATTCGTCAAGGCGCTGACCGAGCGGCAAAGCGCTATGAAAAACGGCAACCTTTTCGCCGAAATATGAATAGAAAATATCCAGCATTTGCGGTGTAAGTGCAATTTCGGGCACCATAACAATAACACCGCGTCCGCTATTTATAACATCCTTTGCAAGCTTTAGAAAAATTTGCGTTTTTCCGCTGCCCGTAACACCGTGAAGCAACACGGTATTTGCATCAGAGCTATCAATTTTTTCACGAATAGTGTTATAAACTTCACTTTGCGAATCGGTTAGAGAAATCGGCGACGAATTGGACCTTCCGTGAAGTTCGGGTCTTCTATATACCTCGTTATCAAAAAGCTCTATTATGCCGTATTTGGCAAGATTATTGATAACAACGGTACCAACACCCGTAAAATAGGTAATTTCTTTTACACTAAGTATTCCGACATCCAAAAGTAAATCGACAACCGTTTTTTGCTTGTGCGTTAACTTTATAGAGTCAAAATCTTCACTTACAAGGCGAGCCATTTTTATAGTGGCATCACCAATTTTCCTTATGGGATTACTGTCCTTATAAAGAAAATCCTTTTTAACAAGGTTATTTATAACCTCTTCAGCGTTAACAAGGCCGAACTGCTTAGATATTTTTTCAGCCGTAACTACTCCGTACGACAAAATATATTCGGCAATTCTTTTTTCATCACCCGAAAGTGCTGTAAAATCCTCATTTTTAACGCTGTATTCTGTTATAAGTCTTACATTAAGTCCTGTCGGCAAAACGGCATGTATTGCATCAAAATATGTGCAAAAGGTATGCTCTTTAAGCCATAAGACAAGTTTAAGCATCTCGTTATTAAGCACGGGCTCTTTATCCGTAACAGACAGAACATTTTTTAAAGAAATGTCTACCTCTTTTTCGGATACGCTTATAACAAAACCTTGTCTTTTCACATTTCCTCTGCCAAAAGGCACAACAACCCTGCATCCGGCAAGGCAGGAGGACAAAAGGTTTTCGGGAACGGCAAAATCATATTGCTTATCAAAGCTGAGCGTTGACTGGTCTATTACAACCGCTGCAACATAACTGCTCATTCCTTTTCCCTCCGTTTAAAATTATTTCGCTTTGTATTCGCTGGATAACTTGTTTATAGCAAGGCTTACGGGCTTTTCTACAATAATTTCCTCGTTCTTCTGCGCTTCTTCTGAAATAGTTCTTGCCTCTTTTGCTATTTCGAGAACGAGCTTATAGCGGTTGTTCTCCATTTCAATAAGTTCACCAATTGCGGGATTAAGCATTTTTAAGCACCTCATCAATAATATTTTTTTGTCTGCTTGAAGACAGTCGGTTACATTTGATTACGGTAATCAAATCCTCAACCGCTTCAAACAAAACATCATTTACAACAATAAAATCATATTCCTCTGCGCGAGCAATTTCTGAAAGCGCAGTTTTCATACGGGCGTTTATAACCTCTTCGGTTTCAGTTCCTCTGCCCGAAAGACGACGGTAAAGCTCATCATACGACGGCGGCATAATAAACACACTAACCGAATCGGGCATAGATTCTCTTACCTGCTTAGCGCCGTTGACATCAACCTCTAATATGACATCTCGGCCCTCTTCTATTGCGGATAAAACCGGCGCCTTGGGCGAGCCGTAGTAATTTCCGCAAAATTCATTGTATTCAAGAAGCATATCGTCTTCAATCAGTTTTTTGAATTCTTCTTTTGTGACAAAGTGATATTTTTCCCCCTCAACTTCACCTTGACGCATTGGGCGCGAAATTGAAGAAATTGAAAAGAAAATATCAGTATTACGGGCTAAGACTTCCTTAAGAATTGTATCTTTACCCGAGCCTGAGGGTCCCGAAACAATATAAAGCCTGCCTTTATTCATCGTCTTCAACCTCGTCATCATCATAATCCGAATCGTCAACAATGCGATTTGCAACGGTTTCCGACTGTAAGTAGGTTAATATTATGTGGTCACTATCGGTTATAATCACCGCACGGGTGCGTCTTCCGTGTGTTGCATCTATAAGTACACCGCGCTCCTTGGCATCTTGAATAATACGCTTAATGGGGGCAGATTCGGGGCTTACAATTGCAACCATACGGTTGGCTGAAACCATATTGCCGAAGCCTATGTTTACTAATTTCATAACATCACCTATTCAATATTCTGAATCTGTTCACGAATCTTTTCGATTTCCGCCTTTATATCAACAACAGTATGTGCGATTTCAACATCCTGTGCCTTAGAGCCTATGGTATTTGCCTCGCGATTCATTTCTTGTATAAGAAAATCTATCTTTCTTCCAATCGCCGCATCGCTGCTTAGCATAGAAAACAGCTGAGAAATATGACTTCTTAGTCTTACGGTTTCTTCGGCAACGGCTACCTTATCCGCAAATATTGCGACCTCTGTGAGCAGACGCTGTTCGTCCACCTTAACGTCACCGAGCAGCTCTTTAATCTTTTCTTCAAGACGGCCTTTGTAAAGAGAAACCGTTTCCGGCGAGCGTTCTTCAACAAATGAAACCTTATCTAAAATAAAGTTCGCGCGGCTAATAACATCCTCTTTTAGCTTTTCGCCCTCTATCTCGCGCATCTTTATAAATGCATCAACGGCCTCTTTCGCTGTAAGCAAAACAGCCTCGGTTACCTCATCTTCAACAACCTCGTTCTTTTCAATAACAAAAACCTCGTTATTGCGTGCAAGTGTTGATACGGAAATATCATCCGCTACACCGTAAACCTCCGCAAGACTGTGGAGCGCAGCTACATATCCGTCTGCAAAATCGCGGTTGATGCTAATCTTCGTCGAATCAGTATCGGTGTTTTCAACCGTAACATATGCCTCTACCTTACCTCTTGAAATGTAATCTTTCAGAAGACTCTTAAGCGGCTCTTCAACAAAAGAATAGTTACGAGGAATGCGCGAAGAAAATTCAAAGTACTTATGATTAACGGATTTAATCTCGACCGTTATATCAAAAGCACCAACAGTTTTCTGCGCTCTGCCAAAGCCTGTCATACTTTTAATCATAATAGTTTCCCCTTAGCATAGTTATACCATTTTGTATTATGTTATTTTAACAAATATCATATATAAAAGTCAACCTAAAGGGGCTTTTGTAACTATTTTTAACTATTTAAAAATTTTTCTTGACATTCTTTTGATGATGTCATATAATAGTCAAGCTGACTTGTTTGCTGCTATGGCTCAGATGGTAGAGCACATCCTTGGTAAGGATGAGGTCACCGGTTCAATTCCGGTTAGCAGCTCCAAACCCCGTTCTCTATGAGGACGGGGTTTTAGTTTTATTAAATTTAAAAACCTCTCTAAGCATCTGCTTAAAGAGGTTTTATTTTTATTCAATTATAAGTTTACCAAACTGAGTCGGTTGGTGAAAACTGGGGGTATCGTGGTTAATCTTATTCCACATACCAAAGTGCGCTTTTTCGGTCTTATCACCGCACTTATAGAAGTTGGCAGTAAAGCTCTTTCCGCTCTCAAGCGAAAAAGACGGTGCAAGCTTACTAATATCCTCTAATGACAGCATATATTCGACCGACCAATAATCTTCTGCTTTTTCTGCCTTTATTTCGGGTATTCCAATCACTTCATCAATAAGCAGCTTTTTGCCGTCCTTGTGAATATGAGCAAGCAGCGTACCAATAGAATTTGTTTCAAAGTTTATATAGTTTTCGTTGCTTTCAAACGAAACGAAAAACTCAAGACAGCTATCCTCGCAAACCTGGTCGTCATAGTTTTTCTTTACTGCTAACGGATTGCTTTCATAAGCGGTAAGCTTTATAGCAAGTCCGCAATTTTTAACATTTGCAACCTGTGCAAAGCAAACGGGCTCATAGCCTTGTTCCCAATCAAAATTATCAATAGGTGCTTTAGGAATATTTTCCCATTCTAACTTATCAACGGTTTTTACAGTATATTCTCTCATTTAAAACACTCCATATCCTTATCGTAAATCATTTTTCTGTGAACAGTATAGTACGGCAATTCTCCGTATGCAGACAGCAGAAGCGTAGGATTAAGATTATTTTCTCCACCTGCCGCAAGCGTGATGTCAAGACAAACAGAATCGTCTGCGGTTACCGTATAATCTTTGATAAACGGAACCATATCAATTTCTTTAAATTTACCCTTTTTGGTTTTCTTTTCGGTAACAATTGACGGCTGTGACAAGAACTGCTTTAGTGATTCTGCAAATGCTTCATCTGTGCTTTCAAACATAATTTTAAATTCTGCATAAGCAATCTCACCAGGCTTTTTTATGCAGTCACCTACCGATACAACCTCAAGTCCGTCAGGCAAAACCGAATTCAGCGACTTTTTAACATCGTCATATGAGTATTCATCGTCGGTTAGTTTTATATCAAGCACCTCATAATCACTTGTAAAGCCTAAAGAAAGAGGTAAAGCAAAGGTTAAATAGGGATGCTGATTATATCCTTCGGTGTACCAGATAGGAATACCAGAACGACGAACAATTCGTGACATAAGTCTGTTCATATCAAGGTGAGATGCAAACTTCATTCGTCCGGTTTTGGTTAAAATAATTCTAATGTTTTTCAAAGCATACACCCTCCCCGTAACAGTTTGCGCCGCAGCCTGCACATTTTTCTCTGCAGTTAGGCGTAGTATTTTCACAGTGAGCCTTTTTGTTCTCGTTTATAAGGAACTTTTTAGTTACTGCAAAGTTTATGTGGTCCCAAGGCATAACCTCATCATATTCGCGCGGACGATTTGCGTAAAATGCGGTATCAATACCGCACTCGTCAAAGGCTTCAAGCCATTTATCAAGCGAAAAGCACTCGTTCCATCCGTCAAAAATACAGCCCTTTTTGTATGCTGCCTCAATCGCCTTACAAAGTCGTCTGTCACCTCGCGCAAAAACACCCTCTAAAAAGCTTGTAGAAGAATCGTGATAGCTAAGCGAAATCTTTTTAGTCTTTATGCAGCTTTTGAGGAAATCGTGCTTTCGGCGTATTTCGTCTATTGTAATCTGAGGCTCAAACTGGAACGGCGTATAAGGCTTTGGAACAAAGGTAGAAACGCTGATAGATACATTTACCGACTTGTATTTGGGTTTGTTTGGCATACGGTAAAATGAATCGACAATCTTTTGTCCAAGGTCGGCTATACCCTGTAAATCTTCGTCAGTTTCGGTTGGAAGACCGAGCATAAAGTAAAGCTTAACCGAGGTATATCCGCCCTCAAACGCCATAAGGCAAGTGTTTAAAATTTCTTCCTCAGTAACATTCTTATTGATTACATCGCGCAAACGCTGTGTTCCCGCCTCGGGCGCAAAGGTAAGACCGCTTTTGCGGATATACTGAATTTTCTCAAGCAATTCCTCAGAAAAGTTATCTATACGGAGAGAAGGTAGAGAAATGCTTACCTTATCCTTTTCACTCCACTCAATCATTCGGCGAAGCAATTCTTGAATTTGCGTATAATCGCTTGTGCTTAGCGAGGACAGAGAAATTTCGTCATAACCCGTAGTATCACAGAGCGACTTAGCCTGTGAAAGAATTGTATCAACGGATTTCTCTCTAACAGGACGGTAAATAAAGCCTGCCTGACAGAAACGGCAACCACGAATACATCCTCGGTAGATTTCTTCAACAGCGCGGTCGTGAACAATTTCGGTTGTGGGAACAACAAAATTTTCGGGATAAAAAGTATTATCAAGATTTTTCATAATGCGCTTGTTTATAACCGCAGGCGCACTATCAATCGGAGTAATACTCTTTAAAGTTCCGTTTTCGTTATACTCATCTTTATAAAGACTCGGAACATAGACACCCTCGATTTTAGACGCCTCACGTAAAAAAGACTGCTTGTCCCCGCCGTTTGCTTTATATCTTTTATAAAGGTCGATAACCTCTAAATCGACCTCTTCACCCTCACCTATAAAGAAAAGGTCTATAAAATCAGCCATAGGTTCGGGATTGCAGGCACAAGGACCGCCCGCAACAACCAAAGGACTTAAATCCTTACGGTCTGCAGAGCGAAGGGGCACACCTGCTAAGTCGAGCATATTAAGTACGTTTGTATACGAAAGCTCATACTGAAGCGTAAAGCCTATAAAATCAAAATCTTTTATAGGGTCACGACTTTCAAGTGCAAAAAGAGGAATATTGTGCTCGCGCATAACAGCCTGAAAATCTATCCACGGGTTAAACACGCGTTCGCACCAGATATCGTCGCACGTATTAAACTGAGAATAAAGAATTTTCATTCCAAGATGCGACATTCCTATTTCATATGTATCCGGAAAACAAAAGGCAAAACGAACATCAACCTTTTCTTTATCTTTGATTATGCTATTCTGTTCTCCGCCTGCGTATCTACCCGGTTTTTGAACAGATAATAAAAGTTTTTCAAGATTTTTCTCGTCCATAACTGCTCCTTAAAATTATACTTCTTCTATTTTAGAACAAAATCATTTTACTTTCAACTACATTTTAACAAATGTAAACACAATTATATAAATTCCAAGTATTAAAAAGCTTGGATTAATTTCTCTGCGCACTAAAAAAATTATTCCAAGCGAAACAAACAGCAATCCAACTAATAGCGAAACGGAAAAATATATGTAACGAGAGGCGGTCGAAGATAATCTCAAAATCAAAAAATTATATAATAAAGCTCCCCCATCCAATCCATAGGACGGCAATAAATTAAACAGCGCTACCGTTAACTGAACTGCCGAATATTTTAAAAAGGGTTCATTCCCCGGTATTAAGAAAAGAATAAAAAAAATTATGTTCACCAGGGGGCCGCATATTAAAATTATATTTTCTTTGCTTATATTGTAATTTTTAGGATTTATTATCCTTATGCTTCCCGGAATTAGCATAATTTCGCTTGGTGCACAGTTTAATTTTTTCATTGCAATCAGGTGAGCAGTTTCGTGCACGAAAACCGCAAAAGAGAGCGGCAATATAAGCCCCGTTTTATCAAAGAAAAACATTAAAGTAAGCATTGCAACGAAAAGATAAGATATGTAAACTTTTACCCCTAAAATTTTTATGCTCATTCGCTGTAAAAGGTGTAGTTTTCATCAAAATCCGAATAACTTGGCGCAGGACCTAACAATTCCTCAAGTCTTGTCTGCTGTTCAAAATGCAGAATATACTCTTCCCTTATTTGTAAAAACAAATTTCCGCCAAAAGTTTTAATTATAAACGCTGCAATGATTATTATTGCAAAGAATATTGTCTGAAATATAAGCACATACATTTTAAAATCTCTTTTTGGTTCTTTCATTATAACGCCTCCTACCTAATTGTATTTTTTAAAGCTAAGATTTATAACTTTTACAAATTCTTAAAAAACAAACTTATTGAATTATTGGGAAAAATGTGGTATTATGTTAGCGTATGGTTTAAATGATTTAATTATCATATGATAATTTCGTATTGCAAATATAAAAAGGAGACAGGCTCTTGGATATTACGCTCAACAAAAAGGCGCGTATTCCTGCTGGAATAGTAACCGCTATTTTAATTATAACGACAATCCTTGACGGTAAAGTCTTTTTTCAAGACAGATTTACCTGTGATGTGCTTTTATATGTTTTATGCTTTGTGGCGTCTATAATTATCGGCATACTTATTCTTTATGATTTCAAGCATAAAAATGAGCGTATCGAGGCTATAGTCAATACAACCCTTTTCTTTTTAGCGCCTGTCGTTACAATAACAATGACCGAATGTCTTAACAACATTTTCGTTTATAATATGACCTATCTCGGTTTTGCAGGTAATTATGTTATAATCCTAATTTTCTATTTGCTTGTTTATTTTTTCAGTGGAAAATTCAGCCTTGCACTTTATATTGTCAATCCGTTACTTTTCATATTTGCTATTATAAACTTTTATGTAAAGCTATTCCGCGGAACACCGTTTATACCCATGGATTTTGCTTCGGTGACAACCGCAATGAATGTTTCTAATGAGTATAATTATCAGTTAAATCACCAGGTTTTAATTGCAGCAATACTCCTTGTTTTCCTTATTGTTTTAGGCATGAAGCTTAAGACTCCTAAAATGATTTCAAGGACAAAGATTATTACTCGTGTAGCTGCTGCCCTTTTCTCTGTTTCTATTCTTTTAACATTTTATTTTACCGACTTTTTTGCTAATTTAGGCGTTCGTCCTGACTTCTGGAACCAGACACGCGGATATCGCCGCTACGGCTTTGTTTGCAGTTTCTTTATAAACACAAAATATCTTTTTGTAAGTACGCCGAACGGATATGATGCTGAAATTGTAGAAGACCATATAAAAAAAACTATTGCTTTGGGCAATAACGATGAAAACACTACTACACCGAAAAACCCTGACATTATCTGCATAATGAACGAGTCGCTATCGGATTTAAGTGTTTTAGGTGAGCTTCAGACCAACGAAGAATATATGCCCTTTATGAATAGTCTTACGGAAAATACTATAAAGGGTAATTTGTTTGTTCCCGTTATTGGTGCGGGTACATCTAACAGTGAATTTGAATTTATAACCGGAAATACAACGGCATTCCTACCGGGCGGCAGTAACGCGTATATGCTTTACATTAAAGACCGTGCATCGTCAATGGTTTCTACACTTAATGCTCAAAACTATAATTGTGTTGCATTTCATCCCTACTATTCGAGCGGATGGAACCGTGTAAATGTTTACGATGCTTTTGGATTCTCCCTCTTTAAATCACTCGGAAACCTTATGGACCTTTCCATTATGCAAAAGTACCAACAAACAAACGATGTTGAACTTTTACAGCAGATGGTTGACGAGGCATATCCGAATTCCGATATGCTTTTGCGCGCTTATATAAGCGACTCCTATAACTATAAGGTTTTGATTGAGGATTACGAAAACCGCGACACCTCAAAGCCGTACTTTGTATTCAATGTTACAATGCAAAATCACGGAGCCTACAACAAGAGTGCGAGCAACTTTAACGAAAACATTTATGCTACAAATGTTTCAAGGGAATACCCCCTTGCAAGACAATATCTTTCACTTGTTAAATACAGCGACGATGCTTTCCGCGATTTAATTGAATATTTCAGCAAGGTTGAAGAGCCTGTTGTTATTTGTATGTTCGGCGACCATCAGCCAAGCATTGAACCCGAATTTATTGAAGAGCTTCTTGGAAAAAGCATTAACAGTCTGACTGCTGAAGAAACACAAAAACGCTACATGACACCGTTTTTTATATGGGCAAACTATGACATTGAAGAACAGGAAATCGAGCGTATGAGTGCAAACTATCTTTCTTCGTTTGTGCTAAAAACGGCCGGTGTAGAGCTTTCTGAATATAACAAATATCTGTTAAAGCTTTATGAAACACTTCCCGTTATTGATAATGCGGGCTACTTTGATAAGGACGGCAACCACTATTCTTGGACTCAAAGTTCACCTTATACTGCTTTGCTCAACAATTATCAATATGTTCAGTACAATAATATGTTTGACAACAGTAATAAAAAAGAGGATATTTTCTTCTTTGGAAAATAAAAAAAGACGCACATATGTGCGTCTTTTTTGTGTAAGGACTACGAAAAAGATATTTTTGACGTTTTTGCATATGAATTCGAACTCTCACAGAAATTCAAATCATCCGCAAAGCGGATACCTTTACTTCTTCACTATTCACTATTACTTATTACCTAATCGACAAGTTTCGAAAGAGAAGAGTGAAAAGTGAAGAGTTAATAGTGAAAAAGTAAAATCGACAAGTCTCTGTCGAAACTTGTCGATTTTTGGTGCGGGTAGCAGGACTTGAACCTGTACCGAGTTGCCCCGACTAGAACCTGAATCTAGCGCGTCTGCCGATTCCGCCATACCCGCATATTCTATTTTCAACAAGAGTTATTATATCAGTGTGAATGAAACTTGTCAACAAAAAAATCCGAAAAGGGCAGTCTTTTCGGATTTTTGAATACTTTTACTTATTTTAATCAATATTCTTTACATAGCAGCGGCGGCGCTTATGCTGTTCCTTCTCAAACATCTTCCACTGGGACAAAACCTTAACGTTTGTTTCGAGCATTGGTCCCGTTTCGGCATACTTGATTCCCTTAGCCGCACAGTTCCTTAGAATATGGTCAAGAATTATAGCGTTTACACCGGTTTTTTGCAAGTCGGGACGAACGGCGATAATAAACATATCTATCGTATCGTTCTTATGTAAGGCCTTTAGCACACCAATAAATCCAAACGGGAAAAGGCGTCCGTTGCTCTTTTTTATAGCATCTGCCATAGAGGGAGCGCTTATACCAACCGCAACAACCTCGTCTTTTTCGTCCAGAACGAAACAAACAAACTCTGGATTTATGAGCGGCATAAATTTATTTGTGTACTTTTTAACTTGCTCGTCATTAAGCTCAACCATACCGTAAAGTGGAGCATAACAGGTATTTATCATATTGAAAATGCTGGGGATATATTTCTTATAATCTCTTCTGCTTTTAAGCTTTGCAATATGATAATTATTTCTCTTCATACTGCGCTCAGCAATGCGGTGCATTAAAATTGCAGCATCACTGTCAACCGCAGGAGCAGTAATCTTATATTCCATCCAGTCGGTATCTTTTTGGTAACCGAGACGCTCAAGATGGTCGTTATAATAGGGATGATTATAATATGTTATGAACATACTCTTTTTGTCATATCCCTCGACAAGCATTCCCTCGCGGTCCATATCACAGAATCCGAGCGGTCCGTGTACCTCGTCACAACCGGACTCCCTTGCCCAATTCTCTACCGCAGCAAAAAGTGCATCAGACACTTCCCCATCGTCAATAAAATCAACCTGCGAAAAGCGCATACGGTTGGTTTTCCACTTTTCGTTTGACTTAAAGCTTAAAATGGCACCGATTCTTCCAACTATTTCACCGTCGCGGTATGCCAAGAAGCATTTCCAGTCACAATATTCTCTTGCGGGATTTTTATTTTTGTCCCAGTCGGCAATATCGTCGCCGTAAAAGGCCGGAACAAAATTTTTAACACCTTTATAAAGCTTATTAGGATAGTCAACAAACAAGCATAAATCGCGCTTTGTTTTGACCTCTTTTATAACAATATTACTCTTTTTTGCAGGCTCTATGGTAACAGTTTTTTCCTTTATCATATCAAAACCCCTATTCTATCGACAAAAGCCGACAATACATTGTAACATAAAATTTTTTAAGTTTCAATTAAAATATAAAAATATATATTTATGGTAAATTTTATATTGTTTAACAAAATATTCATAAAAGGATGGTATAATATAAAATATGGACGGAGGAATGATATGTTATCACTCAAAAACATCAAAAAAACATATATTACCGGAGATACAAAGGTTGAAGCGCTGAAGGGCGTAAGTCTTGACTTTAGAAAAAGCGAATTTGTATCTATTCTCGGTCAATCGGGTTGCGGAAAGACCACACTTCTCAATATAATTGGTGGTCTTGATAAGTATACCGACGGCGACCTTTTTATTAACGGAAAATCTACAAAGGAATTTAAGGACCGCGATTGGGACAGCTACCGCAATCATTCGATTGGTTTTGTTTTTCAAAGCTATAATTTAATACCGCACCAGACTGTTTTGCAGAATGTTGAAATTGCACTTACTCTTTCGGGTGTTTCGAAAAAGGAACGAAGAGAGCGTGCAAAAAAGGCTTTGGAAGAGGTTGGGCTTGGAAATCAGCTTAACAAAAAGCCAAACGAAATGTCGGGCGGTCAGATGCAGCGTGTTGCTATTGCGCGCGCACTTGTTAACAACCCCGACATTATTTTGGCCGATGAGCCCACAGGCGCGCTTGATACCGAGACAAGCGTACAGGTTATGGAAATTCTAAAAAAAATATCCAATGACCGTCTTATTATAATGGTAACGCACAACCCAGAGCTTGCAGAAAAGTATTCTTCGCGCATTATTAAAATGCTCGATGGCGTTATTACTGACGATTCTAGTCCGCTGACCGAGCAAGAAAAGTCAGAGATGGAAAACATAAAACCAGAAGAAAAGCAAAAGAAGGAAAAAATGCCTTCAATGTCTTTTTCGACCTCATTTATGCTTTCTCTTAAAAACCTTTTCACTAAGAAGGGTCGTACGACTCTTACCGCTTTTGCAGGGTCGATAGGCATAATCGGTATTGCGTTAATTCTTGCAATTTCGCAAGGCACGACAGCGTATATTGATGCCGTACAGGAAACAACGCTTTCCTCATATCCTCTCACGCTTGAAGCATCAACGGTTGAGCTTTCGTCACTTATGCAGACATTTATGAATATAAGTGCTGACACAAGTTCTCACCCAAATGATGCCGTTTATAAGAAGTCGGCGCTTTATGATATGATGAACGCTCTTAACAGCATTGAGGAAACCGAGAACGATTTAAAATCCTTTAATGAGCATTTAGTGGCAGAGATAAAAAAGGAGGATTCACCACTCTCGGAGGCGGTTAACGGTGTTCAGTATTCCTACGATTTTGACCTGCTTATATACACAAAAAATGTTGACGGAGAAATCATACGTTCCGACACAGAAGAGATTTTACAAGAACTCATAGTTAAATATATGGACATTGATATGTCTGCTATGACCTCGATGCAACAAGCCTCCCCCATGGGCTCAATGGCACAAATGTCTTCGGGACTGTGGCAAGAGCTCCTGCCTGGAAAAGACGGCGCACCTATAAACGACCTGCTAAAAAAACAGTATGATGTAGTTTATGGCTCCTGGCCTAACAGCTACGATGAAATTGTGCTTGTAGTTGACGAAAACAATGAGCTTGACGATATTACGCTTTATGCATTAGGTCTTCTGCCCGAGGAAGATGTTAGCAAGCTTATGGATGCAACCGTTAACGGCACAAAACTTGAAATCAAGGAACAAAAATGGTCATTTGAAGATATATGCGGCACGGTATACAAGACTGTGCTAAATGCCGACTGCTTTGTTTTGGACGAAAAGAGCGGTCTTTATACCGATTTGCGCGGAACCGAGGCCGGACTTCGCTATCTCTATGATAACGGCTTACAGTTAAAGGTTACTGGAATAATACGTCCCAACAAGGAAAATGAAAGCGAAATGCTTTACGGAAATATCTGTTACACCAGCGCACTAACGGAATATCTTGTTGAAAAGTCTGAATCTTCTGATGCAATTAAAGCTCAGCTTTCTGACGAAAAGACTGATATAATAACCGGCTTACCGTTTAAAGCAAATACAGGCTCTCTCAGTGACGAACAAAAGGAAAAGGATTTCCGTGAGTATGTGAAAGACCTGAATGATGAACAAAAAGCGGATGTTTATACTAAGATAAACTGTATCCCCTCTGACGAAACGCTTAAAAACCAGACCGACTCTATGATTGGTGCGATGACACGCGAGCAGATGGAAAAAACACTATCTGACGGACTTAGCCAACAAATGAGCATTTCGGAAAGTGAAATTTCAGAATATTTAAGCGCTATGAGCGACGAAGAGATGAAAGAAATCTTCACAAAAAGTGTTGAAGAGCAGATAAAAGCGAGCTATGCCGCTTCTGTTATGCAAAAATTAGCCACAACACCAAAAGCACAGTTATCAGCCGCACTAACCTATGCCCTTCCTAACTACACAACCGCTCAGTGTGCAAAATATTACGACGAGGTTTTAGTATTCTCTGAAACCACACTTGAGGAAAACCTTAAGGAAATGGGATATGTGGACCTTGAAAAGCCTGCAACCATAAATATTTATGCTTCCTCATTTGAAAACAAGGACATTATAACAGCCGAAATTGCATCTTATAATGAAAAGGTTGAAGAAATGCAGCAAATCAAGTATACTGATTATGTTGGTTTGCTTATGTCCTCAATTACAACGATTATAAACGCGATAACCTATGTTCTTATTGCCTTTGTTGCAATATCGCTTATTGTTTCTTCAATTATGATTGGTGTTATTACGCTTATTTCTGTTCAAGAGCGAACAAAGGAAATTGGTATACTGAGGGCTATCGGTGCATCAAAGCGCGATGTTTCGGGTATGTTTAATGCCGAGACGGTTATTGTGGGACTCGCCTCCGGACTTTTAGGAGTTGGCGTCACCTATCTTTTGTGCATACCCATTAACCTTGTATTACACGCGCTAACCGATATAAGCAACCTGCGGGCATTTTTACCTGTTCCTGCTGCAATAATTCTTGTATGCATCAGCGTTCTGCTCACGCTCTTCTCGGGACTAATTCCCTCAAGAAGTGCCGCTAAAAAGGACCCTGTTGTTGCGCTGCGAACAGAATAATTTTAAAGGGGTTTAATTATGGGTGGTATTGCTCTTGTTACGGGCGCATCAAGCGGAATTGGTTTTGAGCTTTCAAAAATTTTTGCAAGAGAGGGCTATGATTTAGTTTTGGTTGCAAGAAGCGAAGATAAGCTCAATATGCTAAAAAACGAAATTGAAAGCGCATACAGCCGCAAGGCTTATATTTTCCCTTGTGATTTATCAAAGGAAAATGCTGCTGACTCGGTTTTAGAATTTACTGAAAAAAATAATATTAAGGTAGACATTCTTGTAAATAACGCTGGCTTTGGCGATTTTGGAGAGTTTTCCAAGCTTGACACCGATAAACAAACGAATATGGTGAACGTTAATGTTACGGCGCTTACAAGACTTTGCAGACTTTATCTTCCGCAGATGACCGAAAGAAAGAGTGGAAAGATATTAAATACCGCTTCAATCGCTGCATTTCAATCCGGTCCGCTTATGGCGGTTTATTATGCCACAAAGGCGTTTGTTGTATCGTTGAGCGAAGCGCTCGCTTTTGAGCTTCGTAACAGTGGTGTGACGGTTACCGCGCTTTGCCCCGGTCCTACTAAGACGGGATTCGAAGACGGCGCCAAGCTCGATAACTCGGGACTTTTTAAGCATCTGCATGTTGCTTCTGCTAAGGAAGTTTCGGAATATGCATATAAAGCACTTATGAAAAATAAGTCTATTGCTATTCACGGACTGCTTAACAAGTTGGTGGTAATCGGTGCTAAATTCGCCCCTCGCAAACTTTCAAGACTTATGGCATACAATATTCAAAAATAACAAAAACGCGTCTAAGAAAAACTTAGACGCGTTTTTTATTACTTACCAAGATTAAATTTTTCTCCGCAGCCATAGTTTTCATAAACATAGTCAATATCCTTATCGCCGCGGCCAGAAAGACAAACGAGAATTGAACCGCTCTTTTTCTCCTTTGCATATTTAATAGCATATGCAAGTGCGTGCGAGCTTTCAATAGCGGGAATTATGCCTTCATAACGACAAAGCAAGAAGAAGGCTTCCATAGCCTCTTCGTCAGAGGCGGTAACATAATTTACTCTTCCTGCATCACGCAGATATGCGTGCTCCGGTCCAACGCCGGGATAATCAAGACCGCTTGCGATAGAATAAACGGGCAACGGCTCGCCGTTCTCGTCCTGAAGGACATAGCTTTCAAAACCGTGAAGCTTGCCCTTTGTTCCAAACTGCATTGTTGCGGCGTGGTCGCCAACACCTGCACCTCTGCCTAACGGCTCAACACCGTAAATTTCAACGGGGTCAGCAAGAAACGGTGTGAACATACCGAGCGAGTTGGAGCCACCGCCAACGCAAGCACAAACAGCGTCGGGCATTATTCCGGTCATATCAAGGAACTGCTCTCTCGCCTCAATACCAATAACCGACTGAAAATCTCTGACCATCTTCGGAAAAGGATGAGGTCCAAGCGCAGAGCCAATGCAGTAAATTGCATTTTCATATTCGTTAAGATATGCCTCAAACGCCGCGTCAACCGCTTCTTTGAGTGTCTTAAGACCCTTTGTAACGGGAATAACATTAGCGCCGAGCATCTTCATACGGATAACATTCGGGTGCTGCTTTTCAATATCGACCTCACCCATATAAATGTCACATTCCATACCGAAATATGCAGCCGCAGTAGCAAGTGCAACACCGTGCTGACCTGCACCCGTTTCAGCAATAAGCTTTTTCTTGCCCATATATTTTGCAAGGAGTCCCTCACCCATACAGTGATTGAGCTTATGAGCGCCCGTATGGTTAAGGTCTTCACGCTTTAAATAAATCTGGCAATTGCCGAAAAGCTTTGAAAGTCTTTCGCAATGGTAGACGGGAGTAGGTCTTCCCTGGAACTCTTTTCTAATTCTTCTAAGCTCGTTTATAAACTGAGCAGAATGGCATATAGCCTCGTAGGAATCATTTGCTTCCTTGAACGCAGGAATAAGCTCATCAGGCAGAAATGCACCGCCGTACTCGCCGAAATAACCGTCAACAGCCGGGAACTCCTTTAAATAATTATCAAAATCTTTATACTTGTTCATAAAAATTCTCCTTAAATAATTCAGATTTAGTATTAAAGTTATTTAAGCGTCTTTCGCCATCGTCTTGTTAAAAGAATCATAAAACACACTCCAAATAAAAAACTGCCCCATGAAAAACATGGGACAGGAATAAACTCCTGCGGTACCACCCAAATTGATGAAATCATCCGCTTTGCCTCATACAAAATATGAGTTGTACTGTAACGGGTACACCCCGTCGGCTACTACTAACAAAACGCTTTCGGCCGCCCTCATAAGTCCATTCACCTTAATTTTCACTGCTGTCATCACACCGCCGACAACTCTCTTTGAGCTTCCCTTAAGGCTACTATTCTTAATCATAGGTTTAACTTATTAGAAATTTTAACACTTTATAGCGCAAAAGTCAATATAATATTATAATTTTTTTAAAATTCGAATGTATGTTTAGTGAATAGTGAATAGTGAATAGTGAAAAAGTAAAATCCCGAACGCTTACGCATTCGGGATTTTGGTGGAGACAGCTGGACTTGAACCAGTGACCCCTTGCATGTCAAGCAAGTACTCTAACCAACTGAGCTATGCCTCCAAATATGACCATATAATAATAAACCACCAGGGCGTTTTTGTCAACAACTTTTATATGGTCATAGTGTTATTATATCGTTTCAATCTTAATTGTATTGGTATTACCCGAAATACCGTTTGTCATACCGCCCGTGATAACAATATTATCGCCTTTTTTAAGGTTTAAAACATCCTTTGCGGTTTTCTTTGCAGTATAAAACAAAACATCGGTAGAATCAAAACGGTCGCACATTACAGGTATGATACCCCACGACATTGCAAGCTTGCGCCAAGTTTTCTCGCTTGTTGTAAGTCCGATAATATCCATTGAGGGACGGAAACGGGAAACCATTCGGGCGGTAATTCCCGAAAGCGAGCAAGCAACAATTACCTTTGCATCAACATCAATAGCCATTCCGCAGGTGGCGTGGGACAGTGCATCAACAGTATTATTTATTTTAAATTCCGAACGGTAAAAACGCTTGTTATAATGAATATTCTGTTCTGCGTGTTCCGCGATTGTTGACATTGTTTTTATTGTCAAAACGGGATATTTTCCTGCAGCCGTTTCACCAGAGAGCATTATAGCGCTTGTCCCGTCGTATACGGCGTTTGCAACGTCGGAAATTTCTGCACGGGTAGGACGCGGGTTATGAATCATAGACTCGAGCATTTCAGTAGCTGTAATAACACGCTTTCCAAGCAGACGGCATTTTGTTATAAGTTTTTTCTGTATGGCAGGAAGCTCGTGGAACGGAATTTCAACACCCATATCTCCTCTGCCAATCATAATTCCGGTACACTCTTCGCATATTTCTTCAATATTATCAACACCGGCACGGTTTTCGAGCTTTGCAATAAGGTCAATCTCATTTCCGCCGTTTGCAAGCAAAAACTCTTTAACATCTATCATATCCTGACGGCACGAAACAAAAGAGCAAGCAATAAAATCAACATCGTTTTCGATGCCGAAAAGTATGTCGTTTTTATCCTGCTCACTAAGATAAATCTGATGCAGTTGCTTATTTGGGAAACTCATACTCTTGCGGTTTGAAAGCTGTCCCCCGATAACAACGCGGCATTTAATCTCAGTGTCAGTCAGTTCTTCAACGACCATTTCAAGCATTCCGTCGTTGAGAAGTATACGGTCACCTACATCAAGGTCGTTTGGAAGATTTTTATAGTTTACCGAAACATGCTCCTCGTTTCCAACAATATCCTCGGTTGTAAGTGTAAAAATATCACCGTCTGAGAGTGAAATTTTTTCGTTTTCGAAGGTACCGATTCGATATTCGGGACCCTTTGTATCAAGCATAATGGCAACCGGAATGTTGAGTCGTTCACGAACATTTTTAATTGCTTTAATTTTATTTAAATAATCCTCATGTGTGCCGTGGGAAAAGTTAAGTCTTGCAATGTTCATTCCCGCAAGGCACATCTGCTCAATAGTCTTCTCATCAGAGCACGAAGGACCTATTGTGCATATAATCTTTGTTTTCCTCATCTCAAATCTCCTGAAAAATTCTTTATTTTATTATATACTAATTTTGCATTTAAAACAATAGTGAGCCAAAAAAAGTTTGTAATAAAGTTTAATTTTTTATAAACATATTAAAAATAAAGTTGAATTTAGAAAATTTGGCTGTATAATAATATTTGTAAAAAAATAGAAGGACTGTTTATGAAAGAGAAAAAAATTAAAAAGCATATTTTTTCCAAGATAATTCTATTCATTTTTATGGCGATTGGAATTATTGGAGTGTTCTCTGCCTTATGGTACAGAAAAATATACGGTGATGTCGGTTTTGATGCTGTTTTATTTACCCTCTTCTCTGATATGGAGGGTGTTGAAAGCAACATCGTTTACGATTATCTTTTAAAGGGATTATTGCCTTCTGTTATTATTCTTTTAATTAGCTACTTTTTAATTTTTCTTATTCCGTTAAGAAAATCTAAAAGAGAACAAAAGAGAAGATATTTTTTGTTACCCCAGTGGTTATCGGTTTTATTGTCTTTAGTAATTTCCTTTAGCACACTGATTTCGGGAATGCAGATTGTCGGTCTTCTGGAATGGGTATATTTAAAGTTTCACCAGACTAATATTTATTCAGATTACTACATAGACCCCGACGAAGTTGAAATCACTTTTCCCGAGCAAAAGCGAAATCTTATATATATCTATCTTGAGTCAATGGAGACAACATATTTTTCAGAAGAACTTGAGGGTGGTATAGATAAGGTCGTAATGCCTGAGTTATTTAATATTGCAGCGCAAAACATAAATATTTCTCACAACGGAATCGTTGGTGGTGCTCGCACCGTTAGCGGTACAACCTGGACGGTTGGCGCACTTGTAGGACATACTTCCGGTCTTCCGCTTAAACTACCTGTAGGAGTTGACGGAAACTCTGTAAACGATTATTTTGATGAGTTTTTACCCGGTGTAACCACTATAAATGACATACTGCACAACAACGGATATTATCAGGTTGCAATGTTCGGCTCGGATAGTGAATACGGCGGTAAAAAGCAATATCTTATGCAGCACGGAATTGACAAGGTGCTTGACATTTACACCGCGTATGAGGACGGCATTGTTCCCAAAGGCTACTGGGAATGGTGGGGTATGGAGGACAAGCACTTATTTGAATACGCTGAGCAGGAATTATTAAACCTCTCGAAAAATGAAAAGCCGTTTTCCTTTACAATGCTGACCGCTGACACTCATCATATAGGCGGATTTTACTGTGATGAATGTAAAGAAAAATATGACGAGCAATATGAAAATGTAATTGCTTGTTCGAGTAAGCGTATAAGAAAGTTTTTAAACTGGCTTAAAGAACAGGATTTTTACGAAAATACTACGGTTGTTATCACCGGTGACCATTTAAGTATGGACGAAGCATATTTTTCGCGCAATATGAAAAAAGGCTACACCCGCCGCGTTTACAACAGTTTTGTAAACGCACCCGTATCCGATGATTATACCTGGTATCGTGAATTTACGACTCTTGATATGTTCCCCTCTACCCTTGCGGCTTTAGGTTGCAAAATTGACGGTGAGCGATTAGGTCTTGGTACCAATGTCTTCTCGGGACTTAAGACACTTTCAGAGGAAATGGGATTTGAAGAGTTTAATGCTGAATTCACCAAAAATTCAAGCTATTACAATAAGCGTTTTCTTAACATGGATTAGAAAAAGCCTCACTTTTGTGAGGCTTTTTTATTATTCGTAATCTACAACATCAACCCAAGAAAGCAAAAATTCGCGCTCGTGTTCGTTGCCCTTTACAGACTGTGATGCCGCTACAATCGGCATCCATTTCTGGACATACTGCTTTGCAGTGTTACTCTTCTGACAGAAGAGATTTAAATATTTCTTCGCCAAATCTTCTTTTTTATCAAGGCAGAACAAAAGGTAGGTTCTTGCTGCATCTGCAGATGCGTTGCCCTGTGTTGCGTGCGACCAGTCAATTATATAAGGCGTTCCGTCATTTGCGACAATTACATTGGAGGGGTTAAAGTCACCGTGACATACCTTTTTATGCTTGGGCATTCCCTCAAGACGAGTATGAAGCTCGTAACGGGTGGTAGCATCAAGCGTTGTTTCATTTATCTTTCTGTTCATTTTATCCTTAAGCTTATTAAGAAGCGGACAGGTCTTTGCGTGAATTGAAAGCTGTAAATCGACAAACATTTCTAAATATTCGTCTTCCTTTTCTGGATTTTCTTCCATAAGCTTTTCAAGTGTTTTACCCTCAATAAAATCGGTTACAATTGCCCATTTTCCGTCAATCATACTGATTTCTAAAACCTTAGGAATATTAAGTCCCGTTTCCTCAATTCTCGCTTGGTTTAATGCTTCGTTAAGAACGTCAGCCTTAGAATAATTTTCATTAAAAACCTTTATACATTTATCGTTATCGCGGTAAAGGGTCTTAGTATTTTCAACAATAATTTTGTTTTCAAGTTTCATATATAAATCCTCCTTTACTCATTACTTGCCATAGTAGGCGTTAAGATACATCTGCTTGATTTCGCTCATAAGCGGATAACGCGGGTTTGCACCAGTGCACTGGTCATCAAATGCCTGCTCGGTCATTTCGTCAAGATTAGAGAGGAAGTTTTCCTCGTCTGCAACATAATCCTTTATAGCAGACTTTATTCCAACCCTTGCTTTAAGCTCGTTTATTGCCTTTATAAGATTTTCGAGCTTTTCTTCATTTGTTGCTCCGCCAAGTCCCAAATAGTCTGCAACCTCTGCATATCGTTCAAGTGTGTGCGGATGGTCATACTGTGAGAATGTACCCATTTTAGCAGGCGCTTCGGAAGAATTAAATCTTATAACCTCTTCTATCATTAAGGCGTTTGCAACACCGTGTGGAAGATGATGGAATGCACCAAGCTTGTGAGCCATTGAATGACATACACCGAGGAATGCGTTTGCGAAAGCCATACCAGCCATTGTAGCGGCGTTAGCCATTTTTTCTCTTGCTAAAACATCGGTCATACCATCATCATAAGCGCGCGGCAGATATTCGAATATAGTCTTTAAGGCTTTTAGTGCAAGGCCGTCTGTGTAATCTGTTGCAAGCATTGAAGCGTATGCTTCAAGCGCGTGTGTAACGGCATCGATACCCGATGCAGCGGTAAGTCCTTTAGGTGCGGACATATGCAAATCGGTATCAATTATTGCCATATTAGGCATAAGCTCGTAATCTGCTAAAGGATACTTAACACCTGTTTTTTCGTCGGTAATAACAGCAAAGGGTGTAACCTCCGAGCCGGTACCTGCGGAGGTAGGAACAGCAATAAAGTATGCCTTTTCGCCCATTTTGGGGAATGTGTAAATACGTTTGCGAATATCAACAAAGCGCATTGCCATATCCATAAAATCTGCCTCGGGATGCTCGTAAAGCACCCACATTATCTTGGCGGCATCCATTGCACTACCGCCACCAAGGGCAATAATACAGTCGGGCGCAAATGCCGACATCTGCTCTGCACCGCGCTTGGCGCAATCGAGAGTCGGGTCAGGCTCAACGTCAAAGAAGGTTGCGTGCTGAATTCCCATCTCGTCAAGCTTATCGGTTATAGCTTTTGTGTATCCGTTCTGATAAAGGAAGCTATCCGTAACTATAAAAGCCTTTTTCTTGCCCATTACATTTTTAAGCTCATCAAGAGCAACGGGAAGGCAACCCTGCTTTATATATACCTTTTGAGGCGCTCTGAACCAAAGCATATTCTCTCTCCTTTCGGCAACCGTTTTAATATTAAGCAGATGCTTTACACCAACATTTTCAGAAACGCTGTTTCCGCCCCAAGAACCACAGCCAAGGGTAAGCGACGGTGCAAGTTTAAAGTTATAAAGGTCACCTATTCCGCCGTGCGACGAAGGAGTATTAACAACAATACGGCAGGTCTTCATTCTTGAGGCAAATTCATCTAACTTATCCTTTTGAGTAAGGGTATTAAGATAGATTGATGCGGTGTGTCCGTAACCGCCGTCTGCTATAAGCTGTTCAGCCTTTAAGAAAGCGTCCTTTATATCGGGTGCCTTATACATTGCAAGAACGGGAGAAAGCTTTTCGTGGGCGAACTCTTCGGATAATTCTACGCTTTCAACCTCACCTATTAAAATTTTTGTGCTTTCGGGAACTGTTACACCCGCAAGCGCAGCAATGGTAACAGGCTTTTGACCAACGATTTTAGCATTTAATGCGCCGTTGATTATAATTGTCTTTCTGACCTTTTCGGTTTCTTCTTCATTAAGGAAATAGCAGCCACGCTTTATAAACTCCGCTTTAACCTCGTCATAAATTTTATCAAGAACAATAACCGACTGCTCAGATGCGCAAATCATTCCGTTATCAAAGGTTTTTGAGTGTATAATTGAGTTTACAGCAAGCAGAATATCCGCGCTGTCGTCAATTATAGCAGGGGTATTACCTGCACCAACACCCAAAGCAGGCTTGCCGCTTGAATACGCAGCCTTAACCATTCCGGGACCACCTGTTGCAAGAATAATATCCGACTCCTTCATAAGAAGGTTTGTCATATCAAGACTCGGAACATCAATCCAGGAAATTATTCCCTCGGGTGCACCTGCCCTTACGGCTGCCTCTAATATAAGCTTAGATGCGGCAATGGTTGAATTTTTTGCGCGCGGATGAGGGCTTATGATTATTCCGTTACGGGTTTTAAGCGCTAAAAGAGTCTTAAATATAGCGGTTGAGGTTGGATTTGTTGTAGGAATTACGGCACCAATAACACCAATAGGCTCGGCAATTTTCTTAATTCCATATGCCTTATCCTCTTCTATTACACCGCAGGTTTTAGTATCACGGTATGCATTGTAAATATATTCTGAGGCAAAATGGTTCTTTATTACCTTATCCTCAACAATGCCCATTCCCGTTTCTTCAACTGCAAGGCGTGCCAGCGAAATTCTTGCCTTGTTTGCAGCGGTAGCTGCAGCTAAGAAGATTTTATCAACCTGCTCCTGTGTGAATGTAGCAAACTTTTGTTGTGCGGCTCTTACTGAAGCTATTTCCTCTTCAAGACGCTCAACGCTGTCCACTAATAAATGTGTATCGTTTTGCATAATATACCTCCAAAGAGTTCATATCAGTTATATCAAAGCTCTCATCTGAATTGTTAATATTTTAACACAGTGTCTTTTGTTTTTGAAATACTATTTTAGTATACGGGTAATATAAAAAATGATATAACCGACAGAAAAATCTGTCGGTTATATTTTATTTGAATATTTCGTTTTTAGAACGCCTTAGTTCTTCAATAAATTTCTTATCAAGCTCGGTCAGGCGGTAATCCTTTTTATAAATTAAAACATCCTTATACATTTTCTTGTTTTCAGAGCACACGCGCTCAACAAGGTCATAGCGCCTTAATAGCTTCTGCGGAACGGATGAAACCCACATAAAAGTATCTTTATTGCTTGATAATAAATCAAACTGACTTGCGCGTTCGAATACGTATATTCTGCGTTCTATATCGTCAGGCAGCTCCTCCTTTTTAACCTGGGCAAGCGACAATGACGGAACAAACGGGTCGGCGTGAGCAATCTCCACATAGTCTTTAAGGTCGGAAAATTTTATTTCGTCCTTGTTTGCCAACGGACAATCCTTGCTCATTACAAGCACATAATGAAACTCTGTAACCGTTTCGTGAAGAAGGCCCTTTTCCTCTAATACTGCATTAAAATATTTATCGTAATTCTGTGCATAGCGAATAATTCCAAGCTTATAATCAGCACTTAGAATATTGTCAATAGCGCGTTTTGAGTTGGTTTCTTTATAAAATATCTCAGCGGGAGCGTTATTTATCATTGTTGAAAAACGGGAAAAAGCATCCGAGATATAGCAAGCACGCGGAACAGAAATTGAAAAACGCTGACAAGGCTTTATATCGTCACGGTACAGATTTTCAATTTCATTTATCTGCGCTAAAATCTTTTTCGCATAGCTTATAAATTTTTCACCGTCAGGGGTTAGCATCATACCCTTTGAGGAACGGTCAAAAATTGATATACCTAAATCCGACTCAAGCTCTTTGACCGAGCGACTTAGGTTAGGCTGTGCAATCATAAGCCTTTCCGCCGCTTTATTTATTGAGCCAAGCCTCGCAATCTCTACGGCATATTTCATATGCATTATATTCACTTTGCATCACCCTACATATTATTCTTTTCATATTATATCAAAAAAGATAACTAAGAGCAACAAAAAAAGACAGCGGAAATCCGCTGTCTTTTTTTAGATTAGAACAAACCTGTTACTTTTCCGTTTTCGTCAATGTCAATTCTCTCAGCCGCAGGCTTCTTGGGAAGTCCGGGCATTGTAAGAATATCACCCGTTAGTACAACTATAAATCCTGCACCTGCAGAGATTTTTACATTTTTAACAGTTACAGTAAAGTCCTCCGGAGCTCCAAGCTTTGTCGGGTCATCCGAGAAGCTATACTGTGTTTTTGCGATACAAACGGGGCATTTATCAAAGCCTAAGGCTGTGAGCTGTTCAATCTGCTTTTTAGCGGCAGGTAAAACATTTATGCCGTTACCGCCGTAAACCTTTTTTACAACCGACTCAATCTTCTCTTCGATTGTGCTGTCAAGCTCATAGGAGAAGGTAAAGTCACCCTGCTCCTCTTCGCAAAGACGAACAACCTCACGAGCGAGCTCTACGCCGCCCTTGCCGCCGTCTGCCCATACGGTTGAAAGTACGGTATTAACGCCGATTTCCTTGCACTTGGAAATGATGAAGTCAATTTCCTTATCAGTATCGGTCGGGAAACGGTTAACAGCAACAACACAAGGAAGCTTGTATACATTGCTGATGTTTGATACATGACGAAGAAGATTCGGAATACCCTTTTCAAGAGCAACAAGGTCCTCTGTTCCGAGCTCTGTCTTTGCAAGACCGCCGTGCATTTTAAGAGCACGAACAGTTGCAACAACGACAACAGCATCGGGTGTAAGACCTGCCATACGGCACTTGATATCAAGGAACTTCTCTGCGCCCAGGTCAGCACCGAAGCCAGCCTCAGTAACGGTATAGTCACCCATCTTAAGTGCAAGCTTGGTAGCCATAACAGAGTTACAGCCGTGAGCGATATTAGCGAAAGGACCGCCGTGAACAAACGCAGGAGTACCCTCAAGAGTCTGTACTAAGTTAGGCTTTAGCGCCTCTTTAAGTAATACGGTCATTGCGCCTGCAGCGTTAAGCTGACCACAGGTAACAGGCTTATCGTCGTATGTATAACCAACGATTATGCGTGAAAGACGCTCTTTAAGGTCAGAGATAGAATTTGCAAGACAGAGAACAGCCATAATCTCACTTGCAACGGTAATATCAAATCCGTCCTCACGCGGAACACCGTTAGCCTTACCGCCCATACCGTCTACAACAAAGCGAAGCTGACGGTCATTCATATCAACACAGCGCTTCCAGGTAATCTTTCTAACATCAATACCAAGCTCATTTCCCTGCTGAATGTGGTTATCAAGCATTGCAGCAAGGAGATTGTTTGCAGCGCCGATGGCGTGGAAGTCACCGGTAAAGTGGAGGTTGATGTCCTCCATAGGAACAACCTGAGCATATCCGCCGCCTGCGGCACCGCCCTTAACACCGAAAACGGGTCCAAGAGACGGCTCACGCAAAGCAACAGTTACATCCTTTCCGATAAGCTTGAGACCATCTGCAAGACCAATAGTTGTGGTAGTTTTACCCTCACCTGCGGGGGTAGGAGTAATTGCAGTAACAAGGATAAGTTTACCGTCCTTGCGGTCGGTTTCGTTAAGCAAGGAGAGGTCAATCTTTGCTTTATACTTTCCGTACTGCTCAATATACTTTTCGTCAACATGCGCAGTGGCAGCAATCTCCCCTATTGGTTTCATTTGACAGGACTGTGCAATTTCAATGTCAGATAAATAAGCCATTTTTATTCTCCTTTTAATAAATCGGATACTGAGCACAAAGCTCCTGTACCTCTTTTGTTATACGAGTTTTGTTTCCGTCAAAGTCGTGGATAGCATCAGAAAGCCATCCTGCTATAAGCTTCATTTCCGCTTCCTTAAAGCCTCGTGTAGTAACAGCAGGCGTACCAATGCGTAGACCGCTTGTGATAAACGGACTTTGCGGGTCGTTAGGAATGGTGTTTTTGTTTGCGGTAATATGAACCTCATCAAGACGATGCTCTAAATCCTTACCTGTAACGTTTTCTTTTACAAGATTTAATAGGATAAGGTGATTATCGGTACCGTTTGAAACAACATCTATTCCGTTATTTTTAAGCTCGTCACAAAGAACAGCAGCATTCTTGACAATTTGCTGACCGTATGCCTTAAATTCGTCGGTTAAAGCCTCGCCAAATGCGACAGCCTTTGCCGCAATAATATGCATAAGCGGACCGCCCTGTGTTCCAGGGAAAATTGCTTTGTCAATCTGCTTTGCAAGCTCTTCCTTGCATAAAATCATTCCGCCTCGGGGACCGCGAAGAGTTTTGTGCGTTGTTGTGGTAACAACATGTGCGTACGGAACGGGTGACGGATGAACGCCTGCGGCAACCAAGCCTGCGATGTGAGCCATATCAACCATTAAATATGCGCCGACCTCATCTGCAATTTCACGGCAACGCTTGAAATCAATGATTCGTGAATATGCGCTCGCACCAACAACCAAGAGCTTCGGTTTGCACTCCTTAGCGATTCTCTCCATCTCGTCATAATCTATCATTTCAGTGTCCTTATTAACGCCGTAAGGAATGACATTAAAATATTTACCCGAAATGTTTACGGGAGAACCGTGGGAGAGATGTCCGCCTTGCTGAAGATTCATTCCCATTACAGTATCACCGGGGTTAAGCAGAGCGAAAAATACAGCAAGGTTTGCGCTTGCACCACAGTGCGGCTGAACATTTGCGTGTTCTGCACCAAAAAGCTCACATGCACGCTTACGCGCAATCTCTTCAACAATATCAACGCACTGACAACCGCCGTAATAGCGCTTGCCCGGATAGCCCTCGGCGTATTTGTTGGTTAATACGCCGCCGGCTGCTAAAAGGACTGCTTTTGAGACAATATTTTCAGAAGCAATAAGCTCGATGTTGTGCTGCTGACGCTCAAGTTCTAATTTACAAGCATCTGCAACCTTTGTATCAAAGTTTTTAAGTTCCTCAAAAAAGTTCACTGGAATCCTCCTTATTTAAAGTAGCGTACAGCAGACTCAAACATACGAATATCGTAGTTTCCGGGAACATTCTTATAAAGTCCGTCGCCGATACGCTCACTGTGACCCATTTTACCAAACACACGTCCGTCGGGTGATGTAATACCCTCAATAGCGTACATAGAATCGTTGGGGTTAAAGTGAACATCGCTGGTTGCGTTGTTTTCAAGGTCAACATACTGTGTTGCAATCTGACCGTTTGCTGCTAACTGCTTAATAAGCTCTTCACTTGCAAGGAAACGTCCCTCACCGTGTGAAATCGGAACATTATATACATCGCCGACATTTGTAAGAGCTAACCAAGGCGATTTGTTAGAAGCAACGCGAGTACGAACAATACGCGACTGGTGACGTGCTATTGTGTTAAAGGTAAGAGTCGGACAGTTTTCGTCGGTATCAATAATTTCACCGTACGGAACAAGGCCAAGCTTTATAAGCGCCTGGAATCCGTTACAAATACCGCACATAAGGCCGTCACGGTTTTTAAGTAAATCGTGAACGCCGTCCTTAATTGCAGCGTTACGGAAGAATGCAGTAATAAACTTACCGCTTCCGTCAGGCTCGTCACCGCCCGAGAATCCACCGGGGATAAATACCATTTGTGCATCCTTAAGACTGTTTGCAAATTTTTCAACACTTGACTGAATACCAGATGCTGAGAGGTTATTTATAACAATAATCTCAGGCTCTGCACCTGCATCACGAACAGCCTTTGCACTATCAAATTCACAGTTAGTACCCGGGAAAGCAGGAATGAGGACCTTGGGTTTCGCAACCTTGATAGACGGTGCGACTCTCTTTTCTGCCTTATATTCAAAATTCTCCATTGGAGTTTTGCGGTCGGAAATGTTACAGCTATATACACTCTCAAGCTTGTCCTCGTAAATCCCTAAAAGCTCTGCGAGCGCGATGCTCTCGTTTGCGTAGGTTATCTTGCCGTCGTCTGTAACCTCACCAATGCAGATAGCATCCGCTATAACCTCGGTCGACTCAATAACAAATGCACCGTAGCAATAATCGAAAATATCCTGCGTAGAGATATTTTCAAATTTAAAGCCAAGGCCGTTACCAAAGCACATCTTCATAACGGCTTCACCTATACCGCCTATACACGGTGTATAAGCAGAAACAGCGGTGCCCTTACGCATTAAGTCGGTTACCTTACCAAAGGTTTCAAACAATGATTCAGTGTTAGGAAGACCTGTATCATTATCCTTCTTAGCATAAACAAGATATACCTTGTTTCCTGCCTTTTTAAATTCGGGAGATACAACATTCTTAACCTTCTCGGTTGTAACGGCAAAGGAAACAAGTGTGGGCGGAACATCCAAATCCTCAAACGAGCCGCTCATAGAATCCTTACCGCCGATAGAGCCAATTCCCAACTCCTTTTGTGCCTTAAACGCACCAAGTAAAGCCGCTAACGGCTGACCCCAACGGGTAGAGTCTTTGCCGGGATGCGGGAAATATTCCTGGAAGGTTAGATAAACATCCTCAAATTTAGCGCCCGAAGCTATAAGCTTACAAACCGACTCAACAACCGCCAAATATGCGCCGTGGTAGGGGCTTTGCTCGGTTATAAAGGGATTATAGCCCCAAGACATAAGTGAGCAATCGTCTGTATGCTTCTTTTCAACAGAAATCTTCTGAACCATACTCTGAATAGGAGTAAGCTGATTCTTTCCGCCAAAAGGCATTAAAACAGTTCCTGCGCCGATTGTGGAGTCAAAGCGCTCGGAAAGTCCGCGCTTTGAGCAAATATTAAGGTCTGCGGCCATTTTCTTAATATTCTCAGTAAATGTGCCGTTTATAACCTTTTCTTCAAGAGCAGGCTTTTTCGCAACAATATCAATGTGCTTTTCTGCACCGTTGGAATTTAAGAATTCGCGACTAATATCAACTATTTTCTTTCCGTTCCAATTCATAACAAGTCTTGGCTCTGCCTTTACGACAGCAACAGGACAAGCGTTAAGATTTTCTTCATTTGCAAGCTTTAAGAAAGCGTCAACATATTCTTTTTCAACAACAACGGCCATACGCTCTTGCGATTCACTTATAGCAAGCTCTGTGCCGTCAAGACCCTCATATTTCTTGGGAACGGCGTTAAGGTCAATTTCAAGACCGTCGGCAAGCTCACCAATAGCAACCGAGACTCCGCCTGCACCAAAGTCATTACAACGCTTAATCATACGGCAAGCAGTTTTATTTCTGAAAAGTCGCTGAAGTTTGCGCTCTTCAGGAGCGTTACCCTTCTGAACCTCAGCTCCGCAGGTTTCAACCGACTGAGCGTTGTGAGCCTTTGAAGAGCCGGTTGCTCCACCGATACCGTCACGACCGGTAGCACCGCCAAGAAGAATTACAACATCGCCCGGTGCAGGAACTTCGCGTCTGACATTTTCAGCAGGAGCCGCAGCTATAACAGCACCAATTTCCATACGCTTTGCAGCATAACCGGGATGATAAATTTCGTCAACAATACCCGTTGCAAGACCAATCTGGTTGCCGTAGGAGGAATAACCTGCGGCTGCGGTCGTTACAATTTTACGCTGCGGTAATTTACCCTTAATTGTTTCACTTACGGGCTTTAACGGGTCAGCAGCACCCGTAACACGCATTGCGCCGTACACATATGAACGACCTGAAAGCGGGTCACGAATTGCACCGCCTATACAGGTTGCAGCACCACCGAACGGCTCAATCTCGGTCGGGTGGTTGTGGGTTTCGTTTTAAAATAGTAAAAGCCAGGGCTCGCTAACGCCGTCAACATCAACATTGATTTTAACGGTACAAGCATTTATTTCCTCAGACTCGTCAAGCTTATCAAGCTTTCCATTTACCTTTAAATACTTAACTGCGACGGTTGCAAGGGCCATAAGGCAGATAGGTTTTGTGCGACCAAGCTCCTTACGGACGGCAATATATTCGTCATACGCATTTTGTAAAAGTTCGTCCTCAAACTTAACATTATCAATTGTAGTTAAGAAGGTAGTATGACGGCAGTGGTCCGACCAATAGGTATCTATCATACGAATTTCTGTTATAGTCGGGTCACGATGCTCTGATATAAAATAATTCTGACAGAAAGCAATATCATCTGCATCCATTGCAAGACCGTATTCACTTACAAAAGCCTCAAGACCAGCTCTGTCAAGTGAAGTAAATCCGTCAAGTGTACGAACGCTTGTCGGAACCTCATACTTCATTTTTAAGGTTTCGGGCTTTTCAAGGGTTGCTATACGGGATTCTACAGGGTTAATAACATATTTCTTTATTTCGTTAATATCGTCCTCAGATAATGCACCCGAAAGAACATATACCTTTGCGGTGCGTATAAGCGGACGCTCTCCCTGTGAGATAATCTGAATACACTGAGCAGCTGAATCAGCGCGCTGGTCAAACTGGCCCGGTAGATATTCTACAGCAAAAACATATGAATTTTCAGCAGTCAAATCATCGCTCACTATATCAAGCTGCGGCTCTGAAAAAACCGTTTTCTTGGCATATTCAAAAAGCTCTTCTGTGATATTTTCTGCATCATAGCGGTTAAGAATTCTAACATTCTCTAACGCTTCAATACCCAAGAGCGTACGAACATCGGACAAAAGTGCTTTTGCCTCGTTTGCAAGCTCTTCCCTTTTTTCAACAAATACTCTGTATACCACTTTTATTCCTCCACAAATGCCATTAGGGCACGCTTACCGATATCGCTTCGATAGTAAGCATTATCAAAGCTTATTTCCTTTACGAGTGCGTAAGCATCATTTACAGCATCACTCAAGGTATCTGCAACGGCGGTAGCACCCAAAACTCTGCCTCCGTTTGTTAACAGCTTACCATCTCGTTTTTCGGCACCGGCAACATAAACCTTATCCCAAATACTATCAGGAATATTTATTTCAAAACCTTTTTCGTAAGACTGAGGATAACCGTTTGAAGCCATAATTACACAACAAGCGCTGGCATCCTTAAATTTTACCTCAATCTCCCCTAATCTTTCTTCGGTAACCGCACGCATAACATCGAACAAATCACTCTCAAGCAAGGGTAAAACAACCTGTGTTTCGGGGTCGCCAAAACGACAGTTGTATTCAATAACCTTGGGGCCGTCTTTGGTTATCATAAGTCCAAAATAAACGCAACCTTTAAAGGTTCTTCCCTCTTCATTCATAGCCTTAATTGTAGGAACAAATATTGTGTCCATACAAACCTTGGCTAAATCGCAAGTATAATACGGATTTGGAGCAATAGTGCCCATACCGCCCGTATTAAGACCTGTATCGTTATCACCTGCACGCTTATGGTCCATTGAAGAAACCATAGGCACGACAGTTTTGCCGTCGGTAAATGCAAGCACTGAAACCTCGGGACCCTCTAAAAATTCTTCAATTACAATGCGGTCGCCGCTTTTGCCAAACTGCTTATCCTCCATTATAGAAAGAACGGCATCGTTTGCTTCCTTTCGTGTAAAGGCGATTATAACACCCTTACCAAGTGCGAGTCCGTCTGCCTTAATAACTGTAGGAACAGGCGCAGTTTTAAGATATTCGAGCGCGTCGGAAGCGTTTTCGAAGACCTCATACTTTGCGGTGGGAATACCGTATTTTTTCATTAGATTTTTTGAGAAAACCTTGCTTCCCTCAATAATAGCAGCATTAGCACGGGGGCCAAAGCAAGCAATTCCCTTTTCCTCTAACGCATCAACACAACCAAGAACAAGCGGGTCATCGGGCGCTACAACCGCATAATCAATATTATTACTTACAGCAAACTCAACGATTTTTTCGATATCCTTTGCACCGATACCGACGCAGGTAGCATCCTTTGCTATTCCGCCGTTTCCGGGCAGTGCAAAAATTTCTTCAACCGATTTGTTTTCTTTAATTTTCTTTATAATGGCGTGCTCGCGTCCGCCGCCGCCAACAACTAAAACCTTCATTTGCTACTCCTTAATGGTGGAATAAACGCATTCCGGTAAATGCCATTGCCATACCGTACTTATTGCAGCAATCAATAACAGCATCATCACGAATCGAGCCGCCGGGTTCAGCAATGTACTTAACACCGCTCTTCTTAGCGCGTTCAATATTATCACTGAACGGGAAGAAGGCGTCAGAACCAAGTGCAACGCCGTCGATTGATGCAAGATACTCCTTAGCATCCTGCTCAGTAAGCGGTTCGGGTTGCTTGGTAAAATACTTCTGCCAGATTCCGTCAGCACATACATCTTCTTCATTTTTGTTTATGTATCCGTCAATAACATTATCGCGGTCGGGTCTGCCAAGCTCAGCTTTAAAGGGCAGGTTAAGCACCTTATCGTGCTGGCGTAAGAACCAAGTGTCAGCCTTTGTACCTGCAAGGCGTGTGCAGTGAATTCTTGACTGCTGACCAGCACCTACACCGATAGCCTGTCCGTCAACCGCATAGCAAACAGAGTTCGACTGAGTATATTTAAGAGTAATAAGTGCAACGATTAAATCACGAACAGCACTTTCGGGAAGGTCTTTGTTGTCGGTTACAATATTTGAAAGCAGCTCGCGGTTAATTTCAAAGTTATTTCTTCCCTGCTCAAAGGTAATTCCGTATACGTCCTTATGCTCAATCGGGGCAGGAACATAATTGGGGTCAATCTCAACAATATTATAGTTTCCGCCACGCTTGGTCTTTAAAATTTCAAGTGCTTCGGGCTCATATCCGGGAGCGATGATACCGTCGGAAACCTCTCGCTTAATCATTAAAGCGGTAGTCTTATCGCAAACATCCGAAAGCGCAACCCAGTCACCAAAGGAACACATTCTGTCGGTTCCTCTTGCTCGTGCGTAAGCGCAAGCGAGCGGCGACTCATCAAGTCCCTCGATATCGTCAACAAAGCAAGCCTTTTTAAGCTTGTCAGAAAGCGGAATACCAACGGCAGCCGAGGTAGGACTTACGTGCTTAAACGAAGTAACTGCAGGCATACCAAGAGCCTCCTTAAGCTCTTTAACAAGCTGCCAGGAGTTAAAAGCGTCCAAGAAGTTTATAAATCCGGGTCTGCCCGAAAGTATTTTAATTGGAAGGTCTTTTCCGTCTGCCATAAAAATTTTAGCAGGCTTTTGATTGGGGTTGCATCCGTATTTTAATTCAAACTCTTTCATCTTTATACTCCTTATTTGTTTTTGTTTATAATAATCTCGGTAGGCTCGCTTCCGTCAAGCGGAACACAGCGAACAAACAGAGAAACCTTGTTATCTTCATTCAAATTATTCCATACGACATCTGCTAATTCTTCTGCAGTGTTCGGAAGAGCGACCTCTTCGGGCTCACCGTAGAACGAAGGAATGGGGTTACCGTCACACTTATAGGTGTGAATGAAATGACCTATGCCGTTTTCGCCCTCAGCGTAGTCATAGAAAAATCTCTGACAGCTTTCAGGTCTGCCGTTTGCAGATTTTAAAATTGAAAGCTTATAAACGAAGGTGTTTCTCGGGAAGCAATAGTAGCAAATACCCGAAATACGAGGAGTGAAGTTAGGAGCATCGGGCTCAAACTCACGTCTGCCGCAAGCCTCCTCAAAGCCATAACCAACATTTTCGTTATCGTTTATACAATCGAAAATAGTATTGGTCTGGTCACCGTTTGTGATTATATCAATATTTCCACCCTTAGCGGTTAAATACGGGTTATAAATTATAAGACTCGGGTCAGATAACTTGCTTTCGTCAAAGGCCTTTGTACGCATTCCGCCGTCAAAGCGTTCAAAAATGCGGTTACGGCTATTTTCGCTTCTGCCCATTATAAAATAAGCAATCATTGCATTCTTTCCGTCAGCGGATTTGCCTATAACAATTCCGCGTCCCGGATAAGTGTTTTCCGAAAGTAATTTTTTTAAATCATAGAGTGCCATAATTTAACCACCTTTAATTTATTTTATCTTCACAATATAACTGAATAGCCTGAGGCAGAATCTTCCACTCAGCCTCTTCCATTACTCTTTTTTGCAAAATTTCGGGCGTGTCGCCTTGCTTAATTTCAACAGCCCTTTGCAAAATAATTTTACCGCCGTCGGGTACCTCGTTTACAAAATGAACGGTTGCACCCGTAACCTTTACACCGTAGCTAAGCGCAGCTTCATGCACACGAAGTCCGTAAAAGCCCTTTCCGCAAAAGGACGGTATAAGTGACGGATGAACATTTATAATTTGATTCTTAAAAATGCTTGTAAAATGCTCGCTTAAAATTGACATAAAACCTGCAAGCACAATTAAATCAATTTTTTCATCCTTTAAAAGCGCAATTATTTTGTCTTCAAAATCTTGCTGACTGCTGCAATCTTTTTTAAGGACAACCGCCGTCTTTATGCCGGCATTTTTTGCACGTGTCAGCGCGTATGCATCGGCATTGTTAGACACAACAAGTGAAACCTTTCCGTCTTTGATTATACCGCTATTCTGTGCATCAATAATAGCCCTGAGATTTGTTCCGCCACCCGAAACAAGAACGGCAATATTTTTCATAAATTTACCTCTTTTTAACCGAACTGATAAGCGGTAAAGCAATTCCGCCCAGTGCATTTCCGACAATACAAATCATTATGTACACAAATGCCTTAACAGAAATGTTTCCTGCAACGGCAAAATAGAACATATTTGCAATTGAATGTTCAAATCCGCTTAAAATAAACACAGGAACGCAGAAGAATATACCGGCCAAAGACTGCTTATCGCGGTAGATGCTGACCGCAAGGTACATAAGTATTCCACAAAAGAAAGCACGAATAAGCGTCTGCGGTATAAACTGCGTAAGCTTTGCATCACATATAGCGGCACTTGCTTCCGAAATCTTAGGTATTGCATATTTTAAAAGCGTACCGCAAATAAAAGTAGAAATCACATTTCCAAAGAGTCCAAGCAAAAGCTGGGACCACTCTTCTTTACCGTGCTTTTCCGGCATAAAGCCAACTTTACCGGTAAAAAGCGAATATCCCTTCATACAAATGCAAAGCAGCGCTACCGAAAACAGAACAGCACCAACATATCTGTTCTCACAGGAAAGAAACACGCTTCCGCCAATAGCAATAAGTATTCCGGCAGAAATACCGTCAAATGTCTTTTTTAGCATATCGTTATCTTCTCTTCCGATTTAATTATTTCGCCAATGATATAAGCGTCCTCGCCATTGTCCTTTAAAATCTGTAAGGCAAGCTCTGCCTCATCCTTCGGAACAACGATGCTCATACCAACACCCATATTAAATGTGTTAAACATATCACGCTCGGAAATGCCGCCAACCTTAGCAATCAGGTCAAATATCGGCAAAATACGAACAGCGCTACGGTCAATTTTCGCACCATAGCCGTCAGGAATGCTTCTCGGAATATTCTCATAGAAGCCGCCGCCTGTTATATGCGAAATAGCTCTTACCTTAACCTTTTCCATAAGAGCTAAAACAGCTTTTACGTAAATTCTTGTAGGAGTGAGCAGCGTTTCTCCTACCGACTTACCACCAAGCTCTGCAACCGGTTTTTTAATGTCAGAATTCTCTACATCAAACACCTTGCGAACAAGCGAGAAGCCATTAGAGTGAACACCACTGGACGGAAGAGCAATTACAACATCGCCCTCACACATTGTCTTGTTGTCAATAATCTTAGACTTATCTACAACGCCCGTGCTATAGCCTGCAAGGTCATATTCATCCTCGGGATAGAAGCCGGGCATTTCTGCTGTTTCGCCGCCAATAAGAGCAGCGCCAGCCTGAACACATCCCTCACAAACGCCCTTAACTATATCAGCTATTCTCTCGGGAACATTCTTTCCGCAAGCAATATAGTCAAGGAAGAAAAGCGGCTTTGCACCGCTACAGATTATATCGTTTACGCACATAGCTACGCAGTCAATACCGACTGTGTCATGCTTGTCCATCAAAAATGCGAGCTTTAATTTTGTGCCAACACCATCAGTTCCGCTAACAAGAACAGGACGGGTAATTCCAGTAAGGTCAAGCTCAAAAAGTCCACCGAAGCCGCCGACATCAGAGCAAACACCCGATGTCATCGTGCGGGCAATATGGGTTTTCATAAGTTCTACGGCTTTATAACCGGCAGTAATATCAACACCGGCTGCTGCGTACGCATCAGATTTAGACTGTGTATTCATACTATTTATTCCTTTCCGTTCCAGCAATAGGTGCATAAACAATCTCTGTCAAGACCAATTGCCTCAATTATTCCTTCTAATGACTGAAATTCCAGCGAAGCAAAATTAAATTTTTTGCATATTGCTTTTCTAAGTTTTTGTCCTCTCTCGGTAGAGGAATCAGAATATTCTTCTATATGCTTGAAGCCTTCATCACCCTCAAGCTCGTCTATAACGCGGCGGGCTATAAGCTCCATATCACTCGTTGCTCTTGAGAAATTAAGGTACTTACAACCAAACATAATGGGCGGACAAGCCGAACGCATATGAACCGACTTTGCACCGTTATCATAAAGGAAGTCTACCGTTCCCTTAAGCTGTGTTCCACGTACAATTGAATCGTCAACAAACAGAAGATTTTTATCGGTTATAAGCTCATCAACAGGTATCTGCTTCATCTTAGCAACCTTTTGACGCTCGGTCTGCTTGGTTGGAGTAAAGCTTCGCGCCCAGGTTGGAGTATACTTGATGAAAGCACGCGAGAAAGGTATTCCGCTCTGATTTGAGTAGCCTATTGCGTGCGGAGTGCCCGAATCAGGAACGCCGCCAACATAATCAACATTCTCGTTGTTTTTATCCTTAGAATCATTCTCCGCCATTATTCTGCCGTTACGGTAACGCATAAGCTCTACATTAACGCCCTCATAGGTTGAGGTGGGATAACCGTAATAGCTCCAAAGGAAAGAACAAATTCGCATCTTTTTACCCGGAGGTGAAAGCTGAGTAAGGCTGTCGGATGTCAGTTCAACAATCTCTCCCGGTCCTAACTCTCTCTCGTCTGCATAGCCAAGCTTTTTATAAGCAAAGGATTCAAATGCAACAGCATAGCCGTCATCGCGTTTACCAACCTTGACAGGAAGTCTGCCCACGCGGTCACGCGCTGCAATAATATTGCCGTTGTCCTTTAAAATAAGTATGCTCGCCGTGCCGTCAATCTCGGTCTGTGCAAACTTAATTCCGTCAACAAAATTTGACTTTTGGTTTATTAACGCGGCAACAAGCTCGGTCATATTAACCGCACCGCCTGTCATTGCATTAAAATGACCACCGTTTTTAAGGTGCTTGCTTATTAACTCCTCAGAATTATTAACAAGACCTATTACGCATATAGCATATTTTCCGAGATTGGAATTTATAAGCAACGGCTGAGGGTCAAAGTCACTGATTATTCCAATAGCAGAGGTTCCCTGCATCTCATCGAAAATGTCGTCAAATTTCGTACGAAACGGTGAATTTTGAATATTATGTATTTCTCTTTGCAGACCGATTTCACTGTCATAAACCGACACACCTGCACGACGGGTGCCTAAATGTGAATGGTAGTCTGTTCCAAAGAAAACATCAGAAACAGCATCGTTTTTTGATACCGCCCCGAAAAAGCCTCCCATTAGCTACTCCTCCAAAACTTTATGCATTAAACTCTTTGCTGATTTTTTCATCCTTCTGCAGAACAATCTCAGCGTCAGACTTTCTCTTATCTTCCAACTTTTTGTCAAGCTCTTTATCCGAAAGTGCAAGAATCTGTGCAGCTAAGAGTGCTGCGTTTCCGCCTCCGTTTATTGCAACGGTTGCAACCGGAATACCCGTAGGCATCTGAACGGTTGAAAGAAGAGCATCCATACCGTCAAGATTTGAAGATTTGCAAGGTATGCCTATAACCGGCAATGTGGTATTCGCTGCAATTGCACCGGCAAGGTGTGCCGCCATTCCTGCAGCGGCAATCAGAACACCGAAGCCGTTTTCTTTGGCGTTAACGGCAAAATCACGAGCCTCTACAGGTGTTCTGTGGGCTGAATATACATGAACCTCAAAGGGAATACCTAAAGAAGCTAATACATCTGTTGCTTTTTTTATAATGGGCAAATCGCTGTCGCTTCCCATTACAATTCCGACTTTTTTCATTTTAGTCCTCCTACCAAATTAAAAACAAAAAGGGCGCACTCCATCCTATAAGGATACGGGTGCGCCCAGACGGTCGGCTTTTTGGGTTTAAACCGCTGTTCTTTGTTTCTTTGTGGTGCTCCACTTAAAATCCGTCAGTTACAAAGAACATCTATTAACCGAGTATCATTTTAACATTAAAACCAAAGAGTGTCAAGGCGCAATTCGACTTTTTTTACTTAATTGTTGTGCTACTGTCTTTCTGAATTACGTCGTGTGCTCCACCCTCAACAATACTTGTAGCAGAAACAAGTGTAAGCTTAGCCTTTTCCTGTAATTCAGGAATTGAAAGTGCGCCGCAGTTACACATTGTTGACTTAACCTTGCTGAGTGATAAAGCAACATTATCCTTTAAGCTTCCTGCATACGGAACATAGGAGTCAACACCCTCCTCAAACGAAAGCTTCTTATCTCCTCCGAGGTCGTAACGCTGCCAGTTGCGTGCGCGGGCAGAGCCCTCACCCCAATATTCCTTATAGTATGTTCCACCGATGCTTACGCGGTTTGTAGGACTCTCATCAAAGCGGGCAAAGTAACGGCCAAGCATTACAAAATCCGCACCCATAGCAAGCGCTAAGGTGATATGGTGGTCATAAACAATACCGCCATCGGAGCAAACAGGAATATATACACCTGTTTCCTCAAAATAACGGTCACGCTCTGCGCAAACCTCAATAAGTGCGGTAGCCTGTCCGCGACCGATACCCTTTGTTTCACGGGTGATACAAATTGAGCCGCCGCCGATGCCTACCTTAATAAAGTCAGCACCGCAATCGGCTAAGAAACGGAAGCCCTCAGCATCAACAACATTGCCTGCGCCAACCTTTACACTGTCGCCGTAATGCTCTCTTATCCACTCGATAGTAAGCTTCTGCCACTCAGAGAAGCCCTCTGAAGAGTCAATACAGATTACATCTACACCTGCCTCAACCAGTGCAGGAACACGCTCAGCGTAGTCACGCGTGTTGATACCAGCACCTACAACATAGCGCTTTGATGCATCAAGCAGCTCGTTGGGGTTCTGCTTATGCATATCATAGTCCTTACGGAAAACAAAATAACAAAGCTTCTGGTCATCACTTACAATAGGCAAAGAATTAAGCTTGTTGTCCCAGATTATATCATTAGCCTCTTTAAGCGTAGTTCCCTCTTTTGCCCATACGAGCTTATCAAAGGGTGTCATAAATTCACTGACCTTCAGTTCAGGTGACATACGGCTTACACGATAATCTCTTCCCGTAACAATGCCGAGCAGCTTACCCTCGCTTGTTCCGTCTTCGGTAACAGCAATAGTAGAATGTCCGGTTTTCTTAGAAAGAGCAATAACATCAGCTAAGGTAGCATCAGGACGAATATTGGAATCGCTCTTAACAAAGCCCGCCTTATAGCTCTTAGCACGCTTTACCATAGCGGCCTCATCCTCTATTGACTGAGAGCCGTAGATAAAGGAAACACCACCCTCAGTAGCAAGCGCAACAGCCAAACGGTCTCCCGATACCGACTGCATTATTGCCGATACCATGGGGATATTCATTGTAATTGCAGGCTCTTCCCCCTTCTTAAACTTAACAAGCGGTGTTTTAAGGGAAACGTTTGCAGGCACACACTCACTTGAGGAGTAACCCGGAATTAAAAGATATTCGTTAAAAGTATGTGACGGTTCATTAATAAATTTTGCCATAATGACACTCCTTTTTTAGTTTGAAAATTTGGTTTCGCAATATATACAGCGATATATTTTCTTATCCTCATCAGTCAGCTTGAATATGTGGTCAAGCTCCTGTTCAACCGAGGTAATACAACGCGGATTTTTACACTTAACAACATTAGTAAGTGTTTTTGGTAAGCAGCAAGTACGCTTCTCGGTTATGACTCCGCCCTCAATAATATTTATTGTAGCACCGGGGTCAACAAATCCGATTACATCAACATCAAGCGATACATTGCCGTCTACCTTTATGATGTCTTTTCTGCCCATTTTTTTGCTGGGTACATTTTTCATAATAGCAACGGGACAATCAAGAGTATCAAGCGACAAAAGCCCATAAAGCTTTAGTCCCTGCCCCGCTTCAATATGGTCAATAACAATGCCGTGCATAATAGAGTCGACTTTCATATATTAAACCTCCTCTAAAAGCTTTAAAATAAGCGCCATACGCATAAATTTGCCGTTAAGCACCTGCTTAAAATAACAAGCTCTCGGGTCATTATCAACCTCAACACTTATTTCATTTACTCGCGGCAACGGATGCATTATGCATAAATCCTTTTTAGCGGTCTTAAGCTTATTCATATCAAGAATATAGCTGTCCTTAAGTCGCAAATAATCCTCTTCGTTGAAGAAGCGCTCACGCTGAACGCGTGTCATATATAATATGTCGAGCTCGGGCATTACCGCTTCAAGACTTGTAGTCTGAGTAAAAGGAATATTGTTTTTCTTCAAAACATCCTTCTTTATATAGCTCGGCAGTTTGAGCTCCTCCGGAGAGATGAGCACAAACTTTATTCCGCTGTAACGGGAAAGCGCATTTATAAGCGAATGTACCGTTCTGCCGAACTTTAAGTCACCGCAAAGTCCAACGGTCAGATTGTCAAAATGACCCTTTTCGCGATGTATGGTAAGTAGGTCAGCTAGGGTCTGTGTAGGATGGTTGTGTCCACCGTCACCTGCGTTTATAACAGGTACAGACGCATTAAGTGATGCCACAAGCGGTGCACCCTCTTTAGGATGACGCATTGCAATTATATCAGCATAACAGCTAACGGTTTTAGCGGTATCTGCAACGCTTTCTCCCTTTGCGGCAGACGAACTTTGCGCCTCTGAAAAACCTAAAACATTTCCGCCGAGCTCATACATAGCTGCCTCAAAGCTAAGGCGCGTCCTGGTTGATGGCTCGAAGAAAAGTGTTGCAAGCTTTTTACCATCGCACTTGTGTGCATACTTTTCGGGATTTGCAATAATATCGTCTGCACAAGACAGAAGCTCATCAAGCTCTTCTATAGATAACTCTAAAATATCTATTAAACTTCTCATTTAGAAAAATGTCCTCTCTTAAAATTTTAAAAAGACTATTCTTTAGCTCCGTTTATTTCAAGATATTTCTTAATTCGTTCAACATTCTCACGGTTGGACTCGTCTTCTTCGAGATATTCGATAATATCGTAAACATCAACAACCGAATATACGGGGAAGCCAAACTCTTCGCCAACCTCAGCCATAGCTGATTTTTCGGTCTGTCCCTTTTCCTTTCGGTCTACCATAACGAAGGTCGCGGCAACGCGTGTTCCCTCAAGACCGGATAATATATTCATACTCTCGCGTATAGCGGTTCCTGCGGTAATTACATCCTCGACAATTACGATTTCCTCGTTTTCTTTCGGCTTATAGCCTACGAAAACGCCACCTTCACCGTGGTCTTTCTCTTCCTTCCTGTTAAAGAAGAACGGAACATCCAGTCCCTCCTTTGAGAGAGCCACAGCAACCGAAACAGCAATCGGAATACCCTTATATGCAGGTCCGTAGAGCACGGTTTTCTTGTTTCCTACTTTTTCAAAATATGCCTTAGCATAAAATTCGCCAAGCTTTGAAATTTGGTCACCTGTTTTTATATCGCCTGCGTTAATAAAATAAGGTATTTTTCTGCCGCTCTTTGCGGTAAAATCACCGAACTTTAAAACTCCTGCGCCCTCTAAAAACTGTATAAATTCTCTCTTATAGCCTTCCATTTTCTCACCTCAAATTAGTCAACAAAATCTGCAACGCAACGCTCGTAAGCTGCAACGGGGTCTTCAGCTGCAGTTATAGGTCTTCCAACCACAATATAGTCAGAGCCGATTTCCTTAGCGGCAGCAGGAGTCATAACACGCTTCTGGTCTCCGATATCTCCGTCTGCAAAGCGAACGCCCGGTGTTACGGTCAGAAAATCGTTACCGCAAACGCCGTGAACCTTACCCGCCTCAAGCGGAGAGCAAACAACACCGTCAAGCCCTGCCTTCTTCGCACAGGAAGCATAGTGCATAACAACCTCGTCAATCGGTTTATTTATAAGAAGGTCGTTTTCCATACTCTCCTGGTCGGTGGAGGTAAGCTGAGTAACAGCTATCAGCAACGGACGGGTTCCGTCAGCACGGGTAAGTCCTTCTATAGCCGCCTCCATCATACGAACGGTTCCGCCTGCGTGAAGATTGCAAATATCAACATCTAAGTTTGATAAAACGGCCATTGCCTTTTTTACAGTATTAGGAATATCGTGAAGCTTCAAATCAAGGAAAATCTTATGACCTCTCTTCTTTATTTCACGGACAATCTGCGGTCCCTCAGCATAAAAAAGCTCCATACCGATTTTTACAAAAGGCTTTCTACCTGTGAACTTGTCAAGAAAATCATACACTTGTGCAGCACTTGAAAAGTCACACGCAACAATAACATCCTTACCCATCATTATGCTCCTTTAATTATACTTTTTAAATTATCTATTCCGTATTTATCCATTACCTTTGGCAAATCGTTAATTATATCGCGGCAGACAAACGGGTCAACGAGGTTTGCAGCGCCAACCTCAACAGCCGAAGCGCCTGCAAGCATCATCTCAATTACATCCTCTGCCGTGCTAACGCCGCCCATTCCTACAACGGGAATATCAACAGCGTGAGCCACCTGATAAACCATACGAACGGCCACAGGGAAAATCGCGGGTCCCGAAAAACCGCCCATTTTGTTGGCGATAACAGGCTTTTTTGTACGCAAATCAATTCTCATACCGAGAAGAGTATTTATAAGGCTTATACCGTCGGCGCCCGCCGCTTCGCAAGCCTTTGCTATAGCAACAATATCGGTTACATTAGGTGAAAGCTTAACAATAACAGGCTTTGTTGTAACCTTTTTTACCGCTGCTGTAACCTCTGCGGCTGCTGCGGGGTCTGTACCAAAGCTCATTCCGCCGCCGTGAACATTAGGACAGCTTACATTAACCTCTAACCAGCCAACCTCGGGGCATTTATCAAGTTTTTCGCAGGTATATGCATAATCCTCAATCGAAAATCCACTGACATTAGCCATAACCTTTTTATGAAAGCATTTTGCCATTTTAGGCAATTCTTCGTTTATAACCTTATCAACACCCGGGTTCTGAAGTCCTACGGCATTTATCATACCTGCCGTACATTCAGCAATTCGGGCGGTAGGATTTCCAAAGCGGGCATCCTTAGTCGTACCTTTAAAAGAAAAGGTACCAAGCATATTTATGTCGTAAAGCTCTGCAAACTCATAACCGTATCCAAATGTTCCGCTGGCAGGAATTATGGGATTGTCCATTTCTATTCCGCAAAGCGTAGCACTTAGTCTTCCCATAGTATTTCCTCCTTTTCGAGCACCGGACCGTCCTTACAGATTCTCTTATATCCTGTAATGGTCTTACAAGAGCAACCCATACAAGCGCCAAAGCCGCAACCCATTCGCTCTTCAAAGCTAAACTGTCCAGATGTATTTATAGAGCGGTAAAGCGCCTTAAGCATAGGCTCAGGTCCGCAGGTATAAACATATGAATAATCAACACCGGAAAGTGCATCTGTAACAAAGCCCTTAGTGCCGTATGAGCCGTCAACGGTTGTCACATAAACATCAGCACCGAGCTCTTTAAACTCATTTTCGTAAAAGATTTCGCTTTCTGTGTTAAAGCCAAGAATAACCGAAACCTTTTTACCTTCTTTTTTGAGCTGCTTTGCAAGCATATATAGCGGAGGAACGCCGACACCGCCGCCTACGAGCAACGGTCTGTCACCTGAAAGAGATGTATCGTATCCGTTTCCAAGACCTGTAAGCACATCAAGCTCGCCCGTTTTCATTGCGGCCATTTTTTCTGTTCCGTGACCTACAACCTTATAGATTATAGTAACCGAATCACTTGATATATCACAAACAGAAATAGGTCTGCGAAGGTAAAGTCCGTCAAGCTTAATATTTATGAACTGACCGGGTGCAGTAATCTCAGAAACATCGCCCTCAAGTCGCATTTTATATACATTTAAATTAAGCGGTGTATTTTCCGTTATTTTAAAAATTCCCTGCTTCATTATAGACTCCTTACGCGTCGATAGTAGAGATAGTGAGAGTGGTTTCCTCCAATACATCAAGCAATACTTTTACAGTATCAAGCGCAGTAAACATTGTAACGTTGTTTTCGGTTGCGCACTGACGAATGGTATGGCCATCGTTAATATTACCCGAAGAGCTTATATCCTTCGTGTTTATAACATAAGCAATATGACCTTGGCGTATTGCCTCGGGAATCTCGTCACTGCCCTCGCTTATTTTCTTTAAAACATGGGTGCGAATACCGTTTTCTTTTAGGAAGTTACCCGTTCCCTTGGTTGCTTCAATATTAAAGCCAAGGTTATAGAACCTTCTGATAAGCGGTAATGCCTCTTCCTTGTCCTTATCGGCAACGGTTACGAAAACAGTACCGTAATTCTGCAAATGCATTCCCGAAGCCTGAAGTGCCTTATAAAGTGCACGGTTAAGCTTATTGTCGTATCCTATGGCTTCACCGGTAGATTTCATTTCGGGTGAGAGATAAGCGTCAAGTCCGCGAATCTTGTTAAACGAGAACACGGGAACCTTTACGTACCAACGCTTTTTCTCGGTCGGATAAATATCAAATATTCCCTGCTCCTTTAAGCTCTTGCCCATAATAACCTCGGTTGCGATATCGGCAAGCGAGTAACCTGTTGCTTTTGAGAGGAACGGAACGGTTCTTGAAGAACGCGGATTAACCTCAATAATAAATACATTATCATTCTCGTCAACGATGAACTGAATGTTGTAAAGTCCGATTATTCCAATTCCAAGACCAAGCTTTTTGGCATACTGAAGAATAATGCCCTTAACCTTGTCGGAAATGCTGAAGGTCGGATAAACGCTTATAGAGTCACCGCTGTGAATACCTGTGCGCTCAACAAGCTCCATTATTCCGGGTACGAAAACATCCTTTCCGTCACAGATAGCGTCAACCTCAACCTCTTTACCTTGAATGTATTTATCAACAAGAACGGGCTTGTCCTCGTCAATTTCAACGGCGGTTTTGAGATAGTGGCGAAGCTGCTCTTCGTTAGCAACAATCTGCATTGCGCGTCCGCCCAAAACAAAGCTTGGACGAACGAGAACGGGATAACCGATGCTTGCGGCTGCTGCTACACCGTCTTCAATGTTAGTTACAGCCTTACCCTGCGGCTGAGGAATATTGAGCTCCTGCAATATTTTTTCAAAGCTGTCACGGTTTTCAGCGCGCTCAATTGCGGCACAGTCGGTGCCGATTATCTCAACTCCGCGAGTCATAAGCGGCTCAGCGAGGTTGATTGCAGTCTGACCGCCGAGAGATGCAATAACACCCTGCGGCTTTTCAAACTCGATAATATTCATAACATCTTCGGGTGTGAGCGGCTCAAAATAGAGCTTATCAGCCGTTGTATAGTCGGTTGAAACGGTTTCGGGGTTGTTGTTTATAATTATTGCCTCGTATCCCGAATTCTTAATCGTTGTAACTGCGTGAACGGTCGAATAGTCAAATTCAACACCCTGGCCTATACGGATAGGACCTGCACCTAAAACGACAGCCTTGTTTTTATTGCCCAATACCGAAGCATTTTCTCCTGTGTATGAAGAGTAAAAATAAGGGATATATGCTCCTGTATGGCAGGTGTCAACCATACGGTATACGGGGAACATATTATTTGCTTTTCTGAGATTATAGACCTCTATCTCGGTCATATTCCAGAGCTTAGCAATAAAGGTATCGCTAAATCCTATTTTCTTGGAAGAAAGAAGTACATCAATGTTTCCGACATTCGCTTTTAAGGTTTCTTCCATTTCTACAATTCTCTTGAAGGCGTTGAGGAAATAGCGTGTAATCTTGGTTACATCATAGAGCTCATCAACCGAAACACCGCGACGAAGCAGTTCTGTCACAGCGAAAATGTTATCAGCCTTAAACTCAGCTATATATTCGAGAAGCTCGTCATTTGCCATTGAATCAAACTTGGAAAGATGATAGTGACAAGCGCCAACCTCAAGCGAACGGACGGATTTAAGCAGACATTCCTCAAGATTAGAGCCGATACCCATAACCTCGCCTGTTGCTTTCATCTGTGTGCCTAAGTTATTAGAAACGGTTGTAAACTTATCAAACGGGAAACGCGGAAGCTTTGCAACAACATAGTCAAGACGCGGCTCAAATGCTGCGTTTGTGTTTGCAATAGAGATTTCTTCAAGCGACATACCAACCGCAATCTTTGCAGTAACACGCGCAATCGGATATCCACTTGCCTTAGAAGCAAGTGCAGACGAGCGCGAAACGCGGGGATTAACTTCAATAAGGAAATATTCGCTTGTGTCGGGGTTAAGTGCAAACTGAACATTGCAGCCACCCTCAATTTTTAACTCCTTGATAAGCTTAATAGCACTATCATTGAGCATTTTAAGGTCGTGGTCGTTAAGTGTCATAATAGGTGCAACAACGATAGAGTCGCCCGTATCAACACCAACAGGGTCAATATTTTCCATTCCGCAGATGGTAATTGCGTGGTTATTAGAGTCACGCATAACCTCAAACTCAATTTCCTTGTAGCCCTTAACGCTCTTTTCAATCAGAACCTGATGAACGGGCGAAAGCTTGAATGCGTTTATACCGATTTCAACAAGCTCTTCCTCATTATTTGCGAAGCCGCCGCCTGTACCGCCAAGGGTAAATGCAGGACGCAAAACAACAGGATAGCCAATTTTCTCAGCGGCTATTTTTGCCTCGTCAAGACTGTAAGTAATTTCAGAGGGGATAACCGGCTCACCGATAGATTCGCAGAGTTCTTTAAACAGCTCGCGGTCTTCAGCACGCTCAATACTCTCGCTGCTTGTGCCTAAAAGCTCAACTCCGCACTCTTTAAGTACGCCCTTCTTTTCAAGCTGCATAGCAAGGTTAAGACCGGTCTGTCCGCCGATTCCCGGAACAATGGCATCGGGACGCTCGTAACGGAGGATTTTTGCAATATATTCAAGCGTAAGCGGCTCCATATAAACCTTGTCAGCTATGGTTGTATCGGTCATAATTGTTGCAGGGTTAGAGTTTACAAGGACAACCTCATAGCCTTCTTCCTTAAGTGCAAGACAAGCCTGTGTTCCTGCATAGTCAAACTCTGCCGCCTGACCGATAACAATAGGACCGGAGCCTATTATAAGAATTTTCTTTAAATCTGTTCTTTTTGCCATAAATTTATCCTCCTATATTCTATGCGTTAAATACTATTTTTCCGTTACAAACAGTAAGCAGGCATTCACCAAAAAGTTTTTCATTTTCAAACAGTGTTGCTCTTCCCATCGATAAGAAGTTGTCGGGCTTTACTGTATATTCCTTTGATAAATCCCAAACGGTAAAATCGTTACCGATTGGAATATTAAATCGCTTGCGTGGGTTGTAAGCCATAAGCTCTATAAGTTTTTCAAGCGAAATAACGCCATTTTTTACAAGTTTCGTATAAAGCACCGAGAAAGCCGTTTCAAGTCCCACAACGCCAAACGCGCTCTTCTCGAGTCCCCTTGCCTTTTCCTCGGCCGAGTGCGGTGCGTGGTCGGTAGCAATCATATCAATAGTTCCGTCGCGCAATCCTTCTATAAGCGCTTTTCGGTCTTCCTCACTTCTAAGCGGAGGATTCATTTTAAAGCGTCCGTCTTCTTGAAGGAAACTATCGTCCATTACAAGATAATGCGGCGCAGTTTCGCAGGTTATATCTACACCGTCAGCCTTTGCTTTTCTGATAAGCTCAACGCTTTCCTTTGTAGATATGTGGCAAACATGGTAAGCGCAGCCCGTTTCTTTTGCAAGCTCAATATCGCGCTTTATCGGACCCCATTCGCTTTCACTGCATATTCCTTTGTGGTTATTTTTCTTGGCATATTCGCCGTCGTGAATATATCCGCCAAAAAGCTTGGAATTATCCTCACAGTGTGCGACTATTATTCTTCCTAACCGCTTGGCACAGAGCATTGCTTCTTTCATAAGCTGCTCGCTCTGTACGCCTCTGCCGTCGTCTGAGAAAGCAAAAGCATCGTTTGCCATACCTTCTAAGTCTGCAAGGCGCTCGCCTGCCTGCGCGACGGTAATCGACCCGTAGGGGTAAATGTTTATCAGCGCGTCACGCTTTATGATATCGGTTTGCTTTTTTAAATTTTCAATGCTGTCGGGTACGGGGTTTAGGTTTGGCATAGTGCAAACCGCGGTATAACCGCCGTGCGCTGCTGCCCGACTTCCCGAAACTATCGTCTCTTTATAAGAAAAACCCGGCTCACGAAAATGCACATGCACATCGCAAAAACCGGGAAAAATAACATATTGAGGGCAATTATAGCGTGAAAAAGCAGAACCGCTGTTAAAGCAAGACATAACACCGTCAGCAATCTGCGGTGTGAGATTTGATTTTATAAGCTTTGCCTTAATCTCTGCCATTTTCTTGCTCCTTCTTATTAAGATTGCCCTGCCGAAAGGCAAGGCAAAATATTTATCCTTAAAGAGCGTTTACGAGGTAAAACACATCTTTAATAATTATTTTAATTATATTAACATACTTGACTTATTTTGTCAAACGCAAAATCGACTAAATATCACAAATATATACAGTGTTATGTTAGTACATTTTATCTAATTGCTTTTGCTCGGATATTTATCCTTCAAAAAGACCAAAAGCACTAACACTAAAGCCGATGCGGCTAAAGCGGCAACAAAGATATTTTCGTTAGGAACAAAAGAATATGTACCGTCATTGTTTAAAACGGTTTCGGCATTCGCTAAAACGCTCTTACCTATAAACGGTCCTACTACGCCCGGGATAAGCACTTGAGAGAATATTCGCACACCCTGAAGCATACCCGCTTTACCGACAGGAGTTAAATCTCTGATTTTTGCACCGAACACAGCCATTGAAGATAAATAACCGCACATCATAAGTAACGAGCCTATAAATACGGGTGCGGTTGATTTAAACAACCAGAGCACAACATATCCTATACACAGGCAAGAAACCGAGCATACGGCAGCGGTCATAAAGCCTTTTTTGTCATAAAATCTGCCCCACAGCACCGTAACTAATGAAGCGATAATAATTGCAGGTGCCATTATAAGAACATAGTTGCTCATCTTAAGTGAAACCTCATAATATAAAATGAGGTAGGGCATAAAAATTTGAATGGAAATATTGAAAACGATAAACAAAATAAGAGAAATGTAAAGGGATAAATTTTCTTTTACTGTGCTGGGTTTAAATCCATAAAAAACATTTTTAAAGTATCCAGTTTCGGTCGGTGCGATATCTGGGTCTTTTATTATAAATAAGCCAAGAACACCCACAAGCAGCGTGCAAACACCGATTATAGTAAATATTAGGCTCCAACTGCTGCTTAGCTCTAAATCAAAGAACATAAAGCCGCCGAAAACTACAAGTATCGCCACAAGCGGCATCATAGAATTAACGCCCTCTGCCGAGCCACGATTTGAATTATCCGTACTATCGGTAAGCCAAGCGTTAAACGCCGCATCGTTGGCGGTTGAGCCGAAAAATGTCATAACACAGTCAAGAATAATAGTAAGCGTTACGCCAAGCGAGGCTGCCGAAGTAACCGCAGAAAACAAGGAGCTTATTATTTCCTTTTTTAGTAAAACGAAGCTAAAAATTGATATTCCCCAAGCAATATATCCGCCGCAAATAAACAGCTTGCGTTTTCCGACCTTATCGGAAAGAGCGCCCATAAATACGGTTGTCAGCGTAGCAGCAACGGCGCTTGCCGCAACCATAGTAGAAATATCAGCAGCCGAGGCGTTGAACATTTTGTAAATAAATACATTAAAATACATATTTTCAACGACCCAAGCAACCTGTCCCATAAGACTGAATATAACAAGTGCGCACCAAAACTTAGCTGATAATTTCGTTTTCATAAAAATCTCCTTAGTCATCCTTTTCGTGATGGCTTTTTAGCATTTCAAAATCGCCGCGAACAGCAAAAAGCTGGCCCGAAACAACCTCTATATCAAGCTGACGGCGTTTTCTTCCATCAATTACATTACTAAGCTTTCCACCTGCCCACTCGGGTTGCCAGAAAAGCTCATCCCCCTGCATCGGTTTGCAGTCATTATAAGTAAATCCGGGGATTGGTTTACCCTTTTCATCAACAATCTGCACTCTTACGCTGCCGTAAGGACATTTTGCATTGATTTTAAGCTCGTCACCCGTAATACGAAGCCACTTTGTTCTGAGGGTTGCAGTACGAGATATGGATTCAAGATACATAAATCCGTCAAGACGTAATTTATGAAGCATTAGAGCCGCGTCATTTAAATTCTGATTTTGGAAATGCTCAGCCTTTGAGGCGCCCGAATAAATGCGGATAGAGTTATCCTTATCTACAAACATACAAGACGAATAAATGCATCCGCCGCCGTGCTCACCAAGCGGATTGCGCGGAATAAAAGCATCGTATGATGCACGATTAAAATGAGAGCCGTCGTAGCTATAGGTTAGTCCTATATCGATAGGTCCGTTTGCTAGTCCCATAACCTGCTGGTGACAGAATATTCTCCAAAGAAGACCGAAAAATACATTCTCATATTTAAATGTAGGCATTCCGTAAAAACCGACCATAGCCTTATCCATCGGGTCGGGATGCATACAAAGCCCAAGCTCCTCAAAAGATTCAAAATCCTTAGTTTTCCAACCCCAAACGCGACGGTCGCCGTTATATTTTCGGGCGTACATATAATAACAGCCTGTATCGGGGTCACAGCAAAGACTTGTCGGCGAATCGGATGCGCCAATATTCCAGTAAACCTTAGAACGACTCCAATTTATTCCGTCAGGCGAAACCATTAAAGCGCGACATTCCTCACCGCGCTCATGTCCGTCCTCACCGTTTGACCAGTAATTATATATAACCTTAAAACGAGCCGAAGCATCACTCGTCCATTTATCATAAAACACAGGAGAACCCTCAAACGCGTCGCTTACCTGGTTAGGTGTGCGACGGTCATAAAGCTTTACCTTATCAGACATATCGGGCTTTACCCAATGTATACCGTCCTTACTTTCGGCATAACAGATTACACCGTTTTTGGGGGTAAACGACATACCTGTTGTATCTAATCCCTTTGGTGTAATAGCGGCAATATATAGTCCTATATATTTATCCTCTTCTTCAATATACGCAACGCACGGAAAGTCCCAAGTACCCTCACAAAGTTCATCCTCAAGAGTTGCTTCCGGAACATACTCCGGTCTGCCAAGCTTTCTTTCGAAATTATAACGCGAATAAAGATTCCAGTCATCTAAAAAATTCAAATATCCCATATATATCACCTCACAATTCGATTATATACAAATAAGGCACACTTTTCAAGGAAAAATGTGCCTTATAATATGCATTATTTAACTTTAGTTACACTCTGCCTCAAGCGGACCTGCGAGGTCCTTTAAGAAGAAGAGTCTTCCGGGAATTGTAGGAATATATGTAGAGGTTATCCACGGTGTTTTCTCGTGGCGAAGTGTCATCCAAAGCGACATACCCTGCCACTGCATTCCGCGTCCGAGTGTGCCGTCTGCGCCGCCGATAGCATAGTCAGCCTTTAGGAATATTCCGGGGCCGATTGTGTTTGCACGGCAAGGAACAAGAGTTGTTCTTGACTTAAAGCTTGTAAGAGCATTCTGCTCAACTGTAAGCGGATGAATTTTTGCGCCAATTCTGTAGGGTGCTTTCTCCCACTCTTCAGCAGTAGCATAATCGCCTGCAAATGTCGGCTCCCAGAATGCAATATGGCACATTCTGCCTATACCGTAAACGAGAACAAGCTTAGCACCCTCTGCCTTTAAAGCGTCAATCTTTTCGGGATAGGTCGGAAGGTTATCCTTGGTTGCAAAATTGCGCTGATTTGCGGGAATGGTCAACTCACCAAGCGGATTAAAGAGAGCCTGCTCCATCGCGTACTGGAATGCGCCCGAATTATCCGACGGAAGAGTGTTTCCCTCGCCGTCAGCCCATTCGTCCATATTGAATGTATATACATGGTCGCACTTAACGCCCCACTCTTTAATAAAATAAACAACCCACTTATACATACCCATAGGACCAACAGGTAAAATAAAGGCTATCTTTTCATTTCTGTCCTTTGCAAGCTTAATCTGCATTGCAATTTCGTGTCCCATATAGGTTTCAAACTCGCCAAGGGAGTCACACTTAACGGGTGTAAAGCCGTCATTCCAGTGTGCCTGTTTATCTGTAATGGTTTCGGGTGCACCAATACAAGCATCAATTTTTTCAAAATCCCATCCTGCAGGGAAAAAGCCTTCTAATGCTGAACCTTTTACTGTTGAATTAAAATCCATAATTATATCTCCTTTACTTTTTTTACGGAAGCATACGCTTTGTTACAATTCTGTGGTCGATGTTGCACAGACGGAAGCCTTCGGCGTATTTAACACCGCTCTGAATTCCGCGAACGCGTGCAAACAGACGCGTGTTTTCGATTACATCGTTGCCGTCGTGGTCCTGAAGCCATACTAGCTGACTTTCGTGCATTGCAAGCATGTTAAGCTTGGTTTCAATCTCATCAGAAATATCAACAAACTCAGACGGAACATCATTGAGCAGTCCGGAGTTATCCATATAATATATGGGCGTAACCTTACTGGGTGCTCCAAGCTGCGGCTCATAGTGCGGACAAGAAGCCGCAAAGGATGCTTTATACACAAGCTTAGATGTTTCAACGTGGTCGCTCATATAATCGTCGGGAGCCTGAGTAATGATAAAATCAGGGTCAGCCTTTCTGATTATGGCAACAAGTGTATCAATCTGCTCTTTATCTGCGGAATTTACAAGCAAATCTCCAATATCACAGGTCACTACATCAAAACCGGCAGAAGCACAGGACTTTTGTGCCTCACCAATACGGATTTTTCTAAGTTCATCCGCTTCAATAACAACATGACCCATATTTCCGTTAGCAACATGGCAAACGGTTACATTATCACCACGCTTTTTACAGCGAAGCAAGGTTCCGGCACATCCGATTTCCATATCATCGGGATGGCAGGAAATAGCAAGAACATTATACATATGTTTACCTCCTATCATTTTCTGCTTTTATTATAATAAAATCCTCTTTACAACAGAGTATAAAATCAGTTATAATATATGTAAAATCAGACAATGAGGTTTAATTATGGAAAATAATTTTACACGAATAAGCTTTGATAAAATTTTTAATGTAGAAAAGATTATCACACTCTTTTATATGGAGTTTTCCAAAAGTTTTTACTATGACGGTGAAAAGCACGATTTTTGGGAAATGGTATACATTGATAAGGGCGAAATGATATGCACCGCGGATAAAAAAAGGTTTGTTTTAAAGAGTGGTGAAATGACCTTTCATAAACCTAACGAATTTCATAATTTGTCGGGAGATAATAATGTCGCTCCAAATGTTAGCATAATAACATTTGAGTGTAAAAGTCGCGCTATGAAGCATTTGGAGGGTAAGATTTTTCAGCTAAGCTCTGAGGAAAAAGCGCTTCTCTCTTCCCTATTTTCAGAAGGGTTATCCTGCTATCGCCTTGTTGATGAGCGCAATCCTTTACTTCAAAAAATGGAGAGAATAGAAAACGCACCGTTCGGCAGCAGTCAAATGACCAAAAATCTTCTTGAAATCTTCTTAATTATGCTTAGCAGAAATACCGATACCGTTACTAAAAAAGCGCGCCAAAGCTACATTATCGACGGTATGGATGTGCCTTATAATGTAAAAGAAATAATTGATTTTCTTAAGAACAATATATATGGGAGAATTACAATCAAGGATATATCAAGGGCTCTTGGAAAGAGCGAAAGCACAATAAAACAACTTTTCTCTCTTTATAGGAAAAGCGGTTTAATTAAATACTATAATCAGTTAAAAATTAACGAAGCCAAGAAACTTCTGCGCGAGGGAAAATATAATATAACGCAAATTTCAGATATGCTTTGTTTTGACAATCCGCAATATTTTTCTAAGTCTTTTAAGGCTTTCGCAAAAATGACACCAAGCGAATATAAAAAATCAATAGTAAAATAAAAAAGGTGCTTATCGCACCTTTTTATTTTTTCTTTTTAGTCTGAATTTCTTTATATACAACATATGCACAAGCAAATAGCACGAGCGCGAAACAAAGTCCTAACAACACTACCGCAGGGATATTATTTGTTTCTTCTCCATTAAAACTAAAGGAGGATAAACCGTCCTCGGTTGTTGGTCGGTCACTAAAATCACTCTCGACAGACGAGGTTTTCTTTGAAGAATTTTTCTTTTCATCTGATTTGGAAGAAGTTTCCTTTTTACTTGATGTTTCCTTATGTAAATCAGAGGAAATAATACTTGTTGTGTTGTATGATATTTCAAAATCACCATCACTGCTCGACTCATCAGATGACGAAGAATTTGTTATGACCGAAAAGGTATCCTTAGATGCATTTTCAAATTCAAAGGTTGAGCTTATATCATTATCTAAACCACATAAAATCTGCCCGTTATCAACCGCAGTAAGCTCTGTCCCTTTAATAACTGTATCATTTGAAACGAGCGTTCCGTCAAAGCTGCAATTTTCAATTATTCCGTTATTATATGCGGTTATACCACCGACAACGGTGCTGTCGGATAAGCCTTTTATACTTGCATTTGTAAAAATTAAATCCGTAATTTTACCGCTATTATATCCTATAAAAGCGGCAACCTCACCATCTGTTTCCACACTGAAAAATGATAGAGTATAGCCCTTACCGTCCAGTGTTCCGTAAAACTGATTTTCAGGAGTTGAAAACAGCACGTCACACGGTTTGCTAAAAACGATATTTCCCTTTAAATAAAAGGTAGCGCCGGGATATTCGCTCATTATCTTTAAATCGGATTCTCTGCCAATAAAGAACCTATCGTTTTCGGCGCAAACGGTAAAATTAGAAGCAAATAAAAGCAATAATATGAGCACGGCAAAAATCTTTCTAAACAACTCTTCACACCCAACATTTTAATCCAAAATATTATACGACATTTTTCCTTATTTTTCAACATCGTGAAAAACATAACAATGTTTGACAAAGGTATATATGATATATATAATTATTGTATAAAATAAAAATGGAGTGATATGGTTTTGCGTTTTTCGCTTTCGGGAGTAAAGCTCCCCCACTATAAAAACACCGCACGTCAAAAGGCTGTTATTATGCCTGCACCGCAGACGGTTACTATTCCGATGATACAGCATATTGGCGCGCCTTCAAAACCCATCGTTAAGGTAGGAGATAATGTTAATGTAGGACAAGTTATTGCCGAGCCCGGTGGATATGTCGGAACCTATATGCATTCAAGTGTATCCGGTACTGTTAAAAAACTTGAACAGGTACAGTCAACTAACGGCAAATATTCTACCGCTATTGTAATTGCTTCTGACGGCGAAATGACCGAATATGAAGGAATTGCACCCGTAACAGTAAATAGTTACGAGGATTTTATTGAGGCTGTAAAAAACAGTGGTGCTGTTGGATTTGGCGGCGCCGGTTTTCCAACCTCTGTCAAGCTTGACGTTAAGGATACCTCAAGAATAGATACCATAATTATAAACGGCGCTGAGTGTGAGCCATATATAACAAGCGATACACGGACAATGATTGACGACTCCGACTATATAGTTGAGGGTCTTAAAATGCTTAATAAATTCTTAAACGCAGAAAACATCGTAATTGGCATTGAAAATAATAAGGCTGAATGCATAAAGGTGCTTCGTGAAAAAACTGCATCTCTTCCCTACACTAAGGTTAAATCTCTTAAAAGCATTTACCCACAGGGCGGAGAAAAAGTGCTTATTTACAATATAACAAAGCGCATTGTGCCTGAAGGAAAACTGCCTATTGATGTTGGCGTTGTCGTACTAAACTGTACCACTCTTGCCGCTATTGCAAAATATATTAAAACAGGTATGCCTGTTGTTTCTAAATGCATTACCGTTGACGGCTCTGCTGTTTGTAAACCGCAGAATGTGATTGTGCCTATTGGAACCGCAATTAGCGATGTTCTTGATTTTTGCGGTGGTCTTAAATGTGAGCCGGGTAAGGTGCTTTACGGCGGTCCTATGATGGGCATTACTGTAAATGACCTATCTTTGCCCGTTATCAAAAATAATAATGCTATAATCGCTCTTAACGAAGAAGATTCAAAAGAGCCCGAAACCACACCCTGCATTCGTTGCGGAAAGTGTATTTCACAGTGTCCGCTATTGCTCAACCCCGTTCTTATTTCAAAAGCATACCGCGAACACGATACCGATTCGTTAGAAAAATTAAAGGTTAATTTATGTATGGAATGTGGCTGCTGTTCATATATTTGCCCCACTAAGCAACCACTTGTTCAGCGCAACAAACTATCAAAAGCAATGCTAAGAGATGCAAAAGAAAAGGAGGCGGCAAAATGAGCAATCTTATAGTTTCCACCTCACCCCATATTCATAGTAAACGCACGACCGCTTCCATAATGCTCGATGTTATTATCGCTCTTGTTCCCGCTATTATTGCCGCAGGAATAATATTTGGTTATAAAGCAATAGTGCTGATTGCAGTAAGCGTTGCCACTTGTGTTCTTTCCGAATGGCTTTTTAATTTAATTTGTAAAAAGAAAAACACAGTTTCGGATTTATCTGCCATTGTAACAGGTATTTTGCTTGCGATGAATGTCCCTGCAAAGCTTCCGATATGGCAGATGATTGTTGGTGCAATTTTTGCAACCGTCGCTGTTAAGGCGCTTTTTGGCGGAATAGGTCAGAACTTTGCAAACCCCGCTGCAACTGCGCGCGTTATGATGGTGCTTTCCTTCGGCACTACTATGACTCAGTTTTATTTCCCGATGGTTGACACCACCGCCTCTCCTACTCCGCTTGCTTACATTACACAGGGTGCTTTTCACAAGGTGCCCGACACACTCGAACTGTTTTTAGGCGTCCACGGCGGCTGTCTTGGTGAAACCTGCGCTCTCGCGCTTATTATAGGCGGAATTTATCTGCTTGCCCGTAAGGTTATAACCTGGCACGCACCCATTGCCTTTATTGGAACAGTATTTGTATTTACTTGGGCGCTTGGTCTTCCCCCTGTAACCGAAATTTTAACAGGTGGACTTATGCTTGGTGCTATATTTATGGTAACCGATTACTCTACAACCCCCATAACCAAAAGCGGTCGTCTTATATTTGGTATCGGTTGCGGTCTTATAACCGTGCTTATTCGTGTTTGGGGCAGCTACCCCGAAGGTGTTTCATTTGCTATCCTGCTTATGAATATTCTCACTCCGTATATCGAAAAGTGGACAATAAGAAAACCCTTGGGAGGTGCTAAGGCATGAATAAAAACATAAAGAGCATCACCGTATTGTTTTCTATCTGTCTTGTTGTTTCACTTTTACTTGCGGTTATTAACTTTATAACCGCGCCCATAATTGAAGAAACTAAGTTAAAGGCAGAAACTGCCTCGTTATCTGAGGTTTTGCCCGAGGCTGAGAAATTTGAAAAACTTGAACTCAATGACTCTGTTCCCGAAACCGTTAACGCTATTTATAAGGATAAAAACGGTGCGGGCTATGCTGTAACGCTTGCGACACTGACACAGTACAGCAGCAGCGATATGCTAATTTCCGTAGGTATAGGCTCCGACGGTACTATTAAAGGCATTATGCTGACGGCATACACAGAATCTAAGGATATTGGAGCAGATTATCCAGATAAATTTGTAGGTAAAGACTCTTCGCTGCAAGGAATTGATACAGTTGCGGGTGTTACCTATTCTTCAAGGGCATTTATTGACGCGGTCAAGGATGCATTTACCGGAATAAACGCTGTTGGCGAACAAGTTAAGGAGGCTAAATAATGAGCAATAAAAGTAAATTATCTATACTCCTTAGCGGACTTATTAAAGAAAACCCTGTTTTCGTGCTTGTTCTCGGCACCTGTCCTACACTCGCTATGACCGACTCGGCAAGCCGCGCACTTGGAATGGGACTTGCAGCCGCAGTTGTTTTAATTTGCTCTAACGTTGTAATTTCAATGCTTAGAAAAATTATCCCCGATACCGTTCGTATTCCTTGCTATATCGTTGTTATAGCCGGCTTTGTTACTATGGTGCAGATGCTTATGCAGGCTTATTTGCCCGATATGTATGATTCACTTGGCACATTTTTGGCGCTTATTGTTGTAAACTGCATTATTTTGGGACGTGCTGAGATGTTTGCAAGAGAAAACGGCGTTATTGATTCGGCACTTGACGGTGTTGGAATGGGACTTGGCTTTACAATCGCACTGCTTTCAATGGCGACTGTCAGAGAGATTTTAGGTATGGGAAGCTGGTTCGGAATTGCAATTCCGTTTATGAAGAACTACACTATTCCTTTCTTTAACCAGTCCCCCGGTGGATTCTTTGTGTTTGGTTGTCTTATTGCCGTTGTTAATGTGATAACCAAAGGTAAGGCCATAAAGAAAAAGGAATTCGGCTGCGAAGGTTGCCCTTCATATCATATCTGCCACGTTGAAAAATTAGCAAAGGAGGACGAATAATATGGAAAATGTTAAAAGCCTTATTGTCATTCTGATGACAAGCGTCCTCGTTAATAACTATGTTTTAAATAAATTCTTAGGTATTTGTCCTTTCCTTGGCGTTTCAAAAAAGCTTAATCAAGCAACGGGTATGGGAATTGCAGTTATATTTGTTATGCTTGTAGCGACTGCTGTTACCTGGCCGATACAGACCTATGTTTTAAATACTCTCGGTCTTGGATATATGCAGACCATTGTATTTATCCTCGTTATAGCCGCGCTTGTTCAGTTTGTTGAGATTGTGCTTAAAAAATATATTCCGTCACTTCACAAGTCGCTTGGCGTATATCTTCCGCTTATAACGACCAACTGTGCTGTTCTGGGTGTTACAATCAACAACATTAAGGATGAATATACCTTTGTTGAATCTATGGTAAGCTCGCTTGGTTGCGGACTTGGATTTTTGCTTGCAATGGTGCTCTTCTCGGGAGTACGCTCAAGACTTAACAGCGAAAATATTCCTAAATGCTTCCAAGGGCTGCCTATAACACTTCTTGCGGCATCGCTCGTTTCGCTTGCCTTCTTTGGCTTTAGCGGCGTTGTTGATAATCTGTTTGCTTAAAGGGAGGAAAGAATATGAATGATTTAATTACTGCCCTTTTAGTCGCAATAGGCGTGGTTGCAGGAATAGGCTTGCTTTGCGGTATTCTGCTGACCTTAGCTTCAAAGTTTATGGCTGTTAAAACCGATGAGAGAGTCGGCAAAATTCGCGAGCATCTTCCCGGCGCAAACTGCGGCGCTTGCGGATTTGCAGGCTGTGACGGCTACGCCGTTGCACTTATAGAGGCCGACGGAACAAAGACAAATCTTTGTATTCCGGGCGGAGATAATGTTTCAAAGGCTATTTCCGATATATTAGGCGTTGACTTTGCCGATGTTGTTGAGCAGGTTGCATTTGTTGAGTGTAACGGCAACTGCGCCGCGACCTCTAAAAAGGTAGATTATAAAGGAATAAACACCTGTGCCGCTGCAAGCCTTTTGTACGGTGGCGACGGAAAATGCTCTTACGGTTGTATAGGCTTCGGAGATTGTGCCTCTGTATGCCCTACCGAAAGCATTTGTATAGAAAACGGAATTGCACACGTTGACCCCCGCACCTGCATTGGCTGCGGAATGTGTGTTGACCGTTGTCCTAAGGGAATAATTGCGCTCAAACCCACGGTTATGCCCACATATGTTGCTTGCAGTAACAAAGACACGGGCGCCGTTGCAAGAAAGAAATGCAAAAACGCCTGTATAGGATGTAAGAAATGCGAAAAAACCTGTCCTACCGAGGCTATTACGGTAGAAAACAACCTATCCCGCATTGATTATTCAAAGTGTATCGGCTGCAAAAAATGTGCAGAGGTTTGCCCGACAGGTTGCATAGCTCTTTGTGATTTTAATGAAAAAGCATAGAAACGATTTAATTCTTTTTATATGTCTAACCGTCGTAGCATTTATTGCCCTTTTTGCATTTGTGCGGCTTCGCACCGACGGTGCAAAGGTTTTAGTAACGGTTGACGGAAAAGACTTTGGAGAATATTCTCTAAGCGAGGATATAAAAGTCCGCATTGGTGACGAAACACAAGGAAACACACTCATTATTAAGGATGGTAAGGCATATATTGAAAACGCTACCTGTCCCGATAAGATTTGCGAAAAGAATAAAATTCACTATGACGGTGAAAGCCTTGTATGTTTGCCAAACAAAACGGTTGTTACCGTAAAATCAGCCGATAAAGCGGCTCTTGATTTTTAGAGGAGTGATATTATGCAAAGAAAAATTACTCTTCTTGGGCTGACGCTTGCGGGCGCAATGCTGCTTTCCTATGTTGAATCATTGATTCCGCCACTCTCGACTGTTCCTGGAATTAAAATCGGGCTTGCCAATATTGCCGTTATATTTGCACTCTGTCGCATTGGAACGCGCGAAGCATATTTTGCTTCTTTAATAAGGGTTTTGCTTTCTTCCCTGCTTTTTGGGAACGCTGTAAGCGTTATTTATGGTTTGTGTGGCGCTGTGCTTAGTCTGATTTCAATGACAATACTTAAAAAGATAAATATTTTTTCAGTTTTGGGCATTAGTATTGTTGGGGCGGTTATGCACAATGTAGGTCAGATTTTGGCGGCAATAATTATCTTAGGCAGCAATGTAATTGTACTTTATTTGCCTATTCTTATTTTATCCGGCACAATAACGGGCGCTATTATCGGAGTTCTGTCTGCGGTAACAATAAAAAGAATAAAAGCATAAAAAAACAACCCCTTGGGGTTGTTTTTTTAATATATATAATCTTTAAATTTACCGTAATACTCTTTTTTGCCGTCATTTAATATCCACATTACATTAACTTCGTCGCTGAGTTTACTTAACATTATTTCAGCATCTTCAATACTCATATTAAATAGTGCGGTTGAAAGCACATCACCGAGCGCCGAATCTTCGGTCAAAACAGTAACAGAAAGATAATCATTTTCGGGCATAAGTGTTTTTGGATTTATAATATGATGGTATCTAACTCCGTCAACCTCATAAAATCGCTGATAAGAGCCGCTTGTAACGACGGTTAAATTTTTAGGGGTTACAGCAAGCTCGGTTTTTGACCGGTCTTCCGGATTTTCAATTCCAACCGACCAATCACTTCCGTCAGCACGCTTGCCAAAGGTTTTTACCATTCCGCCCATATTTATTGCATAACCGTCAATGTTAAGCTCATCAGAAATAAGTTTAAGAGCGTATCCCTTTGCAACAGCACCCGCATCAATTGACAATTTTTCGTCTTTTATATAAACCGTTGATTCTTCGGTTTTAATAATAATATCATCAATATTACAGTGCTTTGAAGCCAGAAGCAATTTATCATATTCAGGCACAGATGCATTTTCGGGGCTACTTTGCGCGTTGGTGCGATAGCTATGCCAGATAGACAGAACACCTCCAAGCGCAACATTTGTGCTCCCCTCTGTCAGCGTATACATTTGTTTGCAGTAAAGAAGAAAACTGATAATTTCCTCTTGTGTCTTTACAACCTCCTTGCCCGCCTTCTTGTTAATCAAGCAGAGGTTATTTACACCGTCATAAGTATTATAAATATCAAAAAGCTTATGATATTTATCAAGTTTTATTTCAATTCCGTCACATACCGAATTAAAGGTCTTCTCGTCATATTCATATCCAATAACAGTTATAACGGTATCAAAATAATCTATATAAACCTTTTCAAATCTCTGTTTTTGTGGCTTACATCCACCTATAAAACAAACTGTAAGTAAACACAGCAAAACAGAGATTACTTTTTTTGCAAAAATTTCCAATCAATCCTTTTATAAAAAAATGGGGTTAAACACCCCATTTTTATTTATTTTGCATTTTCCGCAGCCTTGTGCGCGGCACGCATAATTCCCGAAACTGCAATAGTACAACCAGCTTTTAGCATATCAACCGTTGTCTTTCCGTCAGAGCCGACATTTATGCTCTTAATTCCTGTGGCATCAAGTCCAACAGCATAATCCTCAAATGCTGCAACCTGCTCATACCACTCTTTGCCTATTCCGGAATATTTTTTCATTCCGTAATCATCGCCTGCCTGCTTTTTGGAAACAACCTCTGCACCCGCATTTGTTACGGTACCCGTTTTGTCAAACTTAATTTCGGGTGTTACAGTATCTAATGCAAGCGCAAGTACCTCACCGTTTTTATCGGTTGCGGTTGCGGCAATGTTACATTCAAGCTTAACAGAACCTTCCTCTGTATCGGCGTTTTTTGAACTATTATCAAACGATGAAACAACAGCAAGTCCAAGTTCTATTCCATCGCCGGCAAAGCTCTTTGCATATTTGTCGTTGCATGCAGCAACAACCGCCTTTATAAAATCAGAAACACCGATGGTACAGCCTGATAATATAAGCTGGTCGGTGGGTTTACCTTCATTTAATGCTATTTTGCTAACCTCATCAGCAGTCATACCTATAATATAATCTGCGAAATGCTCAGCCTGTTCATACCACTCTTTGCCGATTCCCGAATATTTTTTCATTCCGTAATCGTCGCCGTCTTCGTTCTTGGTTTCAAAATCCTCGTCTGCGGCATCATCGTCAATTATTCCGTTTTCAATCTCTACTCCATTCTGTATTGCATCTATAACGCAATCTGCAATTTCGCCGTTTTTATCTAAAACAACAGCGGCAACGGTAGCGTTATAGGTTGCGTCACCGTCTTTTCCGCCTACAGTACCCGAAAGACCGAGTCCGAGCGAAAAATCTCCCGACTTAGTTGCACCTATTCCATTACAACCGGTAACCGCGAAAACAAAACATAAGCAAAGAATTATTGATATTAGCTTTTTCATAATGCACCTCTTTTTATAGTATTTTTTACTATATATATTTTATTATACCGAATTTCACTTTTAATCTAAAAAATGTTTTTTCAGTATATATTTACCTTTAATAATAAAGTGCAATTTACAAATGATAATATTGCAAACGCAGAAAAAACAAATAAGGAGTGAAATTGAAATGGCTAAGAACGTAGTACCTGAGGCTAAGGAAGCACTCAATCGCTTTAAGATGGAGGCTGCTAACGAGGTTGGCGTAAACCTCAAGCAGGGTTACAACGGTGACCTTACTTCTAAGCAGGCCGGTTCCATCGGTGGACAGATGGTTAAAAAGATGATTGAGTCCTATGAGAACAGCATAAAGTAAGTATAGTTTAGTTTTTTGAGAAACGGCTCCGTAAGGGGTCGTTTCTTGCGTTTAGTATATCATATAAATATGTGCTTTTCAAGATAGTAAAAAAGCCTTAAAGATATACTTTAAGGCTTTTTAATTATAATACTTTTTTATAATTTTCTAAGTTCTTTGTCCATTCGTCAGTATTCTGCGGCATAAAGGTTTTAATATCAGTGCTGTTAATGATAATATCCTTAGCCTGCTCTTCGTTCTCTATAAGACCGAAAGCGCCTAACTGGGTTAAAATATTACCCGTAACGGTTGCTTCAACAGGACCTGCAACAACCTTAATTCCGCAAGCATCAGCGGTTAACTGGCAAAGCAGCTTATCCTTTATTCCGCCGCCAATCATATGGATACACTCATATTTTTTACCGGTAATGCTTTCCATACCCTCAATAGCAAGACGGTATTTCATAGCAAGGCTCTGGTAAATGCAGCGCAAAATTTCACCCATAGACTCGGGAACAAACTGACCCGTTTTCTTACAGAATTCTGTAACACGCTTAGGCATATTTCCGGGTGCAACGAAATCGGGAGCATCGGGGTTTACAAAGCACTTAAATGCTTCAGCCGCACGAGCGCTGTTTTCCATTTCGTCAAACGAAACATTAAGTCCCTGACGCTTCCATTCGCCACGCGACTGCTGAATGAGCCAAAGTCCCATAATGTTGCGCAGATATCTGATTTTTCCGTCTTTTGCACCCTCGTTTGTGAAGCCAGTTAGTCTGGATTCTTCAGACAGAATAGGCTCGTCAACAACGGTGCCGAAGAGTGACCAGGTTCCGCAACTTATGTATGCATAATCCTTAACCTTTGTGGGAACGGCATAAACAGCCGAAGCAGTATCGTGTGTGGGAACAGCGATTACAGGAACGCTTTCACAGTGCAGCTCCTCACAAATTTCGGGCAAGAGATTGCCGTATGCTTCACCCGGGAAAATCATTTCTGGGAAGATATCGCTCTTTATGCCCAATTTTTCAAGAAGCTTGTAATCAATCTTCTTTTCCTTAGCATCAAGCAGGTTTGTTGTTGATGCGTTAGTATATTCCATACGCTTTTTGCCTGTAAGGAAATATGCAAAAAGGTCGGGCATAAGTAAAAGAGTTTCTGCTTCTGCCAAACTCTCAGGACGGTATTTAGAGAGATAATAAAGCTGATAAAGCGTATTGAAATTCATTTTCTGAATTCCGGCACGCGAATAAATTTCCTGCTCGGAAACAGTGGCGAAAACCTCCTCGGGCATTCCGTCTGTTCTGGTATCGCGATAGTTTGCGGGGTTTCCGATAAGCTCTCCGTGCTTATTTATAAGACCAAAGTCAACGCCCCAAGTATCAATACCTATTGCATCAAATCCGCCGTCCTGAACAGCCAAAACTATTCCCTGCTTTATTTCGTGGAAAAGGCGCAATACATCCCAAGACAAGCGCTTACCAACGAGAACAGGGTCGTTGGCAAAACGGTGAATTTCCTTCATATCGATTTTGCCGTTCTTAAGCGTGGCAAGCATTGCACGACCGCTTGATGCGCCAAAATCGAACGCTAATACTCTTTTTGTTTCCATAAAAAATTCCTCCAAATTTTTTCTTTATGAATAAATGCATTTGCATATGTTAAAACTATTTCTGTAACATAAAAAGGAGTGAAAAGAATGCTTGATAAAATTTGTCTAATCCTGGTTATTATAGGTTCATTTAACTGGGGAAGCGTAGGACTGTTTCAGTTTGACATTGTTGCGTGGTTGTTTGGCGGTGCCGATTCCATTATAAGCAGAATAATTTACACCGTTATAGCCCTTGCAGGCGTTTGGTGTGTATCACTTCTCTTCAGAGAAACCGATGCCGCAGTAACCAAAGCTGATTAGTCCGGATAAATGCAGCCTTTGTGGCTGCATTTATTTTTTTGTACTTATTTTACCGTTTGTAAGGTCAAACACAACATCCCCGTGCTCAGCCGTTACAAATAATTTAATTTTACGCGAATTTATGCGCTCTTTAAACTCCTCTGTAGGAAATTTATAAAAATTATTCTCTCCGCACATAGCAACACAGTATTCGGGTTTTGCTGCATCAAGAAATAACTCAGAATTACTCGACTTACTTCCGTGGTGAGAGGCTTTCATTACATCGCACTCGACATTCACGCCGTCAGTAATCATTCTTTTCTCAACAAATTTTGAAATATCTCCGCCAAAGAAAAAGCGTTTACCGTTAAGCGTTAGCATTAAGACAAGACAGCTATCGTTTTCGTCAATACGCTCATCAAGCCAGAGAAAATCAAATTTCGCATCAGAAAAGTTTACGCTATCACCTACGACGGCTGATATGAGTTCTGTTTCGGTTGATTCGGCAACGCTTAGAATATCTTTTGTGAATTCGTCGTCACCGCGCAACGCCCCGTTTGGACAGATAATGCCGCCAACCTCAAACTCTGACAGTATTCCGTGAAGTCCGCCTGCGTGGTCGGTGTGGTCGTGACTAAGAATTATAGCTCTTATTTTTCTAACACCATAGCTTAAAAGCTTTTTTGTTATTAAAATTCCGTCGTCACGGTTTGCACCTGTATCTATCAGTATGTACTCTCCGTTCGCGTGAACAAGTGTGCAATCCGCTTGACCAACACTCAGAAATGCAACAAAATTTTCATCCGCACCTGTTTTGAGCTCTAAAGCATCATAAAGTGCATCATATAGACCAAAATAATGCAACGATACGGCAACCAAAAAGACAAGAGCAATTCCTAAAATCTTATACGAAGTTTTATTCATCAGACATAGCCTGCTGCTCCTGCAGCTGAGCCTTGGTAATCAGAACCTGACGCGGCTTAGCGCCCTCATAGGGTCCGACTATTCCTCGTTGCTCCATTTCGTCAACGATTCGTGCAGCACGAGCGTAACCGAGCTTTAACTTTCTTTGCAACAAAGAGGTAGATGCCTGTCCTGCCTCAACAACAACGGCAATAGCACTTTGAAGCATCGGGTCATCTGACGGGCCATCCTCGGGAAGACCTGTTTTCTGCTTCTTTTCAATAGCAGCCTGACGCTCGATTTCGTTCATAACATCCTCATCATACTCGGTAGTGTGGTCGGATTTTACATACTCGGCAACCGCTTCAACCTCTTCGTCACTTACAAAGCAGCCTTGAACACGGTTTGGCTTTGTAGAGCCAACAGGGCTGAATAACATATCACCCTTACCAAGCAGCTTTTCAGCACCGATAGAATCAAGAATTGTACGGCTATCAATCTGCGACGAAACCGTAAACGCAATTCTTGACGGAACATTTGCCTTGATAAGACCGGTAACAACATCAACCGACGGACGCTGTGTAGCAATAAGCAGATGCATTCCCGCGGCACGCGCTTTTTGAGCTATTCGGCAAATAGACTCCTCAACCTCACGAGGCGCGCTCATCATAAGGTCCGCAAGCTCATCTATGATTATAACGATTTGCGGCATTTTCGTCATATCTTCGCTTTGTTCAGCCAGTTTGTTATAACCGTTTAAATCACGAACGTTGCACTCAGCGAACATTTTATAGCGTTTTTCCATCTCGCTTACCGCCCATCCAAGCGCACCGGATGCTTTTCTCGGGTCTGTAACGACGGGAACAAGAAGATGCGGTATGCCGTTGTAAATACCAAGCTCAACAACCTTTGGGTCTATAAGCAAAAGCTTTACATCGTCGGGACTTGCTTTATAAAGAAGACTTATAATAATTGAATTGATACAAACTGACTTACCTGAGCCCGTAGCACCAGCGATAAGTCCGTGCGGCATTTTTGCAATATCGGTAACAATAACATTACCTGCAATATCGCGTCCAAGCGCAACGGTCAGCTTGCTTTTTGAGTTGGAAAACGCGGGAGATTCAATAACCTCGCGCACCGAAACGCCGTGGGTTTGTTTGTTCGGAACCTCAATTCCGACAGCGGCCTTATTCGGAATAGGAGCCTCAATTCTTACACCTGCAACGGCGAGATTTAGCGCAATATCATTTGCAAGGTTTGTAATCTTGCTGATTTTAACGCCTGCACTCGGCTGAAGCTCATATCTTGTTACGGCAGGACCGCGGCTTATATCAACAATGCGCGTTTCAACGCCAAAGCTTCTGAGTGTATCAACAAGGTGTGCCGCCGTTGAATCAAGGTCATCCTTGGCTGAGCGAGAATCCTCAAATCGAGGCTCGTTAAGCAAGGAAAGCGGTGGGAAACGGTATCCGTCATCCGTAATTGAAATACCACTGCTGTTCTTAACAGTATCAGTGACTTTTTCTTCAGTATTTTTCTCAGCCTCTTTTGCCTCAACCTTAGCTTCCTTTTGCGGTTCTGTTGCTTGTTCCTCAGAAGACTCAATTACAACACCGTCACTGTCAACATCGTGATATGTAGCCACAACATTTTTCTGCATTTCGTTCATATCTGGCTTGACGGGATTTCGTTCAACAGGTATATCGTCTACCGGAATATCAATAAGTCTTGAATTTTTCTTGCGTTTTTCTTTTTTGTCTTTTATTTCCTCAACTTCTTCGGTCTGCTCATCCTCTGCCAAAGCCTCACGCTCGGCGTAGACCATTTCCGCGTGTTCGCTTATCTTCTTTGCAGGCTGCATAATTGCCTTAAACAGCGCAATTAAGGTAGTACCCGTTATAAGCATAAGGAATACAAATGCCAAAAGAATAATGGTAATTCCTGCGCCTGTGGCGCCGAATGCCTTATATATCGGCGTTCCGATAAGCGCACCTAAAAATCCGCCGCCCTTTATGCCGAGAGTATAAGAACCTGTCAAATGCTCCCAAAAGTTCTGTACTTCGGGACGGGCAGCAAAAATATCAATAGCCGCACCTATAAGCACAACGAGAACAGCCGATTCGATTATCTTTGCGGTTATGGTTCCGCTTAGCTTGTCAAGCGCGTACATTACGGCGACAAATCCCAAAAGCACGGGAAGGAATATAGCGCAAAAGCCAAAAACACCATATAAAAAATTATGTAGGTATAACCATAGGTTTTCGCCCTTTATGCACACAACAAACAGTAAAAACACCGCTACCGCAAACCAAACAATAGCGCTTACCTGACGCTTGCCGTTGCCTAATTCGCGCTTTTTGCTGTTTTCAATCTTCGTAGCAGTGCCGCTTTTCTTCGGTCTTCCCCTCTTTTTAGAAGCCATATTCATATCTCCTTTAATATGTACCGTGCGAAAACGCACGAAGTTTTATTTTTTATCAATCATATCATCAAGACAGTTAATAATATCAGAAAGATTTCCAAGCTCGTCAATAAGGCCGACCGAAACGGCTTTTTGACCGTCGAGCACAGTGCCCATATCGGTTACAAGCTCTCCCGTGTTCATTAAAAGCTCTACAAAATCTTTTTCAGAGATTTTAGAGTTTTCGGTAACAAAGCGGGTGATGCGGTTTTGCATACGCTCAAAATAATTAAGCGTCTGCGGAACGCCGAGCACAAGCCCCGTTGTTCTAACGGGATGAATAGTCATTGTGGCAGAACGGACGATAAACGAACGCTTTGCCGCAACCGCCAACGGTACACCTATTGAATGTCCGCCGCCCAGCACCAAAGAAACGGTAGGCTTTTTCATTCCCGCAATAAGCTCTGCTATTGCAAGTCCAGCCTCAACATCGCCACCGACGGTGTTTAAGATAATTAAAAGTCCGTCTATTTCGTTATCCTGCTCTATGCTGATAAGCTGAGGAATAATATGCTCATATTTTGTCGTCTTGCTTTGCGGCGGCAAAACAGAGTGTCCCTCTATCTCGCCTATAATGGTTAAACAGTGAATTCGGTGCTTTCCGTTGCAGGTAGTTACCGAGCCGGTTTCTTTAATATGCTCGTAAAGAGATTCGCTCTCTCTGTTTTCATTTTCATTGTTCATAATAAACCCTCCGTTAAGGTTTATTATTTCAAGAAAAATTATGAACATACATATATTTAATATATTATACTATTTTATCTAAACTTTTGCAAGTAATAAAAACAGCACAAACATAGGTGTTTGTGCTGTTTTTTTAAAAGATTATTCGTTACTTTCAACAATGCCGATAACAAAGCTGCCGTCTTTGAAATCACACTTAACTTTGTTATGCGCTTTTATTGTTCCGTCAAGCATTTTTTCGCTGAATAAATCCTCTATCTTGCTTTGAATTGCACGGCGAAGCGGACGCGCACCGTACACATCATCAAAGCCTGCTTCTGCAACCGCAGAAATTGCCGAATCAGTAAACTCAGCCTCGATATTAAGGTCGCTTAAACAGGCTTTTAGGGTTTTTAGCATACGCTTCGCTATCTCAGCAATATCCTCTGCCATTAGCTTTCTGAAAACGATAATATCATCAATACGGTTAAGCATTTCTGGTCGGAATTCCTTTTTAAGCTCCAAGAGCACCTCTTCTTTTATGACATCATCGGATTTTGAAGCACTTGCAGATTCACCAAAGCCAAATGAATTGCGTTTTTCAGTAATGAGCCTTGCACCAATGTTTGAGGTCATTATGACAACGGTGTTTTTAAAGCTCACCTTTCTGCCCTGCGAATCGGTCAGCATTCCATCATCAAGAATCTGCAAAAGAATGTTAAACACATCGGGATGTGCCTTTTCAATTTCGTCAAATAAAACTACGGAATAAGGCGAGCGTCTTACCTTTTCGGTAAGCTGTCCTCCCTCTTCAAAGCCTACATATCCCGGAGGAGAGCCGATAAGACGAGATACCGTATGCTTTTCCATATACTCCGACATATCAAGTCTTATCATAGCGTTTTCACTGCCGAACATAGCATCGGCAAGCGTTTTGCAAAGCTCGGTCTTACCGACACCGGTTGGGCCCAAGAAGATAAACGAGCCTATCGGTCTTTTGGGGTCCTTTAGCCCTACTCTGCCTCTGCGAATTGCACGGGCAATAGCCGTAACTGCCTCGTCCTGTCCGACAATTCGCTCATGCATTACATCTTCAAGGCGAAGTAATCTTTCGCTTTCCTCTTCGGTTAGCTGTGCAAGCGGAATTCCCGTCCAGCTTGAAACAATGTCGGCAATCTCTTCGCCCTTAACCTCGCCCGACAGCTTTGCCTTATCCTCGTTCCACTGAGCCTTTTTTGTTTCAAACTCCTCGCGGAGTTTTTTCTCTGTATCACGCAGGGTTGCGGCTTTTTCAAAATTCTGTGAATTTACGGCCGCAGTTTTTTCGGAATCCAACTCCGAAAGTCTTTCTTCGTACTGTTTAAGCTCGCTCGGCTCTGCAAAAACCTTAAGGCGAACACGGGAAGCCGCCTCGTCAATAAGGTCTATTGCCTTATCGGGCAAAAATCTGTCAGCAATATAACGCGAAGAGAGTTTAACCGCCTGTTCAATAGCATCGTCGGTTATTTTAACTCCGTGATGAGCTTCGTATTTATCGCGTAAGCCCTTTAAAATCAAGATAGAATCCTGCTCGTTAGGTTCTGCAACGGTAACGGGCTGAAAACGCCTTTCAAGTGCGGCATCCTTTTCAATATTCTTGCGATATTCCGAGATTGTTGTAGCACCTATTACCTGCAAATCTCCACGTGCGAGCGACGGTTTTAAAATATTAGCCGCATCGGTGGAGCCCTCCGCCGAGCCTGCACCGATTATTGTGTGCACCTCGTCTATAAAAAGAATTATATCCTTGTTCGAGGATACCTCGGTTATAACCGCCTTGATTCTTTCCTCAAAATCTCCGCGATATTTGGTTCCTGCGACCATTCCGGTTAAATCGAGCGATATAATCCTCTTACCGTTTAAAACATCGGGAGCCTCTTTATTTACGATTTTTAGAGCCAAGCCTTCTGCAATAGCGGTCTTGCCAACGCCGGGCTCACCTATAAGACAAGGGTTATTTTTAGTGCGGCGGCAAAGAATCTGAATTACTCTGTCAATTTCTTCGCTTCGACCGATGACGGGGTCAAGCGTTCCGTTTTTCGCCTCGGCTGTTAGGTCTCTGCCGAATTTATCTATTGTGGGGGTCTTTTTGTTGCCCTTAGGTGCAGAGCCGGTCTGTGCAGAATCATTATCCGAATCAACGCCTACGGTCTTCATTACCTCGTCGGTAAGTGATGCAACATCTATGCCGAGTTCACCTAAAAAACGAACGGCATAATTATCACCTTCACTTAAAATTCCAAGCAAAATATGCTCTGTACCAACAAAATTATTTCCAAGGCTCTTGCTACCCGAAATTGCAATTTCTATCACCCTTTTGGCCTTTGGTGTAAGATTTTCGGGCGTAAGTGTAACGGGAGTTCCCACTCCAACCTCGTCTTTTAATAGCTTTTCAATTTTATCGTCAGTAACGCCCTTTGCACTCAAAACTCCCGCAGCTACACCGCTGCCTACGCGCAAAAGACCTATGAGCAAATGCTCGCTTCCAACATAGGTGTGACCTAACATTTGTGCCGCGTTAATGGCAAGATTCAACGCTTCGTTTGCTTTTTCGGTAAAACCGTTAAAATTATATTTCAATTACTGTCACTCCAGTCTTTCTCTTACAATTTTTCCGCGACATATATCGCGGTCGTCGGGTGTCATAATTCCATATGCTTTTTGCAGCATATACGGCTGACATTCTATAAGCAATCTTGTCGGCAATGCGCCATCAATATCAATTATGCCCATAGAACAGCCAAGTTTAATCTTTGAAATCAGTTCCATAAATTCCTTGCTTGATAGGATGCGCTGATTTTTCAGTAGTCCGTATGCGCGCATAACGCTATCCTCGAGCACAAGGCTGTTTATAAGCTTGCGGTCTTCACGCTCTTTTGTAATAATCTGCATCGCTATTGATTCAAGGTTAGAAAGTGCCGCCTGCTCAGAAATTCCAAGTGTAATTTGGTTGGATAACTGATAGAGTGATGCGGCAGATTTCGTTCCCTCGCCGTAAAGTCCCCTTACGGTAAGACCGAATTTAGAAACAGAATCACTAACCGATGATAGCGTGCCGTTACCTTCTATTATAGGCAAATGCAGCATCAAGGAAGCGCGTAATCCCGTGCCGAGATTTGTCGGACACTGGGTTAAATAGCCGAAATGCTCGTCGAACGCGAACGGGAGGCTCTTTGAAAGCGCGCTGTCAATTTTATCTGCAAGCTCATACGCTTCTTTAAGCGCAAGACCCGGCATTATTACCTGAATGCGAAGGTGGTCTTCCTCGCATATCATAATGCTAATGCGCTCGTCAGCGGATATAGCCAACAGCTTATCTTTGCGTGAAACGGCGAATTCGGGGCTTACTATGTGACGCTCCACCATTGAAAGAACCTCTTCCTCGGTAACATCGTTCATTTCAATGACATTTAATTTACCAATGCTATCGTCGTCTATTTCATTTATTGCTTGCTTTATTATAGCATTAAGCTCTATTAACTTCTCGCTGCTAAGACGGGCAGGAAAAGGTGTTTTTTCAAGATTTCGGGCGATTCTTACGCGAGTGCTGACAACAACATCTGACTCGGCGCCTAAGTTTTTATACCACTCACTCATTGTTTTCTCCCTCCAATTCCTTTATCTCATCACGAAGCTTTGCCGCGTTTTCAAACTCCTCTTTTTTTATAGCCTCAAGAAGTTGTTCGCGCAGTTTATCTATTTTAGAGGCACTTGAAACTGCAATAAGACCTGCGCTTTTATCAGAGGGCCGCTTTCCTATGTGCTCTGTTGTTCCGTGAACGCGCTTTAGATAAGGGATAAGCTTATTTTTAAAGGCGGCGTAACATTCAGAGCAGCCCATTTTTCCGCTTTCGGCAATATCCGAAAAGCGCGTACCGCAGCATTCGCAGCGTACCTCTTTTATTGTTCCCGTAGCAAGCTCATCACCAAAGAGTGAGCTGAGCATTGATGCAAAACCGTTGTTTACAAATTTAGAATAACCGCTCATTGCGGCGCAATATCCGCACAAATTCTGTTCAGTGACAACGCCGTTTATAACCGTCTTTATATGTGTTGTGGCGGTATTTTTATGACATTTTTCGCAAAGCATTGTTTTTCCTCCTACATAAGTGTCAAAAGCATTTGTTTAAGCACTGCAGCTCTTACGGTATCTCGGTAAACCGCAGGGATACAGGCCAAAGTATTTGACGATATAGCCGCAGCCATCATATCCGCGGCTTTTTTATCAATTATCTCATTCTCAAGACAGTTTTCTATCAATATTCGTGAAGAAAGAGAATCAAGTTCATTCCCAACCGAATTTATTATATGCATTATTGCAGAGGTTCTATTAACACGAACGCGCGTTATACGAATATACCCTCCGCCGCCTCGTCGGCTTTCAATTATATAACCGTTTTCGGGTGTAAAGCGCGACGAAAGCACATAATTTATCTGGCTTGGAACGCAGCCGAGCGCATTTGCAAGCTCGTTTCGCTGAATTTCTGCGGTATTTTCCTCTGACTCGTTTAAAATATCGAGTATCTGTTTTGCAATTAAATCACTTAATCTCATAAACATTTGACCTTTCCTGACTTTGATTATATTATAACACAAGGTCAAGAAAAGTCAAACACTATTTTTAAAATTTTAAAAGTAACACTTTTTCTTAAAAAACATAGTATGGTATTGAAGACTGAAAGGAGGTCTTTTTAATGTGTAATAATGGTTTTGGTGGTAACGGCTGTACTTGGATAATCATCCTTGTGCTCATCCTTATCTGCTGCGGCGGTTGCGGTGGCAATAACGGCTGCGGCTGCGGAGGCAATGACTGCTGCTGCTAAGCAGTAACTCCATAAGAAAAAGCCTATCCAAACGGATAGGCTTTTTTTATATGTAAGCCGAAGCTTACTTATTGAATACATCAAGAACAGAGATATAGCTATCGTCAGAGCCTTCGTCTTCGCTCATTAAATCGCCTAACTGGCTAGAAATATCGTTGCTCTTCTTTTTGCTGTCGCCAAGACCTGTTGCAACAACGGTAACGCGGATAGTATCCTCAATAGTATCGTCAAGCTGAGCACCCCAGATGATAGTTGCATCGGGATTTGCCATCTCGGCGATGATAGAAGAAGCCTGCTCAACCTCTTCAAGACCGATATCTGCAGAACCGGTAATGCTGATAATAACGCCGTGTGCGTTATCCATAGAGGTTTCGATAAGCGGGCTGTTGATAGCCATCTTAGCAGCCTGCTCAGCCTTGTCGCGACCCTCAGCAACGCCAACGCCCATGTGTGCATAACCAGCATCCTTCATGATGGTTGTAACATCGGCAAAGTCGAGGTTAACAAGAGCGGTAACATTGATAAGCTCAGATATGCTCTGAACGCCCTGACGGAGAACATCGTCAGCAATTTCGAATGCGTTCTTGAAGGTAATCTTCTGCTCAGATACGAACTTAAGACGCTCATTCGGGATAACAACTAAGCTGTCAACCTGCTCACGAAGGGCTGCGATACCAACCTCAGCCTGCTCCATTCTCTTCTTACCTTCGAAAGCGAAGGGCTTGGTTACGATACCAACGGTAAGGATTCCAAGCTCACGGGCAATACCTGCAACAACGGGAGCAGCACCTGTACCTGTTCCGCCACCCATACCAGCGGTAATGAAAATCATATCAGCGTCACGGATAGCAGCGGTGATTTCGTCCTTAGACTCCTCTGCTGCGTTGTAGCCGCGCTCAGGGTTAGCACCTGCGCCCATACCACCAGCGGTCTTTTCACCAATCTGAATCTTCTGATTTGCCTTAGAAAGATATAAAGCTGCCTTATCAGTGTTAACAGCAACAAACTCAACACCGCGTACACCGGCATCAACCATGCGGTTGATAGCGTTTCCGCCGCCGCCGCCTACACCGACAACCTTAATTTTAACAACATTGCTTAATTCGTTTGAAACTTCGAGAGACATTTTCTTCAACCTTTCCAATAAATTTATGTAAACTTTGAAAAATATGCTTGTCCAGAAACAATTACACAAGATGATAATAACACATTATATAATAAATTTCAATGCCTATTTTCAAAAAATTTAACTAATTTTGTCGTAATTTTCATCATTTCTGAGTAGAAAACTCAAAACTGTTAATTTTTTCATCCCTAAAAGATGCTTTTGTGTTGCTGCTTGTCCAAACGCTGAGGTTTATTGTACCCTGAGCACCCTCTTCCATCTTGGGAAGCATAGCGGCAAGATGGGCTATTTTATATTCTAAATCTATAGCGCCGCCAAGCTGGACCAGTAGTCTGCCGTTAAGCACAACCTTAAGCTTTACAGCATCGCTTATATCTACACCGCTTATGGCAATCTGCTTATCGTTGCACAGTTTAAAAATACTGTTTAGCATATCGCTGTCCTCTTGCGTGAACACAACCGTTTTTCCCGGTGAAACCGCTTTTAAATCCTTAACCTTTATCTGAATGCAGTTTTCGGGCGGCTCTGTCACTTGCTCTATAACCTTGTAATATTGGTCAGTAACACAGTATACATCATCGATAAGTAAAAAATATGTCGGAACGGCTGTATTTACCGTAATTTTAACAGTATCCGGAAATACTTTTTTTACCTTAATATCCCCACTTTTGGGCAAGCCCTCTGAAATGGCGGAAGTAATTTTATTTTTTGACAGCAGGAAAAAGTTATCGTCAAGAGTTACACCGCTTGCGCTGATTATTTCCTCTTTCGAATATACGCTTTCTCCGTCCACTGCAATATTCTTTATCGGGAAAAGTATTGTAACGGATAAAACAGCGGCAACGCACAGAAGGCAAAAAAACAAAAGCAGAAAAAACGCAAGCAGTCTTCTGCGCCTGCGTTTATTCCGTTTTTTAACAGTTCTCTTTATTTCGCCTTCTCTTTTAGCGTTTGCCATAACATCATTTCCTTTTTACTTTTGCGCCTAAAAGGCACAAATTTTCCTCAATATCCTCGTATCCTCTATCAATATGAAAAATATCATCAATTTCGGTTGTTCCGTCTGCCACAAGACCTGCAACGACAAGCGCCGCACCGCCTCTGAGGTCGGTTGAGCGCACCTTTGCGCCCGAAAGCTTTTTAACGCCGTCTATAACCGCTACCCTGTCTGCAACCTTTATTTTCGCACCTAGTCTGCGCATTTCGCCGATATATTTAAATCGGTTTTCAAATATGTTTTCTACAAACATAGAGCTTCCGTCGGCAACCGAAGCCGCCGCAACAAGCAAGGGGCCCGCATCGGTCGGAAAACCGGGATACACAAGTGTCCTTACGCTTAAAAATCTTTTAAGCGTACCGGGAGCACGCAAGCAAAGCGTGTCGCTGTATATATCGAGTTCACAGCCCATTTCCCTAAACACAGAAAAAACCGATGTAAGATGCTCTGATACAATATTTTTAAGTACAATTTCTCCGCCCGTTATCGCCGCGGCAGACATATAAGTTGTCGCAACAATTCTATCGGGAACGACGCTGTGTTCTGCTCCGTGTAAAGCGACAACACCGTCAATGGTAATAGTATCTGTTCCTGCGCCCAAAACCTTGCTGCCGGCAGAATTTAAAAAGACTGCTAAATCGACAATTTCCGGCTCACGCGCCGCATTATGAATAACGGTTCTTCCCTGTGCCGTTACTGCTGCCAACATAATATTTTCGGTTGCGCCGACACTTGGGAACGATAAATGTATTATATTTCCGCGCAGATGCTTTCTTGTACGGCAATCTATAAAACCGTGGTCTTCGTCAATTTCAAGGCCTAAGGCTTTAAGCGCAGAGATATGTAAATCTATCGGTCTTGGTCCTAATTCGCATCCGCCTGGACTGCTGAGCTTTGCTCTTCCCATTCGTCCTGCAATAGCGCCAAGCCATACGATTGATGAGCGCATCTCTCGCATCAGCTCATCGGGTATATCATAGCGCGACATATACTTAGTATTGACAACCAAAGTATTGCCGTCACGCAGACAAGAGCACCCAAGATGCTCTAAAATTCGCACCGAAGCATCAACGTCCGATAAATACGGACAGTTATGAATTATACACTCGCCTGCGCACAGAATTGTTGCCGCAAGAATCGGCAGAGCACCGTTTTTCGCCCCGTGAACCTTTAGTTCTCCACGAAGACGGTTTCCGCCGCTTATAAACAGTTTTGACATATTTACGCACCCTTTCGCAGAAAGCGGTAATAACCTTACATTTCATACTATGAGGTGCTATAAATTTATGCTACTGTAAATAAACGCATAATTACATTATAAATTCGCTCATTAGAGTCACTAATAGCGGATTTTTTTGCTCTTTTGCTCATTTCGTCTAAAAGCGCAGGATTGTCTATCATAGAAGATACTGCTGCAATAAGACTTTCAGCGGTAAGATTCTTTTCTTCAATTACCTCAGCCGCGCCAACCTTTTTGAGCGCCATTGCGTTATGGAACTGGTGATTTTCGGCTACATATGGTGACGGAATCAAAATTGCTGGCTTGCCGCAATTCTGTATTTCGCTTAAAGTAATTGCACCCGAACGGCAAATAACAATATCCGCAGCCGCGAGGCAGGTGTCCATATCGTTTATATATTCTCTTACCTGCAGCTTGTCGTATTTATTTATGTCAATTCCCTTTGTAATAAGCGAATTGAGCATTTCTTCATAGCCGCGCTTACCAGTAGCGTGAATATGAAAATATTTTTCCGTTTCTGCATGCCATTTTATAAGTCCCGAAACCGCATCGTTAATCGGTTTTGCGCCCAAGCTACCACCAAAGGACAAAATAACAGGGCTATCTCCGACACAGAGCGCTTCACGAGCCTTTTCTCTGTCAGCTGTGAGCACGCTTGTTCTAACGGGGTTTCCTGTAATAACGGGCTCTTTTTTTAGTTTTAGATGCTTCTTCGCCTCCGGAAATGCAAGCATAATTTCGTCCACCATAGGTGCTAAAGCCTTAGTGGTTACACCCGGGAAAGCATTTTGCTCATGAATGCAGGTGCGAATTTTAAGCTTTGCAGCCTCGCGAAGCACAGGGCCGCTTACATAACCGCCCGTACCGACAACAACATCGGGCTTTAGTTTTTGTAAAAGTTTACGAGCCTCTACCGAAGAGGTAAACATCTTTACAACTGCCGATACATTCTTTTTAACATTTTCGAGGCTGATTTGGCGCTGAAAACCTGCAACCTCGATAGCGTAAAAGTCGTAGCCGCTTTCACGGACAAGGCGGGATTCAAGCCCCTTTTCAGTGCCAATATAGCTTATTTTAGCATCCTTGTGGTGCTCTTTTATATATCCCGCAACGGCTAAAGCCGGATTTATGTGACCTGCGGTTCCGCCGCCTGCAAACAGAATATGCATAATAAAACCCCTTTTAAGTTTTTTCGAGCGAGCTCATACGCGAAACAGACAACACAACGCCCATTTCCGCCAGCAATATCATAAGCGCCGTACCGCCGTAGCTGAAGAACGGAAGGCTTATTCCCGTATTGGGAATTGTATTTGTTACAACCATTATATTAAGCGCAACCTGGAGTCCGACCTGGAATGTAAGACCCAAGGCTAAAAGTGAGCCAAACTTATCCTTAGCACGCATTGCTATTGTAAATCCTCGCCATATAAGCGCACAAAAAACAATAATTATTATCATTGCGCCTATAAGTCCCAATTCCTCGCAAACTATTGAAAAAATAAAGTCATTGTGTGGCTCAGGTACCCAAAGATGCTTCTGTCTTGACTGACCAAGTCCTCTGCCCAAAATTCCGCCCGAGCCAATGGCTAAAAGCGACTGAATGGTCTGATAACCTGCGCCTTTGGGGTCTGACCAGGGGTCAAGCCACGATGTTAAACGGTTGTTCGCATAACCCAAGAATTTAGTCACAACAAAGAAACCGCCAACGCCTAACACACCTATGGCCGAAAGTCCGATAGCAACCAGCTTTTTTGAAAGTCCGCCGACAAAGATTAAAACAAGTCCTATGGCAAAAATCAGAATTGTTGCCGAAAGGTGTGTTTCAAAAACAACGAGCGCACATACAACCGCCAAAAGTCCGAGCAAAACTGCTACAAAGCCAAATTTATCCATACTCTTATAATTTTTTGAAATAAGGTATGAGAACAACAATATAATGGCGAATTTGCCTATTTCCGACGGCTGAAACTGAATTGGGCCTATTGTTATCCAGCGGTGAACATTTGCGATAGGCGGAAAAGCGTAAACCGCAATTAAAAGAATGATTGCCACAATGAAAACGGGAAACGCAAGCTTTTTATATTTGTGATAATCAATTTTTGAAATTACAAGCATTGCTACCGTTCCTGCGACTGCAAAAAGAAGCTGACGCGCAATAAATCTGAAGCTGTTACCGTAATAGGTATACGCATAAGAGTGGCTTGCCGAAAAAAGCATTATCAGTCCGATAGCGAGCAAAATCATTATCAGACTGAAAAAGGCAATATCAAATTTTCCGTTTATAAAGATACTATCTTTAGATGACGCATCCTTTTTTCTTGCCATAAAGCCGCCTCTTTTCCGAATTTATGCAAACAGCGCAAGTAGAATTGCAACTATGCCGAAAAGCAGAGAAACAAGCGAGAACACAAAAACAATTTTCTCCTCTTTCCAGCCGCACATTTCAAAATGATGATGTATAGGTGTCATTTTAAATATGCGTTTTTGGGTCTTTTTAAAATATGCTACCTGAATTACGACAGAAAGTGCCTCACACAGATACACAATTCCGATAAGTATAAGCAAAATCGGTTTACCGCAGCAGAAGCTGAGACCTACGACGGCACCACCTAAGAACAGCGAGCCCGTGTCGCCCATAAACATTTTTGCCGGGTGTGCATTCCACACAAGGAAGCCTACACAAGCACCTGCAAATGCAGCTGCAAGGAAGTTAGCGCCGTAGAAGCGCAAAACACCGGTTATAAGCATTAACATACAGCAAGCGATAAGTGTAACCGAGCTTGCAAGACCGTCTATTCCGTCGGTAAGATTTACAGCATTTACAAAGCCATAAATAAAGAATAGTGCGATAATCCAAAAAACAAGTCCAAAGCCGCGTGTTACATTTACCTCGCCTATAAACGGAAGCCAGGTAGTCTTAACACCGCAGAGCGCAAGCGTTACAAGATATGCCGCGGAAACAAGCATCTGTAAAACAGTCTTCTGTCGCGCAGTAAGACCCAAATTCCTCTTCTTTACTACCTTAATATAGTCATCCATAAAGCCGATTATACCCATAGCAAGTGCAAGTCCTAAGGATGCAAGCATTATAGGCAGCTTGTTTGTTTTCTGTTCGCTTAAAAGATTTCCTTTAGTTATGAAAGCAAAAATATATGTAATGCAGACGGACAAAAGCACACCTGCAATCATAATTATTCCGCCCATAGTAGGAGTACCCTGCTTTGCATTATGCCAGTTAGGACCCTCTTCAAGTATTGTTTGTCCGAATTTCAGTCTTTTGAGCATTGGTAAAGCCCAAACACCGAGCAGTGCGGTTACGAAAAAAGCCACAGCCGCAGCAATTATAGGTGAAAAGTCAGCCATTTTAACACTCCTTTAACGCTTCTAAGACAACCTCTCGTTCATCGAGATGAATCTTTTCGGTGCCTATTATCTGATATGTTTCGTGTCCTTTGCCCGCAAGCACTATAATATCGCCGCTTTTGGCATTTTTGATAGCATATTTTATAGCATCTATGCGGTTTTCTATTACGGTATAAGGAGTTTTTGTGTCCTTCATACCCTCTAAAATATCTTTAATTATAGCAGACGGATTTTCTGTACGCGGATTATCGCTTGTAACTATCACAAAATCCGAAAGTTTAGCGGCAATCTCGCCCATTTGCGGACGTTTGCCTTTATCGCGGTCGCCTCCGCATCCAAACAAAGATACAAGGCGGTTTGTTTTACACTCTTTGAATGTAGACAACACATTTTTAAGTCCGTCAGGTGTATGCGCATAGTCGATTATTACCGTAAAATCCTTACCGGTAGGCACAACCTCTGCTCTACCCTTTACACCGTTAAGACTTGAAAGTCCGACAGCAACCTCATCCAATGTGCAACCGAGCAAAATCGCAGCAGCGGCGGCGCACATAGAATTGTAAACAGAAAACTTGCCGCCCGTCGAAAGCGAAATTCTCTTTATTGCATCAAATCCAACAAACTCATACTCTATACCGTCACTTGCGTATTTGACATTTTTTGCGGTATAGGTAGCGTTATCACTCTCTGCTGAATAACTTATAATCTTGCAATCAAGATTTTTAGTAAGCCTTTCTGCACTCGGGTCGTCATAATTTATGACGGCGGTATCGCACATTTGGAACAGTTTTCTCTTAGCAAGCAGATAATTTTCCATCGTTTTATGGTAATCAAGGTGGTCTTGCGTAAGGTTTGTAAATAAGGCTAAATCAAAGTGCAGTCCCTCTACTCTGCCCTGGTCGAGCGCGTGTGAGGAAACCTCCATAATTACATGGGTACAGCCTGCCGCCTTCATTTTGCTAAAAAGCTCTTGCAGCTCATAAATACCCGGTGTGGTGTTTTTTGCATCAAAAACCTCATCACCTATTACATTCTGAATAGTACCTATAAGCCCGCACTTTATGCCGTGCTGATTTAAAATCGACTTAACCATATAAGTGATTGAGGTTTTGCCGTTTGTGCCGGTTATGCCAATAAGTTTAAGCGAATCGGCAGGACGGGAAAACCAATTTGCACACATCTCTGCATAAGTCTTGTGAGTGTCTTTTACAATGATTTGATTGTTTGCACCAACATCGTGCTCAGCAATTATAACCGCAGCACCCTTTTCTAAAGCACTCTCTACAAAATCGTGTCCGTCAGCGAGCGCACCGCATACGCATACAAAGGCATAACCCTCTTCCACCTTGCGAGAGTCGCTTGTGATACCACGAACATCAATATTTTCGAAATCTTTAGGGATGTCAGAAATCAAATCTTTAAGTAACATACTTTACCTCTCTTATCCTGCTGCAAAGTCAACCGCAGAATTATCTCTGAAATAAACTGTGACAATAGTGCCACTCTCAACCGTCGTTCCGGGTGCAATGCTCTGGTTATAGGAAATTACACTTCCTCCCGAAATGGTATTTCCAGAAAATTCAACATTTATTCCTGCCGACGCAGCACTGCTGTTTACGACAGAAGGTGTCATTCCGGACAAATCGGGAACGGTAACCTGTGTTGTTTCTACATCCTCGGTATAAATAACAATCGTACTCTGCGGTGCAACTGACTGTCCCGCAGATGGCATCTGTTTTATTACAGTGTCGCCGTTACCAATAACCTTATACGACATATTCGAGGAGGATAGCTGCTGCTTTGCAGAAGCCACGGTCGAATCGACAACATTCGGCACCTGAACCGAAAGCTTAGCAAGCTCTTCTTCGCTATACTGCGGCTCATATCCCATATACGGAAGAATTTCTGTGAGTATCTGTCCGCCAATCGGCGCACTTACCGTTCCGCCGTAATAACTGCTGCCCGTAGGCTCATCCATAAGCACAAGAACAGCTATCTCGGGGTCGTTTGCAGGGGCAACACCACAGAAAGAAGCAACATACAAATCTCTGCCTGCAGCGTGGGATTCGTTTAATTTCTGCGAAGTTCCCGTTTTTCCGCCAACGCGATAACCCGCAACATAGGCATTCTTTCCGCCGCCGCCGTCAACAACCGTTTCAAGCATTTCACACATAAGCGCACTTGTTTCTTCAGAAATTACCTGGCGCTTAACGGTTGTAGTTGTAGTATTCTTTACCTTTCCGTCAGCATCTAAAACCTGCGAAACAACATAAGGCTTTACAAGATATCCGCCGTTTACAGAGGCCGAAATAGCAGTCAAAAGCTGTACAGGGGTTATACTGAAGGTCTGACCGAACGAGGCTGAAGCAAGCTCGACCGGTCCCATATTTTCTTCCTTGTAGTATAAAGACGAAACCTCACCCGGAAGGTCAATTCCGGTCTTTTCGGTTAGTCCAAAAGCTTCAAAGTATTTTGAGAACAGTTTTGAGCCTAACTGGGTACCGAGTGTAATAAATACGGGGTTGCAGGAATTTGAAATGGCCTGTTCAAGCGTTTGGGTACCGTGACCCGAATGCTTATGGCAGTCGTAATGCTGGCCCGCGACAACGATATATCCGGGACAGTTATATGTGCGGTTGCGAGAGGTTAGATTCTCCTCAAGCGCCGCCGATGCGGTTATAATCTTAAAAACAGAGCCGGGGTCATAAGTGTCGGAAACCGTCTTATTTCTCCACTGCTTGTTTCTGAGTTCTGAAAGTCGGGCTGTGCGTTCTTCACCCTCAAGTCCTTCAAGAAGCGCGGCATCTGCTTCTGTAAGGGTGAACGGGTCGTTGGGGTTAAAGTCGCCCTTAACCGCCATCGAGAGAATTGCTCCAGTATTAACATTCATAACCATTGCAACACCGCGGTTTGCAACCTGGTTTTCTGCAACACCTATATCAAGATACTTTTCTGTAACATGCTGAATATAGGAATCTATCGTAAGTACAAGAGAATTTCCGTCCTGTGCGCTTATAACCTTTTCATAGCTAAAAGGCATATTTGTGCCTTGAGCATTCTTTGCCGCTACTACTCTGCCCGGAACACCCGTAAGCTCTGAATCGTAGTAGCTTTCGATTCCCGCAAGACCTTGGTTATCATCACCGACAAAACCCAAAACAACCGACGCGAGATTTTCGTATGGGTAATAGCGCTTTGTGGATTCGTCAAGTCCTATGTAATCCGAAAGCTCATAATCGCTATATTTTACAATAAATTCGCGCACAGCATCAGCCTCCGGCTTTTCAACCTTGCGCTTAACCGTTACATAATAGCTTTCGGTTTTCTCGGTCATTTCAAAGACCTTATCATATTCAAGCCCAAGAATTGAGGACAAATTTTCCGCCAATAATATTTTTACGGCATCACGCTTTGCCTCATCCTTTATTCCTTTTAAATTGTTAGGTGAAAGATAAACATTCCAGCAAGGTGCACTTGTTGCAAGCACATTCATATTTGTATCATAAATATCGCCGCGCGGTGCCGTGAGCGTAGTATCGTATAGCTGCTGGTCAGATGCCTTTGCTTGATATTCTTCGCCGTCTACAACCATTAGCGTAATAAGACGGGCAAAAGGAACTACTGCGGTAAGGACAACCAAGAGAATAAGAACCGTCAACATTCTTCCCCACATAACCTTGCTGAGTTTGCCTTTTTCGGTCTTTTTCACGCTAATCACCACCCAAAAATTTATCCTTTTTAACGCTCGAAAACGAGAGCCGAAAAATATTCAACTCTCGTATCCTTTTTATAATATTATACTGTATATATATTCGTAAAGCAATGACAATATTATCCCGCCGTTCAATTTGTTGCCGCTGAGAATATTCCGTCAGATGTTCGCGCCGCGTTGGTTTCGTTTGTCCTTATATATATAACCTGCGACTTATCTGTCTTTTTCATTCCAAGCTCGGCCGCTGCCTGCTCAAGATTTTTAAAGGAAATTCTATTCTCAAGCGCAACATTCAGACGGGTCTGCTCACTCTCAAGAGCCGTTATTTCCTCTTTAATGTCGTTGATTTGTGAATTTACCTCGGTAATACGAACTCTAAGGAAGATATTTCCGCAAATTACAGCAAGTATAAATCCAACTATTACGACTGCTCTTACGCGGTCCGCAACGGCATTTTTAGCAGCCTGACGGGCTGCTTTTTTCTTTGCAGACACAGGCATTTTGACTATCTTTGCCTTATTCGGTTTTTCCTTAGGCAAAAACATATCAAAATCATAAGCCAAGCTATCGTTATAATACTTGCTGTTATCCATGCTTTTCCTTACTCCTTTATTTTTTCAACTACCCTCAGTTTTGCACTTCTGCTACGCTGATTTTCTTCCACTTCCGTCTCTGTAGGCTCAATAGGCTTACGGGAGACAAGCTTGCCGCGCGGTGTTTTGCCGCACACACAAACGGGAATATCGGGCGGACAGTCACAACCCTTGCAAAATTCTGCAAAGCAGCGTTTTACAATTCTATCCTCTAAAGAATGGAAGGTTATTACTGCTATTCTTCCGCCTACATTTAAATGTTCAAATGCTGCATTAAGCGTGTTTTCAATGCAGTCGAGCTCTCCGTTTACCGCTATTCTAAGCGCCTGGAAGCACTTTCTCGCGGGGTGCCCGCTACGCTTATATGCGGCGGGTACGCTGTTTGAGATAATTTCGGCAAGCTCGAGTGTGGTTTTAATTTCCCCACTCTCACGCGCCTTTAGAATATTATTTGCTATCTTTACGGCAAACTTTTCTTCGCCGTAATCTCTGAATATCTTAATTAGCTCGTTTACCGAGAGAGTATTTACAAGGTCGGCTGCACTTGTTCCCTCTTTGCTCATTCGCATATCAAGCGGTGCATCGTTATGAAAAGAGAAACCTCTTTCGGCTGTATCAAGCTGATAAGAAGAAACGCCGAGGTCTAACAAAAGTCCGTCTATTTTGTCTATCCCTTCAGAAGATAAAACATCCTTAATTTCCGAAAAATTGTGATGCAAAACCTTTGCAGGCAAACCTTTAAGTCTTTCGGTCGCTATTTGTACTGCATCGGGGTCGCGGTCAAGAGCAAGAAGCATTCCGTCTTTTAATTTCTTTGCAATTTCCCTCGAATGACCTGCGCCACCTGCTGTACCATCTATATATATTCCGTTCGGTTTAATGCCAAGAGCATCTATCGACTCGTTCAGCATTACCGAAATATGTTTAAACTCCATATCTGCACCTAAAAATTAAGCTCTTCCATAACAGAAGCCATAGATTCGGGTGTGTACTGGGTAAGCTCCTCTTCCCAAAGAGTGCTGCTCCAGATTTCAAGGTTGGTAGACATGCCTATTATCTGTGCTTCGGTTTCAAGTCTTGCAAATTCGCGAAGAGTGTTAGGGATAAGTATTCTTCCCTGTGCATCGCACTCTACCGAAAACGCTCCGCCGTACAAGAATCTTTTTACAGTACTTGCCTTTGTGCTGGGTAATGTATCGATTTTTGCAACAAGCTTTTCCCATTCGTCATTTGAATATACACATAAGCAGCGTTTTCCGGAAATACCACAACAAAGCATAAAGCTATCGCCAAGGCTATCTCTGAGTTTTGCAGGTATGAAAACCCTACCCTTTTTGTCAACAGTGTGCTTATAATTACCGAAAAGCATAGAATTTTCACCTCCCGCACACCACTTTAATACACTTTTATGGTTTTTCAAGCCACTTTAAACCACTACAATTGAATTATAATGGCAAAAAAACAGAAAATCAACATATTTTTTAAATTTTGAGAAACTTTTTTTAAATAATTGTGGTTGATTAGTTTAGCAACCACAATATATTGTGGTTTGTCAATTTTCGAAATTTAATCAAAAAATTTTTTTAAAAATTTGAAATTAAAGGTTGACATCTCAGAGTCAGAATGATATAATACATAGGCTTGATTTGCGAGTGTGCTGGAATAGGCAGACAGGCACGTTTGAGGGGCGTGTGTCCACGACGTACGGGTTCAAGTCCCGTCACTCGCACCAGCAAAAACAAGGACGCCATATCGGCGTCCTTGTTTTAAGAAAAGTATTTTTAACTATATATTTATTTTATCGAGGTGTGGCTCAGTTTGGTAGCATTGAGTCCGAACGCCGCCTGTGGCGGATGCAGTGAGGACGACAATGGCGCAGCGGTCGAAATTTGTCCGCGCTCCAAGCGGATAACAAATTTCGGGCACCGCAAGAGTAAAGCTGCGTAGTAGCGCGAGTGGTAACGCACCTCTCCCCTATATTACATAATTTAATATTTTATCGAGGTGTGGCTCAGTTTGGTAGAGCGCTGCGTTCGGGACGCAGAGGCCGCAGGTTCAAGTCCTGTCACCTCGACCACATGAAAAACCTTGCAGATTTTTCTGCAAGGTTTTTGCTTTGTATATTCAGAATACGGGAGGACTTGTGTTATCTAAGTATAGATGTCGAGCAATAGATAAATATTGAGTGAATCATTTCATTGCGGATTGAAACATCGAGTGTTGATAACGAATTTGCGTTGTTGACGCTCGTTTTTTATAGAAACAAAGTTGTTCTCGAAAAAGGATGACGTTTTTCGATGCGGTATGCGAAATGTTCTTTGGAATTGTCAAGAAAAGTGCAGTCGTAAAATACCCAAAATCTAAAATAGGCAGATATCAGGCAGCGTGATGAGAGCGCTGCTTTGAAGTTCTGAATGCCACAGGTGGTAGACCGCCTTCATTAAGGCAACACTGCGCAAAGTCCGCCTTACGGCTTGGCGGCACATCTACTTGCATATTTTCCGCCATCTTGCACAGAAATTCCTTGCTGGACGTCAGCCCAACGGCGCCATTTCTATACAATCTGACTGCGTATCTGCACTGCCAACTCTGTGCGGTATTGCCTTAAATCGAAAGTTTTGATCAAACTTTTTTCAAACTTTTCACTTTATCTTCATAATTTTATTCTATAATAAAACATGAACTGAGGTACGAAATGAGGTGTTTTATGAAAAAGTATATATCCATATTTCTGATGATATCGCTGATATGCAGTACGCTTGCAGGCTGCACAAATAAGGATAAAGGCAATGACAGCAGTAGTTCATCCACAGCAAACGAAATGCAAATAACGGATTCAGCCGAAGCATCTTCTGACGCAGTTTCTTCCGATTCGGACAATTCCAAAACCGATTCTTCTGATACGGAAATTTCACGGAACAATGAAGAAATGTTTACCGCCAGAGATAAAAATGCAGAATATGACATATCCTCTGCTGTAACCATTCAGCTGAGCGGCACGAGCGCGGATGCTTCTTCAGATTCGGTAAAAATAACAGGCTCTACCATTCAAATCTCAGAGGAAGCAACCTATATCATCAGCGGTACTCTTGAGGATGGTATGATCGTCGTAAACGCGCCCAACACCGCAAAACTACAGATTGTTCTGAACGGTGCAAATATCACAAATAGTACCTCTGCACCATTGTATATCAAGGAAGCCGACAAGGTGGTTGTAACACTTGCAGAAAATACCGATAATGTTCTTGCAAACGGCGGTAGTTTTACAGCGATTGATGACAACAACATTGACGGAACGATATTTTCCAAGCAGGATTTAACCTTTAACGATAC
>JAZNRD010000033.1:0-237579 GCA_045590515.1 Acutalibacteraceae bacterium
GCCTGCGAGGTAGAACCGTTGGAGGATAAAACCTCACTTACTACGCGGATAGCATACGGGAACTCCTCAACCGACGGAATAACGGGCAGAAGTGCGCGCTCTGCGAGTGCGCCGTGACCGATTTCGCGGCGTCCGGGACCACGGCTGGGCTTGGTTTCACCAACCGAGTAGGACGGGAAGTTGTAGTGGTGGATATATCTCTTTTCAACCTGCTCATCAAGTCCGTCAAGCTTCTGTGCTTCGCTTACGGGAGCGAGGGTTGCAACCGAGAGAACCTGAGTCTGTCCACGGGTGAACATACCTGTTCCGTGTGTACGGGGCAATAAATCAACCTTTGCATCAAGCGGACGGATATCGTCAATGCCGCGTCCGTCAACACGCTTGTGCTCGTTCTTTAACCAATCGCGTACAACGTGCTTCTGAATGAGATAAAGAATCTCGTCAAGCTTAGCCTCTTCGCCCTCAAAGCGCTCGTCAAACTTTTCGTGGATTGCGGCTGCAATCGGAACGAGTGCTGCATCGCGAACGAGCTTATCATCAGTATCAAGAGCCTTCTTAACATCCTCAATGCAGAATGCCTCAATCTCTTCCATAATAGCGGGGTCGGGATTGCTGGACTCAAAAGTGAACTTCTCCTTGCCGATTTCAGCAACGATTCCGTTTATGAACTTAACAACCTCACGGTTTACCTCGTGACCTGCCATAATAGCGTCGAACATAAGGTCATCGGGGATTTCGTTACCGCCTGCCTCAATCATAGCAACGAGGTCTGCGGTAGAGGAAACGGTAAGGTCAAGCTCTGACTTTGCGCGCTCCTCAAGTGTCGGGTTGATAACAATCTGTCCGTCAACAAGACCAACCTTAACGCTTGAAATCGGACCATCCCACGGAACATCCGAAATAGCGATAGCGGTGCTGACACCGATAGCTGCTGCAACCTCGGGGCTGCAATCGGGGTCAACCGACATAACGGTTGCAACAACGCCACAGTCGTTACGCATATCCTTCGGGAACAGCGGACGGATGGGGCGGTCTATACAACGGCCTGCAAGAGTAGCCTTCTCGCTTGCTCTGCCCTCACGGCGCAAAAATGAGCCGGGGAAACGGCCAACAGAGTACATCTTCTCCTCGTAGTCAACAGAGAGGGGGAAGAAATCAACGCCCTCACGCGGCTTCTTGGAAGCGGTAACGGTACAAAGTACCGAGGTTTCACCATAGGTTGCCATAACAGCTGCGTTTGCAAGCTGTGCCATCATACCGGTCTCAAGCTTTAACGGACGGCCGGCAAGAGTAGTTTCGTAAACCTTGTAGTTTTCAAACATAATTTTTACCTCTTTTCTTTTTACTTTTATATTTTGAGGTCCTGCAGTTTAGCAATAAATCCATACACCGAGCACTCGGTTTATCGATTCACTGCTAAACTCTGCACAGACCATACTAACGACACGAAGCAGACCGAGGCTATCGGTCTGCTTCCTTTGGAATTACTTACGAATTCCGAGTTTCTTAATGATTGCACGGTATCTCTCGATGTCGTTCTTAGCAACATAAGCTAAGAGATTACGTCTGTGACCAACCATCTTGAGAAGACCACGACGGGAGTGATGGTCGTTCTTGTGAACCTTTAAGTGCTCATTAAGCTCGTTAATGCGAGCGGTAAGAACGGCAATCTGTACCTCAGGAGAACCTGTGTCACCCTCGTGTGTTGCGTTAGCGGCAATAATCTGCTGCTTCTCAACCTTAGTCATTTCTTTCACCTCGTTTAAAGTATTTGCCGTAAACCAAGCAAGGGGCTGGTGAAGAGTCGCATTGCGACATACTCCCCGAGCATAGTAAACGGTAGCTAAAGTATTATAGCACAAGCAGTCTACTTTGTAAAGAGGAAATTTTTAGTCTATCTTTTTAAACTCCGAGGTTACTCCGCGAGAGGTCATTTTCATAACATATTCGTCGATAGCATATGTAAACTCGATAACCTTTTCGCCGCTCGTAATTATAATTTTATCGTCCTCTACGGTATATTCGTAGCTGTCGCTTGTGCAAAGCTCGGGGTTTTCCTCAAACACACATTTAATTTCACACTTTCCGTCTTTCGAAAAGACGTAAACCAAATCGCCATCCTCCTCAATATCACCGAGAGCCTGTGCCTGCCCCTCACCAAGCCAGGTGCCGACAATATTATTATCATCGCCGCAAGCCACCATCAAAAAACAAAGCACTATACAAATTATTATTGATAAAATCCTTTTCACACCATTTTCTCCTCTCGGCGAAAGTTTTTTTAATTATACCATAACCGCATATATTTTTCAACATTACTACACATACTAACACGGGTGGTTAGATGAAGAAGATAATAAGCGCATTTTTTGGAATTTTAATTGGACTTGTGAACGGAACGGTGGGCGCGGGTGGCGGTCTTTTTGCGGTGCCTTTAATAAAAAGTCGCGGCACACCGCTGAAGGAATCACACTCTACGGCGGTTGCGGTGCTGCTGCCTATCAGCCTTGTGAGCACGCTCACCTATATAAAGGCAGGTCATGTGAATTTTGCTGACGCGTCACCTTACATTCTGCCAAGCGTTATAGGTGCGGCGGTCGGCACATATTTACTCACAAAAATTCCGACGGCGCTGCTCAAAAAATTATTTGCAGGCTTTATGCTTTATGCGGGGGTGCGACTTTTACTTAGATGACGGTAGCAAGTATTATAGCAGGCTTTTTAGCAGGAATTGCCGCAGGAATGGGACTCGGCGGCGGAACTGTACTGCTCATTTATCTTACACTTTTCACATCGGCAGAACAGCTTACGGCGCAGGGCATAAACCTTTTGGTGTTTGTCCCCACCGCGCTGACGGCGGTAATAATATACGCGGTAAAGCGCAAAATACGCTGGCGGCTCGTTCTATATATGGCGCCGCTCGGTATTGTAGGCTCGCTCTTGGGTGCCTTTATTTTACCCTATATTCCCACCTCGATTTTAAGCAAAATTTTGGGCGGTGTTCTAATTTTTATGGGACTTTCAAGATTATTCTCTAAAACTCCTTGCAAAGAGAACGAATAAATGTTATACTGATTAAAAGAATATTTGTTCGGTAAAAGGAGGCGCTATTTTGTTAGATACACCGCTTAACCAAAAACAAACCGATGTATATAATTTTTTAGTGCGTGAGCTGTCGGGCGGACTTCCTCCCACGGTGCGCGAAATCTGCCGTGCAACCGGCATTAAATCGACCTCTACGGTGCACGCGATTTTAGAGTCGCTTGAGGATGCAGGATATATCAGCCGCGACAAGCACAATTCGCGCGCAATACGCATTACTGCCGCAGGCGATTCGTCGTTTGTTCCCATTGTAGGAAGAATTACGGCAGGTCAGCCGATTCTTGCGGTCGAGGAGATTGAGGACTATATCCCCTATCCCACCAAGGATTCGGAGGGACTTTTTGCCTTGCGCGTTGTGGGACTTAGCATGCGCGATGCAGGAATTTTGGACGGCGACATTATTATTGCCGACAAAAATCTATCCTCCCGCTCGGGTGATATTGTCGTTGCTATGGACGGTGACGAGGCAACGGTAAAACGCCTGCTGCTCCAAAACGGCAAGGTAATTTTAATGCCAGAAAACCCCGACTATTCGCCCATTTATCCCGAGAATCCCAGTATTCTCGGCAAGGTTGTGGGTAACTTCAGAAGGTACTGATATGAGTGAGAAAAAGATAGTTGAACTTTTTACTGACGGCGCTTGCAGCGGAAACCCCGGCCCAGGTGGCTGGGGTGCTGTTTTGCGCTTTGGCACTGCAGAAAAAGAATTATCGGGCGGGGCGGCAGAAACCACCAACAACCGTATGGAGATTACGGCGGTTATAGAGGGGCTTTCGGCACTTAAGGAGCCCTGCAAGGTTATGCTTTGCACCGATTCTAAATATGTTGCCGACGGCGTTTCTAAGGGCTGGGCGGCTTCTTGGCGCGCTAAGGGGTGGCGCAAGGGCGACGGAAAGCCCGCGCTAAACCCTGATTTGTGGGAAAAACTGCTTAATTTGCTCGAGGTGCACGAGGTTGAAATTAACTGGATAAAGGGGCACAACGGACACCCCGAAAACGAGCGTTGCGACCGCTTAGCCGTAGAAGAAACAAAAAAGTTTAAAAATTAGCAAAAAACGGTTGCAATGTATACTAAATTAGTATACAATATAATCTGCTAATTTTTTTATAAGGATTTTTACAATGAAAAGATTTGTTTATGCCGATAACTCGGCAACAACTAAATTATCAAAAAAAGCGCTTGATGCTATGATGCCCTACTTAACCGACGAGTTCGGCAACGCAAGCAGTCTTTATAGCCTTGGTGGCAAGGCTCGTGCCGCGGTTGATGCCGCACGCGAGGAGATTGCCGCTATACTCGGAGCCAACCCGCGTGAGATTTATTTCACAAGCGGCGGAAGCGAGGCGGACAACTGGGCTATTAAGGGTGCGGCAAAGGCAATGCTCAGAAAAGGTAAAAAGCATATTATTTCCTCTGTTTTTGAGCACCACGCCGTACTGCACACGCTAAAAGCGCTCGAGCGCGACGGGTTCGAGGTAACACTACTTCCCGTTTACGAAAACGGAATTGTTAAAATTGAAGACCTCAAAAACGCTATTCGCGAGGATACAGGTCTTGTGACCATAATGTACGCCAACAACGAAATCGGCACAATTCAGCCGATAGCCGAGATAGGCGCAATATGCCGCGAGAGAGGCATTGTGTTCCATACCGACGGCGTTCAGGCGGTTGGAAATGTTCCGATTGATGTTAAGGAGCAGAACATTGATATGCTTTCAATGTCGGCTCACAAATTCCACGGACCCAAGGGAATCGGCGCACTTTATATCCGCCGCGGCACAGTTTTGCCGACCTTTATTGACGGCGGCGCACAGGAGTTCGGTCGTCGCGCTGGCACCGAAAACACCGCGGGCATCGTCGGAATGGCAACGGCTCTGCGCGAGGCGGTTGATACTATGGATGAGCGCAACGAAAACAACCGCAAAATCTGTGATTATATTTTAGCGGAGGCGCTTAAAATTGAGCGTTCACGCCTAAACGGCGACCGCACACAGCGCCTTTCGGGCAATATAAATATGTGCTTTGAGGGAATTGAGGGCGAATCTCTGCTTTTACTGCTTGATTTCAACGGAATCAGTGCATCCAGCGGCTCGGCCTGCACCTCGGGCTCGCTCGACCCGAGCCATGTGCTGCTTTCTTTAGGTCTGCCGCACGAAATTGCTCACGGCTCGCTCCGTCTTTCGTTTGGTGACGGAAACACAATGGAGGACGCAGAATATATTATGTCCGTCCTACCCGAAATTGTTGGCAAGCTGCGCGCTATGTCACCCCTTTGGGACAAAATCAAGGAGGAAGAAAAATAATGTATACCGAACAGGTAATGGAACATTTTTATAATCCGCACAATATGGGTGAAATCAAGGACGCCGACGGCGTAGGCGAGGTTGGAAACCCCAAGTGCGGAGATATAATGAAGATGTATATAAAGGTTGAGGACGGCGTTATAACCGATGTCAAGTTCAAGACCTTTGGTTGCGGAAGCGCTATTGCTACAAGCTCTATCGCTACCGATATGGTAAAGGGACATACTATTGAAGAGGCGCTCACACTCTCTAACAAGGCGGTTGTTGAGGCTTTAGGTGGTCTGCCCGCACACAAAATTCATTGCTCGGTTCTGGCTGAGCAGGCAATCAAAGCGGCTGTTTCGGATTATTACCGCCGTCGCGGAATCGACCCCACACCCATTGTGGGCGAGATTCACGAGTGCGGTGAGAGCGGAAGCTGCTCACACTGCGGATAAACATATTTATAAAGTCAGTTCGAAACCATCCTGACTCAAAATAAAACTATGGAGTGATTAAAGTGAATAATAAAGCAAAAGGACTTGTAACGGGCGCACTTATTGCGGCGCTTTATGCGGCACTTACCTATCTTTCGGCGGCTTTAGGGCTTGCCTACGGCGCGGTACAATTCCGTCTTTCTGAGGTGCTGTGCATATTGCCTATTTTCACGCCGTATGCAACGCTGGGCTTGACTGTAGGCTGCATCATTTCGAACATCGGCAGCAGTTTAGGCCCTGTCGATATGCTGTTCGGCACGGCGGCTACTCTACTCGGTGCGGTGCTAATGCGCGCTTTTCGGAAAACACTTCCCTACCCTGTGCTCTTTCTGTTTCCCGTGCTTTCAAATGCGCTTATTGTGGGAGCAGAGCTTGCCATATTTCTCGGTGAGGTCGGCTTTTTCGCAGCGGCGGCAGGTGTACTCATAGGCGAAGCGGTGGTAATCTACGCCGGAGGAATTCCGCTTTATAAGTTCCTTTCAAAAAATAATATTCTAAAGCATAAAAATAATACTTGATTTTTCTCACCGCAATGTGTATAATGTTGTGGTGACAGTTTGGAGAGATGGCTGAGCTGGTCTAAGGCGCACGACTGGAAATCGTGTAAGTGCTAATACCACTTCGGGGGTTCGAATCCCCCTCTCTCCGCCAAAAAATCGACAAGTTTCGACTTGTCGATTTTTTTATCCATTGCGAAAGCAATGGCATATCATCAGCCATAAGGCTGTATATCATCAAGGGCTGCGTAGTGCCGCCCTTGTATCTCATCACACCTTTAGGTGTGCATCAAGAAACCTTTCGCAATGATGATATACAAGACTTCGTCTTGATGATATGCAATTCCTACGGAATTGATGATATACACGGCTTCGCCGTGGTTTAATATGTAAGGGTTCGAATTTATTCAACCCTTTCAAAATTAAAGGACACATACTTTTTGTATGTGTCCTTTTTTTAGTAGATTACAGTAGGATTCGAAGTAAGAACCCTTTTATTTTTCGATTGCCGCCTTGCGCGACGTTATTTCTTTTATAACCGAGGGGTCAAACTTTGCTTTTCTACCATAGGTATAAAGGCCGTTTTGCTCTTGCTCTATATCGGTGAGCTGTGTATAGCAAAATGCGCTGATTTTAGGGTTATCGAGCAGCGCATCGACAAGTCCCGTGTAACGCTCTATAAATTCTGCCGTATCCTTTACCTGCTCGCCGTAGCCCCAGTTGTTGCCGTCGCTCTCGCCCACTACCCAGCGTGCGCCGCCAAACTCGCTCACGAAGGTAATTTCGTTACTCTTCAGATTAAGCGGTTTAGCTTCGTTATCAAAAATCATATATTCCGCCTCTTCGCCGTTTATAAGCGGCTGATATTTTTCGCGGAATTTCTGTGAGTCGCCTAAATAATCGTGCACATCAAACATATCATATGTACCCTTTACATGACGCCAGCCCGAATTGCCTATAAACAGTCTTGTCGGGTCGTAGGTCTTTGTCAGCATATGAATATAGCGGACGAAATCTTCGTTGCGGTCGTACTGCGTTTCGTTAAGCGGACACCAGCCGATTATCGACGGGTGGTTATAGTCGCGTTCAAGCTCTTCAAGCCATTCGGGCGCAATATTTACATAGCCGTTTTCGCCTGAAATGTCTATACCCCAGTTGGGATACTCGCCCCAAACGATATAGCCGAGGCGGTCGGCGTGGTACAAAAAGCGCTCTTCAAAAATCTTTTCGTGGAGGCGTGCACCGTTATAGCCCATATCCTGTGCGCGAAGAATGTCATTTTTCAGTTCTTCATCGCTGGGGGCTGTATAAATTCCGTCGGGATAAAAGCCTTGGTCAAGAATAAGGCGCTGGAAAACGCATTTGCCGTTTAAATAGGTCTTGCCGTCGCGAAGTGCAATCTCACGCAGACCGAAATAACTCTGCACTGTATCGTCACCTAAGGTGAATTTTACATCGTAAAGATTCGGGTTTTCAATGTCCCAAAGGTGCTGCTCTGTAAGCTTTATGCTGAAATCTGTGTTGTCCCAAGCGACCGAGCGCTCGTCCGTGCCACAGCATTTTCCCTCAAAAGAAACCTCTGTCTTTAAAAGCTTGCCCTCTGCCGAATCGGTTTTAACCTCAACTCTGACGGCACCGTCCGTTACCGATGGTGTAAGCTTTACATGCTTTATAAGGTGGCTTGGCGTATTTTCAAGCCAGACCGTCTGCCAGATGCCCGTTGTGCGAGTATAGTAGCAGCCGTAGGACTCTTTTTTATCGCTTTGCTTTCCGCTCGGTATTGCGCGGTCCTTAGCATCGTCCTCGGCACAGATTGTTATGCGGTTTTCGCCGCTTTTTAGTGCCGCCGTTATTTCAAACGAAAAGGAAATATATCCGCCGCGATGGGAGCCTACCTCTTCTCCGTTAACATAAACGGTGGTTATAAAATCAGAGGCGCCTATATTTATAAAGGTTCGTCTGCCGTTTTCGAGCCAACTGTCGTCAATCAAAACCGTGCGCGTATACCACACACAGTTCATAAAATCCTTATGCTCTACACCCGACAGCTTGCTTTCGGGGCAGAACGGTACAATTATTTTTTTATCAAAGCTTTCGGCAGTAACAAAGCCGTTTTGTCTGCCTAACTTTTTATTATCAATGGTAAAATCCCACTCACCGTTTAAATTGAGCCACTCGCTTCTCTTAAACTGCGGACGCGGGTATTCAGGACGAATATTCATAAAAACACTCCTTTTCACTCATTTTACAATAACGCTTTTACCTTTTCAACACAAAAGATTTCACAAGTAATATTTTGATAAAAAAATAAAGCCCTTAGTAAAATAAGGGCTTTAAAATACTATTCTCTATATCCGTTCGGATTGTTCTTCTGCCAGCGCCAAGTATCCTCACACATCTGCTCGATAGTCTTTTTAGCTTCCCAGCCGAGAACGGTCTTAGCCTTCTCTGCGTTAGCGTAAACTTCGTCCGGGTCACCGGGACGGCGAGGTGCGATAACGAAGGGTACGGGAACGCCTGCTGCCTTTTCAAAAGCGTCTTTAAGCTGCAGCACGCTGCAACCATTGCCTGTGCCGAGGTTAAACGGCTCACAGCCTGTGTTGGCAAGTACCCAATCGGTTGCCTTTACATGTCCTACGGCAAGGTCAACAACGTGAATATAATCACGAACGCCGGTGCCGTCAACGGTATTATAATCGTTACCGAAAACATTAAGCTGCGGCAGTCTGCCAACCGCTACCTGTGATATGTACGGCATTAAGTTGTTGGGAATTCCGCGCGGGTCTTCGCCGATTGTGCCGCTTTCGTGTGCACCAATGGGGTTGAAATAACGAAGCAGAGCAATGCTCCAGCTATCGTCTGCAACATAAAGGTCACGCAGCATTTCTTCAATGAAATACTTAGTTCTGCCGTAGGGGTTTATTGCGCCGAGGGGCATACCCTCCTTGAGCGGCATTTCCTCCGCTACGCCGTAAACGGTTGCAGAAGAGCTGAAAACGATTTTCTTGCATCCAAACTCCTCCATTACCTCGAGTAGATATAGCGTGCTTATTAGGTTGTTATCATAGTACTTGATAGGCAGCTTAACCGACTCGCCTACCGCTTTGAGTCCTGCGAAATGAATAACCGACTCAATATTGTTTTCACTGAAAATCTTGCGAAGTGCGTCCTTGTCGCGTACATCGTTTTCGTAGAATTTTATCTTCTTGCCAACGATTTTCTCGACACGATTTAAAGACTCGCTACTCGAATTATCAAGATTGTCAACAACGATTACATCATAACCTGCTTCGGTCATAGCAATAAGGGTGTGGCTTCCTATATAGCCTGCACCGCCTGTAACTAAAATAGACATTTAATCATCTCCCAAATAGCATTATACAATATATGTCAAGAAAAAGAAAGTAAAATATTTGTAATAATACTCCGCACTGTTTTTATAAAAAAATTTTTTCAATATTTTGTGGTTTTTTTTGCTTTTTTCATTTGTTTTATCTACCCGTTGTGAAGAGAAATTTGTGGTCAATTTTTGTCGGTTTACAAGAAAGATTTTTAATGCTATAATCAGTATAACTGATTTTTTGGAGAGATAAAATGGGCTATAAGGTCAATCCCGCCTCGCTTTTCGGCGCCTTTTCACTGCCGAGTGAGGTTGTGGACAAGCACATAAAAATGGCAGGTGCGGTACAGCTTAAAACACTGCTTTATATTTACCGAAACCCCGCGGCAGACATTGATGCCGAGGCTATTTCCGCATACCTTTCTATACCCACCGCGGATGTGCGCGACTGCCTAAGCTTTTGGGCAGATGCAGGACTTTTGCTCTCTGACGGTGAGGCAGCCTTGCCGCTCTCCCCTGCGCCCGAAGCGCCACGGATACATATTCGTCCGCAAACCCAAAAGCCCGACAGAGCGGAGGTTGTAAAGCGCGGAAACGAAAACGCAGAGATTGCGTTTTTGCTACGTGAAACACAGCAAAAGCTTGGTCGCACGCTCAGACAAAGCGAATCCTCTACGCTTGTTTGGCTTTATGATGACGAGGGTATGAGCGTTTCGGTAATTTTGATGGTTATTGAGTTTGCAATAAGCGACGGCAAGGCCAACATAGGATATATTGAGCGCACCGCGCTTGACTGGCTTGACAGCGGTGTCGAAACCCCTGCCGATGCTGAGCAAAAAATTGCAGAGATTTATAAAACCCGCAACTATTTTGCTATAATGCGCCGCGCGTTTGGTCTGCCCGACCGTCTTCCCGGCAAAAAGGAAACCGAATTCAGCCGCCTTTGGATTGGCGAGTGGAAGTTAAGCGGCGATATGCTTCGTGCCGCATACGAAATCTGTGTTGATAACACGGGAAAATATAGCCTTACCTACATAGGCAAAATACTTAAGGACTGGCATCTAAAGGGTATAACAAAGCCCGAGGATATTCCGTCCGAAGCACCTAAAAAAAGCGACGGCTTTGCCACCTATGACAAGTCCTTGCTTGACAGTATGCTAAACTCTATTGATGAGAGGTAACAAAAAATGGGATTCAGCCGTGCCGTATATAAAGAGGCATTCAGTATAAAACGCGACCGCCGCGACCGTGCGACCGCACAGTTTGAAAAGCTAAAAGCAGAGCTATATAGCGCAAATCCGCGCCTTACGGAGATTGAAACCAAGCAGCGCGCTTTGGGCTCGGCCGCTGCTATTGCCGCTATGTCGGGTGACACACAAAGCGTAGATAAAATGCGCGCCGAAATTGATGCGCTAAAATCCGAAAAAGAAAAGCTTTTAGGCGGAATAGATTTTCCTTCTGTGCAGTATGAATGTCCAAAGTGCCGTGACACAGGCTACGCATCTGACGGAAAAATTTGCGACTGTGTAAACGAAATCGCCAAGGAGCTGTCATATAAAGCGCTTTGCGAAGAGATGCCTATGTGCGATTCGCAGTTCGAGGGCTTTGACCTTAAATATTACGGAGACGAGAAAATAGGCAATATAACGCCCAAAAAGCGTATGACTCAGGTGCTTAAAATCTGCCGCGAGTACGCGCTTAATTTCGATAAGGACGGCGGAAATCTTCTGCTGCTCGGCGGTGCGGGACTCGGCAAAACCCACCTCTCGCTCGCAATCGCTAACGAGGTGCTGAAAAATTCACACTCGGTAATATATATGAGCGTTCAGAATCTTATAAACAAGCTCTCGGCCGAAACCTTTTCATACAGCGGCTCAACCGAAGTGAGTGACAGCGTTTTAGACTGCGACCTTTTGATTATTGACGACCTCGGAAGCGAGATGAGCACATCCTTCTCACAAGCGAGTATTTATAACATAATCAATACCCGTATAATGCGTAGCAAGCCGACGGTTATAAGCACCAACCTCACACTCGACGAGATAGAGCGCCAGTACACCGCACGCGTATCCTCGCGAATTATAGGAAACTACACAATGCTTCAGTTCCTCGGCACCGACATACGCCAGCAAAAAGCAATAAACGCGATAAAGAATAAATAGTACATAAAAACCGACCTATATATTTATATATTTAGGTCGGTTTTCTTTGTATAAAGAAACAAGCCCCGTGATAACACGGAGCTTGTAGATAGATAATAATATAATTATCTCTTTGAGAACTGTCGTGGCGTTAAGAAAACAGTCCTGTGGACTGTTTTTAGCTGCGACCACAGCGGCTACGCCGCGAGGACACCGCAGAATGGAAAAGAAACAAGCCCCGTGATAACACGGAGCTTGTAGATAGATAATATCTGATTATCTCTTTGAGAACTGCGGTGCGCGACGGGCTCCCTTGAGACCGTACTTCTTTCTTTCCTTCATTCTCGGGTCACGGGTTAAGAAGCCTGCCTTCTTGAGTGCAGAACGAAGCTCTGCATCGTACTGAAGAAGTGCACGCGAAATGCCGTGACGGATAGCACCAGCCTGACCGGTTACACCGCCGCCTGCTACAGAGCAAACGATGTCAAACTTGTCAGCAGTTTCTGTGAGTGCTAAGGGCTGACGAACGATGAGCTTTAAGGTCTCAAGACCAAAGTAATCATCTATGTCACGATTGTTGATTGTGATTTTTCCTGTTCCGCTGTAAACACGAACACGAGCGACAGAACTCTTTCTTCTGCCGGTTCCATAAAAATACGGCTTACCTTCAAACATTTCTATTCTGTCTCCTCTCGTTAAAATTCAAGTGTTTCCGGCTTCTGGGCTGCGTGCTTATGCTCGCTGCCGCGATAAACATGAAGACGGGTAAGAGCCTTACGACCGATGGTTGTATCGGGAACCATTCCCTTAATAGCAAGCTCCATAGCAAGCTCAGGACGGGTCTTCATAAGGGTGGAATACTGTGTTTCCTTCAAACCGCCGATATAGCCGGTGTGACGCTGATAATATTTCTTTTCAAGTTTGTTGCCTGTGAGAACAGCCTTCTCTGCGTTGAGAACAACAACGAAATCGCCGCAGTCAACATGAGGAGTGAACTCAGGCTTTACCTTGCCGCGAAGCAGGTCAGCAGCCTTAACAGCAACTCTTCCGAGCGGCTTGCCGGCAGCATCTATAACATACCACTTACGCTGTAAGGTCTTAGCATTAGCCATAAATGTGGACATAACATTAACCTCCATTATTTTTTCGAGCCTTGATATAATACCATACGCGAAATGCTTTGTCAACACTTTATTTTGAAAAATTTAATTTAAAAACCGCTTGCTCGTTTTTCCTCCGTTTTTCTCTTGTTTTCTCTCATTTGCTCACTTGCGATTTTTAATTTTTTATAAAAAATATGCAGACAGTAACCTGTCTGCGCTATTTTTGTCTAAATATTAAGTAATATAAAGAGTTTAGGTCCCACACCTATTCCTTTAGTGCGCGGTCAAGCCAGACTGCACCAAGGTCCATAGCCTCATAAAAGCCGACCTTTTCGCTTCTTTTCTTAACCCTGTCCTTTTCGGGAAGATGGGTATCGCTGAGCATAAGCGAAACCGCAATCTTTTCGGGCATCTCTCTGCCGTTTTCCTGCTTGGTGGTAAGAATATCAAGCTTTACAACATACTTTTCAGCCATATCACCGTAGTAAATCTCTTTTCCCTTGCGCACCAACGGCTTATCTTTATATGTTAAAAAATTCTCTAAAGCCAAAAGTAACCCTCCAATATAAAAAATTATCAAAACTATTTTATCACAACTACTGTGTTTTGTAAAGTGCTCTAAAATTATAAAAATTTTTTCTGCGCGGTTGAAAACTCGTTATTATTATGTTATTATAACAATATATGGTTATATTATAAATAAATTTAGGAAAGGACGGTCCTGTATGGCGCCCAAGGTTTCGGTTTCAATCGTCACATACAACAACGGACAGCAGCTTCACGACTGTGTTGAAGGTCTGTTTAAATATAATACGGGATGCGACCTTTCCGTTTACATCATTGACAACTATGGGCTTGATAATGTGCGCGGGCGTTTTTCGCACTACCCCGTAACAATCATTGACGGTCACGGCAACATAGGCTTTGGAAAAGGACACAATCTCGTGCTTGATATGTTAGAGTCTGACTATCACGCCGTAATAAACCCCGATATTCAGTTTACCGAGGATACTCTTACGGCGCTTTGCAGGTTTTTATCCGACAACACCGATACGGTCATGGTAACACCCAAGATGCTTAACGTTGACGGTTCTATTCAGGGTGTGCCGCGTCTTAAACCCTCGTTTTTCTATCTGCTGAGTGGCAGAGTGCCCGGTCTTAAGTGGATACGCAACCGCTACACTATGGCAAACCGCAATTTCGACGAGGCATTCGATATTGAATTCTGCACGGGCTGCTTCTTTATGATGCCGACCGAAATTTATAAAAAACTTGGGGGCTTTGACCCGCGCTTCTTTATGTATTTTGAGGATACTGACATCACCCACCGTGCCGCACAGCTTGGCCGCGTGCAGTATGCACCCGTGTCTTCGGTTACACACGCGTGGAACAGAACGAGCAAGCACAACTTAAAATATCTTTTCATTCATATAAAAGCATATTTTCAGTATATTCACAAATGGGGGTTCAGACTATGAGGCTTTTCATAACAGGCGCCGCAGGACAGCTCGGAAATGAGCTTATAAACATAATAAATAGCGGCAAAAGCGAAATTGGCGCTCTCCCCCCTGAGCTTTTGGGAGCCAATGTTACTGCGGTCGATATTGACACGCTTGACATAAGCGATACTACGGCGGTGTCGAAAGCCATAGCCGAGGCAAACCCCGATGTTATTATAAACTGCGCCGCTATGACAAATGTTGATGGCTGCGAAAGCGACCCCGAAACTGCTATGAAGGTAAACGCAATAGGTGTTCGCAACCTGGCAGTAGCGGCAGAAAGCGTTGGCGCAAAGCTTATTCACGTTTCGACCGACTATGTGTTTGGCGGTGACGGTACACACCCCTATCGTGAATGGGACAATGTAAATCCGCAGAGCGTTTACGGTGCGTCCAAAGCGCTTGGTGAAAAATACGCGTTCGGCTTTTGCAAAAAAAGCTTTGTCGTGCGCACATCCTGGCTTTACGGCTATATCGGCAAAAACTTTGTAAAAACGGTGCGCAGGGTACTGCGCGAGCGCGGACAGATTACGGTTGTAAACGACCAGCGCGGCAACCCAACCAACGCAAACGACCTTGCACACCATTTACTAAAGCTTGCCGTTAGTGAGGAATACGGAATTTATCACTGCACGGGCGAGGGTGAATGCTCTTGGTTTGATTTTGCGGTACTCATAGGCTCGCTTTCGGGCTACCCCGACGGTTCGGTTTTACCCTGCACCTCAGAGGAATACAAAAGCCCAACCAAACGCCCGGCATACTCTTCGCTTGATAACCTTTCTCTCAAATGCACAGTAGGAAATGAGATGCGTCCCTGGCAGGATGCGCTCAAGGAATATATAAACAAAGTGGAGGACTGATTTTATGAAGACCTATCTCGTAACCGGCGGTGCCGGATTCATCGGCTCTAATTTCATTATTTATATGCTCGGAAAATATGACGATGTAAAAATTATAAATGTTGACTGCCTTACCTATGCAGGCAATCTTGAAAACTTAAAATCTGTTGAAGGCAACAAAAATTATAGCTTCATACAGGCTAACATCTGCGACGAGCAGGCTATCTCCAGGATTTTTGAGGAAAATGATATTGACTATGTTGTAAACTTTGCAGCAGAAAGCCATGTTGACCGCAGTATATCCGACCCCGATATTTTTGCGCGCACCAATGTTATGGGCACACTTAACCTCTTAAATGCTGCACGCAAGGCTTGGCAGACGGGCGACGACACCTATAAGGATGGCGTTAAGTTCCATCAGGTTTCGACCGACGAGGTTTACGGTTCTTTGGGTGAGACGGGCTATTTCACCGAAACAACTCCGCTTGACCCACACTCCCCCTACTCTGCATCCAAGACCTCTGCCGACCTGTTTGTAAAAGCATATCACGACACCTTTAAGCTGCCTATAAATATTACCCGTTGCTCTAACAACTACGGACCTTATCAGTTCCCTGAAAAGCTTATTCCGCTTATTATGAACAACACCTTAAGTCACAAGGACCTGCCTGTTTACGGTGACGGACTTCAGATTCGTGACTGGCTGTATGTTGACGACCACTGCAAAGCTATTGATATGGTTATCCGCGACGGCAAGGTTGGCGAGGTTTATAATGTTGGCGGACACAACGAGCGCACAAATATCTTCATTGTTAAGTCTATCATAAACTATATAAAAGAAAATGTTGACGATACGGTTGGCGAGCATTTAATCAAGCATGTAACCGACCGCAAGGGACACGACCGCCGTTACGGCATTGACCCACAGAAGATAAAGGATGACCTTGGCTGGTATCCCGAAACCCCGTTTGAAACGGGCATTGTTAAGACACTTAAGTGGTATCTTGACAACAAAGAATGGGTACAGAATGTAACAAGCGGCGAGTATCAGAAATACTACGACAAGATGTATAGTGGTAAGTAATTATGGGAAAGTTTAATTTTATTAAAACAGATATTGACGGCGTTATAATTGTTGAACCAACCGTATTCGGCGATGACCGCGGTTATTTTATGGAAACATATAATTATAACGATTTTAGCACCGGCGGCATTGATGTCACATTCGTGCAAGACAACCAGTCGAAATCCCGCAAGGGCGTACTCCGCGGACTGCATTTTCAGAAAAATTATAGCCAGTCTAAATTAGTGCGCGTTATAAGCGGTGCCGTTTTTGACGTTGCGGTTGATATGCGAAAAGACAGCAAAACCTACGGCAAATGGGTAGGCGTAGAGCTTACCGCAGAAAACAAGCGTCAGTTCTTTATTCCCAAAAACTTTGCCCACGGATTTTTAGTTCTGTCGGACGAGGCTGAATTTGTCTATAAATGCGACGAATTTTATCACCCCGAGGACGAGGGCGGTCTTGCTTGGGACGACCCCGATGTAGCCGTTGAGTGGCCGATAACCGACGATATGGAGGTTTTACTCTCCGACAAGGACAAGAAAAACCCGAAACTTTGTGAACAGTAAAAAACAGCAGGCACAGCCTGCTGTTTTTTATTTCCTACTATTATAATATTCTAAATCCTCTTTCCAAAGATGTTCATCATTCTGTTGAGAAGAAGCGATTCCGTATTCTTTTTCAAGAAAATCTCCTATAACAGTCGTTGCCTTCTCTGCACCATATACGTTAAGATGTCCACCATCATAGAAATCGGTTTGATTTTTGATTCCACTTTCATTAAATTCAGCATTAAAATCTAAAATCTTAACGTTGTTCTTTTCTGCAAGCTTATAAAGATATTTGTAGTACCCCAAAACATCGCTTTTTACATCGTAAGGAGCTATGAGAAGCATAAGTTCTGCGCCGTTTTCCGATACAAGCTTACATATATTATTAAACGCTTTTTCGTTTTCTTTATCAATTGCCTTTTCGGGAACGCCTTCATAAGAAACTTGTTTAACAGAATTTTCAACCGCTTTTTTTAGAAAAACGTAACCTCTCATTGGGTCGGTTTGCTTTTTAAAATCAAAATTGAAATCCTGCTTTGCGAGTTCCTGCCATCGCGTATGGTACTTTAAAAAATTGAAATAATAATTCTCCTTACCATCCTCGGTATTCAGAGAATTAATCATCCTTAGCTTGTTTATGCTGTTTGGAAAAGGGTCAACTGCATCATGCGCAACACCTTCGCTCACTTTTCCGGACACTGTAAGCATTAAGGCTTCAAGTATTACTACCTTTGGTTTTTGCCTTTTAAAGGATTCTTTAATGTAATAATACGTTGCATTGATTGGCTGTTGCTGCGTTGCAAGAACATAAGAACGAATACCTTTATTTTTGTACAACCATATTGGATTAAGCGTACAGTACATATGACTTGAACCAAATCCTAACACGTCAAAAGTATTCCTCGGCTCGTTCTTGAAGCCGCCAACCTTTATGGTGTAGTTCCATTCTCCGCTTAATGTTTTTCGTTCAAAAATGTGGCTTGTGTTTATAACAATAATTACAGTTATTAGAACAAAAATCAAACGGCGAAGATAAATAAATATTTTGTTTTTCATTTAAAAACTCCTCCGTCTAAAATTGCATATAAATAAACTGCGAAACATTATATCCGGGTCCGTAAATTCCAAAAATCATGATGTAAAGTAAAGCAATGATATATACAATATATCTAAACAAACAGTTTTGTTTGTTTAATTTCTCGCGAACAGAAAAACGTTGTTGCAATATAGACACAACCAACAAAATCAAAACCGAAATAATAAGTACATTCCAGTCTTTGCTATCAAGGCCTAACTCAAACAGTTTGCCGTTAGTAAGTATCCAAGGATTAAACACGCTAACAGCTGAGCCAAGCATACGACAAGCAGCAATAAATCCGTCTGCACGGAAAAACAACCATGCAAAATTCACAAGTAAAAACGTTACAAATTGACGACCGAAATTAAACGAAAAGCTGTTACGATCTATATTTAATTTATCATAAATTTTTATTTTTATTTTCTCTGTAAGCTCACCTATAGTCTGAAAAATTGCGTTAATCAATCCCCAAGCAACATAGTGAAAGCCTACACCGTGCCAAAGTCCGCTTGCTAAAAAGACTATAAATAAATTTACAAATTTTCTTAATTCCCCTTTCCTGCTTCCGCCCAAGGGAATATAAATATAATCTCTAAACCACGAACTCAAAGATATATGCCATCTGCGCCAAAAATCCTTAATTGAAACAGCAAAATACGGATGCTTGAAATTATTTATAAGCTCAATCCCAAAAATCTCAGATATGCCCCTGCTTATATCAACACACCCTGAGAAATCTGTATAAATTTGCAGTGTATAAAAAAGCATTGCTATAAAAATTTCAAGTCCCTCATATTCGCTATATTTTCCAAAAACCTGATTTACAAGAACGGCTGCCCTATCAGCAATAACCATCTTTTTAAAAAATCCATACATAGCGAGCAGCATGCCCGACTTTAAACGCTCAAAAGAAAAGGTATGCGGGGTATAAAGTTGGTGCGCTAACTGATCATATCGAGAAATGGGGCCTTGCATAATAATTGGAAAATACGTCATATAAAGCGTATATTTAAAGAATTTTTTCTCCGGTTGGATTTTTTCTTTATATACATCAACAAGATAACTGACCGCTTGCATGCTGTAAAAAGCAATTCCGAGCGGAACTATAATAGAAACAGGCGTATACTTCACCTTCAAAACCAAAGACAAAAGTGAAAGCGAATAGTTAAGAAATTTAACTATAAACAAAACACCTATATTAGCTACTATTGTAAGCGCTACGATTGTTTTTCTTGCTTTAATACGCCTACTACGAATCAAAATTGCCGCAATATATGTACTTAATACACTAAACAATAAAAAACAAAAATATTTAAGATCAAAACATGCATAAAAGAAAACGCTTGCACACAAAAGCCAATATGCACGTGCTTTCATAGGCAAAATAAAATATCCAAGAACTGAAATGGTTGAGAATATCAAAAAAGAAACAGATATAATAGCCATCGAAATTCTCCTTAATTTATTTTCTAAGCAATCTGTCCATTATGCTCGGGCCGTGGTCTATAAACAGTCCCGTTGCGGTGGCCGCTGCTTCTGTGAAGCAGTCAACACCGTCTAAATCCTTAGTAGAATCGTAAATAAGGAACGGAACAGGCTCGGACGAGTGGGTCTTTATATTAAGCGGGGTCGGATGGTCGGGCATTATAAGCACGCGGAAATCCTCACCCGTGCCGTGCAAATACTCGCAAAGCGGAGCGATTACCTTGCTATCAATAAGCTCAATAGCCTTTACCTTGTTCTCGGCTTCGCCGCGGTGTCCGCACTCGTCTGGCGCCTCAAGATGAACATAGGCAAGGTCGAAGCCGTCGCGGAAGAGCTTAATTGCCGCCTCTGTCTTGCCCTCAAAATTCGTATCTATGTAGCCCGTAGCACCCGCAACCTCGGGTGTTGCCATTCCTGCACAGATTCCAATACCTTTAAGCAGGTCAACAGCCGATACAACACCGCCGCTCACGCCGTTTTTCTCTTTAAAGTTCTGAAGGACCGGGCGCCTTCCCTCACCCCAAAGCCAAATAGAGTTTGCAGGGCGCTTGCCGCGCGCAATTCGTGCTTTATTAATAGGGTGGTCTTTTAAAATGTTATAGCTTTTTTTCATTAAATCTATTAGCGGCTTTGCAGAATCTGCATCACTTAAATACTCGCCTATCACTCTGCCCGAAATGTCGTGCGGAGGGGTCATAGTGCCAAGCTCTGTCGTGCCGTTTTCTACCACAAGGCAGTGTCGGTAGCTTACGCCGCTGTAAAATGTATATATATCGTTGCCGAGTTTTTCTTCTACTGTCTTTATAATCTCTGCCGCTTCCTCTGTGCTTATATCGTCAGCACAGTAGTCTACCATAGTCTTGTCAGCATAGTTTTCTTCATCTGACAGCGTTACAAGGTTGCAGCGCAGTGCAACATCGGTATCCTTTAAATCTACACCTATACTTGCGGCCTCTAAGGGTGAACGCCCGCTATAACAAACAGCAGGGTCATAACCCATAACCGACAGATTTGCAACATCGCTACCGGGTTTTAGCCCTGCGGCAACCGTGCGGCAAAGGCCGCACTCTGCACTTTTACCAAGCGAGTCCATACACGGCTTGTTTGCCAATTCCATAGGGGTTTTGCCGCCAAGCAGGTCACTCGCGGTATCTGCCATTCCATCACATAATACGACTAAATACTTCATAATGCATCTCTTTTCATAAAACTCTTTAAAAATTCTAAGTTTTATTATATAATAAAATTATAAAAAAATAAAGGGGTGTTTTTTATGACCCACACAATTAAAGTTAAGGTTGGCGGAATGGAATACTGCATAACCTCCGACGATGATGAGCTTTATGTAAAGTCACTCGCAAGCGAACTCGACCGCAGGCTTGATACAATAGCAAAAAACAGTCCCTTTCTGTCCACCACTATGGTTGCTGTATTTGCCGCGCTTGAAGCGTATGACCGCGAGAAAAAGCAGTCGCGCGAAAATAACGAGCTAAGGCTCGAGCTCAAACGCGCACTCGAGGACACAGCCTGTGCAAAGTTAGAGGCAGATATTTTAAAACGCAAGCTTGCATATTACGAAGGGAACGAGCAAAACGAAGACTGAGGTTTTATCTCCCGTCGGCAGTGAAGAAACCCTTATAGCCGCCGTGCGTGCAGGCGCAGACGCGGTTTATCTGGGACTCTGCGATTTTAATGCGCGCAGAAACGCCGACAACTTTACCGACGAGCAGTTAGCAGATGCCGTAAAATACTGTCATATCCGAGGGGTTAAGGTATACTTAACCCTTAATACTCTTTTGTCTGATGACGAGCTTACGGCCGCTTTTTACGCCGCTCGCACCGCTTACCGCGCAGGTGTAGACGCCGTAATAGTGCAGGACTTAGGGCTTGCAAGGCTACTGCATACCTACCTGCCCGAGTTACCTCTTCACGCATCAACACAAATGACGGTACACAGTCCGTCTGCTCTGCCCTTTTTAAAAGAGCTTGGGTTTACACGCGTTGTCGTGTCGCGCGAGATGAGCAGGGATGAACTGCGGGAATTTTGCAAAAAGGCACGCGAATACTCGATATCGGTTGAGGTTTTTGTTCACGGCGCACTTTGTATGTGTATGTCGGGACAGTGTCTGCTCTCCGCAATGCTTGGCGGCAGAAGCGGCAACCGCGGACTTTGCGCTGGACCGTGCCGATTACCCTTTTCTGTCAAAAACGGCACAGGCTACGATTTGAGCCTTAAGGATTTAAGTCTTGTCGAATTTATAGACGAGCTTGAGGGAATGGGCGTAGAAAGCCTTAAAATAGAGGGACGAATGAAGCGCCCCGAATATGTCGCGGCCGCAACCGCAGTGTGCCGCAAGACAGTCGATAAAGAGCCGTGCGAGGAACTAGAGGAAACACTTTATAAAATCTTTTCGCGCAACGGCTTTACAAGCGGATACTTTGAAAACAAGTTAGGCTCCGATATGTTCGGCATCCGCACGCGCGACGATGTTATGATGTCGGCAGGGGTTATAAAAAGTCTGCACGAGCTTTATAGGAATGAGCGCCAAAGCGTACCGCTCACCGCTTCGTTTTCTATGAAAGAGGAAAATAAGCCCTGTTCTCTTACCCTCTCTGACGGCGAAAACACCGTCACCGTTACGGGCGCTAATGCTGAGCTTGCGAAAAACCGCGCCGCCGACCAAGAATATCTATCGTCTCAGCTTAAAAAGACGGGCGGCACACCGTATTATATAGAAAACCTCTCGCTTAATTTCGGTGAGGGACTTATGCTCAGCGCCGGCGCGCTAAACGCTCTGCGGCGCGAGGCACTCGAAAGCTTAAGTGAACTGCGTTATAGCGAGAGAGTGTGTGAAAGCGAGCCGAAATTCTCTACCCTACACCACGAAAAAGCTCACAAAACACTCGCGCAGTTTTATGACCTGTCAAGCATCCCAGGTGACCTGTCTTCACTTGACGGTATTATAGTGCCGCTTGAAGAACAGTTTGAAACACTATCGCTCGACATTCCTATGTATGTATCTGTTCCGCGCGGTATAAACAGCGAGGAATATATAAAAAACCGCCTTGCCGTCGCCAAAGAAAAGGGCATAAGCGGTGCGTTTTGCGGTAATATTGCCGCGGCAGAGCTTTGTAAAGCGGCAGGGGTAGATATGTATTTTGACTATTCGATGAATATCTACAACAGCGAAAGCGCGCATTTTGCGGCAGAAATTGGCGCAAAGGCTTGCATCTTGTCAGCCGAGGCAAAATGTGATATGATTAACTCAATAAAATCGCCCATTCCAACAGGCTTTATCGCCTACGGCAGACTTCCGCTTATGCTTACGCGCAACTGCCCAAACAAAAACGGCGGCGGATGCGAAAAATGTAAAAAGAATTCTGTCATAACCGACCGAAAGGGAATATCTTTCCCGCTATACTGCCGCGCAGGGTTTACGGAGCTTCTAAATTCCCGACCGATTTACCTTGCAGAGCGGCTTTCGGAATTTTCGGCTGATTACAGAATATTACTCTTCACAACCGAAACGCGCGAAGAGTGTCAAAGGGTTATAGACTCTTACAAAAACGGACTCAACCCCGACGGCGACTATACAAGAGGCCTTTATTATCGCGGAGTAGAATAGAAAAACCAACATAAAGTAGGTGTGTGCTTGAAAAAGGTTTTAATCCTTGTACTCACAGCATTGATGCTTTGCGGCTGCAGCTCTTTGGAGGACGAGCTTAGCGAAGCGGCTTACAGCGGTTATGTAACCGAAATATTGGAGTTTGAAAGTGCAGGCAACTGGGACTTTGTTTTCGGAAACGAAACGGAAAAGCTCTATACGGGCGACAGTCACGGTGGCTTTACGCTCACGCGCCTTTTGTACCGTCCGACAGAGGATGGAAGCCACAGCGTACGCGCTGATTTTAGCTGCGATTTTAACATAAGCGGTGGCTTTGTTTATAACACGGGCGGCGTTTATACCCGACTTATCAGATTTTACCCCGACGACCGCGCGTTGTTTCCGAAAATTGTAAACGACAAAAGCGCTAACGAATGGTTGGTAGTCCGCGAGGATAACGACCCACTGTTACAGTTAGGCATAGCCCCCGGTGCGTCGGCAGAGCTCCGCGCTGATGTCAGAGTAAGCGGTTTTTCAATTCACCACACACAAAACAATACCATATATTATGTAGATATTGAGGTAATAAAATGAAAGAGAAAAGATTTATAAAGACCTATTCACAAGGCGGACTGTCAGCAATAGAGATTTGGGTTGACCGCGAAACAGGTGTTAATTATATTTTTCACCAGTCGGGATACGCAGGCGGACTCACTCCCCTATTAGACCGCGACGGCAAACCAATAATTACATCGGTTGTAAAATAAATAAAAAACAAGGACTCGTTTGAGTCCTTGTTTTTTTATAATACTTTACTAAGGAAGTCGCGAAGGCGCGGGCATTCGGGGTTTTCGAAAAACTCCTTGGGCGGCTTTTCTTCCTTGATTACGCCCTCGTCAATGAACACAACCTTGGTACCTACCTCGCGTGCAAAGCCCATTTCGTGCGTTACGACCGCCATTGTCATTCCGCTCTTGGCAAGGTCCTTCATAACCTCAAGTACCTCGCCTACCATTTCGGGGTCAAGCGCACTTGTCGGCTCGTCAAACAGCATAACGTCGGGCTGCATTGCAAGCGCACGCACGATAGCAACACGCTGCTTTTGTCCACCCGATAACTGTGACGGGTAAGCATCTGCTCTATCGGCAAGGCCAACGCGTTCGAGCAGCTCTAACGCGCGTTTTTCAGCATCTTCCTTTTTAAGACCTAAAAGCTTAATAGGTCCTATGGTCATATTGCGAAGAATTGTCATATGCGGAAAAAGATTAAACTGCTGGAACACCATTCCCATCTTCTGACGGTGTTCGTTTATATTAACCTTTTTATCGGTTATATCAACGCCGTTCAGATAAATGTGTCCTCCCGTTGGCTCTTCAAGCAGGTTAAGGGTGCGTAAAAAGGTCGACTTTCCGCAGCCCGACGGGCCAACTATAACCACCACATCGCCTTTTTTAATTTCAAGGTTTACGCCCTGAAGCACCTTATTTTCGCCAAAGGATTTCTCAAGATTTTCAACCCTTATAAGTGTATCAGTGGTCACTCTTACGCAGCCTCCTCTCCAGCTTACCTACAAGCCAGGTAAACAGCATTACAATGCAAAGATAAATTATTGCAACGGCTAAAAGCGGCATAAACGCAGAGAAGGTTCTGCCGCGAATAAGCTCTCCCGCCTTAGTAAGGTCAACAACGCCAACGTAGCCTGCAACCGAGGTTTCTTTCAATAGCACTATAAACTCGTTACAAAGGGTCGGCAGTACGACCTTGAACATCTGCGGCACTATAATATAAACCATTGTCTGAACATAGTTAAAGCCCATACTTCTGCCGGCCTCAAACTGACCGTTATCAATAGACATAATTCCGCCGCGGAAAATCTCCGCAACATAGGCGCCCGAATTTATACCGAAGGCTATGGTTGCAACCATAATATCGTTACGCGAAAAGCTTAAAATAACGAAATACATTATAAGAAGCTGCACCGTGACAGGCGTTCCGCGTATAACCGTAAGATAGACCTTTGCAATAGCGTTTAGTACGCTGAGCACTCCGTAACCTACACCGCCGCGTTTTTTCATAGCGGCACCGTTTTTATCATATGTAGAGCGGATAAGCGCAATAACTACGCCGATAGCAATACCAATGAGCGTTGCAAAAAGGGTTATAAGCAGTGTATTTTTAAGACCCTTTATAAGCCACTCGTAACGGTTATCGTCTATAAAGTTTAAATAGAAATCGTCCTTGAAATCTGTCCACCATTCAAGAATGAAATTTTTCAGCCAATCCATCTTTTTCTCCTTAGCCAAAGCATTCAAACCCAAATCAGATTTTGGGATAAGAATTTTACGCTGTGGCATTGTTAAAATACTCGTTAATCCGTTAGGATTAACTGCGTTTTGTGCCTCGCCCACCGCAAAATCCTTTAATCACAAAATTCTTCGACCTAAAAGGTGCGGTTTTATGAGTGGTTTTTGGTGATACGAAGCACATAAGGCTAACGCCTATGTGCGCCAAAGAGCCAAAAGACGCCGTAAAACCGCCCTTTTAGGCTGGTTCGGGTTTAAATACTTTGGCTAAACAGCATAATAACCTCAAGCGGACAGCTTGCGCCGTCCGCCGAGGTCAAAAGGTCAAAAAATGTTTTTTACTTAATGTACTTGTCTACGATTTCCTTAACCTTGCCGTCGTTTATGAGCTTCTCAAGTGCGGCGTTTACCTTTTCAAGCAGCTCTTCGTTGTCCTTGGCAATAGCAATAGCGTAGTCCTCGTCGGTGTAGGAGCCTTCAAGAATCTTAAGACCCTCGTTAGCGGCTACGAACGACTTAGCAGGCTCGTTATCGATAATAACGGCAGTAACCTTGCCCTCAGACAGAGCCATAACAGCCTCATTACCGGTCTTGTAGCGAACAACATTTGCATCCTCGAAGCCCCACTCTGCAGCAGTGGCAGAAGCATAAATGTCACCTGTTGTATCCTGCTGAACACCAATCTTTATGCCCTCTTTAACGCCTGTCGGGTTGCCGTCAGCATCAAAGCCGGTATAGAAATCCTCATAGGAAGCGTATGCGCTGTCAGCCTTTACGATAACCGACTGGATACCCTTTGCATAGGAGGTGGTGAAGTTAACGCTCTTTAAGCGGTCCTCTGTAACGGTCATACCTGCAACACCCATATCGTACTTACCGGACTGAACACCGTCTACGATAGCGCCGAAATCGATGTCAGCAATCTCTAATTCAAGACCGAGCTCGTCAGCGATAAGACCTGCAATCTCAACATCGATACCTGCGTACTCGCCGTTCTCTACGAACTCATACGGAGGGAATGCTGCGTTGGTAGCCATAATAAGCTTGCCGTCTTCTACTGTCATTCCGTTGCTGCCACAGCCTACGAAAGTAAGCATAAGCGAGAGCGCACAAACTACTGCTAAAAGCTTCTTTAAGTTTTTCATAAATATTACCTCTTTTTTAAGCCCAAAGGCTTTTTATTTTTTACTGTGCATAAATATTAACTCTAAATGCATAATTTGTCAAGTACTTTTTTAAAGTTTTTTGCAAATTTATTAAAATATGCAAAAATCAGCGCCAAAAAGGGCGTGTTTTATGCAATATTATTGCATTTTTATGCATATATGCAGTATGCAGACAAGAATTTGCATAAATAAAGCAGACTTGTAATCAAGTCTGCCCTATTTATACATATATAATATTAGGTCAAATCCTCAACATAAAGCTCACGAACGGTGTTCTCGTCGTCAGTCTTCGCGTTGCGCTCTGCAAGGAATTTACCTGCAACCTGCGGGAAGAGAGCATAGCTCAGTACATCCTCTTCGCACTTTGCAAGGTCGCCCGCCTCAGCGGTGTACTTTTCAAGCTCGGGCTCTAAAAGGTCGGCAGGACGGCAGGTAATAACCTCTTCGTTGCCGATTGCCTTACGGCGAACCTCTTCGTTAACCTCGCCCGGTACCTGACCGTATTCGCCACGGAGAAGTCCCTTGGACTCCTTTGTAATCATCTTATAACGCTCACCCGACAGAACATTGAGCACAGCCTGTGTGCCGACAATCTGGCTTGTGGGGGTTACAAGCGGAGGATAGCCGAAGTCCTTACGAACATTCGGAATCTCTGCCAATACATCATAGAACTTATCCTCTGCATTTGCCTGCTTTAGCTGAGAAAGCAGGTTAGAGAGCATTCCGCCCGGTACCTGATAAAGCAGAGTCTTGGTATCAACATTCAGCACCTTGGGGTCAAGAATGCCATCTGCCTTTAAGTGGTCAGCAACGCCTCTGAAATGCGCAGCAACGTCGGATAACAGATTAAGGTCAAGACCTGTATCGCGGTCGGTGCCCTGTAAGGTTGCAACCAAAGCCTCGGTAGACGGCTGTGAGGTGCCGTTTGCCAAGGGCGACAGAGCGCAGTCAACAATATCAACGCCTGCCTGTGCAGCCATAAGGTTGGTCATATCACCTGTACCGGTGGTGTTATGGGTGTGAAGATGAATCGGAACATTAACCTTTGCTTTAAGCTTCTTAACGAGCGAATATGCATCAAAGGGCAAAAGCAGGTTTGCCATATCCTTAATGCAGATTACATCAGCGCCCATCTCCTCAAGCTTGCAAGCGAGGTTTACAAAGTATTCCTCATTGTGAACGGGGCTTTCGGTGTAGCTGATAGCAGCCTCACAAACGCCGCCGTACTTCTTTATGCTCTTCATAGCCTGAGCGATATTACGGGTATCGTTAAGCGCATCAAAAACGCGGATAACATCAATACCGTTCTGGATAGATTTTTTAACAAATGCGTCTACAACATCGTCAGCGTAGTGCTTGTAGCCAAGCAAATTCTGACCGCGCAGAAGCATCTGAAGCTTTGTGTTAGGCATTGCCTTACGAAGAGCGCGGAGTCTTTCCCACGGGTCCTCGCCTAAGAAACGCATACAGGAGTCAAAGGTTGCGCCGCCCCAACATTCGAGCGACCAGTAGCCAACCTTATCAAGCTTTTCGCAAGCAGGAAGCATATCCTCAAGCTTCATACGGGTTGCAGCCTGCGACTGATGTGCGTCACGCAGAATAGTATCGGTTATATATAATTTCTTAGCCATACAGTACCTCCATTAAGAGAAGAGAGAAATCAGCACGCCGGCAGCAATAGCCGAGCCGATAACACCTGCAACATTGGGTCCCATAGCGTGCATAAGCAGGAAGTTTGAGGGGTTTTCCTTCTGTCCAACCGACTGTGAAACACGCGCAGCCATAGGAACAGCCGAAACACCTGCAGAGCCGATAAGCGGATTTATCTTGTTCTTGGAGAACAGGTTCATAAGCTTTGCAAGCAGTACGCCGCTTGCAGTACCCATACCGAATGCAACTATTCCCATTGCAAGGATAGAAAGCGTCTGTGCGTTAAGGAAGGAGGCGGCTGTTGCGGTTGCACCAACCGAGATGCCGAGGAATATTGTTACAATATTCATAAGCTCGTTCTGAGCGGTCTTGCAAAGACGCTCTGCCACGCCCGACTCTTTCCAAAGGTTACCAAGCATAAGGCAGCCGATAAGCGGAGTTGCCGAGGGAACCAAGAGCGCTACTAAGATAGTAACGGCAATCGGGAATACAATCTTCTCGGTCTTTGAAACCTGACGGAGCGGCTTCATAACAATCACGCGCTCCTTCTTGGTTGTGAGCAGCTTCATAATAGGCGGCTGAATTACGGGAACGAGCGCCATATATGAATATGCGGCAACCGCGATAGGTCCTAAAAGCTCAGGCTTTAAGATAGAGGTTGTGTAAATTGCGGTGGGGCCGTCGGCTCCGCCGATTATACCGATAGAAGCAGCGGCGCTCTGGTCAAAGCCGAACAGATAGAAGCAACCTATAAAGGTTACGAAAATGCCAACCTGCGCGGCAGCGCCGAGCAGAAGGCTCTTGGGGTTAGAAATAAGGGGACCGAAATCGGTCATGGCGCCTATACCAACGAAGATAAGGCAGGGATATACGCAGGTCTTTACGCCGATATAAAGAATATCGAGCAGACCGCCTTCGGCTAAAATTATGCCGTAGTTGTGGTACGCTTCTGCATTGTTTGCATCCATAAACGCGTTCCACATATCCGAGTGATACATTTCAGCACCGGGCAGATTTGTAAGCAGCATACCAAAGGCAATACCTATAAGTAAAAGCGGCTCAAACTGCTTCTTAATAGCAAGCCAGAGAAGCAGCAGTGAAACGAGAATCATAACGAGGCTGCCCCAAGTGTTTGAGAAATCAGCAAACATCATGTAAAATCCCGTTGTTTTAAGAAATTCTACTATTCGTTCTAACATAGCTTTTCTCCTATAAACTATGCAATAACGCAGAGAACATCGCCTGTGTTGACAGCAGAGCCCTTCTGAACATTTACAGAAGAAACAGTACCATCAGCAGGAGCCATGATTTCGTTTTCCATCTTCATTGCCTCTAAAATCATAAGCACGTCGCCCTTCTTAACAGCAGCGCCGGCAGTAACATTTACAGACAGAATAGTTCCGGGCATCGGGGAAGCAACAGTCTCTCCGCCAGCGGCAACAGGAGCGGGAGCGGCAGCCGGTGCGGGTGCGGGTGCAGCAGGAGCAGGAGCAGCAGCCGGTGCAGGAGCAGCAGGTGCTGAAGCAGCGGCAGGAGCCTCATCCATAACCTCAAGTGTGATTTCGTAAGCAGTTCCGTTTACATTAACCTTATATTTTTTCATAATAAATTACCTCACAGTTTTTTAAATGATGTTATTTTAATTGCAGATACATCTTTTCCGAGCTCCTCAGCGATAACAGCCGAAACAGCAGCAATTATTTCCTGCTTGTTAGCAATTACCTCGGGTGCTGCGGCAGTTGCAGGAGCGACTGTAGGAGTATTCTCCGTGTCCTTTGCTCTTGCACAGAAAAGACTTATCACCTTGCACAGAATTATAAGACAAATAAGTCCCACAAAAACCGTACCTACACCTAAAACGCATACGAACAGATTAGGTACTAATTCCTCTGCTAATTCCTTTCCGATTAACATTTCTATCCCCCTTTTTTAGTTTACTGTTATAAGAAAAAACCAATCTCCCCCTTATAACAGTTTAACATTGTTAAGATTATAACACACGTATACACAAAAAGGCAATACCTTTTTACCAAAATTGTAATATATTAGATAAAATAAAATTTTTATTGACAAAACACTATAGTTAGTGTGATAATAGTATGTGTATAGTGTGGGTATGTATGTCCACTTACAAGGTGAAGATTATGAGAGTTATTACAGGTACAGCGCGCGGAACACGCCTTCGCACTCTTGAGGGCAACGACCTTCGCCCCACCGGCGAAAAGGTCAAGGAGGCTGTTTTCAGCGTATTACAGTTTGATATTGAGGGACGCCGCGTTCTTGATTTGTTTGCGGGTTGCGGACAACTGGGAATTGAGGCGCTTAGTCGCGGAGCCGACAGCTGCACCTTCGTTGACAGCTCGCAGCAAGCGATAGCGGTTATAAAGGACAACCTGTCTGCCGCACGCCTTTCAGATAAGGCAGAGGTTATAAAAAAAGATTTTAATTTCTTTTTGGAAACTGCAAACAAGCAGTACGACATTGTGTTTTTAGACCCTCCCTACCACGCAGGATTCTATGAGAAGGCACTTTGTACCCTCTCCCCTCTTATGAGCGATTACGGCGTTATCGTTTGTGAGCACCCGTGTGATGTTAAAGTGCCCGAACAAGCAGGCGATTTCTCTGTTGCAAAAACCTACCGCTACGGCAAGGTGCTTGTGTCGCTCTATCGCAAAAAGGAGAATACCATATGAAAAACAGCATTGCTGTCTGCCCGGGCAGCTTTGACCCGATAACCGTGGGTCATATTGATATTATAAAGCGTGCCGCAGGTATGTTTGACCGCGTAATTGTCGTAGTAATGGTCAACGCCAAAAAGCAGTACAGCTTTACACCCGAGGAACGCGTAGAGCTCATACGCGCCGCCACAGCCGACATCAAAAATATTGAGGTTGACTATTCTGACGGTCTGCTTGCAGAATATGCAAAAGAAAAGGGTGCCTCGGTAATTGTCAAGGGTTTACGCGCTATGTCGGATTTCGAATACGAATTCCAGATGGCGCTTGCCAATAAAAAGTTAAACCCCGATGTTGAAACGGTCTTTTTGACCACAGCAGCGGAAAACATGTACTTAAGCTCCAGCATGGTCAAGCAAATTGCGAGCATGGGCGGCGATGTAGCCGGCTTCGTGCCCGAACAAATCAGAAAAGACATAACAAGCAGATTGTATGGAAAGGATGAGAAATAATGAGTATAGACGAATTACTCGAACAGTTAGACGAAATATTGGACGGTGGAATTAAGATTCCCGGAAAGCGTACCGTTGTTGATGTTGAAAAGCTTCGCGCAATCGTTGACGACATTCGCCTTAACATCCCGTCCGAAATCAAGCAGGCACGCGGAATCGTGTCTGACCGCGCAGACATCATAACCAACGCAAAGCGTGAGGCTGACGGAATAATCCGCTCGGCTGAGGAGCGCGCAAAGGCTATGGTAGCACAGGAAGAAATCACCAAGATGGCTCAGGAGAAGGCAGCGGAAATTATTGCTACCGCCCAGGGCAAGAGCCGCAATATGCGCAAGGCAGCGCAGGACTTCGTGGACGACCTTATGCGCCGCGCTGACGAGGGTCTCACCGCAAATCTCGCAGAGGTTCGCAAGACTCGCGCCGCACTCAAGCAGCAGGTTCCCACAGCAGCAAAGACTGAAGAATAAGGCTTTATTTGCGGTCTGCTGAACGCAGACCGCATTTTTTGACCTTTTTTGCTTGACCGCAAAAAGATACTATGATATTTTAAATGAAACGAGGTGAAAGCGGTGGAACTTAAAACAGTTGCAACCAACAAAAAAGCTTTTCACGAGTATTTTGTTGAAGAGTCGATTGAAGCAGGAATTGAGCTTTCGGGTACCGAAATAAAGTCGGTGCGCGCAGGCGGTGTAAGTCTTAAGGAGGCTTGGTGCTCGATTGACGACGGCGAAATGTTTGTAAAGCAGATGCACATAAGCCCGTACGAGCACGGAAATATTTTTAATAAAAGCCCACTGCGTCCCCGCCGTCTTTTGCTTCACAAGCGTGAGATTATGCGGCTCTTAGGACTTGTAAAGCAGCAGGGCATCACGCTTATACCCTTAAGCGTTTATTTCAAGGGCTCGCGTCTTAAGGTGCAGCTTGGCGTGTGCCGCGGTAAAAAGCTTTATGATAAGCGCGCAGTTGCGGCAAAAAAAGACGCGGACAGAGATATCCGCCGCGCATTAAAGGAACAGAACAGACAATAATATATGTATACATGGGGGCGTAAAGGTTTCGACAGGGATTTTGCTCCACGGGAAGCGAGTAGCGGTGCGGAACCGCTTTAAAATCCGCAATTTAAAATTAACTGACAACAATAAAGTTGCATTTGCTGCCTAATTAGGCAGCCATCCGACCCCGTAGTAACGCGGACGGGCAAGGGTGTCATTTTAGCGTTGAACGTGAGTCGGCGGGTGCTCCACCGCCGTCCATGAAGTAGGAGCTTTACGCTAAGCAAGCCTGACGGACGGCTCGCAGACGCGGACAAATAATAGACCGTCTGCACTCGGAGATGCCTGTGGAAAGAGGTTTTTGGACACGGGTTCGATTCCCGTCGCCTCCACCATAACGCGCAAAGACGAACTCTTTACATCGTAAAGAACGTCTTTGCCTTTACAGAAGAAATACCACCTAAGCATTAATTGGCTTGGGTGGTATTTCTTGTTAGAGTATATTTACTTTAGAATTTTCAAATAAGTTTCAAGATCTTCTATATCTCCTTCTAATATTTGGGTTAAAGGCGCTGCTTTATCTAATAATTTCATATGCTCTAATTCTTGTTTAGCAAAATCAATATACCTGCCAGAAACAATTTTGTCTCCAATCGAAATCATGGCCATATCGCGAAAATAAACACAACTATATGTGTATCCAACAACGTCTGAAGGAAATAATGTTTTAGCTTTAGCCGACAAATTTCGTAATTCGTCTAAAATTTCTTTCAATTGTGTTTGAATATCCTCTGATAAATTATTATATGTTTCTACATATTTATCGTCATATAAAGGAACCTCTCTCTTTTGAGGAAGTTTAACTGGTTTAATATCCAATAATCCATTGATGTACTTATCCATTATGGATGTTATTACTTTAAAGGTAGTTGTATTACAATTCAATTGTAATGCCTTATAATAGATTTCAAAAAGCAAAGAATATAGTTTTTCCGTAATTCTTGTGTCTTTTCCTGCGTTTCTTTCAATTGCGCATCCCAGATTGCGATAATATAGTTCTTTTTCCTTCCAGTGAGTAGCATAGGCACAATAGAATATCGCTTTGGAACCATACGATTTTATTAATTGATTATCTCTGTCCAATCCCTCGATAGTCTTACTATATGCCTCGCCTATCGTATTACACATATATGCTGATATTTCTAACTGATCAGAATTACAGCCCTCATAATCAATTTCCTCGATTTCAACAGTTTCTTTATATTTAGGCAAATTAGCATTTAACCCATTCGCAACACTTAGATAAATTTCCGCCGCCGTTATAAAAGCTTTTTGTTTTCTTTCTCCAGTTAAGCAGTATCCACTATAGAAACTGAATTCAGCCTTTCTAAATTCCAAGTAAGTTTTCAATTTTAAGTCCGTTGTAATTGCCAACAGTTTTTCTGCCAGGACTATACCTTTATCAACATAATCAAGCAATTCAATGTCGTTCCTAAATGTGCTATTGTGTTTATTGTATACAAAAGTAAAATATCTTTCTAACTTTACCAAGTCTGTTACAGAAACCTTCTCCTCGGGAACATAGTTTTTCATTATAGACATTAGTTGCCTTGTTGCTGCATCGTTCACCGTTTTTGAAAGTTCATTAAGCAACGTCACTATTTCTGATTCAATTTGTTTATTTTTCCTTTCTGCATCATTAAATTTGCTAATTATAATTTGTTGTTCTAATGATTTAGCAGATTGGCTAATCACTTTGTACTGATCTTCTAGAATCTTTTTTGATTTTTCTAATTCATCTGTTTTATTTTTTAATTCATCAATATCTCTTTTCTCTATAGCATTAGCAATGTTCAAACCAGCCCATACAGATATAGCTATACCAATAATAGCTATACCGCTAGATAAGAGTGAACCTTCAACAGAACTAGCAAAAGTTTCCGCTGAAATCTTATTAAAATAAAGCAGTAAAAACATTGCTATGACAAAAATCACTTCAATCAAAGATATTAATACAATCAATACGCATATCCATTTAGGGAAAAGAACCGCCAGTTTCGGCTTATTTTCTTTTGAATTCGAAACATCATCTATAGAATTTTTTCGACACATCATTTTTACCTTTCTATTTATGTTTATTTGTTTTTAATCAAGCTGTAGGTTCCACCTGTTGTTCCTTCACCGCCAATAATCGTCAGTTGATTTTCAGCAACCTCAAAAGTATAACTGCAATCATGTACTGCTTCGTTTTCAAAGTCTATCTGTACAGTGTTTTTAATGATTTCGTAGGTGTATTCATAGTGAACATCATCTAAACACATACAACCGTTACCGTAACCATCAAATTCGTATTTCGTATACTGATCGTATACCCACACACCGGAAAGAGCATCCACTGTAGAAGAATCTTTATTATCGGATTTTGGAGATAGCAACAATATTGAAAGAATTATAAGTGCTATTACCACAACCGCTAAACTTGTAACAAAAATCATTCGTTGACGCTGTCTTTTTCTGTGTCGGTGCTGACGCACTGCAGTACGTGATGAATAATGCTGTGGTTGTCCATCATAAACGTATGAATTTTTTCTATTTAGTTCATTTTCATCTTTATACATAATTTATCCTCACCAAAACAGCGACGGTAGGAACCCCCACCGCCGCTGTTTACACTTATAATTTATTCTACTTTTTTCTTTCTAATCACAATCATAGCCGCAAGGCTGCAAGCTGAAATCATAAGAAGAACAATCCAAAGAAAGACATTACTGTTATCACCGGTCTGAGGAGATTTTTCAGCAGTATCATTATTATCTTTTCCGTTGTCTACATCTGTATCTGTCTCATTATCGGCATCATTGTTGTCAACTACTACGATAGGAATTTCCTCGGTCACCTTATGATAACATACAGAACAGGTCTTTTCTTTTGAACCCTTTTCAGTAGTAGTGGATTCTTTGGTTACAGTCCAATCACCATAGGTGTGAGCTGCGCTTTCGATCTTGTTACCGCAAGCGCATTCTTTCCAGTGATTTTCAGCATCGGTGTTTACCCATTCGCCGTAGGTGTGTTCACCTTTTGCAACAACGGTATCCTCAGCCTTGATTTCAGTTTTTGCTTCTGCATCAGCAAAGAGCAACGAACAGCCGGAGCAGGTGTAATACTTGATATTACCTGCTGCTTCGTGAGTTGCAGGGTTAGCAGGTACTTCGGTGGTCTTATGACCAGCAGGGATAGGTTCGCCATCCTTGATCTTGGTGTTACAATCCTTACACCAAGTATCACCGGTATATCCGTCCTTGTCGCAAGAAGCAGGAACAGCACCCTTGATTTCGGTTTCACCGACATGATTATTAGCATTAACTGTACCGTATTCTACATTACAGGTAGCGCAAACTGCCTTTGCTTTGCAAGTAGCAGTACCGCCACTATGCTCGGCCTTGTCAATCAAGTTTCCGCAACCAACGGTCTTACATTCCTTCCAGTGATGAGACGAATCAGTAGACCAAACGGATTCGGGTGCGTGATCGCCAAGTGCCAAATTAGAACCGGGAGTTATGATCTGACGGCAGCTCTGACACTTAATATCGCCGGTATAACCGGGAGTAACACAGTCAGATTCTCTCTGTCCTTCAACATAGGTACCGCCAACATGGTTGTTAGCATCTACAGTTCCATATTTGAAGGTTTCGGTGGCATGGGCAGTTCCGCATACAGAGCAGCTCTTCTTATAAATTGCCTGTGCAACGCAAGTAGCCTTACTTACAAGGTACTTAGCATCATGATTCTCTACATAATCACAGGGAGCGAAGTCACCATAAGTCAAATGACATACGGAGCATTCCTTCTTCGCCTGACAGGTAGCAGTACCACCGGTGTGTGCGTCAAGATCCTTCTTGTCGTGGCAAACAGTACATTCATGCCAGTGATTTGTGCCATCATCAGACCATGTATTGCTGTAACTATGGGTTATAGTGCGAACATGGCCACAGGTGTTACATGTGGTGTCGCAGGTGTTATCATACTTATGGTCGCCAACCTCGATCTTATTACCGCATCCGCATTCTTTCCAGTGCTGATCAGCATCGGTATTTACCCAATTACCATAGTTATGAGAAGGAGTGCTTCCGGTCAATGCTTCGAGAGTGGTTTCAACCTTTGTTTCGGTGAAATACTTATTACACAAAGAACACTGATAGTGAGCTGCAACGGCAGGAGACAAGGTATCCGGTGTATGCTTTTCGTTAACAGCAGTCTTTAACTCACCGTAGTTGTGATCACCATAGAACTTGGTGTCAGAGCCGGAAGTAACAACGCCACAGTCTACGCATTTTTCATAGGCATTATTTCCCATATGTACGCAGGTTGCTGTATCAGCAGCAAAAGGCTGAATGTTGGTGTGGTTGCTTGCGTCTTTATTAGTGGTGGGGACAGCATCAATCTTGGATGTGCCATCGGCTGCAAACAACTGACCACAAGCATCACAGGTGTAATATGCATCCCAACCGCCTTCCTGGCAGTTCGCAGCCTTGGCATTGGTGAGTGTCTTGGCGGTGTGTGCGCAAGTAACAGTGACTACGCAAACATCGGTGAAGCCGCCGTCAACAGTTTTAACGGTGATGGTAGTAGTGCCATGCTTAATCGCAGTAACTACGCCGTTCTCAACGGTAGCGACAGTCTTATCACTGCTATCCCAAGTAACAGCTTTATTTGTACAAGCATCAGGAGCAACGGTAGCAATAAAAGTTGCGGTATTATTCGCGCCAGTGTCAAGGCTGAGGGTTTCCTTATCAAGCGAAACTCCTGTTGCAGGAACAGGCTTTACCTTTACGGTTATCTTGCCGTTTTGAACATTGCAATCAACATCATTCAAATTTTCGTTTGTACAACTTCTTACAATAACCTCAATGTCATAATCCCCGGGTGTTGCCGCCTCGGAAGCGGCAAAAGTAAACGTTGCTAAAACACCATCGGCGGTAACATCTTCGCTTTCGTCCCAAGCGAAGTTTTTAGCGGCCGTAAATCCACTGAACAAAGTTCCTTTCTTTGTTTCGGTCAGTGTTAAAGCAGTTGTGTCATACTTCAAAGAAACAGCTAATCCTGCTATTCCGGGGTTATTGTTGATGGATAATTGTAATGATACTGGTTCACCACCAGCCTCTGCTTCAACACTATTAAAGCTAATTGTGGGCGTTTCGGCAGCCAAAGCAAGAACGGCTGTTGTGCTCACAGATGTGAAAATTAAAATCAAAACTAAAATACATGATAAAATACGTTTCATTTTTATCCTCCTATTGCGGTCCTAAAACTACGGTCGAGCTTTCGGTATCGTAGTCATAATTGGTGATATATTTTCTCAATATAACAACATCTTTCATATCGATTTTGTTATCGCCGTTGGCATCTGCTCCAAGTTCCACATTTACTGACGAAGTGTTTGTGTCATAATCAAAATTAGTTATATATTTTCTGAGTAAAACAACGTCTTTCATGTCGATCTTTTGGTCACCGTTAGAATCGCCATATACAAAATCGATAACAGAAATTGTACCATTGGTTGTTAATAACGCTACATCATCAAGATTCTCATTGGTGCAACTTCTAACAAGTACTTCAATGTTATAATCTCCGGCAGGAGCATCCTCTGCTACCATGAATACAAAGGTTGCAAGCACACCATCATCAGTAACATCTTCGCTTTCATCCCAAGCAAAATTCTTGGCTGCTGTAAATCCGCTAAACAACCCTCCATTCTCTGTATCTTTAAGAGTTAACACACTTTCGTCATACTTAAGAGAAACAGCTAGTCCGGCAATTCCGGGGTTATTCTTAACAGACAATGTCACAACAACCTCTTTGCCTGCCATCGTTTCAGAACTGCCCATAATCAGTTGCGGAGCATCTTCAGGAGCAAGTGCTGCGTTAACAGTAACAATAAATGAAGTAGTTAACCCGCCGTATTGTACTGTTACAGTTTTTGTTCCCGCTGTTGCAGAACTAAATCCACTTGTTGTAAATCCACTTGTTACGGTATCGGTTGAATCATCGCTATATGTAAGTTTTAATACTAAGCCGGTGGTATCAAGGGATTCTCCGATTTCATACACCGTTTTTGAAGGCTGCGTATTTACAGAAATAGATGTTAAAGTGACCGGAATACTTTCAACGGTAATCGAACAGGTTGCACTGTAAACGACACCGTTATAAGTGAATTTAGCAGTGATTACCGCTGTTCCTGCACCTTCTGCAACTACAGTTCCGTTATTCACGGTTGCAATACTGTCGCTAGAAGAAGTCCACACAACGGATTGTCCGCTCGGTAGAGTAGTTGCGGAAAGGGTAACATCTTCACCAACGGTTATTGTTTCGGCATTTGACGACAATGTAATGCTGGGAGTTTTCACTGTGACAGTAAATGTGTCAGTAAGCCCTCCGTAAGAAACAGTTACCGTCTTTGTGCCTGCTGTAGCGGAGGTGAACCCGGTTACAGAATATCCAGTCGTAATAGTGTCTGTAGTGCTATCACTATACGTAAGCTTAACCTGTAGGCCACTGGTTACTAAATTATCTCCAATATAGTAAATAGTCTTAGAGGGCTCGCTTACAATATCAATAGTTGTAAGCGTTGCTTCAGGTTCAGTTACCGAAATAGTACAGTTTTTCTCGTAATTAATGCCATTATAGATAAATCGTGCTGTTATAACGGCACTTCCTTCGGATTTTGCAGTAACGACACCGTTTGAAACAGTGGCAACACTATTGTTGGAAGAAATCCAAGTAATCGTTTGTCCGGTAGGATCTGTTGCCGCAGTAAGCGTAACAATTTCATCTACAAGCAACGATTTTTCGGCTTCTGAAATTACGATGGAAGGTGTTTTCACTTTGACAGTAAAGGTTGTTGAAATACCTTCGTAAGATACGGTTATAGTCTTTGTCCCAGCGGAAGCAGAATCAAATCCACTTGTAGTAAACCCACTCGAAACAGTTGTCGTTGAATTGTCGCTATATGTGAGCGTCAACTGCAATCCGGCAGTGCTTAAAGCATCACCAATGTAATATTCTGTTTTCGCAGGAGCCTGAGCCACAGAAACAGCACTTAATGTTTTAACTGCGCCGACAGAAACAGTAAATGTTGCCGTATAATCACCGTATGTGACAGTGATTGTTTGCGAACCGGATTTAAGTGCGTTGTAACCGGATACAGTATAATCAGTAATTTCCTTTGAAGAATTATCGGTGTAAGTTCCCTTAACAACCAAACCCGTTGTATCCAGTTTTTCACGCAACTCAAAGTTTAACTTGTTGGGTAAGGTTTCGATGAAAATACCGGTAAGCTTCGGTGTGGGATCTACAATATTTACAGTAAATGTCGTAGAATATGTCGTTAAGATTTGTGATGTGGAAGACATCCATTTAACAGTTACCGTATTTGTTCCTTCCACCGAACTATCAAAGCCGCTGATGGTATAATCATCAACAATCTTTGAAGAGCCATCATAGTAGTTTACTTTCACTACCATTCCGGTTTTATCAAACTCCTCACCCATAATATACGTGGTTTTTGTGGGATTAGTAATAACTTCGATACCCTTGATGCTACGAATGTGAACATTAAACTGATAGGTCAATCCACTGGTAGAAGTGGCTGTGATAACCGTATCACCGGCATATCGAGCGTAAATGTCGTGACCGTTGATGGTAACATTACTATTATTTGCCGTTAATGTAATCACATCGTTTGCATCTTCGGGGTAAACTTCAAACTCTGCACGATAAGTCTCATATCTATCAATTATTATGTTGTCCCCACTACCCTTTAAAAGAATCCCTTCAACAGGAATGGAATTATCCTTAAATGTAAAACCGCCATCATTAGCAAAGGTTTCGGCATAGCTACCTGATTTGCCATAAACGGTGGTCTTTGCAGGATAAGAAAATGCTGTGCTGTCAATGGATGTTACAGATTCAGGAATTGTAACATTTACAAGTGCTATGTCATTCATAAACGCTTGGCTTCCTATGCTAGTTAAGCCCTTAGGCAATACGATAGACGCCAAAGAGGGGCAATTCTTGAACGTGCTGCTGTTTATAGCAGTAATTCCATAATCAGCAAGTGTCACCTCTGAAAGTCTTTCACAGTCCATAAAAGCTGAGTACCCCAAAGTTTTTGTAGATTGTGGAAGGAAGACTTTGTTCAGACTCGAGCATCCTTCAAATGCTGATTGTTCAATGGTTGAAACCTTATTTGAAAGAATCACCTCTGTAATTGATGAGCATCCATAAAATGCTTGCGCATCGATGATTTTTAAATCTTTTAAATTTTCAAAAGAAACACACAGAGAACCACATTCATAAAATGCTCCTATATTTATTGTCGTAAGACTTGAAGGTAAGGTTATCGTCTGTAGCGAGGAGCAATTTGCAAACATTCGCGTAGGAAGTTCCGTCCATCCATCAGGCAGTGTTGCATTTTTTAATGAAGTACAATTTTCAAAGGAATTCTTACCTATGGAAACGACACTTTCCGGAATATCTATCGATTCCAAGGCGGAGCACATATTAAAAGCGTATGCTCCGATCGCAGAAACACCATTATGTAATTCTACTCGACTCATTGAATTGCAGTTGCTAAATGCATATTCCTGTATTGTTACAACTTTTTCAGGAATAGTAATACTTTCCAACGCTATACAATTCATAAAAGCTTCTTCGCCAATTTTTGTTACTGTTTCTGGAATAACTATAGATTTAAGACCGTCACATCCATAGAACATATTGTCTAAAATCTCGGTCCTTCCCTTTTCAAAGTCCACATCAGTAAGATTGCTACAATCGTGAAATGCACCCTTATAACTATAAATGCTTTGGTTAATATTTGTTGCAGTAGAAACAGTATTTAAACTTTTAGGTATATACACTTTTCTTAAACAATCACAATCGTAGAAAGCACCACCACCTAAAGTTAATAAACTATTCGGAAATATTGCCTTTTCTAAACTATCACAATTGTAAAACGCCCACGATGAGATATTGGTGATGGTGTCCGGAAAAATCACATCGGTCATGTTGGTACAATTCCAAAACGCACTACTACCAATAGAAGTAACAGTGTTCGGGATATCGATTGTGATCAATCCGTCGCAACCGAAAAACATATTACTCGGAATTTCTGTTCTGCCGGCTTCAAATTCTATATCAACAAGATTATTACAATTATGAAAAGCTCCTTTGTATGTATATATCCCTAACGTAGTATAGGTAGAAGTGGAAACCGAACTTAAACTCTTGGGAATATATACTTTCTTCAAGCCATTACAGTCATAAAAAGCTCCTCCGCCTAAAGATGTCAAATTATTAGGAAGTGCTACTTCATTTAAGCTGTCGCAGTTATAAAACACCCAACTATTAATACTTGTGACTGAGTCTGGGATAGAAATATCGCATAAAGATTGACAGTTTAAAAACGTCCCTGTGTTAAGTGTAGTTATACTATTTGGAAGAGTAATATTTGTAAGATAATAGCAGTTTTTAAACGCTAATGTATCAATAGTTGTAACAGAATTTGGAATTACAACTTTCTTAACATCTTTCCCTTGAAAGGAGCCGCTACCAACTGATACCACAGTATAACCATCAATTTCTTTCGGGATATACACCGACCAAGAATTACCGTTATATTCGGTTATGGTTGCTTCATTATTTTCGTTTAAGGTATAATCATAAAGAGCAAAATACGTACCATCAGCATTTAGACCATAAGCACCGTTCGCACTGATCCAACCGCTCCCGCCCCAACGGGATGATGCCTTTGTAAAGAAGTTGGAATAATCCGTTCCTCTTGTGCAAGACGGAACTAAAACACCGTTTTCATAATGGTGTACTATCTTTACGGGACTGTTTTTATCATTAAAGATGTCATAATTTACGGATAGTGAAGTTTTCCAACCACCAAACTTTGCACTGGCACTAGCTCCGTACTTTACATAAAGATACGCTGCAAAATGCACGCACTTATGGGGTTCTTTATCATCTTTATATGTAGTGGATTTTAAATTAGCTTTTACTCCGGCTTCGGCATAAATATAGGCACTAATGACCGGCATTTTTGTGATGCCAAGGGTTACTTTAAGGCCGACTGAAGCGGTTGCTTCAACATTGGAGGAATACTGTTTTTGCTGGAAACTCTTGATAGCTCTAAGTTTTCCGCCTTTTGTACACTCAATACCTGCGACTAAATATCCTTCAACTTCGCCGGAAGCAGCGCCGGAAAGTTCGAATTCAACCGATACCGTGAAATTACCAATACCTAAAACGCTAACATTAAACAACTCTATGGCTTTATTGCCAAAAGCCATTTCTACCAGATTTGCTTCTATACTATAAGATATTTCGGTATCGCCTTGCAAAAGGACATAAGCATAACTGGAACTTACAGAGTATTCAATTTCAGGGCTTTTAATCTTTACAGATACATCAGCCGTAACACCTGGGAATAATTCAAGTTCGGTTTTAGCCTTAATGGACTTCAACTTTTTTGTGGAAAAAGTTGAAATACCGCTATTATCTTCTTCAAAAGAAACATCAACGCCCTCGACGGGGGTGATTTCCATTGCTTCGGCATCTGCAACACCCTGAGCATCAACCGAAACGAAAGCGTCATCACTCTCAACCTTAGTTGTGGTGATAGTTGTAACAGAATTTTCTATGCTGACCGTATCGGCAGTATATACGCTTGGGATACCGTTATAGTAAACCGCAAATCTATCGCCGGAGTTGATCGTTTGAGAACAATTAGTAATATGTACCGTTCCGTTCCCGTCTTCTGTAACCTCAGTACCGTCCGGTATAACAATAATGTCGTCTTCGAATTCAAAAGTACTGGTGTATGTTGCATCAACAACAGTCTTGCCCAAGATTTCAAGGGCATCGTCGAGCATAAATTCTACTTCAGATTCGGTTACAAGCGTGCCGGGCGAAAAGTTTCCACTTATTAATGCAAACCAGTTACGGTCAACCGCCACCTGTGCACTATCAGGATCCAAGCAATCGCCATAGTCTGCAAAAGTATATTCGGCACCTTCATCAAGCTGATAACCTAAACAGAAGTTTAAGGTAGATGCGGCGAACTCACGTGTCACAGCATCATCAGGTCGTAGTGTGCCACCGGCTTCGACATCGACCACACCAAACTCAACCGCAAGAAGAATGTCTTCATAATACTTATGCGATTCATCAAGATCGCTATAGTAGTTGTCCGGCAGAGCCTCTTCTTCTACAACCATCTCAAAAACATAGACTAAGTTGTGAAGCCATTCAGCTCTTGTAATTTTACCGTTTGACCCCAAAACAATGTTTGAATCATCGGCCGCTGCCGCAAATGCAGTCAACGCTGTTGACGGTATGGATGTTATCAGCAGTAATACCGACAACGTTATAGCAATTATTCGTTTGAATTTTTTCATAACGCTAATCCCTTTCTATGTAACATACAGTTTGACCGATATAGTGCATTTTTCTGCATAATACCCCTCCAGTTGCAAATAATATCTTTAAGGATTGATAGGGTTTTCAAATTTCGTAAAACAATACATTTTATGAAAAGCGCTAATACACCTATATTCTTAAGAATTATACATCAAAACGAGTAATTAGTCAATCTGTAATATACAAAAAAGTTCGAATTAAATCAAAAAGAGGCATGCACAAGGGGTGTATAATTGAATTAGCCCCTATTTTTCTTTAAGAAAATCGCTATTCGGGGTCAAAAGATGGGTCTAAATTAAAGGAGGTTATATTCTATGCCACGTAAAGGAGAAAACATTCGCAAAAGAAAAGATGGTCGATGGGAAGGACGATATATTAAAGAGCACGATATAAATGGAAAAGCCATTTATGGTTCCGTCTACGCAAAGACATATTTAGATGTCAAACGCAAATTGATTGAAATGAATAAAATGGTTATCGACAAAGCACTTCCCAGAAATCAACAAAAGGTTGTTTTTCGAGAAGTGCTTTATTTATGGTTGGAGAATAATCGTATTAAATTAAAGCCACAAACTTATGCAGATTACAAATATATGATCGAAAGTCATATACTGCCCTTGGTTGGTTCGGTTTCAGTATCCTGTGTAGATACTAATTATATCAATTCTTTCCTTTTTAATAAAAGCAAAAGCGGTCGACTTGATGGCAAAGGTGGACTATCTTCAAGCTATATAAGAAAACTTTCTTTCATTATCGTTTCTGCATTGGATTATGCTGCTAAAGAACGATTTTGCTCGCCACTTTGCGGTGATATTATTCTTCCGCAAAACAAGAAATCAGAATTAGAAGTATTATCTGCAAAAGAACAGTCGATCCTTGAAAATTATATTTTAAGTGAGTTCGACGGGCGTAAACTGGGCGTTCTCATTTCTTTATACGCAGGTCTTCGCATTGGGGAAGTGTGTGGATTGCGTTGGGGTGATATTGATTTTGAGACCCAAACGATTCACATTCGCCATACTGTTGAAAGAATAAGAAACGTTGATGCAGATATTGGGGACAGTAAAACTAAGCTGGTTTTAGGAGATACAAAAACTTTCTCATCCAATAGAATTATTCCTATTTCGCCTAAGCTGCTAGGTACACTGCAAGATATGCGCGATAGTGCAAATACGTATTTGTTAAAAGGAAGCGTATATGAGTATACAGATCCAAGGACCTACCAGTATAGTTTTCAAAAATATTTGGAATCTTGTAACCTGCGTCCAATCAATTACCACGCATTGCGCCATACTTTCGCCACACGATGTATTGAATCCGGAATGGATATAAAATCTCTTAGCGAAATACTTGGTCATGCTAATGTGAATATTACTCTTAACACCTATGTTCACTCTTCGTTGGAACACAAACGAAATCAACTTGAAACAATGTCGGTTTATTGTGGTCAGAAATAATGGTCAACAAGAGTCGGTGTTGCTTAAACACAAGCTTTTCCGACTCTTTTTCGTTAAATGTATTGTTTTACGAAACAACAGTTGATTTTTCTCACGCGGAAATGTCAACTGTTTCTTTTTTGGGGCAAACACGTTGCTCGGGTACATCACACTCGCACGGTTTGCCCCTATGACTGCCGGACCGTCTCTGCCTGTTCTGCTCGAAAATTTCGCCAATGGCGAAATCTCCTCACAGAACCCATCCGCTTTCGCGGCTTTTCTATGTCAGACTGAGATTGATTATTGCGGTAAATCGGCGCATTTTTGCATCCTTTGAGTCTGCTTTTAAAATACAGTTTCAAATTCTCCATGACGTTTTTCAAAATGTCATGGTTTTTCAGTTTTTGCACCAAAAACTGCACACCCCTGAAGGTCATTCAGCTCACAAATTCGAATAATTGTTTCACCGATTCCACCCCAGTCTGCCACAACACCACACGCCATATGTTCAAAGTTATCATCCTCAAAAAAGATGCCCTTCAGGTTATTGATGATTACATTGATTGCTCTGTTTGAGGTGTCCCACACCTTTGTATTTTTTGTTCCTTTTGGTGTGGTAATCTCGATAAGAACAAAAGCCTTGTTGAACTTAGGAATACCAGTTTGACTTTCCTCGGCAATCGCTTCGTGAATAAGTTTTACCCAATGTAATTCAACCGCTTCTGTCAACTCTTTGAGTGCCGGCAGCGGTTCGTTTATTTTGATAACAACTACACGCTTATCGACTATTTCAGGCTGGGAAGATGGCTCATTGTTGCTTTCAGTCTGACGCATTGGAGCAAACTCTTCAATATCGTCAAGGATACCAATTAACTGAGAACGCAACCGCAAGGTTTCCTCATAGGCGCGGGTCAACTTCTTTTCGTCAACACCATTTGCTTCCGTAATCAGCTTTTCTATCTTTTTAAGTGTTGTCTTCAAATTTAAAAACATAAATGTTCACCCTTTCTGAATTTTTGACATCGGGATACATATTGATGATTGGCAGATCCTCTTGTTGCATAATGATAGCATAGCGAACATCCGGTGACGGAAAAGAGGAGTTCTTTTCTAAGGCGTGATACGTTTTAACAGCGGAAAAGAAATAAACCAATTTAAGTAGATCATACGCAGGATTGATAAAATACCGCACAGGCCAATCTTCAATGTCTCCAAGTTTGGTATCATTAATGCGACTTCCATCGGCGGTGTTATTGATGATCTCTTCATCTCTATAAATCCAGTTCAAGCCGCCCTTAATATTGCTGCGCTCAATTAGATACACACGCTCATACTGAGTTCGTAATTTTATGGGCGATCTTGAAAAGTTCACCGGTCTATTGCGCTCGGTGTAATGCTCTTCAAGAAGCGTTCGACGATTCCACATAGTTTGACGAATGATATTCTCGGCGATCTTCTCCCGCTTGCCGCTATCGCAAATAAGTATCATACCGTCTGCCTTGGTTTCATAAGAGCCGTATTTAGTATAGAACAGGGAACTTTCAGCCCTCAATTGCCATTCCGTTTTTCCATCACCAATATCGTAAACGGCATACTTTTTACCATAGGCAAGTAATATGCCTGCAAAACGAGTGGTAGATAGCACGCCATGGGCAATATTGCGCCAACAAGCAGATGGAATAAAATGCGGCAACTCGTTTTCGGGTAGTTCACCTATTATTATGACACCATTTTTCTCCATAAGCGCAGCTACTCGTGATACTTGAAGCACACGCTGCCTTGCCGTTGTATTGCTGCCTTCGGATATTAAGCGTCTTTCGTCGGGAAATAGTGCTTTACCTTTTTGAAGAATTTTTACAATGCCTTTTTTGTTTTTAGATATATAATCATTCTTGGTAAGCGGACGAAAAGCGTAGGACAAAGCAACTCTATCGTCGGTATTTTCTGTATCTAATATTTTAAGGCAGTTTGGATAATCAAGCACATTAAAGCGAACAAGATGCCGTATCAGCCTAAGCTGATTATCATGTAGTTTCATTAAAAAACCTCCTAACAAAATCAGGTGATATGAATTAGCATAAAGCCCGTTCATATCACCTGACATTTAATATTGATTGCTTTACCGGATGGCAAACTCCTATCTTACGAAAGGTTATTACTGATTCTTAATCCAGCGGTTCGCCGCGCAAATATGCAATCAACCTTTCAGTATAAACACGAACGTATTTCTGTCGCGTACCGATATTGCCGCCAAGCAACGAATAAGGCTCTCTGCCTTCCGCAATCAGCCTGGACAATTGTCTGGGCGATACACCCAAATACTTTGACGCTACTTCCAACGGGATATGATTGGGATATTTCTCTCGAAGCATATCAGCCGTCTTTTGATCCATAGGCATTTCCTCCTTTCTCTGCACACCACCTTTGAAAAGCAAGTTCGTTGCTAGGATCCTTGTAAAAACGAATAACCGCCTCCAAGAAAGTAGCACACAGTAATTTTTTCTCCATACTGGGAATAGATTTCGGATTGATCCGAATAACTGGAATAGTTTTTATCACCTCCTGACTCAAACATTACCGGTATGTTGTGTCCGTCTCTAAAAATCACCAATCGGTTGACTTCTGTTATTATACTACCATATCCGCTTTTATAAGTCAACTATATGGCGATTATTTTTATAAAATTCAGCATTTTAACAATTTGGTGTTGATTTTGTTGATTTGATATGCTATAATACGCTTGTAGATGTCAAAAAGGAGTTGCTATTATGAACGAAAAGAGAATGCAAGATATTATCGAAAGTTTATCCGAAGAACAAAAAGTGTCTTCCACCTTTGGTGAAAGACTCAGAGAAATTCGTAAAGATATGGGTATGACACAGGATGAATTTGCTAAAAAATTAGGAACTTCAAAGCAGATCCTGAGCCGTTATGAACTTGACCAGCGCACACCCAAAATCGACCAAGTCGTTAAATACGCGAGAAAGTTAAATGTTTCTGTAGAGCATTTGGTTTGCGGAACGGAGATGAATGAAGTATTCTTTGAATCATTAAAAGGAAAACCTTTTTACAAAATTTTTATCGAGGTCACTTACGATTTAAAGAAACTTATGCTTGATGACCTTGTTAGATTAACAGGGCTTCCCGACAGAGAATTACGATCAATCATTACCCGTAGAATGAAGTACGCTCCTCTGCACATTGCCTTGAAACTAACAAAAGCAACCGGAGTTCCTCTTGAAGTGTGGGCTGGCGACGATTCATACGAAATCCCAGAATTATCTGCTTGGGCAACCGAAGTTGCACGTGCATATGATAAAGCCAGTTTAAAGGATCGCAATACCGCCAGACTGGCTTTAGGATTAGAAACAGTAAAGGAGTAATATAATGAACGCTGTTGTTTATGCCCGTTTTTCGAGTCATAGACAAGGTGAACAGTCGATTGAAGGTCAGGTTGCGGAAGCTGAACGCTACGCAGAGGCACACGGATTGAAGATTATCCATGTATATGCTGACCGCGCACAGACCGGCAGAAACGATAATCGCGAACAATTCCAATTGATGCTTTCTGATGCCGCAAACAAAAAGTTTGATGCACTGATCGTATGGAAAACTGACCGCATTGGCAGAAACAAGGAAGAAATCGCACTTAACAAATATCACCTAAAGAAAAACGGCGTAAAAATCTATTATGTAGCCGAAATGATCCCCGACACACCCGAAGGCATTATTTTGGAAGCTGTTATCGAAGGTATGGCAGCCTATTATTCCGAACAACTCTCTCAAAATATCAAGAGAGGTCAACGTGCCAGCGCCGCAAAAGCACAGAGCACCGGCGGTAACAGACCCTTGGGATACCTCACCGGTCCTGACAAGAAGTTTATCATTGACCCCGAAAGTGCGCCGACCGTTAAACTTGTATTTGATCTTTATGCCCAGGGACAGACGATTGCTCAAATCGTTCGGGAATTAAATGCAAGAGGACACCGCACCTTAAAAGGCAAACCGTTTACTCATAACAGTTTGCGTACTATGCTCAAAAACGAAAAATACATTGGTATTTATACTTATAAGGATGAGGTGCGTTTAGAGAACGCTGTTCCACCTATCGTGGATACAGAAACATTTTATAAGGTTCAAGAGATGTTAAAATACAATCAACGTGCTGCCGCACACAAGAATGCCAAGGTAGAGTATTTGTTGACCGAGAAGTTGTTTTGCGGTAAATGCGGTGCTATGATGGTAGGAGTGAGTGGAACAAGTAAAACCGGTAACCGACACCACTATTACTACTGCCACAATCAACGCAAAAAGATGTGTACTAAAAAGCCAGTTCGCCAAGTATGGATTGAAAATCTTGTATTAGAATACATAATCAATCTCGTAAAAGATGAAGACATGATTGAATTTATTGCTGAAAATACGTATCAGTATTATTTGGAGCAAAATACGGAAACGTCATATACTGAGTCTTTAAGACAGGCACTTGCTGATATTGAAAAATCCATTGCTAATTTGGTGAGGGCTATTGAGCAAGGAATTATAAACGAAGCCACCAAGAGCCGTATGGATGAGCTTGAGGAACAGAAAGATGAGATAAAAATTGCATTAGCAGAGGCTCGATTAAAAGAAAACCTCGGACTCAACAAGGAACGCATATTGTATTTTCTGCATCAGTTTGCAGATATGGATTATACGGACATTGAATGTCAGAAGCGGTTAATCAAAACCTTCTTAAACTCAGTTTTTGTATATGATGATAAAGTTGTTTTGACCTTCAACTATTCCGGAGATAATCGAACTATCACACTTCCGGAAATTGACGCCGGATTACAGCAGGGCGTTCGACTGCCCCGTGCGTTGAGCCACCAAAATTAAAAGAGTCTGCCCCGAGGGTAGGCTCTTTTAGTTTTATGATGACAATGAGGGAATCGAAGTAGGAGCGGTAGTGAATGACAGTCCGGTGGACTGTCTGAGCCGCGAATGACCGAAGCCGCGACCGCGCGGCAAGAGTCGATTCCCGTCGCCTCCACCAAAAATCCTCATTCGTAAGAATGGGGATTTTTACTTTTTCACTTTTCACTCTTCACTCTTCACTATTCTCTCAGTTTTTGATAGAGGATTTTTGGAAGTAATAAGTAATAGTGAATAGTTAAGAAGTTTGCCGACAATTATTCTTAGCTAATTATCTTTCCGTAATGAATAAAGTTTAATGTGATTACAGACCGAATATATAGCAAAACCGCCTACCCTTTCGGGCAGGCGGTTTATTTTATTAGTTCTTGCCGTAGAGCTCTTCGAGTTTTTCGAGGTGAGCGCGTGCTTCCTTAGAAGCGGCAGCTGCCTTCTCAAACAGTTCCTCTGCGCGCTCGGGGAACGAGCGTGTGAGCGAGGAGTAACGAGCCTCGTTGAGTAAGAATTCCTTATAGTCTGCGGTTGCAGGCTTGCTATCGATGGTCAGCGGGTTCTTGCCCTCTGCCTTGAGAGCCGGGTTGAAGCGGAACATATTCCAGTAGCCGCACTCAACAGCCTTCTTCATTTCTGCCTGGCAGTTAACCATACCGCCCTTGATGCTGTGCATCTCGCAGGGTGAGTAGCAGATGATGAGCGACGGGCCGTTGTAAGCCTCAGCTTCCTTGATAGCCTTTAAGGTCTGATTCTGGTCAGCACCCATAGCAATCTGTGCTACATATACATAGCCGTAAGACATAGCGATTTCAGCAAGTGACTTCTTAGCGATAGCCTTACCTGCAGCAGCGAACTGTGCAACCTGGCCAATCTGAGAAGCCTTTGATGCCTGACCGCCGGTGTTGGAGTAAACCTCGGTATCGAATACCATTACGTTTACATCGTTGCCGGAAGCTAATACGTGGTCAAGACCGCCGAATCCGATATCGTAAGCCCAACCGTCACCACCGAATATCCAAACGGACTTCTTGGAGAGGTATTCAGCGTTGTCAACAACATCGCGGCAGAGGTCGCAATCTGCGCCTGCAGCCTTGATAGCAGCAACGAGAGCGTCAGCAGCAGCGGTGTTCTTTGCACCGTCGTTAACGGTTGCAAGATACTCTTCACCTGCAGCCTTAACCTCAGCAGATGCCTTGTCGGAAGCAACGATTGCCTCAACATCAGCGATAAGACGGTCACGAAGAGCCTTCTGACCGAAGTACATACCAAGACCGTGCTCAGCGTTATCCTCGAACAGCGAGTTAGCCCAGGCAGGACCCTGACCCTTGCTGTTGGTGGTGTACGGGCAGGTAGCAGCGGGGCCGCCCCAGATGGACGAACATCCTGTTGCGTTGGAGATATACATTCTGTCGCCGTAAAGCTGAGTTACAAGACGAGCGTAAGCGGTTTCAGCACAGCCAGCGCAGGAGCCCGAGAACTCAAGCAGCGGCTTCTTGTACTGCGAGCTGATAACATTAGCGTCGGAGGCAACGCCTTCCTTCTCTGTTACGTTTTCTACGCAGTAATCAAATACAGCCTGCTCTGCGTTCTGAGTCTCACGCGGAACCATCTTGAGAGAGTTGGTCGGGCAAACGCCGATACAAACTCCGCATCCCATACAATCCATGGGCGAAACAGCGAGAGTATACTTATATTCAGTTCTGACAACAGGCTTCGGCGCAACCTTCATATTGTCGGGTGCTGCGGCAACCTCTTCGTCAGAAAGAGCAAACGGACGGATAGTAGCGTGGGGGCAGACATATGCGCACTTGTTACACTTAGCGCAGGTCTCTGCATTCCACTCGGGTACCATAACAGCAACAGCGCGCTTCTCGTAAGCAGATGCGCCAAGCTCAAATGTACCGTCAGCGTGGTCCATAAATGCGGATACCGGAAGAGCATCACCCTGCATCTTGGAGATGGGCTTCATGATGTTGTCAACCATCTTAACGAGCTTCTCGGGACCTTCCTCGGTAGTAGCGTCAGCGCCGTCCTTAGCGGTTGCCCAGTCAGCCGGAACATCTATCTTCTGGAATGCGGTAGCACCGGCATCAATAGCCTTCCAGTTCATGTCAACAACATCGCGTCCCTTCTTAAGATAAGAACGCTCTGCAGCTTCCTTCATATACTTAATAGCATCCTCAGAGGGCATTACGTTTGCAAGTGCAAAGAATGCAGACTGGAGAATGGTATTTGTACGCTTGCCCATACCAATCTGAGCAGCAAGGTCGATAGCGTTAACAGTATAAAGCTGAATATTGTTCTCAGCAATATATCTCTTAGCGTCAGCAGGCATATGCTTATCAAGCTCTTCAGCAGTCCACTGGCAGTTGATAAGGAATACGCCGCCCGGCTTAACATCGTTAACCATCTTGTAGCCCTTGATTACATAGGACGGGTTGTGGCAAGCAACGAAGTCAGCCTTGTTGATATAGTAAGGACTCTTTATCGGCTTGTCACCAAAGCGAAGGTGCGAAATGGTGATACCGCCGGTCTTCTTGGAGTCGTACTGGAAGTATGCCTGAACATACTTGTCGGTGTGGTCACCGATAATCTTGATGGAGTTCTTGTTAGCACCAACGGTACCGTCACCGCCAAGACCCCAGAACTTGCACTCAATTGTGCCTTCTGCTGCGGTGTTGGGCGACTCATTCTCTTCAAGAGAAAGACCGGTAACATCATCGTTAATACCAATAGTGAACTGAGCCTTAGGAGCATCCTTCTTAAGCTCATTATAAACAGCGATAACGCTTGACGGAGGAGTATCCTTAGAGCCAAGACCGTAACGGCCACCGGTGATGGTAGCAGTTCTGCCGGTTGCAGCCATAGCAGCAACAACGTCAAGATAGAGAGGCTCACCTAACGAACCGGGTTCCTTAGTTCTGTCAAGAACAGCAATCTTCTTTACAGTAGCAGGAATAGCAGCAGCTAAACGCTCTGCAGAGAACGGACGGTAAAGGCGAACCTTTACAAGACCAACCTTCTCGCCTGCAGCGGTAAGGTAATCGATAACCTCTTCTGCAACGTCGCAGATAGAGCCCATAGCGATGATTACGCGCTCAGCGTCGGGTGCACCGTAGTAGTTGAACGGCTTATAGTCAGTACCGAGCTTTGCGTTAACCTTGTCCATATATTCCTCAACGATGTCTGCAACCTCGTCATAGTACTTGTTGCAGGCCTCACGGTGCTGGAAGAATACGTCACCGTTTTCGTGAGAACCGCGCATTACGGGACGGTCAGGGTTGAGTGCGCGCTTACGGAATGCAGCAACAGCATCCATATCGCACATTTCCTTTAAGTCCTCATAATCCCAAATCTGAATCTTCTGGATTTCGTGAGAAGTACGGAAACCGTCAAAGAAGTTGATGAACGGTACACGGCTCTTGATTGTTGCAAGGTGAGCAACAGCGCCGAGGTCCATAACCTCCTGTGTGTTGGTTTCAGCGAGCATTGCAAAACCTGTCTGACGGCAGGCGTATACGTCGGAGTGGTCGCCAAAAATGTTAAGAGCGTGGCTTGCTACGCAGCGTGCAGATACGTGGAATACGCAGGGAAGCAGCTCACCAGCTATTTTGTACATGTTAGGAATCATAAGCAGAAGACCCTGAGAAGCCGTATAGGTTGTGGTCAGAGCACCTGCATTAAGGGAGCCGTGAACGGTACCTGCTGCACCTGCTTCAGACTCCATCTCGACAACGTTTACACGAGTGCCGAAAATGTTCTTCTGTCCCTGAGCTGACCACTGGTCTACATAGTCAGCCATCGGGCTGGACGGAGTGATGGGGTAGCTACCCGCAACCTCAGTAAACGCATAAGACACGTATGCCGCAGCGTTATTACCGTCCATGGTTTTAAACTTTCTTGCCATTGGATTTTTCCTCCTTAATTTTTACATTGTTATAGAAATAACAATATGCATTTCATACATTATATATAATAACACCTTTTTCGCCGAATGTAAATAGGAAAATAAAGTTTTTGTTAATTTTTTGTCATTTTTCGGATTTTCGTCGTTTTAGACCGATTTTGCAGCAAAACAATTCACAATTCCGTGTAAATCAGCCCCTTGTTCTCGTATTTTTGCGTTATCTCACCCAATGTCTTCCAAATAAGTGTTGACTTTTGCATAACATTTATTATATGATATGAGGTGATGTCTGATGACAAATATATTTATGAAACGGAGTTTTTTTATTTTATGGACGGGTGGCCCGCCGATTTAATTTTTGAATTGGTATTACTTTTATTTCTTATTTTAGTTAACGCGTTTTTCGCAATGAGTGAGATTGCCATTATCTCGCTAAACGACACAAAGCTTAAGAAAATGGCTGAAGACGGACACACAGGTGCTAAAAAGATTTTAAAGCTTATTGAAAGTCCGTCGGCATTTCTGTCCACCATACAAATTGGCGTTACGCTCGCAGGCTTTTTGACGAGTGCTTCCGCCGCTGACAACTTTTCAGAGCCGCTGGCAAAATGGGCTGTTGACACCTTTAATATGCCTCAGGGCGCGCTTGGCGCTATGGAAAATGTTTCCCTCGTAATTGTGACAATAATTATGTCCTACTTCTCACTCGTTTTGGGTGAGCTTGCTCCCAAGCGTATAGCAATGCAGAAGGGCGAAGCAATTGCATTTAAGGTTGTCGGTTTCCTGCTTTTCATAAAGAAGGCAATGATTCCCTTTATCAAGATTCTGTCGGTATCGACCAACGCGGTTGTAAGACTTCTCGGATTTGACCCCAACGCAAGCGAGGAGACCGTAACAGAGGAAGAAATTCTGATGTTAGTTGATGCGGGCGAGGAAAAGGGCGTTATTGAAGAAAGCCAGAAGGAAATGATTAACAATATTTTTGAGTTTGACGATATTGTTGCCGCTGATGTTATGACGCACCGCACCGACATTGTTGCGGTTGAAACCAGCGATAATTTCTCTGATGTGCTTGAAAAGACGCTTGAAGCAGGATACTCCCGTATCCCAGTTTACGAAGAGGACCTTGACGACATAAAGGGTATTATATATGTAAAGGACCTTTTACAGTTTGTCGGCAAAAAAATTCCTTCCACTATAAAAATTGCTGACCTCATGCGCGAAGCTATCTTTGTTCCCGAATCTAAGCGCTGTGGTGACCTGTTTAACGAAATGACCGAAAAGCATCTGCAGATGGTATTTGTCTGTGACGAATACGGCGGTATTTCGGGTATTGTTACGATTGAAGACCTGCTTGAGTCGATAGTAGGCAATATGCAGGACGAATACGATAACGAGGAAGAGGAAATTGAACAGCTAAATGATACTACCTTCGATATCGACGGTACTACCGATATTGAAGAGCTTGAAGAGCTGCTCGGAATAACCTTCCCCGAGGGTGAATATGACACCATAGGCGGATTTATAATGTCTGAGCTTGGACGAATTCCTGCCGAGGATGAGCATCCCGAAATTGAATTTGAAAACTGCCGCTTCCGCGTTGACGAGGTTGACGAGCGCAGAATTGAACGCATAACGGTTGAAAAGCTTCCGCACGACGAGGAGCAAGAAACAGAAGAATAATAATTAAAAGCCTTGGAAAGTTCCAAGGCTTTTTTGTTATTCTACAATACACTCACCGATGTTTTTGAGAACATAGGTCGGCTTTGCTTCACTTTTTGCAAGGTCTTCAAGCGTTCCCTCGCCCGAAAGCACAAACGCAGTATCAATACCTGCGTTACAGCCGCAGGCAATATCGGTATACAAGCGGTCACCTATGAACATTGCGTCGGCAGTGGTCAGTCCGCGCTGCTTAAGCGCTAATTCTATCATTGCGGGCTGGGGCTTTCCGATTACAATCGGACGGCGACCCGTCGCCATATAAAGCATCTCGGTCACCGCGCCGCAATCGGGCACCGAGCCGTATGCGGTAGGACAAACATAGTCGGGGTGAGTTGCGATGTAATCTATCCCCGTTACGAGCAGCTTGCAGGCATCTTCAAGCTTTTTAAAGGTAAGCTCGGTATCAAAGCCCATTACAAGCGCGTCTATCCCCTCTTCTATATCAGTAACGCAGTTTATGCCGTTTGCGCGAAGCTCGCTCACGAATGATTCCGTGCCAAAAGCGTAAAGCTTTTTTCCCTCATACTCTCTATGCAGAAAATCTACGGTTGCGTGGGTAGAGGTTAAAAAATCCTCTTCCTTTATAAAATCGAGTCCCATTCCGTGCAAACGCTTTACATACTTCTGTGCGCTCGAGGAGGAGTTATTTGTAAGGAACATAAAATCAGCGCCGATGCTCTTTACAAAGTCTAAAAACGGCGGTGTTTCGGGGAAAAGATTGTTTCCGAGATAAATTGTGCCGTCCATATCAAGCAGGTATAGTTTATATTTTTTCAAAAGGTAGTCACCTCAGCATAATATTTTATCTCATTTTCTCCGCAAACAGTATAAAACAAAATAAGCATATTGTCAATGTGCGAAAAGTTTTCGCAAAATCCTTGACATTATGTTAAAATAGAGTTATTCTTTAATAAAGGAGATGATGTAATGACCGTTACAGAGCTTGCAAAACTTACGGGTTATTCTATTTCAACCGTTTCAAAAGCGCTTTCAGATAGCAATGAAATAAGCAGTGAAGCCAAGGAAAAAATTCTCTCCCGCGCAAAAGAAACGGGATATTACGATAAAGCAGTGCGCCGCAAAAAGCGCATAGGTATGCCGCAGACCGTTGGAATCGTAACAAGCGATTTAAGGGATTCTGCCGTTTACCGTGTTTCACGCGCGCTTAAAGAGCGCGGCCTCTCCCCCGTCGCTTGTGACGCGGAGGATGCGCTGTTTGTTCTCTGCTCGGCACTCGGCGTTGATGCTGTTGTTTTCACCGATGGCAAAGCATCGGACTGCTCTCTCCCATTCGTAGTATACCGAGGCAGTGCGGATAATGCGGCCGAGGAAATCGTATCACTTCTAAACGGAAACTCACCCACCGAAACCGACACCAAAAAGAAGGAAGATATATGGCTATTTTAGCGGATAATGTTATTTTAATTGGTATGCCCGGAAGCGGCAAAAGCACCGTCGGTGTTTTGCTTGCAAAAATCCTTGGTTACAGCTTTGTTGACTCGGATATTATTATTCAGCAGACAGAGGGGCGAAAACTTTTCGAAATAATTAACGAAAAGGGAACTGAATACTTTGCGGAGCTCGAAAACCGTGTAAACGCCGGACTTTCGCTCCACAAAACCGTTATTGCAACGGGCGGCAGCGTCGTATACGGGCGCGAGGCTATGGAGCATTTAAAAAGTATTGGCACCGTAGTTTATATTGACGTTCCGCTTTCAGAGCTTTTAAACAGAATAACAAACCTTAATACACGCGGAATTGTTTTCAAAGACGGCGAAAACTTTTCGGACTTGTACCGTGAGCGCATACCTCTTTATGAAAAATATGCCGATATTACGGTCACCTGTGGGCACGAGTCACAGAATGAAAACGCTCAAAAAATTGCTGACTTGCTTGAAAGCAAATAAAAAAGGCTTACCAAACGGTAAGCCTTTTAATTTTATTCTGCCCTTAAATTATCGTAAAGCGCAGAGTCGGTCCAATCCTTTACAATCATATTTGTGCCAAGATTTTCGTGAATCTTGCGCTGTGCTTCGGCGTTATCGTCAAGTCGGCTGATGCAGAGAGCGCCAAGCTCAACACCTGCAAAAATCTCGCTTCTGCCGTCGCCTACTACCAGAATATTTTCAGCCTTGAGACCAAGCTGCTTTATAAGGTTTTCCATGACGACATTTTTGGGAATTTTCTCTGTCCAGGTAGAGCCATAGATGTCTTCCATCATTTCTCTTTCGCCAAAACGGTAGCCGAGGGTTTCAACCTCCTCGTACATACCCATTCCCTTTTCAACAACAGCGCCTGTAACGAAATAGTTCTTAACGCCGTTGTCTTTTAAGAATTTCATCCATTCGAAAGAGCCCTTTACTCTAAAGCGCTCGGGGTCTTGCTTTGCAATCTCTAAATTCTTGTCGCGGCAGTAGCCGTTAAGTACCTTTTCGTAGCAACGGAAAAGTCGCGGTGAATGCTCTGAGAGAAACGCCTCTATCTCGGGCTCGTCCGCGAGGTCTTCAAAAATTTCCTCGCCCTTCCAGATTCTGCGAATTTTTTCGCTGTTTACGGTCTTGTCGCAATCAAACTCAACCGTTCCCTCTTCAATCGCACGGCGAATGGACCATTCCATCTGTGTGAGCGCGGAAAGTCCTGCTGACTCGATGCAGAAACGGTCGGTTTCGGGCAGAGGCTTCTGACCTGCAAGCTCGATAAGGCGCTTTACATTTTCGTCGCTGTCATAATCCTCGGGAAGACCGTTTACAATAACATCGTAAAGGACAATGCTCATAACCGGTGGCCATTCACGGATGAGCGAATGTGTACCGTCAATATCGTGAAACGCGTGGGTAATTACTCGCTTTTCAAATTCCTTTTTAACAATGCTTTTATTGTTACTCTCGGCAATAATCATAAAAACCCCTCTTTTCTTCTTTCCACAACATTCTACAATATTGTCATAAAAAAAGCAATACCGCTTTTCGCAGTAAAATATAGACTTTTTCCTTTTTTATAAATTTTTACCGCTCATTTATGATTTGTTTACAAATTGGTGTTATAATATGCGTACACAAACAATCCAAAGGGTGATTTTATGTATTACGGCGGACCGTATAGACCGTCCTTTCGCGAAAGACTTATGCGCTTTTTTGCCGGGCGCAACGGCTTTGACAGACTTTGCTCCGCGCTCTCGGTTTTATATTTTGTTTTGGCTATTATAAATTTGTTTGCTCGCTCGTGGGTTATAATTCTATTTGAATATGCAGTGCTGGGCGTTATTCTGTTTCGCACGCTCTCGCGCAACACTTATGCCAGACAGCGCGAAAATCTAAAGTATTACGAGCTTGAAAACAAAGTGCGCGGCTTTTTTGTTAGCAAAACCACACGTCTTCGCGACCGCGAGCACGTTTATAGGCGCTGCCCGTCTTGCAAAAGCACCCTCCGTCTTCCAAGGCGCAAAGGAAGACACACGGTAAAATGTCCGCGCTGCAGCCATCAGTTTAAAACGCGGGTATAGAAAAAGAACGCTTAGGGTAGAGCAAATAAGCCGAACCCCACAGGACGACCATCGGTCGTCCTTTTTACTTTTTCGGGTCGTCGTGGGCGCCGACCCCTACGGTGTTTGTAAATTTTTTGTGCATTGCCTTCCCCTTTCGGGAGGGCACAGAGACCCTCCCCTACGGTTATAAAAATATAATCCCACCGCGCAAGGAACGACCTGTGTGCCGTTCCTTTTTTATTTGGAAAAAAATAATGGATTGTTGGCTTATTTTTAGGTGTATACAATATTTAGAAAATAACTAATTTTTTACTTTTGTCACTTCGCTTGTAGTGTTTACTTAAAATAGTGCATTTTATACAAATTTTCAGAATTTTACTGTTTATTCGGTACTGTTTTGTTGACATTTACTATAAAAAGCTTTATATTATATATGTATTAGTTTTTGTATTTTTACTAAACATACAAAATATTTTTAAGGAGTGTTTTTTATGAAGAAACTTCTCAGCATTCTCCTCAGCGTGCTGCTGCTTCTCAGTACTATGGCTGTACTGACAATCCTACCTGCAGTAGCCACCACCACCGAGAACGAACCTGTTAACCTCATTGTTAACGGTGACGGTTCTATGAAAACTTGGGGAGACAACAAGGATGAGAACGGTAATGCGTACACTACAATTACCGATACGACAAATCCTAACTTTGGCCTGATTGTTCAAAGCAATTTTTACGGTTGGCGTTCTATGAATTATGGGACAAAAACGACAACCGACCCGGAAACAAGTGAAACTACGACCACCTACACACCATATGCAAACTGTAGTATCCGTTGGACCAAAACTCCCAATGTTCCCGACTTGTATTATGCGGGATATACAACCGATACCAACGGCATATCTCTGCAGGTAAACAATGGTAATGCCTCAATGCAGGACATTAAGATTGAAAAGGATAAAACTTACACTGTTTCTTTTGATGCCACGTTTTATCCCAAGGCGTCTTCTGCCGCTGTGACAGGCTTATGGTTCGACGCGCATATTGATGACGGCGCAGGCGAATTTATGTGTGATAAATGGCCTGGTACAGGCAGCACTGAAAATAAATATGTTGCTGTTACCGGCAAATCTTATGACCTATGCGACCAAAACGATGATGTTTACAACGAAATGGTAGTTGATACCACAACAAAAGCCTATGATACTTACTCATATACTAAGTCCGACGGTACCACAGTAACCAATTGGGACTTTGGAGGCTTCAAAAACTACACATTTACATTTGCCGCAAATGACGTTATCAATGATTTTTCAATGACTGACGATGATAGTGACGGTTATTATGATGCTCGCTTTGTTATAAAGAACAACTGCTCTACCATTTTATTGTTCGACAACGTTACGATTTATGAGTCGCATAATATTATTTCAAGCGACGGCGGATATGTAAACACAGAATTTGCATACGCAAATACTACTTCAACCATCGTCGCTACCCCTTATTATGGAAACAACTTCAAGGGTTGGTATAATGGCGACACTCTTGTATCTACAAGTGCTACATATACAGGCGTTATAACAAGCGACCTTACTGCTAAGTTTGATGTTTATAACCAAATCGTTGACGGAAGCTTTGAATCTGGAACTGATGCAGGAATAACTCAATTTACTGAAGCTAAACGTTATAGTACTATTGCAATTTCCCCCACACTTGTATCGCCTACTGAAACCCCAGCTGCTACTCATGGAAATTACTGTCTTGAGATTAATCCCGGCGACACAACCAATGCAGCATCTAAACAGCTTTTTAATCTACCGGTAACCATAAGCAAGGATACAGAGTACTATTTTGAATACTATGTATATTGCGTTCCCTCTACCTATACAGATAGTGCGGGAACAGAGGTAACTAACAATTATTTCAATTCTTATTTTTGTCCAATTGTAGGCACATCACTATCATCGTGGAACACATCATCTCTTAATCTATTCAAAAGTTATACCTATACTTTTTTCAATGAAAACGGCAAAAAGAATAATACAAATGTATATTCTTGGAATGGTACGGTGCAAGCCGCAAAAACAATGCTGACAGTGGACACTCGTATGGTATCGATTAATCAGCAATGGGTATGCGTCCGTTTATTGTTTAATTCGGGAAATAGTGAAGATATATTCGGAACTGATACAACTGCCACTTTAAACCTTCAAATAGGTGTTGAAAATGCTATAAACGCCGACATACGCCTTGACAATATCTTCTTTGGTGAAAGCACGCAAAACGCTAATATGACTGCAACTGCAGGCGGAACCGTTTCCACCGCTACAACAGTTCCGATGCATTACAAATCCACCGCATATGGCTCACTTCCTTCAGAAACAGATTATACTGTAAGCTATTACCCTGCAAAAGCAAATGAATACACTGCTACAGCCGACACCGGTTACCGCTTTGTTGGTTGGTATGACGGAGATACATTGGTTTCGTCAAACGCTACAGAAATTTTCTATAGCGGCAAAAACTACACCGCTAAGTTCGAGCCTGTTCCCACCTACACCATCACCGCCACCGCAGAAAAGAACGCAGACGGTATTTACGGCGGATATGTTATTAATAAGTCACAGGTTATAAACGAGGCTGAAAATGTTACAGTTAACGCAGTAACCTACGCAGGCAACACCTTTGAGGGTTGGTACAACGGTGAAACAAAGGTTTCTTCTAATGAATCCTATACCTTTACCGTAGCATCGGATGTTGACCTTGTTGCTAAGTGGAATGTAGAGAACCTCTGGCCCGACTCCGGTTACGAAAACACCGAAATCGGTCTTGAGCAGATGATACACCACAACATAAACGGTCAGTGGAAAGCGAAAGGCAACTTTGCATATTGGTCTCATGCAAAAGCGGTCACAGACAGAGTAAATTCCGGTAGCGCTTCTCTGTTCCTCCAGCATCGCAACAACGAGGTTGGAACAGAAGTTTCAGTTACTCCGAACACTGACTATGAATTTTCGCTTAACTGGAGAATATATCCTACCGATTCTCGTTTTTCACAAATTAGTGTTTATAGTGAGAATGGCAGTAAAATAGCCTATTTTGATATCAACACGCCTTACTCCACCGATTTTCAAAACACAAAGGTAGTATTTAACAGTGGTAATAACGATAAAATATTTATTGCATTTACCTATACCGCAGGCTCTCCTGGAATTTGGCTTGATGATATTGTTCTTGTTCCGTTCACAGGCGAAGATACCGGTTACTACCGTGTAACATATGACTTTGGCGACAGCAATATGGTAAACGCTATAGAATATGTTAAGGGTGGAGAGTATACACTTAGAGCCCATACATTCTTCGAACGCAGTACTGTAATGAAGGATTTTGTAAACTACACTGTAGGTAGCGAAAATAAGGTTCCCGGTGATGTAATTACCGTTGAAGGTGACATTACCGTAACAATTAACTACAAAGACCACGTTAGCAGCGACCTTACAGATAACACCACATTTGACCCGGCAAACTATGAGTTCACCTTTGCAGCCCTTCCCGACCCGCAAAAGTTGCTCTTACATCACGGTGATTACTATGGTAAGATTGGCGAATGGCTGATTGCAAATAAGGAAGCATACAAGATTGCCGGCGTTATGGCTCTTGGCGACCTTACTGAGCATGGCTCTTGGACACAATTCTCTGCTTCTTATGACGCATTTAAGGACGTAATTAAGGCAATGCCCTTTGGCGTTTCGCTTGGTAACCATGACTACATGGGTGGCGGCGGAACAGGAAACTACACCGCGACACAAGGACCTGAATACAACACTCTTTACAACCACTTCTTTAAAGATGATATTGTAGAGTCCTTGCTTGCAAATAACGGCGGCGCATATCCGTACGTTAACAAGGCAATAGAGGGCTACGAAGTAATGTCTGCCGATGCCGATATAGATGATGTTACCAATACATATTATGTATATGACAATGGCTATATCGTAATTTCCCTTGAAATCTACCCCCGTACCGAAATTCTTAACTGGGCAAACGCTATTGCTAAGGCTAACCCCGAAAAGAAAGTTATTGTTACAACACACTCGCATCTTGGCGACAACGGCGAGCTTTTAAACGATGACGACCTCTATTATATTGCTGCAAACGAAACAACTAATAGTGGCACAACCGTTCGTGAGACGCTTCTTGAAACCAACTCCAACATTGTAATGATGGTTTGCGGTCATGACTCTACTCAGCAAATCGTTTATGACGAGCATACACGCGAAGACGGAAGCATCTATTACGAAGTTCTTATTGATAACCAGGACGACGATGAAAACTATCGCGGTGTTGGTATGGTAGCACTCCTCGGTTTCCGTGCAGACGGCACTATTGACACAACCTACTACTCGACCATTTGGAACAAGTATTTCAAGAGCGACGTTAACGAAGTTACATTTGATTTTGGCATTACATCGCATTCCGATGTTGCAGAAAACGTAACCGAAGGCGAAGCAATTGATACATCTGTTGTTGACAATGATAGATACTTCATCCCCTACGGCGCACTTTACTACACCGATGAAAATGGTGATATTAAGTATGTTGACAAGGATGCAGACGGCAAATTTACCGCACCTGTTACAGGCACATTTAATTTCACAGGATTTAAAAAGCCTGCATTTGGTAAGCTTTTAACCTTCGGCGCTTCCGCTAACCCGACCGACGGCACTGTTCAGTACGGTTCCTACATTGAAAGTGTTACAGAAGGTACACAGTACGGTACAATGTTTATCACAGGCGACTGGGATGCATTTGTTAAGTATTATCAGGATAATAAATCCTGGACTGTTGACGAGATTGTTGCAAAGGTAAGCGCTATGTATGACAACAAAATCGCTAACTACGACGGCTATGTTCCGATTAGCGCGGGCGAAGATATCGCAATTTTTGTATACAAGGTTGACCAGAAAAACTGGATGTATAAGAACGACGGCGGTGTACTCGAATTTGCACTCCGCGTTGTAGGTCTTGAGGCTAATCAGAATTGTACTGCAGTTGCTTACGCAAAGACCGAAAGCGGCTGTGAGTTCTCAGAAAATGTTATAAGCACAAGCTTTAATAAGCTCGTTGGCGCTAACTAAGGAGAGTGAAAAACATGAAGAAATACGAAAATCCCTCTCTCGAGGTTAAACAGTTTAGCATCATTGATGTTATAAGCACATCGGGTGTTGAAAAAGAACCCGATACTGGAAATGTCAATTCAAATCCCACCACAGATGGTATGGAAGGTCTTTCCTAATATGAAAAAATCTCTGATAATTCTCACTGCTGCCCTAGTGCTACTTTGTACAGCGTGCAGAGATAAGGATGTTTACTCCGATTCGTCGGATGTAAGCTCCAAAGACAACAATTCATCAATCGTAACCGAGTCGCAAGGCGGCTCGGTTACGGATAACAGCACCGCTTCGGGCAATAAAAACAACGCCGCAACAAACAGCGGCACGGTTTCTACAATAGTCGATGAGATAATTCTAAACGAGCCTACAAGCTCTGTTATCACTGCTATCGACCTTGAAACCGGCGAAGAGGTACAGGTAACCGTTACCAGCAAGCCGACATCGTCGGCAGACGGCGCATCGAGCAATACCTCGCCCTCTTCAAGCACTACTGCCCCCTCTTCGAGCGAACAGCAAAGCTCGAGCGGCAGCGAAACTCCACCCGAGCAATCCTCGTCCTCGGTTTCGTCGGTTGACCCCAACCGAGATACTATGGAAGGCTTTACTCCGTGGAAATAAAAAACAAAAAACGACTTCTCTTCCGAGAAGTCGTTTTTATTATGCATTATACAATCTTTAATGTTTCGCCGGGTTTTACACTATAAACCTTTTTATCAATATCAAACCAAACAGTGTAAAGTGTAGGGTTGTAAACGCGGGTGTTGTCTGCCGACCACTGCAGTGACTCGTACGCTTTCACATAATCATAGATTTCGATATTCGTTGCGTACCAGGTATCGTCCTTGCCTGATAGCTTTTCGCAGATGCTTTCAAGCAACTCCCAGTTACCGTTATTATCAAATTCAAAGCTGTGTCCCCAAACAAAGAAAAGCTTTGGACCGCGCTCGCCAACATAGGTTTTATCAATATCAATAGCAAGGAATTTTTCTATTGATTTCATAATACCGGGGTTTGTGTGGTGTGCGGTAGGATACCAGCGGTGCCAGTCCTCAGGCAAATTAAAACGGTCGTTATCGCCGCTTATAGCGCGGGCATACGCAATATCAAGGTCACGAAGATAATGCTTTATATCGTCATAATTTGCGCCGTTTCGCATAACGCCAACGCCGCTATCTGCATAAGCATAACCGCGAATAATGCGTCCAAGCGCATTTTCGAGGATGTTTCGCCCCTCGAGCACCTCTTTTATTCCGTCGATAGAACGCATATTGCCGAGCGCGCTGTGATTTGCGCCGTGAACGGCAATCTCGTGTCCCTTTTCAATACTACTTTCAAGCTCGTCAACCGAAAGATGCGAGCCGTCGCCGAGTGTCGCACCCACCACATTAAAGGTACACTTTATGCCATATTTATCAAGTATATCGCGCATACGCAAATCTGCACGCGCATTGTCATCGTAACTAAAGGTTACCGCCTTCGCCTTGCCCTCAGGGAAACGCAAAAATTTATATTTCATTTCTTCCACTTCCTTTGTATTTATATTATCACAACCAAAAAATTAACACAATACAAAACTAAAATCAGGTAAAAAAAAGGCAAAGTAAAACGGAACGCGCCGTCAAAGGCACGCTCCGTTTGCTTTTTTAAATTATAATCGGTCATATATTTCCAGTATTTCATTTGAAAGCTTGCTGCCCTTTTCAAGACCGCAAATATCATTTAAAATCTGTTCCGGAGTCTTGGTGGCGGTTATAGAGTCCCACTCCTCTTCGCCATCATTTGTGTATTTAAGCATAATTGCGGCGGTTCTCTTTAAAACCGAGGTGTCCTCGCCGTACTTTTCTATCACAAGCAACGGTCCTATTATTCTCTCGTTGGGACCAAGCTTTCGTTGCGGCTGGCGAGCATTTCTTGCAACTGTGTCTATTATTGTTTTATCGCAAAACTTCTTTTTTGACAGAAGCGCAAATTCCTCTTGGTCTGCCATATCATAACCGAATTCCTTGCAAAGCACGCGATTGGTTACAGCGTAGTTTCGGTCAAGAAGCTCTAATATTTCGCTGTCATTTGCCGCAGAGCCGTAATCAGTATAACCCTTATACCACCCGATATAAGCAATAATACAGCTTGCCGCGTTATATGTAAAAAGCTTTCGCGTGAGGAAGTTTCCAAAGTTTTCTATAGGCTTTACGCTTTCAATAGGCGGAACATAACCGTCAAGCAAATCTGCATCACACTGCAAATACGGATAGTTTTCAGAGTTTATATTAAGCCCACCGTCATCTATCGTTGTGCAGAACACTGTTGCCTCGCTCACCGAAACATTAGGCATACCTATCGCATCTTTAAGCGTTTTCGAAGGCTTTGACGCGTTTTCACAGGTGATTATATAGTAATGCTTATTTTTATCAAGGCGCTTTCTAAGCTCCTCTCCTACCGATACGAGATTCGGTCCGCAAACCGAAACAAACAACAATTCCGCATCCGAAAGGTCGGCATCCTCCCAGGTGCACGCTCTGTAATTAGATACAGAGATTTTTTCACGACAGCCGCCAAAGAAATTAACATCAAAGCAGCCATCGCTATTTAATTTTTTAACAAGTGCTTCATCCTTATCTATAAAGGTAAAACCCTCTCCTGCCTCAGCAAGAAGTCTTCCTATAAAGCCGCGTCCTGTCTTGCCCGCTCCTATAACAGTAATTTTACTCATTTATATAGCCCTCGCCTTTCAGTAACTCTATTTTTTCTTTAACGAGCATCGCAAGTGAGCCGTCGGGGTCAAGCTTACATACATTTTCCAGTATATAGTCTATTCCCTCTTCACGTCTCATTCTGCAAAGCTCGACTGCAAACTCGTCGCCCTCGCTCTTATAGTAAATTGCTGCAGCAATAGCGATACAAAGATTTTCAGGCTTTATACCAAATGATTCAACAAGTCTGGCAGAGCCAACAAGACGGTCGTCGGGGCCTAATTTTCTCAGCGGGTCACGCGCGTTTCGCTCAATAAAATCGACAATGGTATAATCCTGAAGCTTTCGCTTAGAGGTAAGCGTAAACGCCAACTGCTCATCGAGCGGAAAATTGTGCTTAAGGGAAAGCGCCTGTGCAGTTTCCATATATACGCCGTCAAGAATTTTCAGTATGCGCTCGTCGTGCGCCGCATCTGCAATTTTCTCATACCCGAACAGTGCACCCAGATAAGAGGTTGTTCCGTTTGCGGCATTGTATGTATAAAACTTTCTCTCTAAAAATCCTGTAAACTCGGGGATAAGCTTTAAGCCCTTAATATCGGGCAGCGCACCCTTGATACGCGAAGCGTCAACCGGCAGCTCCCAGAAATCCTGAACATTTACAATAAGCGGGTCCTGCTTTAATAATTCTGCATCCGACTCAATTGCGCTGCGCATTATAACCGCCTCGGTAATGCCTACCTCGTTTTCAAAATACTCTCTCGCAGTATCACCTATCTGCGCCGCAATTCCGTCCCTTAATATTGTTGCCGGCAGTTTCCAGTTTTCACAGGTGACAATATTAAGCTTGCCACCCACGGTAGCCTTTGCTTCTATTCCTTTTGTAAGAAGAGGAACAATATCTCCTAAATTTTTTCCTCCAACCGCAGTGAACACCGCGTCTGCGTTCTTTATTGCCTCAACAATTTCGTCCACTTCGTCAAACTTATATGCCCGTGCGCCCTTAACTATGCAATTATTATCCGAATTGCCGAGTATGTTAACGGTGTATTGCCCACGCTGATTCATAAGTTCACATAAAGCATCCGCCTTCTCTACAAAAGAAAAGGGTATTCCGCTTAAATAAAGCAGGTGTCCAATGAAACCTCTTGCTATTTTTCCTGCGCCAAAAATCACACAACTCATTTGTTTGCCTCCTTGAATTTCTTATATTGCTCCCTTAATAGAGGATACATATTTTTATATATTTCATATCTTTTAAGCAGTCGCTCGCGGTGCTTTCCCGTAGGCATAACCGCATCGCCCACGCATAGCTGACTATTTTCTATAAGCCCCGTAGACATAGCAGCGCCAAGAGCCGAGGTATCGACCTCTTTACACACATAAACGGGAACCGATAACAGTTCTGCTTTTATTTGGGTTAACAGCTTGTTTCTCGACGGACCGCCGCAAGCAATTATACGATTTGTAGGCGGCTTGCCCATAGCCTCATATATGTGATAAATACTAAACGCGATGCCCTCAAGAACAGAATATGCGAGCGTTTGACGGTTACAGTTATCATCTATTCCGAAAAAAGTTCCACTCGCGTCTGCATCAAAAACAGGTGCACGCTCTCCGTTAATATACGGAGTAAAAATCGGCGCGCCGTCAATAAGGTCAAAGCTAATTTCCCTTTCTTCACAAAGCTTTTCTGAAAATCTTAAAGAGCTTCCGCTTGATGCCGTTACACCGTAATGCACGAAGTTTCCGAAAAACTCACTCGATACAAGCGAAGTTGAGGCAACAAGCTTTTCCTCTATAACACCGAAATGCTCGCTTGTGCCGGTAATATCAAAAGCGTCGCCCTTGTTCTTTATTCCCATACCGAGCAATGCAGCATAAAAATCATTAAGTCCCGTATATACCTTTGTATTTGCCCTAAAGCCAAAGCGCTTACACAGCTCTTCGGTTATATAACCAACGCTTTCGCCTACTTCGCAAAGTGGAGGAAGTATATCGGGAGAAAGCGAAAGCTCTGACAGAAAGAATCTACTGTATTCGCCCGTTTCCATATTGCAAAGACCTCTGAACGAGTACTTGTCACTCACTCTTCTTCCGGTCAAAATCTCACACAATAGGTCCTTTGGCTGACATACAGAGCGTATTTCCTGCACATTTTCCTTTATGTATGCAAGCCTTGGCAACGGATAGGAAGGTATATCCGGGTGCGGCATTGATATTTCTTTTATAAAACACTCTTCGCTATATCGGGCTTTGAGCATTTTAAGCTCTTCAGAGCCAACTTTACTATTCCACGGCAGCACCGTTTCATCATTTACAACATATGTGCCCACCTGAGAAGAAAGCCCTACCGCGCTGACCGCACTACAATCAATTTTTTCAAGCGCTCTAAACAATGCTTTCTTCCATTTGCTCGGATTATTTTGGTCATATTTCTCCCGCACCTTTTGAGTTGTCCCACATTGGCAATATAAAATTGCCTTTAGCGATGAGGTTCCGAGGTCAATTCCTAAAACCGAATCAGTCATTCACAAACACCGCCTTAATGAAACCAACGGGACGCTTGCGCGCAAGTTCCAAGCCCTCCTTAAAATCAGATAGCTTAAGCTTTTTAGTAATAAAGGGGCTAAGGTCAACAACGCCGTCTGCCATAAGCTCTGCCGCGCGTTTGTGCATATTCCAGTTGTTTCCTGCACCTATAACTTTAAGGTTATTGATATGTATATCGTCAATTCGTATGTTCATCACTTTTCCGCCGCCGTAACCTGCCAGAGCAACTACTCCGCCCTTTCTTGCAAGCTTGAATGCAGCTGAAATACACTCTTCTGCCCCCGTCGCATCAATAATTACATCTGTACCGTCGGGGTGTAGCTTCTTCATTTCTTCAAAGATGTCCTGTTCCTTATTTGCAACCGTAGCATATGCACCCATTTCTTTCGCAATTTCCAAGCGCGACTGTCTGGTAGCACAAACAACAATATTTCTCATTCCCAAGGCTTTTCCTGCCGCAAGCATACAAAGACCAATAGAACCTGCACCAAATATAAGCATTGTCTGTCCTGCCTTTGCGTGTGCCTTTTTAAGCGTTCCAAGCGCAACACCCAAAGGCTCGCAAAGTGCAGCATTTTCAAAAGGAACATTTTCAGGTTTTTCTACAAGCCCGTATACGGGGAATATAGCATACTCTGCATAAGCGCCGTTGCGCTTAAAGCCGATTTCCTCAAAGTTCTTACAATAGCGCCATTCGCCCCTTCTGCAAGCATCACACTTTAGGCACACAACATCGCTACTGCCTATTACACTTTTTCCAATCCAGTGACTGTCCTCTTCGCTTCCTACCGCATCAACTATTCCGCTCCACTCGTGTCCTGGAATAAGAGGATAGTTAGCGGCAATATTTCCGTCTACAACCTCTAAATCCGTAGCGCAAATTGCTGCGGCCTTTATTTTTATTCTTGCAAATCCCGGCGCCGGAATGGGTTTCTCTGTCTCAATAAGTCTAACCTCGTGGGGCTTTGTAATTTCTACTGCTTTCATTTTCTACTCCTTAAAATTCTATCTTATCGGAAAAGCGTTCTATTGCAATAAGTGCAGCACCGGTTGCGGCGTGTTCGGTTTCTGCTATTTGAATATTTAATTTGCCGTCTGCAGCTGCCGCTAAGCCTTTGTTAAACCGCTCTTCAAAGATATCTCTATATCTCCACATATCTCCACACAAAACAATGTTGTTTACACAGAGAAGATGGGCGATATTGGAAAGCTCTTTTGAAAGATAATCTGCCATATTATTAAAAAGCTCGGTCGCAAATGTGTCGCCGCTTCGCGCTTTTTGCGCGAGAGCCTCAAAGCTCATACCCGATAGGCGTTCCATTCCCGACTGTGAAGCATAAGCTTCCATGCAGCCGCATTTTCCGCAGGTGCACCGTGCGCCGTTTGTTTCGACGATACTATGACCTAACTCAAACATACCGATACGCTTAAAAATCTCGCCGCCAATCATCACAGCCATACCAATACCCCTGTCCACGCGAACAAGAATGATACTGTCTATATTTTTACGCACAGAAAAGGCATACAAGCTGCAATTAGGGTCATGCTCCAAAAATACGGGAATTGATAAGTGCTGCTCAAGCATATCTGCAAGCGGAACGTTCTCCCAATCGGTAAGCATAGGACCTTGAATTGAGATACCGTTTTGTGAATCAACAAGGCCTTGCATTGCAACCCCTGCGCATAATATATGATACCTTTCGGTGCTCCGCTTTACCTGCTGTGAAAACTCAAAAATCTCATTAAGCATAGAGTCTTTATCCTTATAGGTAGGTATCCTCTTATAACGCTCTATAACCTCACCCTTAAGGTTCATTAAAACTGCTTTAAATCCCGAGGCGTTTATATCAAAGCCAATTATGAAATGGTCGTTTGTATTAACATCAAGATAAGACGGGAGTCTGCCTGCACTGCCTCTTCCCTCTGCCTTGGTTTCTACTATATATTTTTCCTCAGACAAACGCGAAACTATATTTGAAACCGCGCCCCAGCTTAGATTCGTAATCTCTTGAAGCTGTGAACGGAGCAACGGCCCGTTTTTTCTTATAATGCTGAAAACATCTGCTGCGTTGGCCTGCTTTATATCCTGTTGATTTATACACTTACCCCTCACGCAAGCACCTCCTTGTTGACAATTTTATCATTCGGTGATATAATTGTCAAGGCGTAAGAAAGCAAACTTGAGGAGATATATTAAATGAAATCAAAAATAACAAAAACTGAACTATTAAATAGCCAATTTGGATTATTCTTCTTAGGTGGAATTGGCTTCATAATAAAGCATAAAGATAAATACATAATGATAGACGGATATCTGTCCGATTATGTTGATAAAAACTGCTGCACTGAGCTTGTAAAGTGGGTAAGAAACTACCCTGCCCCGATTTCTCCTGACGAGCTTGATTTTATTGATTATGTTTTCTGCACACATTCACACTACGACCACGCCGACCCCGAGACTTTATCTGTTTTAGCAAAAATAAATAAGAAAGCAAAATTCTTTGCAAGCAAACCCATCACCGATATAATCGCCCAATACGGAATTGAGCGCGAGAGAATTGTCGGTCTGGAAACCGATGTTAAATATGAAATATGCGACTGGTTTTCGGTTACGGCAATTCCTGCCGCACACGAGCAAATTCACAAGGCTGCAGACGGAAACTGCCTTGAGGTAGGATTTATTCTTGACATTGACGGAAAGCGTTTCTTCCATTCGGGTGACTGTTGCCCATACTTAGGACTTGAAGAGAGAATCAAAGGCACCGATGTGCTGATTCTTCCCGTCAACGGAAGGGATTATTACCGAACCAATATTTTGGATATTATAGGCTGTTTTGATAGCCGTGAGGCAGTAACGCTTGCCAAAAATATCGGTGCAGGACTACTTATTCCCGTTCATATAGGTCTATACGATGTGAACACAGCAAGCGAGGCAGGCTTTGTTGATGCAATAAAAACAATAGCTCCTTATCAGCCTTTCCATATGTTCACTCCCGGTGAAAAATATATTATAGATTAAAATAAAAAACCGACAGTCAATAGACTGTCGGTTTTAGTTTTAGCCACCAAGATATGCTTTTTTGATAGCGTCGCTTTGTGCAAGCTCTGCGCCCGTACCCGAGAGGGCAATTCTGCCCGATTCAAGTACATACGCGCGGTCGGCAACCTGCAGCGCCATTTCGGCGTTCTGCTCAACAAGCAGAATGGTTGTGCCTGCCATGTGAAGCTCCTTAATAATATCAAATATCTGCTGAACGAGGATAGGCGCCAATCCCATTGACGGCTCGTCAAGCATTAAAAGCTTGGGTCTGCTCATAAGTGCGCGGCCCATAGCCAGCATCTGCTGTTCACCGCCCGAAAGAGTACCAGCTATCTGGCTTTTGCGGTGCTTAAGGCGCGGGAAACGCTTATAAACATCCTCAATAAGCTCCTTAACCTTGCCCTTTTCGGTGGTATATGCGCCCATTTCAAGATTTTCCTGTACGGTCATCTGCAAGAAAATGCGGCGTCCCTCGGGAACGTGCGCCATACCCTTTGATACAAGACGGTATGCATCGGTGTGAGAAATATCCTCGTCAAAGAGGGTTATAGAGCCCGTTTTTGAACGGAGAAGACCCGAAATAGTTTTAAGGGTTGTTGACTTACCTGCGCCGTTTGCACCGATAAGAGCCACAATTTCACCCTCGTTAACCTCAAGCGAAACACCTTTAAGGGCGTGAATATTGCCGTAATAAACATTTATATTGTCTACCTTTAACATACTTAGCCCTCCTTCTTCTTGCCGAGGTATGCTTCAATAACCACGGGGTTAGCCTGAATCTCTGCAGGTGTGCCCTTAGCAATAACTTTACCGTGGTCAAGCACGCAGATGCCCTCGCAAAGATTCATAACAAGGCTCATATCGTGTTCGATAAGCAGAACAGCGATATTAAAGGTGTCACGAATTTTACGAATATTTTCCATAAGCTCTGCCGTTTCGGACGGGTTCATACCTGCGGCAGGCTCGTCAAGCAGTATAATTCCCGGGTTGGTTGCAAGCGCACGGACAATCTCAAGTCTGCGCTGTGCACCGTACGGGAGGCTGCCGGCCTGTGCGTAAGCTAAATCAGACATATGGAAGAAATCAAGCAGCTCAATAGCCTTGTCCTTAGCCACTCTCTCTGCCTTTTTGTAGCCAAAGGTGTGAGTAACCGAGGATAAGAAGGATTCGTGCATTGAGTTGTGAAGACCAACCTTTACATTGTCGAGAACCGACATATTTGAGAACAGACGAATATTCTGGAAGGTACGGGCAATACCCATACGGTTGACCTGTGCGGTAGTTTTGCCCGCGGTCGGCTTGCCGTCAAGCAGTATTGTACCGCGCGTAGGCTGATAAACATTGGTAAGCATATTAAACACGGTGGTCTTACCTGCACCGTTGGGTCCTATAAGACCTGAAATTTCGGTTCTGCCGATGGTAAGTGACAGCTCGTCAACAGCAGTAAGTCCGCCGAAATCTATACCAAGGTGGTGGGTTTCAAGAATCGGGCGCTTGTCAATGTCGCGCTCGGGGATAATTCCACGACTGGGAACCGGTACCATTTTAGACATTCTCTTCACCCTCCTCTACCTTTTTCTTCTTAAATAAGTTCTTTACCTTGCCGAAAAGCTTTTCGCGCATCATAATAGCATTTTTGCTGTTGGTTGCAATCATAACAACAATCAGAACTATAGCGTAGATAAGCATACGGTAGTCGGCAAATTCACGCAGAAGCTCGGGCACCATATAGAGTATGGTGGTTGCAATAATTGAGCCTGTGATATTGCCCATTCCGCCGAGAACGACGAAAACGAGAACTAAAATAGATGTATTGAAGTCAAACTTCTTAGCTGCAACGGTCGAGAAGTTCATAGCATAAAGTGCGCCCGCCATACCCGCTAAAGCAGCAGAGGTAATAAATGCGGTAAGCTTATACTTTGTTATGCTGATACCAACCGACTCAGCCGCAATTCTGTTATCGCGTATTGCGGTAATAGCACGGCCTGTACGGCTGTTTATAAGGTTAAGCACTATAAACAGTGTGAACAGTATAAGCACTATACCCGAGGTAAAGGTTGCAATCTTCTGTATACCGACAGCGCCCTGCGGACCGTTTAGGATAACGCGTCCGTTTTCCATTCCAAGTGATGCAATATCGGTCATACTGATGTGAAGACCGTTTTTATCAATACCTATGTAAAGACAGTTTATAATGTTACGGATGATTTCACCGAACGCCAGGGTTACGATAGCGAGATAGTCACCGCGCAGGCGCAGAACAGGTATGCCTATGAGCAGTCCCGCAATTCCTGCGAAAAGTCCGCCTACAACTATTGCTATGAGCAGACGAAGCGGAGCGACGGTAATAACATCCTGTAAAGCAGAGGATGCCACAACGCCGCAGAATGCACCAACCGACATAAAACCTGCGTGACCGAGCGAAAGCTCTCCAAGTATACCAACCGTAAGGTTAAGCGAAATTGCCATAACGATATAGGTACAGATGGGCACAAGCTGACCCGAGATTGAGTTAGAGAGCAGTCCAAATTGCTGCAACGGGAACATAATAAGGAATGCGATTATTACTATTCCATAAGAACTGAGTGCGGTGCGTGAGGATTTGCTTAAATTCTTTAATTTCTGCATAACTTTCACCTCACACCTTTTCGCTTATCTTCTTGCCGAGAAGTCCGGTGGGCTTTATGAGCAAGACGAGTATCAGTACAGCAAACACGATAGCATCTGAAAGCTCGGTCGAGATATAGTATTTACTGAAGGTTTCAATAATTCCGAGCAAGAGTCCGCCGACCATAGCGCCGGGGATAGAGCCGATTCCGCCGAAAACCGCAGCGGTGAACGCCTTGATTCCGGGCATTGAGCCGGTTGTCGGCATAACAACGGGATATGCCGAGCAAAGCAGTACGCCTGCGATAGCGGCGAGTGCCGAGCCTATTGCAAAGGTTGCGGAAATGGTAACATTTACATTTATACCCATAAGCTCTGCCGCGCCCTTATCCTCTGAAACGGCACGCATTGCCTTACCGAGCTTACTGTTCTTGGTGAACAGAGTCAGTACAATCATTATTACGATACACGCAAGAATTGTAACGAGCGACTCACCCGTTATAATAAGCTGTCCGTCGAATAGCGATATTGCTTCTATTCCGATAACCGAGGTAAAGCCCTTAGGTGCACTGCCCCAAATAAGCAGGGCAGCGTTCTGTAAGAAATAGCTTACACCGATTGCGGTTATAAGTACGGCAAGCGAGGAGGCTTGTCTTAGAGGCTTGTACGCAAGACGCTCAATTATTATACCGAGCAGCGTGCACACCACCATTGCTATAAGTATTGCGACAATGGAGGGAAGTCCCAACGACGACATTGCAATGAAGCACATATATGCGCCTACCATTATAACGTCACCGTGTGCGAAGTTCAGCATCTTGGCTATTCCGTAAACCATTGTATAGCCCAAAGCTATAATGGCGTAAACGCTGCCAAGGCTTAAGCCGTTGATAAGATTGGTTAGAAAGGCCATCAAAACACCCCAAACAATAAAATATACAAATCAATTATACAACATTTGTTTTTAATTGTAAATAAAAAAAGGGTTGAAATTCAACCCTTTTTTACAATTTAATTTAGTTCTGAGGATTAAAGACCAACATAAACGCCGTTCTCAATCTTCATACCCTTAGGAGACTTGGAAACTTCGCCGGTCTCAGACCAGGTCATTCCCTCACCGGTAAGACCGTCAAACTTGAACTCCTCGCTTGTGAAGCGTGCTTCGAGCTTAGCGCAGATGTCAGCGGCAGACATATCAGCGGTGATACCCTCAGCCTTGCAAGCCTCATAGAGTGCGTATACGCAGTCATAAGCGTCAGCAGCAAACTGGTTCGGAACCTCGCCGTACTTTTCCTTGTACTTTGCAACAAAGTTCTTGGTCTTGTCGTCCTCTGCGTCAGCAGTGAACGGAGTTAAGAGCATTACGCCCTCAGCAAGCTCGGTGTCGAAGCCTTCAACGGTGAGAAGACCGTCAAGACCGTCAACGCCGAAGAACTTAACGTCATAGTTCATCTGAGCAGCCTGTGCTAAGATAAGAGAAGCAGGTGTGTAGTAGATAGGCATAAAGATAAGGTCAGCGCCTGCAGCCTTAACAGCGTTAAGCTGAGCGTTGAAGTCGGTGTTGTCGTCGCTTGCAAAAGCCTGCTCTGCAACAACGTTAAGACCGAGCTCCTTAGACTTTGTCATAAACTTCTGATAGATTCCCTTGGAATAAGCATCAGCGTTGTTATAGATAACACCAATCTTTTCGCCTAACTTCTGGTCAAAGATGTACTGTGCAGAAGCAATACCCTGGTTGGGGTCGGTAAAGCACATCTGGAATACATTAGACTTACGCTGAATGGTAACATTGCCATCCTCATCCGGCTGACCACCGATAACATCGGTAGAAGAAGCGGAAGGAGTAAGCTCAAAAATCTTGTCAGCATTACTCTCGGTAGAAACAGCAATACAAGGCTGTGTTGTAACCGAGCCAACAAGAATCTGCATGCCCCAGTCCTTAAGTGCATTGTATGCATTTACAGACTTTTCAGCATCATGCTCATCGTCCTGCATCTTGAACTCAAACTTAACGTCGCCTTCAAGAGCATTGATTTCCTCAACAGCTATTTCAGCACCGTGCTGAACAGCCTGACCGTAAACAGCAGCGCCGCCGCTTATAGGTCCAATACCGCCAAGCTTAATGGTGTCCGAAGACCCTTTCTCTCCGCCGCAAGCTGCAAAGCTAAGTACGAGGCAAAGAGTTAACAAAATTGCGAGTAACTTTTTCATTTTTCTTCCTCCTGATTTTAACAGTTTAAAGCATTATAGCGTTTTTTTATGCATTTGTCAAGCGAAAAATTGCAAAAAAATGTGGTTACAATTGGCATATTTTTATGTATTATGCAAAAATTTAATACTCTTTTTGCTTTATTTCCTTTATTTTCCTATAGAGTTCCGCTACGGGAAGACCAACAACATTAAAATAGTCGCCCTTTATTTCCTTTACAAAGACGGCTCCCCTACCCTGAATTCCGTACGCACCCGCCTTATCCATTGGCTCGCCCGATGCAATATATTCCATAATTTCGGCATCACTTAAAGGATAAAATGTAACCTCGGTGCTGACCGAAAAGCACTCTTCCTGCCCGTTAAGTTTAACACAGCACCCGGTTATAACGGTATGGGTTCTGCCCGAAAGTGAAGATAACATATTATAAGCCTCTGCTTGTGAATGAGGCTTGCCAAGCATTTTGCCGTCAAGAAAAACCGCGGTATCTGCGGCGATTATAAGCGCACCTTCGCGGCGCACAGCAACCTCGCGCGCTTTTTGCGTTGCAAGCAACGAAGGTCTTTCCATAGGCGCAATTCCCTGCGGACAGCGTTCCTCCTCTTTCGGAACATCTATTATAAAATCTTTCTGTATTAAGGCTAAAAGCTCTCGTCTTCGCGGCGAGGCCGAAGCTAAACAAAACTGCATACATTCACCCCAAAAATAAAATCCTACGCTCTATTTTAGCATAGGATTTTATAATTTACAATTTATATTAACCTATTTTCTTTTCAAGCTCTTTTCTGATAGCAGCGATGAATTCTTCGCTGTTTACAACGCGTGTTTCGCCCTCTGCAAGTGCTGCAAGGTCGCCGGTCATAACGCCAGACTCAATAGTATCAATGCAGGCAGCCTCTAACTTATCGGCAAAGTCGCAAAGTGCGCCGTTTCCATCTAATTCGCCGCGCTTTTTAAGCGCACCCGTCCAGGCAAAAATTGTCGCAATCGGGTTGCTTGAGGGCTTTTCACCCTTGAGCCAACGGTAGTAGTGACGGGTTACGGTGCCGTGTGCCGCCTCATATTCATAGTTACCATCGGGGCTTACGAGCACGCTTGTCATCATAGCAAGCGAGCCGAAAGCGGTAGAAACCATATCGCTCATAACGTCGCCGTCGTAGTTCTTGCAAACCCAAAGGAAGCCGCCTTCCGAACGGATAACACGTGCAACAGCGTCATCAATAAGGGTGTAGAAATACTCGATTCCCGCAGCCTCAAACTTCTCTTTAAACTCCTCGTTATAAATGCGTTCAAAGATAAACTTGAAGGTCTGGTCATACTGCTTGGAAATGGTATCCTTGGTTGCAAACCACATATCCTGCTTTGTGGAGAGCGCATACTCGAAGCAAACGCGGGCAAATGACTCTATTGAGCTATCTTTATTATACTGACCCTGCAGAACACCTGCGCACTCAAAGTCATAAATTGTCTTCTTGAATTCTGTTCCGTCTTCGCCGTGGAAAACAAGCTCTGCCGTGCCCTTGCCGGGAACGCGGTACTCGGTTGCCTTATAAACATCACCGTAGGCGTGACGGGCAATGGTAATAGGCTTATTCCAGCGGCTAACGTATGGCTTTATGCGGCTTGTAAGAATAGGTGCGCGGAAAACTGTGCCGTCCAAAATCGCACGGATAGTGCCGTTCGGACTCTTCCACATTTCCTTTAAGGAGTACTCCTCAACACGCTGAGCGTTGGGGGTAATTGTAGCACACTTAACGCCAACCTTGTGCTTCTTTATAGCATTTGCGGCATCAACCGTAACCTGGTCATTGGTTTCGTCGCGATATTTAAGTCCTAAGTCGTAATACTCTGTGTTAAGCTCAACAAAGGGGCATAAAAGCTCGTCCTTTATCATTTTCCAGAGTATTCTGGTCATTTCATCTCCGTCCATCTCAACGATGGGGTTTTGCATTTTGATTTTATCCATTTTAATCCTCCTTGTTCTGTGCGGCATACCAGTTCATAAGACAGCCCGAAAGCAGAATTTCGCGCTCCTTATCTGTAAGCCCTGCCATATGAAGAGTAATCTCTTTTGCGCCGTTTTCGCCTATTAAATAGCCCTTTATAGACTCTTGTCCACTCTTCACAGCCTCTTTAATTCCGGGCACGAAAACATAGTCGTACGGCTCATAATCAAACTCTACCGACTCGTCGATAGTAAAGGGCATCATACCCCAGTTTATGCAGTTAGAGCGGTAACGCTTGGTTGCATATTCGTAGCAGATGTTTGCACCGCCGCCAAGCACACGCTGGCAAGAAGCCGCCTGCTCACGCGCAGAGCCGTCACCGGGCTTATTTGCAAATACGCAGGAAGCTACCGCGGTGTTTCCTAAAACCTCAGCATCAAAGCCTGCTTTTTTGAGCGCCGCAAGAGTGCTCTCATCGGGGTTGCCGTCAGCACGGTGCTGCTCCTCTGCACGAATGTTTGCAGTACGCGCAACATAGTCGGGGTCGCGGCGTGACAGCGCAAAGGTGGCAAGCTTTAACGGATTCGAACGGTAAGAAGAGGTTTCACCCGACGGAATAAGCTCGTCGGTTGTAGTTACGGGGTCGTGAATTACGCTGGCAAGACGGAGAAGTAAATTATCCGCAAGCGCAGGAATTCTCGGCCATTCGGTAATGTTGGGACCAAAGCGAAGCTCAGCCTTTTCGTCGGCCTTCCCGAAGCCGAAATAAACACGCTTTTCGTAAGGTGCCTTTTCAAAGGTAAGCGGCTTTTCTTCGGGCATTTTATAATCAATATCGGTAGCAGGAGTCAGCACACCGCCGTTTTTAGCGGTTGCAGCAATACTGCGTGCGTCCATAAGCATAACAGCCGAAAGCTGACCGTCACCGGGGCGTGAGCCCTCACGGTTGGGGAAGTTACGGGTGGTGTGACGAATGGAAAGACCGTTGTTAGACGGAACATCGCCCGCACCGAAGCAAGGACCGCAGAAGCAGGGCTTAAAGAGCGCGCCGCTTTCAAGCAGACTTTGCTGAATTCCGTCCTTGATAAGACGAAGATTAACAGGAACAGAGGGCGGATAAACCGAAAGTGAGAAATATCCGTTGCCGACCGAGCTGTCACCTAAAATTGCGGCAGCCTCGGCTATGTTGTCATACATACCGCCTGCACAGCCCGCTATGACGCCCTGGTCAACCATAATTTGTCCGTTTTTGACCTTGTTTGTAAGCTCAAGATGAACCTTGCCACCGAACTGCTCCTCAGCACGAAGCTCAGCCTCACGCAAAAGCTCGACACCGCCTGCAATCAGCTCGCGTACGGTATATGCCTCTGACGGATGGAATGGCAGCGCAGCCATACATTCAACCTTGCTAAGGTCGATTTCAATAACGCTGTCGTAGTATGCACCCTCCGCAGGCTCTAAGCGCTTGTATTCATCCGCTCTGCCGTGAACGGTAAGGTATTCTTCAACGCGGCTGTCGGTAGTCCAGATTGAAGAAAGACAGGCAGTTTCGGTGGTCATAACATCAATTCCGATACGGAAATCCATAGGAAGACTATCTACACCGGGACCTGCGAATTCGAGCACCTTGTTTTTAACAAAGCCGTTTTTATAAGTAGCGCCGCACAGAGCGATAGCAACGTCGTGCGGACCTACACCTCTCTGCGGCTTGCCCGTAAGGTATACAAGCACAACCTCGGGCGAGGCAACATCATATGTGTTAGAAAGCAGCTGCTTTACGATTTCGGGGCCGCCCTCACCGATACCCATAGTACCCAAAGCACCGTAACGGGTATGGCTGTCCGAGCCTAAAATCATTTTGCCGCAGCCGGTCATCATCTCGCGTGCGTACTGGTGAAGCACAGCCTGGTTGGCAGGAACATAGATACCGCCGTATTTCTTAGCGGCAGAAAGACCGAAAACATGGTCATCCTCATTTATCGTGCCGCCAACAGCGCAAAGACTGTTGTGGCAGTTGGTCATAACATACGGTACAGGGAACTTCTTAAGTCCGCTTCCGCGTGCAGTCTGGATAATTCCTACATAGGTTATATCGTGCGAAATAAGGCTGTCAAACTTTATACGCATAAGCGCGTCGTCGCTTGACGAGTTATGAGCATTCATAACCGTATAAGCCATTGTTTTTTTGCGTGCCTCGGTGACGTTTACGTTGTCGCCTGCGGGAACAGGTCTGCCGTTTTGCCACAAAGCACCGCCTTTTTTAAGAGTTACCATTTGAATCCCTCTTTGCTTAAATAAAATTTTTACATATTACTATACCACAAAACAAAAATAAAATAAAGCCTTTTTATAAAATATTTTTCATATATAGACTGCCGCCCCAAACAGAGTATGCAAACACTTCCACAATTTGTAAAAACATCTTGCCAATAGACTTAAATTGGTGTATAATAACATATTATTTTATTCCTTTAAAGAGGGTGTTCCCTATGAGCAATTTTAAAACAGAGCTTGAACAAGTAAGCCACGCTCTTGATGGCTTTGGTGAAAACATTGAAAGTGTTTACACCGTAGACCAGGGCTATGCCACCAAGCGCGGACTTCGAAACGATGATGGCACAGGAGTGCTTGTTGGCGTTACGGGTATAGGCAGTGTTCAGGGTTACTATATGGAGGACAGTGAGCGTGTACCGACCGAAGGTCAGCTTTATTACCGCGGAATAAGCGTGCTTGATATTATAAAAAGCCACCGTGAGAGCAACACCTTCGGCTATGAAGAGGTTGCATATCTACTGTTGTTCGGCAAGCTTCCCACAAGAGAAGAATTTGAACGCTTTAACGCAATTCTTTCGCGCAACCGCGCCCTGCCCGACAGCTTTACGGAGGACGTTTTACTCCGTGCTCCGTCGCGCAATATTATGAATCAGCTCTCCCGCGGAATTGAGGCGCTTTATTCGTATGACGAGATTGACGATGACACCTCGCCCGAAAATCTGCTGCGTCAGTCGATTGAGCTTATAGCCCGTTTCCCGTCGATAGTTGCCAACGCTTACGCCGTTAAGCGCCACCGTTTTTACGGCAAATCGCTTTACATACATAACCCCAAATCAGGTCTTTCGCTTTCGGAAAACTTTCTTAGAATGGTTCGTCCCGACAAGACCTATACCGACGAAGAGGCAAAGCTGCTTGATATAATGCTCATCTTGCACGCTGAGCACGGCGGCGGTAACAACTCTGCCTTTGTTTGCCGCGCGGTTTCCTCAAGCGGTACCGATACCTATAGCGCTATTGCGGCGGCTGTAAACTCGCTTAAAGGACCGCTGCACGGTGGAGCCAACGCAAAGGTTATGGAAATGATAAGCTTTATAAAGCGTGACCTTCCCGACTATTCGAACGAGGAAAAGCTTCGTGATTATCTTAATAAACTGCTTGACGGCACCGCAGGTGACCGCTCGGGCAAGATTTACGGACTTGGACACGCGGTTTATACAATTTCTGACCCGCGCGCAGTTTCGATTCGTGAGAGCGCACGCTCGCTTGCCGAAAAGTACGGCAGAATTGAAGAGCTTAAGCTTCTTGAAAATATTGAGCGTATAGGCAAGGAGCTCATTTGCGAACGCAAAAAGCTTTCGCTCCCGATTTGTGCAAATGTCGACCTTTATTCAGGCTTCGTTTACGATATGCTTGGCATACCCGAGGATTTGTATACTCCCCTCTTCGCCATCGCCCGCGTTGCAGGCTGGTGTGCTCACCGTATGGAAGAGCTTATTTCGTGCAAGCGCATTATGCGCCCTGCTTATAAGGCGGCCGTTAAAAAGCTGCCCTATACCCCACTTGATGAAAGATAACAAAACCCCGATGCTTACGCGTCGGGGTTTTCTTTATAAAACAAACGCAAAACAGTGTAATATAAACTCGCTTGTGTCGTTTTGTGTATATTGGAATGTTTTGTGCATTTACATAAACTAAGCTTTCAGTTAGACTATTTTCTAAGCTACAGGAGGTAGAGTTTATGGTTTCGCTTAAAATACATAACAACATTCCCGTACAAAATGATTTCTGGGGCAACGGCGCTATTTATCACGGCTTTGCCGGTCAGCCCGACGATATGGACCGCGTATACACAGAAGAGCAGTGCGACCTCGAGGCCGCTCGTGCCGCTAATATGCGCCTTAAAATTGCGCGCACCTTTTACGGCTGGTGGGCCTTTGATGAAGCGCGCGGTGTATGGGATTGGGATAATGAGCGAATGACCGCTTTCTACGGCTGGCTTTCTCGCATGAAGGCAGCGAACATTACCGTTGCACTTAATACGGGCTGGTGCTCACCCGGCGACATTAACTCGACCTGTTGGAACGGCAAAAGTCCGTTTACTGTAGAAAATGACTGGGAGCAAAGCGTTAAAAACTACGCCGACTGGGTTAGCGAAACCGTTTATCAGTTAGTAGAGCTTCGCGGCTTTACAAATGTAAAAATTTTAACTCTGTTTACCGAGCCGCAGCGTTATAGCGGAAAGCCAAACGACCCGTCGCAGACTCCGTATGACCTTTGGTTTGAGTCTTCAAAGGCGGTACACGAGGCTCTCCTTCGCGACGGCAGAAGAGATAAGGTTTTCCTTATGGGGCCCAATGAGGGTAGCACTGTTTCGAGTGATATGCTCAAGGAGATGGCACAAAAGGCCGACTTTATTGATATTTTTTCGAGCCACAACTATCAGTGGGTTGAAACCGCTAAGGCAGAATATATAAAGACAGGCAACACCTATATGGCTTTAACACGCCAGTTTTCGCGCGCAAGCCAAAAGGTTAAGCTAAAGCCGAAAACCGACTATGTCGCCACTATTGATATGCTCTATAAATCGGATTTCCCCGACCAGCAGGGCAGCTTTATATTCGGTGTATACAAATACCACGAAAGCGGAGATATTGTTGCAGGCGGACTTCTTCCCTCCGCCACATATGACAGTATCTTAGTAATAAATCCGAACGATATCCCCAAAACCTATAAGCGTTATACAATTCGCTTTAATTCGGGTGATGTGACCGAGGCGCTGTTCGGCGTATTCTCGGGTGTTAAGTGGCCCGATGTTCTGAACACCAATACACTCGGCGTAACCGACAAAAGCGACACGCGCAAGCCCGGCGTTGCTTTTATAGAAAAGATGAGTCTTGTTGAGATTGCAAGCGGCACTCAGATTGCAGAAAACCACGATTTCAGCAAAAACTATGAGGGCTGGAACATAACCAGCACCGCAGGCGGCGTGCCCGAGCCGTATACCGATTGGTACAGTTGGTCAAAAACCGCTTTGGCGGCTCTTCCTGGAGAAAAAAACAACAAGGCATACTGCTACGACGAATACAATATAACCTACAACCGCGACAATTCACGCGATGAATTAGGCGCAGAGCTTGTAGATGCGGCAGTTGCTCTTATGAACAGCGGTGTACGCGCCACGATGCTTTGGACACTTTTTGACCAGCAGTGGCCCAATAACCATACATATAATAACGATTCGTTCGTGGACGGTGACCATCGCTGCGGTCTTATGCCGAATTTGCGTTTCTCCACCGTTCCGCACAAAGCGTTTTATGCATTTTCCCTGCTCAGCCGCTATGTTGACGGCTTCGGCACCAAGGTTTATGAGGGTGAAGGAAAAGACGGCGTTCACGCTACTATGAGCTTTTCAGCGGACGGCGAAATTACAATAGTTGTTGTAAACAACAGCCCCAAAGAGCGCGATTTCACGCTTATGCTTGACAGTCCTCTTTTCGTTACTATGTTCCGCCACCGCTTTGACCCCAAAACACTCATACCCGATGCAAAGGCAAAGCCAATTCCCGCAGACCATAAATATAAAAGTATAGGCGACTGCATTTGCGACCACATAGCACCCTACGGTGTTACGGTCTACACAACACATAAAGACTAACTTTAAAAAGCCGAAGATTTTTCTTCGGCTTTTTCTATTGACAAAATAAAAACTTCGTGATATACTACATTTAACAATTAAGTTAAATGTTAAATGAGGTGACTGTATGGGACTGCAAAACACACTTCGCGCACTCGCCGACCCTGTGAGGCGTGATATACTTAACATGCTCAAAAGCGGGCGTCTTTCGGCGGGTCAAATAAGTGAGCATTTTTCAATTACCGATGCGGCGATTTCCCGCCATTTATCGGTACTGAAGGATGCTGACCTGATACGCGACACGCGCGAGGGCAAATATATATATTATGAGCTTAACGCCTCGGTGCTTGAGGAAATAATGCTCTTTATAACCGATTTGAAAGGAGAATAAATATGATAAAAAATAATAAACTGAAGACCTTAATTTCTTCAATTATAACCCTCCTGCCAATAGTATTTGGACTAATAATGTGGGATAAACTACCCGCTAATATGAACATACACTGGAATATAAGCGGTGAGGCAGACGGCACAGGAAGCAAAGCTCTTGTCGTATTTTTAGTTCCGCTTGTTTTGCTTTTATTTCATTTAATTTGTTTAATTGTAACCTCTTTCGACCGCAAGCAAAAAGAGCAAAATCCCAAGGCGCTTTCGATAGTTTTTTGGATTATACCTGCTCTTTCGGTTTACGTAAACCTCATTATGTATTCCTTTGCTTTTGGTTACGAAATTAAAATGGAAGCAATAACCCTTATTTTGCTTGGAGTTTTGCTCGCGGTAATAGGCAATTATATGCCCAAGGTTAAGCAGAACAGCACCTTAGGTATTAAAATTAAGTGGACGCTTGAAAATGAGGAAAACTGGAACGCCACCCACCGTTTTGCCGGTCGCGTATGGTTCTTTTGCGGCATAGGCTTACTGATATCTGTTTTCTTTGCCACCACAGCATACATTATAGCTTTTATATTAGTTGCACTGCTTCTTGTTACCGCGGTAGTTCCTATCATTTACTCCTTTGTATACTATCTAAAGCAGAAGAAAGCAGGCACTGCTGTTTTAACACCCTTAAGCAATACTCAGAAAAAAGCAAGAATATTCGCTTGGATTGCTATTATTATCGTGTTGCTTGTTCTGACATTTATAATGTTTACGGGCGATATAAAAATAGACTACAGCGAAGATTACTTCAAAATAAACGCCACTTACTATGACGATGTAACGGTAAAATATGAAGATATAGACAGTATAGAATACCTCGAGACTGATAAAAAAGGTATAAAAATAAACGGTTTCAACAGTGCGCGTCTGCTGCTTGGAATCTATGAGAATGATGAGTTTGGCAAACACACACGCTTTTCATATACCGCTTGCGATAGTGCAGTTGTGCTGAAAATTGAAGACAACATTTTGGTTTTGAGCGGAAAAGATACCGCCGAAACAAAGGAAATTTATAATAAACTCAAATAGAAAAAAGGCTGCGTTGCAGCCTTTTTATTTTAGTTCTGTAAGTAGCTTTGTAAGCGCATTTCCGACAAGCTCTGCCGAATAGACCGCCTCCTCCAGCGTGTTGGCGTCTGTACCCATTTCTATCAGCATAGAGCCGGTTGTGAGGTGCTGGTTATATAGCTTTGAGGTCAGCAAAATCGGTCTTGCAAGAGAGGGGTACATTTCCTCGAGCGTCTTGTGAAAAAGCATACAAAGGCGCATATTTTCGCGCCAATTCGGATACCCCTCAACATTTCCCGTCTGACTGCCTTGCACTAACATTACCTGTGCCGCTTTCTTGCCGTCTATCTCCTTTACAAGCTTTATTTTATCGCTGCCGTCCGCCACTGCATCCCTATGTATGTCTATCACAATTTTTATTGACGGGTACTTTTTAAGATAGCTTTTTATAGTAGCTTTAGAGGCATTGTAGCTACCTGTGTACGACGGATAATCGTGCAATGTTTTGTCGTGCAAAACCGCATATCCCGCATTTTTTACAACCGCCGCAACCGTTTCACCTATTTTTATCATATTTTTATCCGCCTCGGTCGAGCGCGAGGCATCACTTTTGGTGTAGTAGTCGCGTTCTTCAAGCATATAAGATTCGGTCGCGTGGGTGTGAACAATAAGTATTTGCGGCGTATCACCCTTGCTTATTTTTATATCGGTGCCCGTCTTTAGTTCACTTTTTATATTAACCTCTGCACCCGAAATATTCTTTAAATACACGCCGCCATAGGAGTTGGTCGCGCTGCTCGGCGCTATGGTGCGCGATATTATTTTGCCGCTTACCGTTTTGTCCTCTGCTACGGTTGTTGTCTGCTCTTTTGAGGACACGGGTGCGCTTGAAGCAGACTCGGTTTCTGAGGAAACCTCTGCCGTCTGCTGACCGCCTGATACAACAGACTCTGACGACTGTATTTGCGTGCTGCTGTTTTCCGCAACAGGTATATTTCCAAAAGCGAGTGTCACTGTGCCGTAAAGCAGCGTACATACCGACAAAACTGCCACAAGCGCGAGCCTTAACACCGCCAAAGATTTATTCATAAAAATTATCACCCGATAAATTATATGTATTCCCTCGAATAATTAGACGAGGGAAAGCAATATTTCCTGTTCTATTTCGGGTTGCAGTGCAAAGTTTATAGCGTGCGACAAAAGCTCACTCGCGCGGGATATTAGCAAATCTATATCCCGTATTGTGACCAAAAAACCGTCCTTACCTCCTAAATTTCCCGAGTCGGTTACGGTGGGAATTCCAACTGCTATAACGGGTATGCCAAGCGTTTGCTCGCTTAGCTCTTTGCGGCGGTTTCCAACGCCTGAACCGGGCGAAATTCCCGTGTTGCTTATCTGCACAGTGGTGCCAAGCCGTATAACATCCGCCGCGGCAAGCGCATCCACCGCAATAACTGCCTCCGGCTTTACGGTATCACAAACGGCGCGTATCACCTCTGCCGACTCTATCCCCGTCCGACCAAGCACCCCGGGGGACAGCACCGCAACGCTTTTAAACTCAAGCCCCGTGCTTTTTTGAAATTCAGCCGATAAATGCCGCGTTGCAAGCACGCCGTCGGCCGTTCGGGGACCTAAAGCATCGGGTGTTATTTCGGTGTTGCCGACACCTATAACGAGCACCCTTTCCCTGCCGTTTAACAGCTTCTTTATCTCACCCGCTATAACCCTTGCCGCGCCGTCGGTCTCTGAAAGGCCGAGCGCAATATCGCCAACATCGGCGGTTATATATCTGCCCACACGCCTACCCGTTTCCTTTGAAGCATTTTCGGTTTCCACCGTTATGTCAGTGATATTCACACCGTTTTCACTGCGCTCTTTTTTTACAATTCCCTCATACGATTTTACCTGCTCACACGCCTCAACTGCCAAGTCTGTTGACCACATTTTACCAGTTCCTTTGCCGTTTTTAGTATTATTGGTAGCAAAGAAGAACAATATACCGCGTATATTTGTGAACTTTTAGAGGCAAAATTTTAAAAAAAGTGTTGCATTTCTCTTCAATTAGTGGTAAAATGCCTTTACATGAGATTTTACGAGGAGGTGGGAAAATGCCTAACATCAAGTCTGCAAAGAAGCGTGTTATCGTAAGTGAGAATAACGCAATGCGTAATAAGAGCATCCGTTCTGAGCTTCGCACTTCTATAAAGAAGGCTGACGCAGCTATCGCAAACAACGCTTCCGATAAGGATGCAGCTGTAAAGCTTGCCGTTAAGAAAATCGATGCGGCTACCACTAAGGGTATTCTTCACAAGAACAATGCCGCCAGAAAGAAGTCTGCGCTTGTTAAGCGTCTTAACAAAGCTGAGGCTTAAAGCAGTTATTTAATTGAAGCATTTCAGGCCTTGCTTCGCAAGGTCTGTTTTTTGCTACATTCAGCACAAGGCTTAAAATAAAACCGGCAGTCCCCTGTCGGTTTTCTTCTTGACTTTATGCACACGCACCTATATAATGTATAAATGTATGTATATAATACATTGACTCCGCATATTATTTTAAAAAACATAAGGAGATTATTGTAGTGGCTAAAACAATTCGTCTTACCGACGACGGCCTTAAAAAGCTCCAGAATGAGCTTGAGTATTTAAAAACCGAAGGCCGTAAGGACATAGCAGAAAAAATCAAGGTTGCCAGAGGTTACGGCGACCTTTCCGAAAACAGCGAATATGATGAGGCAAAGAATGACCAGGCTAAGATAGAGGCTCGCATTGTTGAACTCGAAAGCATGCTCAAAAATGTGGAAATTATCCAGGCAGAGTCGGGCGACACCGTAACAATGGGCTCTAAGCTCAAGGTGCTCGATGTTGAGTTTGATGAAGAGTGCGAGTATCAGATTGTCGGCTCACCCGAGGCTGACTCAAGACGCGGTCTGATTTCCGACGAATCACCCGTTGGAAAGGCTTTGCTCGGACACAAGGTGGGCGACGAGGTCGTAGCTGAGGCTCCGGGTGGAAACATCGTTTTCAAAATCTTAGAAATATATTAATTTTCGGGGCAGTCCACTGACTGCCCTTGTTTTAAGTTTTACTTAAAAGGACGTGAATTTATGGCAGAAAATAACAACAATGTGCAGGATATGAACGAAATACTGCGCGTTCGCCGTGAAAAGCTTGCAGCACTTAAGGAGTCGGGAAACGACCCGTTCCTTATCACTAAATTTGACTTTGATAACGACTCTAAGAATATCAAGGACAATTTTGAAAGCTTTGACGGTAAAACCGTTAAAATCGCAGGCAGAATCGTTGCGCGTCGTATAATGGGCAAGGCAAGCTTTGTCGGCCTTTCCGATTCTACAGGCAAGATTCAGCTTTATGTCCGCCGCGAAGATGTTGGCGAGGAAAACTACGCCGGCTTCAAAAAGTGGGACATTGGTGATATTATGGGTGTTGAGGGCTTTGTTTTCAAAACCCAGACAGGCGAAATTTCGGTTCACGCACAGAAAATTACCCTGCTTTCAAAGTCGCTTTTACCCCTGCCCGAGAAATTTCACGGACTTACTAATAACGACCTTCGTTTCCGTCAGCGCTATGTTGACCTCATTATGAACGAGGGGGTTAAGCGCAACTTTGTAATCCGTTCGCAGTTTATAAAGTATATGCGTAAATACCTTGACGATATGAAGTATATCGAGGTTGAAACTCCCGTGCTCAACACCATCGTTGGCGGTGCTGCTGCACGTCCGTTTATCACACACCACAACACGCTTAACATTCCTATGTATATGCGCATCGCGACCGAGTTGCCGCTTAAGCGTCTTATAGTCGGCGGAATGGACCGCGTATATGAAATCGGCAGAATCTTCAGAAATGAGGGAATGGACCCCAAGCACAACCCCGAATTTACGACGGTTGAGCTTTATCAGGCTTATGCCGACTTCCACGATATGATGGACATCGCCGAAGGAATAATCTCCGGCGCCGCAAAGGAAATCCACGGCACCTATGAGGTTGAATGGCTCGGCGAGAAGATTGACCTCACACCCGGCTGGCGCAGACTTACAATGGTAGACGCCGTAAAGGAATACGCAGGCATTGACTTCGGCGCAATCACCGACGATGCAGAGGCTGTTGCAGCGGCAGAGTCTATTGGTGTTGAGCTTGCCGATACTGCCGACAAGACCTGGGGTAACGCACTTTACGCCTGCTTCGACCAGCGCGTTGAAGAAAAGCTCATCCAGCCTACATTTATTACAATGTATCCTGTTGAGGTTTCGCCGCTTACCAAGGCTTCTCCCGAGGACCCGCGCCTTACCGAGCGCTTTGAGCTGTTCGTATGCCACAGTGAGCTTGCAAACGCATATTCCGAGCTTAACGACCCCATCGTACAGCGCGAGCGTTTTGAAAAGCAGTTAGAGCTGCGCGAGCGTGGCGACGACGAGGCAGAGATGCTCGACGAGGATTTCTTAACCGCAATGGAATACGGCATGCCCCCCACAGGCGGCATGGGCATCGGCATCGACCGCGTGGTAATGATGTTGACCGGCTCCGACACCATCCGCGAGGTAATCCTCTTCCCCACAATGAAACCGTTAGACTAATAATCAAAGGACTATGACCGAAAAGTCATAGTCCTTTTTTATTGATATTTTTGAATATATTTCTTTGCAATGTTTCTAATCCAAGTTCTTTTGTGTTTAACAAACGGCAATATGGCAGTTACATATTGTCCAGCTTGCATTTTATACAATGTGTCAATTACATGACCATCAATGTCGTCACTAATAAGTAACGGTGCTAATTTATCGGAATAATTTTGATATGCCTTTTTTCCTAACAGCATCACAAAACTTTGTCTGCCTCTTTTTGCTCTTTCATCCAAGCAAATGCTTATAACTCGGGCAATTTGGGAATCTGTCAAAACTTTTTTGTTATTAAAAATTAGTTGCCTGATTTCTTCACCTATTTCCCATATTTCGTGTTCAAACATATACCAATCGTGAACATCAGGAGCAAGTTCCATAAAAGGCAAATCGGGTAATTTTTCGTCAGGAATTTTATCTTCTGCTTTTTTTAGCAAAATATCAAGTTGTTGGTCAAAACTTTTTCTATCCATAAAATCACCCTCCTTTTTCTTAATTATATCATATATTATTAAAAACTGCAATGTGTCATATTTGATTGATTTTAGACCATTTTTTAGACCATTTCAGAGGTATGATATGTGCTGAAAAAGTAAGTTGAGGTAAGATAATTTTTCAAGGGTAAAAATGGTGTGTTTTGTGCGAGTAATAAAAACAACAAAAAAGCAAGATTAGGTAAGATATTTTGATTTCAATTTTATAACCCTTGCATACTCCCCACAATGAAGCCGCTTTCAGAGTAAAACTGTGCCGCAAACGCTTATTTCTTAGCGTTTGCGGTGTTTTGTTAATCCAAGACTATGTTCAAAAATTAGATTTACGACGGATTTACGACAAAAACCCTCGTGAACTTTCTTTGAGCCATACGACAAATAGATGTCGTAAACATATAGTTTTTCATAAAAATAAGGCTTTAACCTTAGTTGGTTAGAGCCTTATTTTTTTGTTAGAGCTATTGACTTTTAATAGGGTTAGCAGTAAAATAACAATTGATATATAACAACAACTATATTAAGGAGAAATTTTATGCCACCCAAGGTTAAAGTGACAAAAGAAGATGTTATCAATGCTGCCGTTGATATTGTGCGATGCAGTGGAGCGCAAGCGATTAATGCAAGAACGATTGCCTCTGCATTGAACTGTTCGACACAGCCGGTGTTCTCAAACTTCGCTTCAATGGACGAGCTGCGTCTTGCTGTGGTAGAAAGGGCAGATAAATTGTGTCAAGAGTATATGCAGCGAGAAGTTGAAAGTGGAGAGTTCCCTGCTTACAAGGCAAACGGCATGGCTTACATACGATTTGCCAAAGAAGAAAAAGAGTTGTTTAAACTCTTGTATATGCGCGACCGTTCTAGCGAATTGATTCCAGAAACAACAGAGCAAACCGACAAGATGGAGTCTATTGTCCATAATAATACAGGACTTAGTGGTATAGATGCAAAGTTGTTCCATCTTGAAATGTGGGCGTACGTTCACGGAATTGCCACTATGTTTGCAACAGGCTTTTTTGACCTTGATTGGGAGCTTGTGAGTAAAATGCTTACAGATTCCTATCAGGGACTCAGAAAACAGTATGGAATGGAGTAATCAGTTATGGACGCTATTAGGATTGAAGGTTTAACAAAAAAATATAAAGATGTAGTTGCGGTTGATAATCTTAATATTACTGTTCACAAAGGTGAATTGTTTTCCCTGCTCGGTGTAAACGGTGCAGGAAAAACAACCACCATAAAGATGCTGTCCTGCCTTACAAAACCCACAAGCGGCGATGCCTTTTTGAACGGAAAAAGTATTTGCAACGATTCTGCCGCCGTGAAATCAATTATAGCCGTTTCTCCGCAGGAAACTGCGGTTGCACCCGGTCTGTCTGTTCGTGAAAATCTTGAGCTCATGTGCGGTGTTCACGGATTCACAAGGAACAGGCAGAATTCAAAAATTGCAGAACTGACCGAATTGCTTGGACTTAAAACTGTTATTGAGAAAAAGGCAGGTAAGCTTTCGGGTGGCTGGCAACGCAGATTGAGTATTGCTATGGCGCTGATTAGCGAGCCTGAAATTCTTTTCCTTGACGAACCCACGCTTGGACTTGATGTGCTTGCACGGAGTGACCTATGGGATATAATTCGTTCTCTTAAAGAGAAGATTACGGTTATTTTGACAACACACTATATGGAAGAAGCAGAAGCTCTGTCCGACCGCATTGCTATTATGAAAGACGGAAAACTTCTTATCTGCGACACCTCTGACAAGATTAAGGAAACAGCGGGAACGGATAATTTTGAGCAAGCATTTATTCATATTGTCAAGGGGGTATCAAGATGAGAATGCTCACATTTGCAAACAGAAATACAAAAGAAATATTACGAGATCCGCTAACTCTATTCTTCGGACTCGGCTTCCCACTCGTCTTAATTTTTTTGTTAAGTGCTATACAAGCAAATATCCCCGTAGGGCTATTTGAAATACAGCGTTTAACTCCTGGCATTACAGTTTTCGGTCTGGCATTTATGACTTTATTTTCTGCAACCATTATTGCAAAAGACAGAGGCAGTTCCCTGCTCCAACGCTTATATACTACACCGCTGACTCCGCTGGATTTTATTCTCGGTTACACTCTGCCTATTATTCCGATTGCTGTTGCTCAATGCGTAATTTGTTATATTGCTGCGATTATTCTCGGATTAAAAATTACAGTTGGAATTTTATACGCTGTTGTATTTATCATTCCTGTTTCAACCCTCTACATTGCCTTGGGTCTCCTTTGCGGAAGCATGTTTACCGATAAGCAGGTCGGCGGTATCTGCGGTGCTCTGCTAACCAACCTTTCAGCGTGGCTGTCCGGTGTTTGGTTTGACCTTAACCTTGTAGGCGGAACCTTTAAAAAAATCGCCTACGCTCTCCCGTTTGTTCATGCCGTAGATATGGAACGGGCTATACTTGCAGGAGATTTTTTAGGGATTTTTCCTCATCTTTGGTGGGTACTTGGATATGCTGCCGTTCTGCTCGTATTGGCGGTGTTGATGTTCCTGCGACAGATGAAAAAACAGTAATTTTTCATATTGGAGAATATGTACTTCATTGTCGTGCATGGCAAACACATTCATATAAAAAAGACCGTGTTTTCACGGTCTTTTTTATTTTCTATCTTTAAAAATACAAAATTATAGCATAATTTTACATTTTAATCTATTTTTTTGCTCCTCAGGCACATTTTTTTATTTTATTTCGCAAAAAACATTATCTAAATCGTTGCTATTTTTGTATATATATGATATAATTCTATGGATATTAAAATAAAATAGTCGTATTGCGCGCATATAATAAATTTTTCAAGGTGAAGCATATGAACATTAAATTTTCCCCTCCTGATATTTCAGAGAAAGAAATTATAGAGGTAACCAAGGCCTTGCAGTCGGGGTGGATTACTACTGGACCCAAAACCAAAGAACTAGAGGCACACATATCTAATTATATTGGCGTTAATCGTTGTGTATGTTTAAATTCACAAACCGCATGTGCCGAGATGGCTCTTCGCATCATGGGTATTGGAGCAGGAGACGAGGTTATCACTTGCGCCTATACATATACCGCATCAGCATCAGTAATAGACCATGTTGGTGCAAAAATTGTGCTTGTCGACACCCAAGAAAACAGTCTTGAAATGGACTATGTTGCCCTTGAATCTGCTATAAGCGAAAAAACTAAAGCGATTATACCTATTGATTTGGCAGGAATCCCTTGTGATTATGATAAAATTTTTGAAATCGTAGAAAGAAAACGCAACATTTTCAAACCCAACAACGATATTCAAAAGTCGTTAGGCAGAATTGCTATTATGGCAGATACAGCACATGCATTTGGCGCAACCCTGCAAAACAAACCTGTTGGCTCAATTGCCGACTTTTCAAGTTTTAGTTTTCATGCAGTCAAAAATCTCACCACGGCAGAAGGTGGCGCGCTGACTTGGAACACCATACCCGGTATAGCGGACGATGAAATATATCGTCGTCTTCAACTTTTTAGTCTTCACGGGCAAAGCAAAGATGCCCTAGCAAAAACTCAACTCGGTGCCTGGGAGTATGACATAGTTGGAACATGGTATAAATGCAATATGACCGATGTTGCTGCTGCCATAGGTCTTGCTCAAATCAAAAGATATCCTTCTATGCTAAAGCGTAGAAAGGAAATAATAGAGAAATACGACAGTGCATTAAAGCCTCTTGGAATTGAGGTATTAGAGCATTATACTGACAATCATCAATCATCAGGACATCTTTATTTGACACGAATTCCGAATATCACCGCTGAACAGCGAAATGAAATTATCATAAAAATGGCTGAACAAGGCATCGCTTGCAATGTTCATTACAAACCGCTACCTATGCATACTGCATATAAGGAATTGGGGTTTGATATAAAAGATTTTCCTAACGCATATAATCATTTTGCCAACGAAATCACTTTACCGCTTCACACTTGCCTTACAGACGATGAGGTTGATTATGTAATTAAAAAATATAAAACTATTTTGAAAGAGTACTTATAATATGATTTTAAAGAGTTGGGAAAAGCTTCCCATAGAATTTCAGACTGAGGACGTTCGCCCTTACTATGACATATTGCAAAGGAAAAAAATTGCGCTGATTTTAAAAAGGATTTTTGATATATTTGTATCACTTATATTATTGGTGCTTTTTTCGTGGATTTTCTTAATTTTAGCTATTGCTATAAAAATCGATTCTCCTGGTCCAATATTCTTTAGGCAAGAACGTGTTACCCAATATGGAAGAGTGTTTAAAATTTTTAAATTTCGCACTATGGTGAATAACGCTAACACATTGGGCCCTTCCGTTACAACTAGTGAGGATGAGCGTATAACTCGTATAGGTAAATTTATTCGCAAATGCCGACTTGATGAAATTAGTCAGCTTATAGATGTGTTGCGTGGCACAATGACCTTTGTAGGAACAAGACCAGAAGTACCAGAATATGTAAATCAGTACACACCCGAAATGTATGCTACCTTGCTTTTACCCGCAGGAATAACATCAGAAACCAGCATAGTTTTCAAAGACGAATCTGACATTATGCGTAATTCAAATAATATCAACGATTGCTATATAAATGAAATTCTACCACAAAAAATGTATTACAATTTACAAACGCTCAAAGAAACCGGTTTAATATATGACATTAAAATAATGTTTTTAACATTTTTATCAGTCATAGGAATAAAAACCACAAACAAAACCCAAAAGCCAAGAAACATCGAAAAGGAAACGGTAACGTACTAATTATGAACAGCGAATTTGTTTCTCTAATTATACCTACATACAATGAAGGCAAATATCTTTTAAATTGCTTGAATTCAATTCTTCACCAAACATACCCAAAAGAAAAAATTGAGATTTTAATAATAGACGGTGGCTCAACGGATGGCACTCACAACATCATTAATGCTTTCGTAGACATTTTACCAATTAGAAAAATTCACAATAAAGATAAAAAGACAACCTTTGCTCTTAACATGGGCATTAAGGAGGCTGTGGGAGAAATTATTTTGCGCCTCGACGCTCACGCAGAATATGACTGCCAATATGTAGAGAAATGTGTTTATTACTTAAATAATATTGATGCACAAAATGTCGGTGGAGTTGCAACAACTCGCGGACACGGTTTTTGGGGAAGAATAAATGCAGAAATCTTATCTTCGCCTTTTGGTGTAGGCAATTCAAAGTTTCGAACAGGGTCCGAAAGCGGATATGTCGATACTGTGCCGTTTGGAGCATTCAGAAAAAGTTTGATTGAAAAAATTGGTTTGTTCGATAACGAATTATCCAGAAGCGAAGATAATGACTTTAACAGCCGCATTAGAGCTGCTGGCGGAAAAGTATATCTCGCTTCCGACATAAAATTTACATACTTTTGCCGCGACACGTTAAAAGGATTGTTTGGACAAGCAATTAAAAATGGAAACGCCCTTTTTATTACTATGCGAAAAAATCCTTCTGCAATGAGCTTGCGTCACTTTATTCCTTTTTTGTTTCTGCTATCATTAGTTGTTTTGCCACCGCTTTGTTTCAACACTTTTTTCAAAATTTCATTTATATGTGAAATAGTTCTGTATCTAATACTGGATATATATTTTTCATTCTTTTGTGGAAAGTTAAAATATTCCTTTATTAGGATTTTACTATACCCACTATTCCATATGTGTTATGGTATAGGTTCTTTAATTGGATTGTTTAATTTAAAATTATACTAATAAGGATACGACTATGCGAGAATTGTCAAACAGCAAATTAAAACAAATAATTTTCGATATGCTGATCTTCTTAAAATACATATGCGAAAAAAACGATATAAAATATTCCTTGTGCTTTGGCACTCTTTTGGGAGCTGTTAGGCACGGTGGATTTATTCCTTGGGATGATGATGTCGATGTTTGTGTTTTAAGAAAAGACATTCCTAGATTAATAGAAGCAATAGAAAACGAAAATCATCCAAGATACCGTGTGGTTAGTTTTAAAAACAATAATTCTTATTATTATAATTTTATCAAAATAATCGATGCAAATACGTCTTTAACAGAACACGGATATAAAACCATACAAAACTATGGTGTATATATCGATATTTTTCCATTTGATAACTGTCCCACAGACAAAAAAGGATTTAAGCATTATACAAATAAAATTCGAATCTTATCGCTATTAAAAACAGCATCAGTAATAAATGGACCAAACAGAAATAAGACAATATCATACAATATAATCTTGTTTTTGTTTTCAATTTTCGCTAAGCCGCTGGGATATAAATTTTGGACTAAAAAAATAGAAAAGCTGCTTAATAAATACAAAGAAACTGGATATGTTTGTTGTTTGACTGAAAATCCAAACTATAATGAAATTATGTCAGTTGAAGATTTTAATGATATGGATGTTGTAATTTTTGAAAACGAAAAATTTAGCGCGTTTAAATCATTTAAAAAATATTTAACAAACAGATATGGAAACTATATGGAATTGCCGCCCGTTGAAAAAAGAGGCATACAGCATAATTTTACAGCATATATGAGGGACGATAAATGACAATATTACACATTGCGCATATAAAGGACAGCCCTTTTAATGGTGTTTGTATAGCAGTGCCACAACACGTTCAAGCGCATCAGAAAACCGAAAAAGTTGGATTTATAAATATCTCTAACGTAAAAATTGATAAAATTTGTAACCAATTTGATTATTGCAAGCACTTTTGTATTGATTCGCTTCCTGCCCCATTTAACCGTCCTGACATTGTAGTTTTTCACGAAACATACAGGGTGCAGTATTTGAAAATTTATCCTCAGCTTATAAACAGAAACATTCCGTATGTAATTATACCGCATGGTGAATTGTCGAGCGAGGCACAGCAAAAAAAACGTGCGAAAAAAGTTATTGCAAACATACTTTTTTTCAATCGTTTTATAAACAATGCCGTTGCCCTACAATGCTTGTCTTCGCGTGAGTTTAACTCAACCCATTTTGGCACAAATAAAATAGTTGAGACAAACGGTATAAACATCCCTATCAACAAAAAGACCGCATTTAATAAACAAAAAACTAATTTTATTTACGTTGGGAGATTGGAATCTCACGTTAAAGGCTTAGATTTGCTATTAGATGCAATAAAAATCAAACAAGAATTTTTTAGAAAAAATAACTGTAAACTAAGCATTTATGGCCCTGATTATCAGGGACGCTTTCAAAATGTTTCAAATATGATTTTTGAGCGCGGCCTTAACGATATTGTTTCTCTTAACAGAGAAATAATGGGCGACGAAAAGGAAAGAGTCTTGCTCTCTTCTGATATATTTATACAGACCTCGCGGCATGAAGGTATGCCTTTAGGAATACTAGAAGCGTTGGCATACGGTATCCCTTGTATAGTAACAACAGGAACAAGCCTTTCAAATTTCGTATCTGAAAACAACTGTGGTTGGACCACATCATGCAATGCCAACGATATTGCAGATGCGTTAGAAAAAGCTGTTGTCGAGAAAAATTTGCATTATGAAAAATCTATTTTTGCGAGAAAAGCAATTATTGACTTTTTTTCTTGGGATATAATAAAAGAGCAAACGCTTGAAGCTTATAAAAAATTAATTTTATAGGAGAAAAAATGTTAATCAAGAGTTCGGTTGAAACAACAAGACCACATATTATAGTATTTGCCCTATATATGCTTTTATTGCCGATAGCCACTAGCCTTTCGGGAATAATAGGCAACGTATCTTTGTTGAACTATGTTGCTATCATCTACATAGGACTCTATGTTTTAAGAAATTTGGATAATACAATAGTCTACAATAAAAAAACAAATGCAATATTCCTATACTTTGTGTTTGTTATGTTTAGCACTTTATATAATTTTTATTCAGTAGCCGTATGGCAAGTAACAACCTTTGCAAGCAATGGTATTATAGCACTTTTGGCAACAACTGATACATATACATCTAACGAACTCAAGCTTATAAAAAAATCAATAGTTTTGAGCTCAATAATCGCTATTTTTGTTACTCTATTAAACATTGAGTCCGCTCTTAATTTTCGCTTAACAATAACTATATCAAGCACTATGGACTCAAACGATTTTGCTTGTGGATTGGTTATTATATTATCGCTGCTTCTTACAATGATAACTCGCAACAATAACCGCATATTGGCAATTGTTTTGTTTTCTTGTTGTTGTGGTATTATTATTCTTTCAGGCTCTCGCGGTGCAATGATTATGACTATTGCAATAATTTGTGCTTGGCTTTTCCAAAGCATAAAAAGCAAACGCGTTTTGATACCTTTGGTTCTTGTGTTATTTATAACATTTTTATTTATTTATTTTTATGAATATATTCCCGAATATTTGAAGAATCGATTAAGCATATTTGCCCTTTTGGAAGATGGTGGTTCAGGTCGTTCAAAAATATGGCTTGCTGCAATTAACGAGTTCTTTGACGGAAATCTCTTTGAACTTCTCTTTGGTAGTGGATATGGTTCTTTCCGCGGAAGAGTTCACTATATAGCACATGGTCATTCAGGGGCATATGAGTCTCACAACATGTGGATCAATTTGCTCATAGAAGGCGGCGTCGTTGGTATAGTTCTTTTAATTTGGACGTTTATGCAAACATATAAAATTGCTAAATCTCAAAAGAACATGTGTGGAATGATAGCACTTACCGGATTAGCTATTGCAGGCAGTACGTTGGATTTCCAGGCTTATCGAGTGTTTTGGATGGTATTCATTATCGCTATAATTTTCAAAGAGGATGAAATTTATGAAAACAAACCCGCTGGTATCGGTCATAGTTCCCGTTTTCAACGTAGAAAAATACATCGACCAATGCATAGAAAGTATAATTTCCCAAACCTATACTAACTTGGAAATAATACTTGTAAATGATGGCTCCACCGATAACAGCGGTAATATATGTGATAATTTTGCAAAAAAAGATTCTCGAATAAAAGTAATTCACAAAACAAACGGCGGTCTTTCATCGGCACGAAATGTTGGAATAACTAACGCTATTGGAGAATACATAACATTTATTGACAGCGATGATTATATTGAAACCAACTTTATAGAACAGCTTTTATATGGTGTTATTGAAAGCGATTGCGAAATTTGTGTTTGTAAACTCTCAAGTTCCTTACCCTTACAACATAAGATAAATAAATCTCTCAAATTATACACCTCAGAGAGAGCAATTAAACAAATCCTTCTGGATAAAAAACTAACCACTTCGGCTTGTGGAAAACTCTTTTGTCATGAACTTTTTAAGGATATACGTTTCCCCGAGGGGAGAATCTTTGAAGACTTTGCAACCATATATAAAGTATTTAATATTGCAAGCAAAATCTGTTTTATAGACACAAAAAAGTATTTTTATAGATATAATCCGAAAAGCATTACCAAATCGCCTTTTAAAAACAATCAAATGCAATACTTTATAGCTGCAGACGAATTTATAAGTTTTCTGCAAGGTAAATATCCCCACCTTGTTAGATACGCTCTGCACCATTCCACCCGCAATGCCATTGCTTATATTAGAAGAATAAGTATGTCCTGTTTTAAAGATAATAAAACTATTGATTTTTTAACAACACACATAAAAAAACATATATGGAAATACCTATTTAGTAGTTTTTCAATCTATAGCAAATTATATGGAATTTTTATTTGTATATCGCCAAAAAACGCATTAAGATTTTTTGAGGTAAAAAAATGATGGAGAAAATAAAAAAATTTTTTAGGAGCAACGCTTTAACCTGCTCTTTATATAAAAAATTGTATATAATTAAACACTTTAAAGAAACACAACAAAAAAAACACTTTATCCAATCAAATGGTGCAGATACTATTATCTTTATACAAAAAATACTGGAAGCGGGTAATTTTTCTTTCTTCTTTGATATGGGTACACTTCTTGGTATAGTTAGAGAAGGAAAATTACTTAAGCACGATATGGATATAGACGTTGCTGTATATAACACAAACGACGCAACAATAGAATCAATAAAAACTGTATTTATAGAAAACGGTTGCATTCATAAACATAGGTATGTTACCACCAATATAGGTATAACAGAGGATTCCTTTATATATAAAAATATTAAGTTTGACGTTTGTTACTACCAGCAAGAAGATGACTGTGATATATGCTTCTTAGCATATAACCCAAGCAGCAACGGCGCTGATCAATTATGTACTGTTAAACTTTCTTGTGAACACATTGAAAAATTGGACAAAATCATATTTAATGATTATCCTATTAACGTTCCTTCTAATTTTGAGAAATACCTTTCTCAACGTTACGGGGTTAATTGGAAAATCCCTGACAAAAACTATGTTTATTGGAAAGGTCCCAGCACACAAAAAATATCTAATATATCAACTAAAATAATTTATTAGGTGATGATTTTGACTGCTCTATTTGAACAAATAATACTTTTACTTCGTAGTGTTATAAACAAAAACGCTGTTAACCTTAACGATATAGCAATTTCTAGTGAAGATATATCAAAAATGCATCTCCTCGCTCAAAAACATAATATTAGTAATATTATTTCTTGGGCTATTCTAAACAACCCTAATGAAATTAGTATTGATGTTTCCTCACTAGAAAAAGAAATTTTTGTTTCAATAATACAATCCGAGAAGCGCGATTATGAAATTGAAAAAATTAAAAATATATTTAAAAAAAACAATATTCAACACATTTTTTTAAAGGGTTCCGTTCTAAAGAACCTATATCCCGAATCTTGGATGAGAACAAGCTGCGATATTGATATTCTTGTAAAAGATATAGAGCGCGCAGAAAAGGTTTTAATAGACAATTTCTTTGTTAAAGGGAAAGAGGGTTCTCACGACATAATCTTCTTTTCTGAAAGCAAAATACCAATTGAATTGCATTTTGAACTCATTGAAACAAATGATTCGGTTAATAAAGTGTTACAGAAAGTTTGGGAGTTTTCTTCTCCGGCGTCTTTGGACTCCTATGAATATTCAATGTCGCCTGAAATGTTTTATTTTTATCACATAGCTCATATGGCTAAACACTTTTCATTCGGCGGTTGCGGCATACGTTCTTTTTTAGATTTGTGGCTCTTAATAAACCAAAACAACTATAACAAAAAGGTTCTAAAACAACTATTAAAAGAAGCAAAATTATTGCTTTTTGCAGAAAATGCAGAAAAGCTTGCCAAGTGTTGGTTTGAGGGAGGTCCTTTAACTCCAACAACTCAAGAAATGCAAAATTTTGTTTTTGCCGGTGGAGTTTTTGGCACAAGAGAAAGCCAGGTAATTATAAACAGGGCTCAAGCAGACAACAAAATGACATTTTTCATCCAACGAATTTTTATGCCGTATCGTCTTTTGAAATTAAAGTACCCGAGTCTTAATTCTCATCCATATTTATTACCTATCTTTTGGATAATTAGATGGTTTGAATTACTTAAAAGTTTTAAAAAAATAAAAGGTGCTCTTTTTGAAATTCACACTAACAAATCCATAGCATCAGAAAATATAATAAAAACTCACAAACTTTTTTCAGACTTAGGACTAAACAAATAATATATAAAGATGCTGTAAACTATTTGTAAATTTAGGGTGTTTTGGTTGCGGTGGGGCGGCTGAGTTGGTATAATTGTTTTTAAATTCAGAAAGGGTGATTTTGTGGCGGGTAATGATTTTCTTGAGGAGCAAAGACGGCGTCAGCGTGAGCTCGTTGCTGCAAGACGTGCGCGACAAAATCCTGAGCTTGCTCCAAAGGTTGCTCCCGTGGAGCCTTTGGTCCCAAAAACCTTTGGCGATAAGGTTAAGAATTTTTGGTTTCATTACAAATATTTCGTTTTGGCAGGTGTCTTTCTTGCAACCGTGCTGAGCGTTGCTATTACGCAGTGTGCCACGCGCGAGAAGTTTGACACCGAGGTTGTGCTTTTCACCTACAACTCCTACACCGCGGGCCAGATTGACGCGATGGAGGTTGAGCTTGAGAAATACGCCGAAGACCTTGACGGTGACGGCGAAGTGAATGTTCAGATTATTGACTGCGCCTTTGGCAAAAATGAGCTCGCTGACCAGCAGAACGCCAAGCGCACTAAGCTTACGGCGATTATCGCATCCGACAGCAAGGCTATGCTTTATATAACCGACGCATCAAGCTACGAATACCTTAACACGCTTTTCGAGGGCGGTTTCTTCGTAAACCTGAAGCTGCCCGGTGGCAACGGCGATACTCTCGCTCTTGGCGACTGGTTCTGTGAGCCTGTCAACGCTGAGTCAGAGGTTGGCTTTAAGTTACCCGACGGGCTGCAGATTTCCCGACGCGTTTCAGGAGAAAACACAGTCATAGGTCAGGACAAGGACGCAAAAGTATATGCCGAGGCGGCAGATAAAATGCTGGCTCTTATGGCAAAGGAGAAATAAAAACGGGCAGGTTTACCTGCCCTATATTTCCGCCTGTGGCGCAGCTGGATAACGCAGCAGATTCCGATTCTGAAGAACGGGGGTTCGAATCCCTTCAGGCGGGCCAAAAAAGAGAGTAGCAACCCTTGTGGTTGGTGCTCTCTTTTTAAGTCTTTAAGGGATTCGAAGTAGGAGCGGTATTGAATGACAGTCCGGTGGACTGACAGAGCCGCGAATGACCGAAGCCGCGACCGCGCGGCAAGAGTCGAATCCCTTCAGGCGGGCCAAAAAAACCGACTTGTTTCACGCAAGTTGGTTTTTCAGTTATATTCGCCTCGCTAGTTTTGGAGGTGAATATAATATCACTTGTGCGTCAGCAGAAATATCACTGTACCAAAGGTACAATATCACTAAATATGCAGAATTCAAACACATAGAAAGAATATAGTCATTACTTTATAAATGCTTTTATAAACACTTTTTTTGCTAAATATATAAATTTATAAAACCCGACTTGCTCAAGGCAGTCGGGTTTTATAAATATTTTTTTATATCATTAAGTTTTTGCTTGATACAATCAATTTTTTTACATATGTCTTCTTTACTTACAGTAGTATGCAATGAATCAATTCTTCCTACAAGATAATCGATACTCACATCAAAAAAATCCGCAAGTCGAATAAGAGAATAACTATCGGGGTTTGTTTTACCTGTCTCGTAATTTGACAAAGTTTTTTGGTCAATGCAAGTGGCATTTGCAACATCAATTTGCCTTAAGCCTGCCTTTTCACGCAGTTCTTTGATACGATTCATTTCAACAATTCCTTTACAATAAAGATTGTTTTTTTTGATTATACAATAAAATCTTAAAAAAATCTTGACTTACTAAAAATGCGGAGTTATAATACTAATATATTAGTACGATTGCAGAATAAAAATACTTTTTATTTTGTGATAAATAAAATTAAATATTAAGGAGAAAAATCATGTTTTGCAATAATTGCGGAAAAGAAATCAATGAAGGTACAAAATTTTGTAATTTTTGCGGTGCTCCACAGGAAGCCGCGGTGCAACAATCTACAGCAGTTAATACTACCCCTGTGCAAAAAAAGAACAGCACTTTAAAAATAGCTATTATTGCGGCTATTGCCGTTGTTTGCTTTGCTATAGGTTCTTTTGTTATCGCGCCGTCGTTCTCAAAAGATAATGATGATAGTAGTCCGACAAACGATGTATCGCAGTCGCAAAATGTTGATGCTAACATTAAAAATGAAAGCAATGACAAAAAAGATAACTTAGATAATTCTGATACAAATAATCTTAAGGCAATTGACGGCGGCTATAATACAGGCAAAATGTTTTTAAGCGATTTAGGCGAATACGGAAAGGTATCATTAAGCGTTGGTTATAATCCTGAAAATGGCGTAATCAGACAAGTGACTGCTGCATTTACTATTACTGTAAGGCATAGTGAATATGCAGCAATGAAGCAAGATTTTGAAAAATGGGAAAATGAATATGCCAATTCAAACGATAAGAATATTGAAATTTCTTGTGTAGAATTAAGCGAAAGCATTTCTTGTATGGTATCATTACAAAAACTTTATGAATCTGACCGTGCAGAGCGCGTTGCCTTAGCTGAGGAAATATTGGATTTTGTTGCTGATGAAGAGGATACTGCATTTTATATTGACGACATAACTAAATTGTTGGTTGATACATACGGCTTTGAAGTTCAAGATTAAGGTGGAGTATAAATGTTTTGTAAAAATTGTGGAAAAGAAATTCCTGACGGAGCTAAATTCTGCGGTAGTTGTGGAAAAACGGCGGAATTAGTGACCAAAACAGAAGATTTTCAATCAACTGCGCAAAAAACAAAATCAACGGGTAAAAAAGTGGGCGGTATAATTATGACTGCACTTGGCGGACTTTCGGTTATAGGAAGCTTTGCCAACGATTATTACTGGAACATTACCCATAACGGCGCTAATATGAGTGATTTCATTACTATAGGAATTCAAATTGCTTTAATTGCTATAGGTGTGTATCTCATTTATAAATCAAAGAAATAAGACTAAAAACCGCATAGATTCAAACATACAGTTAAAAATTTAAAACAACTTGAATTTTGTGCTCCGTTTTCAAAAAAGAAAAGTCGCATTTAGCGGCTTTTTCTTTTTACCCTTATGTATTATCTCTTCTCTTTTTTGCAGGTATGTGATACAATAATAAAAAATTTGATTTTTATAGGGCGGGTTTTATGGATATATGGGAGAGGCTTTTTGATAAGGCTCGGGAAGAGTATCATCCCGAGGATGTTTCGCCGTTTATTTACGCACACCATGTGGTTTGTGCTATTGAGAGTGAGAACGGCGAGATTTTTACCGGCTTTTGTATTGAAAGCTGCAGCGGTGTTTTGAACCTTTGTGCCGAGCGCGTTGCGGCTCTTAATATGTATGTTAACAGCGGTCAGACCAAGGTAAAACGCTTGCTCGCATTTCGTGACAAGGCACCCTACGGCGAGGGCAGCGGAATGCCCTGCGGCGCTTGCAGAGAGTTTCTTTTACAGCTTAACAAGGAAAATGCTGACTGCGAGATAATGGTGGACTACGATAAAAGAAAGACCGTAAAGCTTTCTGCGCTTTTGCCTGACTGGTGGGGCGAAGAAAGATACAAAGAGAATTAGGTGGATTTATGAAATTAAAATTCTTAGGCACCAGCTTTGGTGCGCCGTCAAAAAATAGGCGGCAGCAGAGTATTCTTGTTGAGGATTCGCGTGGTAATGCGTACCTTTTTGATACAGGTGCGCCCGTGCTTGACGCGCTTGTGAACGCGGACTACGACCCTAAAAAAATAAAGGCGATATTTATTTCCCATCTACACGGCGACCACCTGAACGGAATTTTTGACATTTTAAACCTTACTGAATATCTATGTATGGACTATACCGTTTATCTGCCCTCAAAACAAGGTGTTTGCCTTTTAGAAGAGTACTGCAACCAAATCTGCGGCAAAATTCCGAGCGGCGTAAGGTTTGAGCTTATATCTGACGGGGACTTTTATTCTAACGAAAATGTAAAGGTCACCGCTATACCCACAATGCACTGCGTAAATTCTTTTTCATTTATGATTGAGAGTGAAGAAAAGAATATTATTATTACGGGGGATTTGCACCCGTCGCTTGACGATTTTCCAAAGGTTTTAGCGCAAACCCACACCGATTTAATCGTTTGCGAGTGTGCACATTTTTCGGTTGCTGACATTCTTTCAAGGCTTGCAGAGTGCGACGTATCGCAGGTTGCGTTCGTGCATATTGCGCCGTGTGATAAGTATGCAGAGCTTGCAACTGCCACAAAAAATTATAAAATTCTTTTACCAAACGATAACGACGAGGTTTTGATTTAAATTTATTATGCTGATTATAAACTTTTTCAAAAAATATACCGTTTTCTGCATTGCGGTTATTGCCGCGACAGTAACCTGCTTTTTTGTGCCGCCCGACCGCGAATATTTAGGATATTTTGATTTTAAGACGCTTTGCTGTCTTTTTTTAACGCTCGCGGTTGTGTGCGCGCTTAGAAACATAAAGTTTTTCACCATCCTCGCGCGGCAGCTTGTAAAGATTACGGGAAATCTCAGAAGCCTCTTTTTAATGCTGATTTTCATTACCTTTTTAGGCTCTATGCTAATAGCCAACGATATGGCGCTTATCACCTTTTTGCCACTCGGCTACTTTGCGCTGTCGACTGCAAAGCAGGAAAAGTATATGGCTTATCTTTTTATTTTGCAGAACATATCAGCAAATCTCGGCGGACTGCTGACTCCCTTTGGAAATCCGCAAAACCTTTATCTTTATTCCTATTTTAATATACCGACGGGCGAATTCTGCACAATGATGCTGCCGCTGTTTTTGCTTGCCGTTACAATGCTCGTCCTCGCCTGCTTGTTTGTAAAGCCGCAAAGTCTTGCGATAACCAATGAATTCCCCATTAAGCTAAACCGTCGGCGCGCGGCGCTTTACATACTGCTTTTTGCTATCTCCATACTGGTTGTTTTCTCGGTTGTGGATATGTGGGTCGGACTTATTGCTATTGTAGGCGTGCTGCTTTTTGCCGACCGATACGCCATAAAAATGGTGGACTATCCCCTACTGCTCACATTTTTCTTCTTCTTTATATTCTCGGGAAACCTTGCAAGAATAGACGCTATAAACGGATTTTTATCCCGTATTCTCGAGTGGGATACGCTGCTTGTATCAACACTTTCCTGCCAGTTTATAAGCAATGTGCCGTCGGCAATACTGCTTTCTCGCTTTACGGGCGATTACCACGCGCTGCTGCTTGGTGTTAATATTGGCGGAACGGGCACGCTTATTGCCTCTCTTGCAAGCCTTATAACCTTTAACGAGTACCGCGCACTTTATCCTAAAAAGGTTAAATTTTATCTCGCGCTGTTTACGGGAATTAACCTCATTTTCCTTATTATAATGACCGTCGCGGCACGTTTGTTTTTCCTACAATAAAAAAATTTGTTATTTTTTCGACAAAGTTTTAATTTGCTCTTGTGTTTTAAGCGCTGTTTAGTTATAATAGTAAGAGATTATGACCGAAAGGAGTTATCATATGATTTACACAAAAGAAATTGAAGAGATGTGTCCTGTTGCTCAGGGCGTACACCACGGCGCTGCTCCGATTCCGGAAGAGGCAAAATGGGTAAAGGCTCAGAACGTTCAGGATATTTCAGGCTTCACACACGGTGTGGGCTGGTGTGCTCCTCAGCAGGGCGCCTGCAAGCTCACCCTCAACGTTAAGGACGGCGTAATTGAAGAGGCTTTGGTTGAGACTCTCGGTTGCTCGGGTATGACTCACTCGGCTGCTATGGCATCTGAGATTCTTCCCGGCCTTACCATTTTAGAGGCTCTTAACACCGACCTCGTTTGCGATGCTATCAACACCGCTATGCGTGAGCTGTTCTTACAGATTGTTTACGGTAGAACTCAGAGTGCTTTCTCTGAGAACGGTCTTGCTGTTGGTGCAGGACTTGAGGACCTTGGTAAAGGTCTTCGCTCTCAGGTTGGTACTATGTACGGTACACGTGAGAAGGGTCCCCGCTATCTCGAGATGGCAGAGGGCTATGTAACCGGTATCGCTCTCGACGATGAGGACCAGATTATCGGCTACAAGTTTGTAAACCTCGGCAAGATGACCGACTTCATCAAAAAGGGTGACGATGCTAACACTGCCTGGGAAAAAGCTCAGGGTCAGTACGGTCGCGTTGATGATGCTGTTCGTGTTATCGACCCCAGAAAAGAATAATAGGAGGTAGTAACGATGGCTTTATTTGAATCTTATGAGAGAAGAATTGACCAAATCAATGCTGTTCTTTCAAGCTATGGTATTGCTTCCCTGGAGGAAGCCGAAAAGATTACCAAGGACGCCGGACTTAATGTTTACGACCAGGTAAAGAAAATTCAGCCCATCTGCTTTGAAAATGCTTGCTGGGCATATATTGTTGGCTGTGCTATTGCTATTAAGAAGGGCTGCACCCGCGCTGCTGACGCCGCTGCCGCTATCGGCGAGGGTCTTCAGGCATTCTGCATCCCCGGCTCTGTTGCTGACCAGCGTAAGGTTGGTCTTGGCCACGGTAACCTCGGCAAGATGCTTCTTGAAGAGGAGACCGAGTGCTTCGCATTCTTAGCAGGTCACGAGTCCTTTGCTGCTGCTGAGGGCGCTATCGGTATTGCTGAGAAGGCAAACAAGGTAAGAAGCAAGCCGCTTCGCGTTATCCTTAACGGTCTTGGTAAGGATGCTGCACAGATTATCTCTCGTATCAACGGCTTTACATATGTTGAGACCGAGATGGATTATTACACCGGCGAAGTTAAAGAGGTATTCCGCAAGGCATACTCCACTGGTCTTCGCTCCAAGGTTAACTGCTACGGCGCTAACGATGTTCGTGAGGGCGTTGCTATCATGCACAAGGAGGGTGTTGACGTTTCCATCACCGGTAACTCCACCAACCCGACCCGCTTCCAGCACCCCGTTGCAGGCACCTATAAGAAGGAATGCATTGAGCAGGGCAAGAAGTATTTTTCAGTTGCTTCGGGCGGCGGTACAGGCCGTACACTCCACCCCGACAACATGGCTGCAGGTCCCGCTTCCTACGGTATGACCGATACCCTCGGCCGTATGCACTCTGACGCTCAGTTTGCAGGCAGTTCTTCTGTTCCTGCCCACGTTGAGATGATGGGTCTTATCGGTATGGGTAACAACCCGATGGTTGGCGCTACCGTTGCTTGCGCAGTTTCGGTTGAAGAGGCTGCTAAGGAAGGCAAGTTCTAAATCATAAAATAAAAAGACCTCGATTTTCGAGGTCTTTTTTTGTGCCCTTGCCGTCAGTTCGCAGGCAGTCCTTCTGTTCCTGCCCACGCCCCGATGATGAGTCTTATTGGTATGGGTAACAACCCGATGGCTTATGCTACCACCCTTGCGCAGTTTCTGCCCACGAGGCTGCTAAAGAAGGCAAGTTCTAAGAAAATTTAAAAGGACTCGGTTTCCCGAGTCCTTTTTTTATTGACTATAATAGCAATCGTCTTGCCACTTTTGAGGATTTGTATCAATGTAATTCCAGATTTTCAAGTAATCTTCCTCACCGCGTATTATGTGGTCGTGAAATGAGCGTTGCCATAATGTTTTACCGTATTTATTGGTTGTAAATGATTTAAGCCGTCCGATTACATCCTGCACTTGTAGGGGAGGGTCTCCGTGCCCTCCCGTTCCATTATCAATTCTAATTATTAAATGAATATGATTTGGCATAATAACGAATTTATCGACCATTATTCCGATATAACTTTCGCTTATATATTTTATTGATTCTTCAACAATTTTTCCTATTGGGGAAAGAATTATTGACGGGAGGGCGCAGAGGCCCTCCCCTACGATGTTTCCAAAAAGATTTTGCTTTTTATGCGTGCATATTGTTATAAAATATGCGCCGTCGCTACTGTAATTATAATCTTTTAACCGTGTCGGTTTGCGCTTTTTTAAATACATTATCTCTTTACAAAATATTCTTCGTACCACACAAGGAAGGTGTAGATTACATAGACCTTGCGCCAGGCGTCTGAGTTTCCGCCTAGGTAATCAGAGAGGATTGCATTTATCTCGTCTAAATTAAAGAATTTTTCCGCCGTTTCACTGCTGAATTTTGCTTTGACATCGGCGTTATAGCGCTCGTCCGCCATCCACATACGGATTGGCACCACGAAGCCTAATTTCTTGCGGAAAGCAATTTCCTCGGGCAGTAGTTTTGCCGCCGCAGTACGAAGTGCTACCTTGTTCTGCTCTTCGTTCACCTTAAACTGAGGCGGAACGCGCGAGGCAATATCGAATATGCGCATATCGGTGAGCGGCATTCGTACCTCGAGTCCTGCCGCGCGGCTCATTTTATCTACATTTAGATAAATGTCGCCCTCTAACCAGACCTCTATATCCACATCGGTCATTAAGGATAGTGGGTCAAGCCCTTTATTGTGCTCATAAATATCGCGTACGAGGTCGATAGGCTCAAAATTATCGTAATATCTTTTGAGTATTTTGCGCTTTTCGTCCTCTTTCATTATATTGGTATTTCCAACATAGAAATCCTTTAGGTTCTCGCCGTAGCGTTCGGCGTTGCGGTACATATTATAGCCGCCGAAAAATTCATCCGCGCCCTCGCCCGAGTAGCAGATTTTGGTATTTTTCGCCGTTTCGATACAACCGAGTGCAAAGGCAACCGCCGATGCGTCACCAAGCGGCTGCTCCATATTATACATAACATAAGGAATAGCCGAGAAATAATCTTCGGGTGTTATAACGCAGCGATTAAATTTGCGGCCCAATATATCCGCGGTCTGCTTTGCAAGGCCCGATTCGTCCAGTCGGCTATCGTCATAGCCACAGCTGTTGCAAGCAGTTGCGTCCGAAACCGCAAGGACATAGGAGGAGTCAACGCCGCCCGAGAGGAAGCTTTCTACATACTCGTCCTCGTCCTTGACCTCTTTCATAATTCCCGTAAGCGCACTGTGGATTTCGTCTGCAAAGGAGTCGAGCGTGCGGGTATTATCGGGGGAGAAATGCGGGGTGAAATAACGGTGAATCTCTTTTTCGCCGTTTTTATAAATCATATATCTGCCGGGGAGCAGCTTATATACATCCGTGAAAAAGGTTTCCTCTCCCGTTGTATAGGTCATTGTAAGATAAATCTGCAGCATTTTTTCGTTTAGATTTTTTTGGAAACCGCCGTCCTGCATTATATCGCGGATACTGTCCGAATAGAGTAGTCTGCCATCGGCAGTTTCATAGTAATAAAGTGGCTTTGTGCCGAACGGGTCGCGAAGTAAGAAAAGACTTCCGTCATCATTCTCGATAACAAAAGAAAACATTCCGTGTATGTGAAGTCCCATTTCGCCGCCCCATTTTTTGAAGGCCGAAAGGATTATTGCCTCTTCCCTTTCCCTGCGCGGCAAGGCGGATGAGATATTTAATTCTTCGCAAAGGGCTTTATGATTACGGATATGACCGCTATAGAATTTAAGCTGCATTTTTCATTCCCCTATTTTTAAATATATATAATATTACCACATTTTTCTCCATTATTCAACAAAATAGAAAAATTGACATAAGGGTACCTCGGTGGTATAATCGTATAAGTCTATAAAAGGGGGTTTTTGTATGAGGATGCGAAAGAAAAAGCACCTTACCGAACGTCTTGCCGTACTTAAAAATGTTATGAGCATTACGCCCGAAGAGCGCAACGAAAAAACCGCCGTTCTTACAAAGGAATATATTGATTTTTCGTCGATTTTCGGCAACGATAACCCCATATATTTAGAAATTGGCTGCGGCAAGGGCGGCTTTGCGTGCGAGTTTGCACGGCGCAACCCCGATATAAATTTGCTTGCGGTTGAAAAGACCCCGAATGTGCTTGTGACAGCTTGCGAGCAGGGTGAAGGCATACCTAATTTATTCTTCCTTATGGGCGGCGCCGAATATCTTACAAGATACATAAAACCGCACTCTGTTGAGCGCATTTTTCTTAATTTTTCCTGCCCTTTTCCTAAGAAAAAGTATGCTGCGCACCGACTGACCGCCGCGCGCTTTCTTTCGATTTATAAAGAGATAATGTCGAAAAATGCAGAAATTCACCAAAAGACCGATAATATGCATTTCTTCGAATTCTCACTCGAGCAGTTTTCGCAAAACGGCTTTTCGCTAAAAAATGTAAGCCTTGATTTGCACGCAAGCGATTTTGAAGGCAACATTATGACCGAATACGAAAAATTATTTACAGAGCTCGGCAAGCCGATTTATAGGCTTGAGGCTTTCATAGAGGACTAAAAATGATTAAAAAATTACTATGCGCTACGGCGATTTTTCTGAGCTTTTTGCTTTGCGGCTGTGAAAGCGGAGAAGCTCCGCTTTCTGTACACAGTGATACTGCGGTTACCTCCTCTCTTGCGGTGCCCGTAAGCAGTGTACCGACCGCCTCCTACTCTGAGCCGGTTGTTGAGCGTGAGCAGAGCGGTGCTACGGTTGACATAAGCGAGGTTACCAAGGTAAAGGCTCACCAAAACGGAATTGATGTTTCTAAATGGCAGGGCAAGATTGATTGGAAAAAGGTTAAAAATTCAGGCATTGATTTTGCTATAATCCGCATCGGCTACCGTGCTGAAAACGGCAACATATACAAGGACGAGTTTGCCGATTACAATCTTCAGCAAGCCGAAAAACAGGGCATTATTACAGGCGTATACTTCTTTTCGACCGCTATAAACACCGCGGAGGCACTCTCGGAGGCTAAGTGGGTCGAAAGCGCTATTGCAGGCTACCCCGTATCGCTCGTTGCCTGGGACTGTGAGGGCTTTAAAAAACTTGACAGCCGTATGTTTGGTATGACAGCAGCGGCACGCACAGACAACGCGTGTACCTTCCTTGACTACATAAAAAGTACGGGCTATGACCCCGTTTGCTACGCGGCAGTCAACGACCTTAACGATTGGTTCTTTGACCTTGACCGCTTGGAAAAGAGCTCTAAAATCTGGGTTGCACACTACCCCGATATACCCTATCCGCAGACAAGCGCCCCGTCGTACACAGGCAAATACCACCTTTGGCAATACACCGACAGAGGAACGGTTAACGGCATAAACGGCGGATGTGACCTTATTGTTTCTTACTATGAAATTAAGCCTAAAGCGGCTAAAAATTCGGCCCTGCGCCCTGAAAACACCAAGGCACCCACGGTTGAAAAAAGCGTTTATACCGCTACTGATGAAACGGTTACCGCAAAAGATTATGTAAACCTACGCGCAGAGGCTTCCACCAACAGCAAGGTTTTAGGACAGCTTAAAAATGGTGAAACGCTAAAGCGCACAGCTACGGGCAGCAACGGCTGGTCAAAGCTTTTATATAACGGAAAAACGGTCTATGCCGTCAGCAGTTATCTTACAACCGACCTCACACCAAAGTCTCCGTCAAGCTCTGAGGTCAGCGACGGATACACAGAGAAAAGCGGCAACCTTACCGCCAAGGACGAAACCAATTTGCGCGCTTCCCCGTCCACAAGCGCTAAGGTTATCTATACCCTTAAAAACGGTGAGTTTGTAAAGCTTTTAGCTCAAAATGCAGCTACGGGCTGGTCAAGACTTGAATACCAAGGACAGACCGTATATGCCGTTACCCGACTGCTTACCGATAAGGTAAATCCCGTATCGTCGGCAGTTTCTACGAGCTCGGCGCCCGTTAGCTCTGAGGCAGTAAGCTCTGCACCCAAGGGGCAGACCTACAAGGAGGTTAACGAGCAGGTAACCGCCAAAAGTGAAACCAATCTGCGCGACAGAGCATCGGTAGAGGACAGCCAGGTTATTTACACCCTTAAAAACGGCGAGTTTGTAACGCGCACCGGAATTGGTGACAAGGGCTGGTCGCGACTTTCTTATAACGGTCAGACGGTTTACGCCGTCACAAGCTATCTTACGACCATTGTTAAAGAAAATAATAGCAGTGAAGAATAAAAAAAATCACCCTCAAAAGAGGGTGATTTTTATTTAATTAGAATGCATAGCCGGCAGGACTATAATAAGCCATATTAGTCTGACGAACATCAAGTCTGCCAAAGCAAGCACAAACCGGAACATTGGAAACAACATGTATAGCATACTGACCGAAAGGAATCTGATACTGCTCTTTGCCTATCGGCTTATCAAGTCTTAAGCAGGTTGTTCTCTCAGCATCAAGGTCAATTGTTATCTTGTCGTATACCGGTTTATCCTCAAAGAGAATTCTTATACGGATGTGTGCATCCTTCTTGCCAACATTGGTAATCATTAACGCTTCGTGGCCCGGGAAATCAGGATTATCTCCCTTCGGCGGCAAATCTCCGTCACAAAATACCCAGTTCTTTTTTCCGTATTTCATTTACATTTACCCCTTTTCTTATTTTACATAGTTGAAAAGCTCTTCCTCAAACTCAGGACAAAGCGGCTCTGCTCCGTTTTCGGTTATAACATAGCAGGTTTCTACTCTAAGTCCGTTGAGAGTCGGATGTCCAAAGAAGCTTACGTCAACGTTTACAATCATATTCTTTTCAAGCTTATCGTCGCTGTTAGGACCGAAGAAAGGTGCTTCCGCCTCCATAAGTCCCATTGTATGAGCAAAGGGGCATACAATATACTTCAGGTATCCACCCTTGTCATAAAGCTTTCTGCCTGCGGTATCAACCTCGCGTCCGGTGTTGCCGATTTTAAGCATATTCTTAACCTCGCGCATAACCTCAATCATATCAACAAGGCACTTCTTCTGCTCCGGAGTGTATTCGCCGCTAACGGGGACGGTATGACCGAAGGTACCTGCGTAGCCGTTAATGCGGGGTGCAATACCAAGCATAACCATTTCGCCGTTTTCCATAACCTTGTTTGTAGCAGTAGGTACAACTGCATTTGAACGAACACCGCTACCAACGATTGTCTGATATGCGAAGCCGTTAGCGCCGTTTACGCGGCAAACCGCCTCACCTGCGGCAGCTACCTCATACTCCTTATTTCCTGCCTTTACCTTTTCCATCATTGCCTTATAAGCATCATAGCAAAGAACGGTAGCCTTGCGTGCCTGCTCAACTTCCCAGTCACTCTTTATGTATCTGAACTTAAGATAATCGTCCGTAAGGTCAACAATGTCACAGCCCGAGAAGCCGTCAACAAGGTCACGGTAAACGAGATAAGGCATATCGCTTGTGCCGATTAAGCCAACCTTTTTAACGGGGAACTTTTCATTAAGCTCTGCAAAAAGCTCTTCAAATCCTATAATAGTTGCCAAAGGATATTCCTCATCCGGTACCATAAATACCTTAAAGCATCTTGTATCGTGAATTGCAGAGGATTGCTTTGCAAACGGCTCACTTTCAGGACCACCCAAAAGCATTGTGGTGCCGTCGCGGCCAACTAAAACTGCGCCCTTTTCAAACTGGCCAACCCAGCCTGTTAAGTACCAGCCGTTAGCAACATTGAGCTCATCAAAATAGATTACGGCGATGTCGACGTCCTTTTCGTTTAAGAGCTTCACCACTTTTTGAATTCTTTTTTCTGTTTCCTGCTGATTGTAGTATGACATTTTTAATCCTCCTAAGATTTTATTTAATCAAGCCTTCCACTCGAATTCATCGAGCGGATACATAGGCCTAATAATTTTCTTTAGGTTTAACCTTTCCAATTCCACGCAGCTTGCACCGTCTGATAAAGCAAATATTTCTCTATCGGCAAAGGGCTTGAGCTCCTGGAAAAGATAGCCTAACTTTACAACGACAACCTCGTATGAAAGCAAATCTGTATTCGCTTCATCAAAATTTCGTTTTTCAATAAAAGCACTACGCTTTTCTGTGAAAACGGCATCGACATTTCCAAAGCTTAAGCAGAGGCTTCTGCCTATAAGCTCCTTACCCCAGCCCAGTATGTTGCCGTGCGATTTAACTATTGCATTCGTTTGGAATTCCTCAATAAAGACGGTTTCGCCGTCTGCTTTATCCCAATAATCCTCTACGATTTTCTCGTTTGTGATGCCTGCAACGCAGACAGCTTTTTTGCAGTCTTTCTTTAGGAAAAGCCTTAATATTTCAAGGCTCTCGCCCTCGGCACCTGCGGTTGTATTGTCACCGCTGTCGGTTACGAAAATTCTGTTTTCGGTGCCGTTTAGTGCGCGATTAACAGATTCCTCAGGGCTTTCTGCCTCTATCTTAAATTTATATATCCGCCTTGTATCCCAAAGCTTATTTGCAAGGGACTTTGCAATATCTTTAGCCGTCTGTATATTCTCGGCACAAACAACCGTAGAGGCACTCGTATTAGGAGCATCTATCCAACAGTGACCAAGGAAAAGGTTTGCCGAGTATACATCTTCCCTTTTCTCAAGCTGCATAGTTTCTTCTATGAGAGTTTTTAGCGGTTCTTCGCGTGTGAGAAGAGTATCATTTTTAAGCAAAAAGGGTACTCTCTGAATATACATAAGCGGTTTAACACCGGTTTTTAGTGCTCTGACCAATCCGTTTGCGGCGCGCGTTTCGCTTTCCGCCTGGTCGGTATGAGGAACCGTTTTGAATCCGCATACGATATCCGCATACTGACATAACTCGTCGGTTATATTTGCGTGTGCATCCATAGTTAAGGAAATAACGCATTTTTCTGACACAATCTTTCTTATTTCCTTAAGGAGATACAGCTCTCCGCTGCCTATTTCTTCAACCTCCATGCTACCGTGGAAGAATATATAAACTCCATCAGCATCCGGATTTTCTTTTACTGTTTGCAAAATCTGCTCTGCATAGTAAAAGTATATATCCTTTTCTACCGTTCCGGCAGGAAGCGCAACGGCGTAGATTGAAGGTATAACCTCAAAGCCCGCTTTTGTAAAAATATCCTTTACGACAAGCTTTTTAAAAATATCTTCCCCTTTGAAATACTCAAAATCTGTCTTTTTAGGGTGCGTTTTTGCGCGACTGTTTGACTCGCACTGGAATGATGCACAAATAATCTTCATAGCATTCCTCACTCCTTCTTATAAATATTATAGTCACAAGAAAACCCTATTACCATTGATAAAATAAAATAAAAAGTGCAAAAAAGAAAACATAATATATTTTCGTTGACTTTTGTGCGCTTTGATAATATAATGCAGATATGAAAAAATACTATACCTACACTGTCAAAAAATTGATAACGGTTCAACATCTTGTAACGCTTGAATATCTTGAGGTAGGAGAAGGCTTCTTTTATCCTAATGAATCTCATCCCTTTTATGAGTTCGTATATGTGGAAAAAGGAAGCATAACATGCAAAACCGAGGAGGATACAGTAAAATTAAACACGCACGATTTTTTTCTAATACCTCCAAATTCTCTTCATTCTTACAGTGTTGAAAAATCAGAAAACGCAACCGTTATAGTCGTTTGCTTTAAAAGCAAATCTAACATTATTCCGATTATAAGCGGAATACAGCACCTTAGCAGCAATATCAGGGAGTCTATAAATAAAATTCTCGTAGAAGCCCGTTCTACCTTTACTTTTCCTTTTAATAAGAAGCTTACCCTTATTGAGCATCCTCGTCTTGGTTCTCAGCAGCTTATAGAGAATTACATAGAAGAGGTTTTAATTAAGCTTGTCCAGCTGATAACCTATAACAATAAGAACCTTGAAGTTGCAACAAGTATGTTTGACACGAAGAATTCTATTACAAACGAAATTGTAAAGCTGCTTGAAAAGAATATTTACTCAAAAATAACTCTGTCCGACATATGTACTCAGATGTTTTACAGCAAAACATATCTGAACGCAATTTTTAAGGAGATTAAAGGCACCACGATAATGCAGTTTTATCAGGAGCTTAAGATAAACGAAGCAAAAAAGCTCCTATCAAAAAACCAAAGCATAACATCTATTTCAGAAAAGCTTTGCTTTGAAAGCCCGCAGTATTTTGCAAAGGCGTTTAAAGCAAAGGAAGGAAAAACACCAACAAAATACAAAAAAGACATACAATCTGACAGCTTATAATTTTCTATAAAAAAATCACCCTCGAAGGAGGGTGATTTTTATTTTCTGCGTTTTTTATTTTTTATTGGCTTCTTTGCGGGTTTGCGGTTTTCGCCCACGGGTGCGGGTACAAGGCAATGTCTGCCCGTGCCGATTAAATCCTGTCTGCCAGCGCGTCGCAGAGCATTTAATACGATTTTTCGGTTTTCGGGACGGAAATATTGCAACAGTGCTCTTTGCTCTGCCTTCTCCTCTGCCGTACGCGGAACATAAACGCTTTCCATAGTATATGGGTCAAGCCCCGTATAAAACATACAGGTTGAAACCGTTCCCGGTGTTGGATAAAAATCCTGTACCTGCTCGGGACGGAGTCCCTCTTTCTTTAAAAACAGCGAAAGCTCGATAGCATCCCTTAATGTACTGCCAGGGTGCGAAGACATAAGATAAGGCACTAAGTACTGCTGTTTGCCTACCTCGTTCGTTATCTCATAAAATCGCTTTTTAAAACGGTTATAAACCTCTATAGGTGGTTTGCCCATACGCTTCAGCACATCAGAAGAGCAATGCTCGGGCGCAACCTTTAATTGCCCGCTTACGTGGTGCTCTACAAGCTCGCGGAAGAACTCCTCATCCTTATCGGCTATAAGATAGTCAAAGCGTATGCCCGAACGGATAAACACCTTTTTTACCTTAGGAAGCCGTCTTAATTTTCTAAGCAATGAGAGGTAGTCGCTATGGTCAACCTTGACGGCAGGACAGCGCGAAGGAGCTAAGCATTTTTTATCGGGACAAAGCCCACTCTTTAACTGCTTTTCACAAGAGGGTGCGCGGAAGTTTGCCGTAGGTCCGCCGACATCGTGAATATATCCCTTGAAATCGGACATTTCGGTTATAGACTTTGCCTCTTCTATGACCGATTCGTGACTGCGGCAGCTGATTTGTCTGCCCTGATGATAAGCAAGCGAGCAGAAATTACAAGCGCCGTAGCAGCTGCGGTTGTGTATGATTGAAAACTTAACCTCTTCTATGCCGGGCACACCGCCGAGAGCCTCGTACGATGGGTGATAATTGCGCTCGAACGGGAGTGAATAAACCTCGTCCATTTCTTCGGTGGTAAGCGGCGGCATAGGCGGATTCTGAATAACGATTTTATCGCCGTGGCGCTGGATTACCGTCTTGCCACGCAAAGCATCGTGCTCTTGCTGTTGGATTCGGCAGGACTCGGCATAGTGGCGCTTGCCCTGCTCGGTCTTCGCCGATACCGCCTCAAAGCTTGGACATTCCTTTACGGGACGCGGCTTATAATCGGTGGTTTTAACGGCATAGCAGGTGCCTTTAATATCGCAAAGCTCGTTTATTGCCTCTCCGTTTCGCAGACGGTCGGCGATTTCTACTATATGCTTTTCGCCCATTCCGTACATCAAAAGGTCGGCACCCGAGTCTATAAGTATAGACGGACGGACGCGGTCATCCCAATAGTCGTAATGTGCAAAGCGGCGCAGTGAGGCTTCGAGTCCGCCTATGCAAATAGGTGTATCACCGAACAGGCGGCGAAGATTTTTACTGTATACTATAACCGCGCGGTCGGGACGCGCACCTGCGCGACCGCCCGGAGTGTATGCATCGTCACTGCGGCGTTTTTTTGCGGCGGTATAGTGCGCCACCATTGAATCTATGTTGCCGCCGTTCACCAAAAACGCGTATTTGGGTTTTCCAAAGCGGGTGTAGTCAGCATCACTCTTGGGTTGTGACAGTATACATACATTATAGCCTGCGTTTTCAAGCACGCGACTGATTATTGCTGTACCGAACGACGGGTGGTCAACATACGCATCACCCGTTACGATTATAAAATCGGCACACTCCCAGCCGCGCTCTTCCATTTCCTTTTTTGTTATGGGTAAAAAGGGCATTGTTCGCTCTCCCTAATTATATTATGTATATAATATAGCACAAACAACATTAAAACGCAAACGTCAGTACGATTTTTAGTACACATACTTTGTTATTATTTAATCGCGCTCAAGGAAGACGGGCGAAAGTCCATAGCGCAACGAGAGGGCTAACTTTTCCTTTGCCCTTTTTAAGTTTCGTGAAACGGTGGATTTATTGACCCCCTGCTCTAATGCCATCTGTGTTACGCTTTTTCCGTCATAATAAAAACCACAGACCGCTATTTTCTGGCATTCGGTCAGCTCCTCGTTTATTGCGCGGCGGAGGAGCTTTTTAAGGTGCTCTATGTAGGCTTTGTTATCTCCTCTGCCCGAAAACTGCTGACTCGCCGCCTTATCACCAAATATTTCAAGACTAAATGTTACCCTGTTCATTTCTTCCTCCGTAGTACGAAATCAAATGCTCTCCCGTAATTTTAAGCGAGGTTGCAACCTCGTCAAGCGCGAGTATGCGGCAGCGGCGAAGGTACTGCTGCTTGCGGGTGAGATTGCTCATATCGTTTTTTATTTCTTTAATTCTCTTCCGCACCTCGTCGTGCTGGCGTATGTATTCAAGTCCTAATTCATATAAACTCATCTTTTTCACCTTCCTACACATTTCGTGTGATAATTAAGCTAAAAAATCACAGTGAGGCATATTTTTCACCACTCGGCAATTTCACCTTAACACAAAGCGTGTAATTTTTCAATACAAATTTTTCCATTTTAACACAATTTGTGGTCTTCGACAAATGTTGCACTCGAAAAATGTCGTATATTTTGCATATTTTATAATTGACCTATAACACGATTTGTGTTATAATCTTGCCAAGGGGATGATGAAATGCAAAACTTTGGGTTACGGCTAAGAGCTCTCAGAACAAAGCACGGTTTTACACAAGCCCAGCTTGCACAAAAGCTTGGTATTTCGACCAGTGCTATCGGTATGTACGAGCAGGGCAGGCGCGAGCCTGACAACCGTCTGCTTAAAAAAATAAGCGAGCTTTTTTCGGTTCCGACAGACTATCTTCTGTCTTGGGAAGAGGACGGTCCACGCGAGGTAAGGGCGGCGCTTGACGATATGAAAAAGCAGCTTGAATCTACAGGTGGACTTATGTTTAACGGAAATCTACTCAGCGACGGCGACACTGAAAAGCTGTTTGATGCTATGCTGCTTGCGGCAAATATTATGTTTAAGGATAACCAAAATATTTAAAGGAGAACTGCGAATGACCTATAAAATTATTTCCCTTGCAGAAAAGCTTGTAGCGGAGCACGGAACGCGTGACCCTATTGAGCTTTGCTGTATTTTGGGAATTTCCACCGTTTATGCTGACCTGCCCTTTTCGGTACACGGCTTTTATATGGAACAGGACGGTCGTCAAGCGGTGGTGGTCAGCAGTAATCTTTTATCACCGCACGACCGTTACTGTGCGGCGCACGAACTGGGCCACGCGCTGCTTCACCGCGAGATAAATTCGGTGTTTATCACACAGCACACCTGTCTGTCAGTCGGTCGCTACGAGCGTGAGGCGGATTTGTTTGCTGCTGCGCTGCTCATTGACGGTGAAAGCTTAACGGAGGGCACAAGTATAGAGGATATTTGCAGACAAACCGCCCTTCCCGAAAGTGCAGTTATGCAATATATAAATTCATTTTGTAAGATTTAAAAAAGACGGTAGCAGCGCTACCGTCTTTTTGTTATGTGCTGACCGTATAGCTTGTAGAAGCTATAGTCATCTGCTCGGTTACGGTGCCGTCGTCCGCTATTGTTTCCTTAAATTCTATCCATTCACAGTTTGCAAAAGTGGATTTAAGTCCGGGATATTCGATAACAAGCGCAAACTTTGACAGTGTGCGAAGATTCTGCCCGTCTGAGCGACTGTCACCAAGCCATTTCTCACGTGTAATCTTTGCTTTTATTAACTTATTTGACACGCTGAGTGTATTTCCGTCAACCGTCGGTTCGCGCTCCAGATGAATCTCTGCACCTATGACATTTGCGAGGCGAACGCTATTTACCGTAACCTTTACATATCTTGAAGAATTATTACTCATTTTACACCGTATTTCCGCACATTCGCTCGCGCAGGTGTATGCTCACGGGCAATACATTGCAGAGGAAGGTGCTTTTATAATGCATATCTCCGCTTTCAATTTTGGTTACATCCAGTTTTGTGCTTGAGAAGAGCGCGTTGGCTATAATGGTTAGCACCTCGTAACAGATATACCCGCTATTCGTTTTTGGAATATGGATATTTGCCTTAATTTCAAGTGTAGACGGAACAGAGATTTCGGCAATGCCGCTTCGCGCACCGCCATAAGCGCCGAGGGCACCCATATTCATAACGACATTGTTTATGCCAAGCGTAACCGTCGGGTCGTTTAGCGGAACGTCCATATAATCTCCACGGTATTCCTTTACACACTTTATTGGCAAGCTGCCCGAGTTTTCTATAACATAGGCAACATCGTCCATTATTTCGTTAAAACCTCTCATACTCACCATCCCTTACGGTTCGGTAAAGCACTGCCCACACATAAAGCGGCTTGCCGCCACAGTATATCATCTGTGCGCGTTTAACATAGTGCACATAGCCCTCTGAAAAGATTCTGACTGTGTCCCACGATTTAGTAAAATCATATTCGGGCTTGCCGATATAGAGGTAGCTGCCGTTGTCACGCGTGCCTATTTCGCCAACGGGCAGGTCAAGATAAATTTTGTTTTTATAGCGCATAAGCTGAACAAAAGCCTTGTCCTCGTGCTTTTTGAAATTTATTTCTATAACCGTATCCTGCCCGTAACGGTCAAAAAGCTTGTTTACAAATTTTTCGCGGTTCATACTGCCTCCTTAAATACTCTTAAAGCAAAAGCTGTCTGATACAAGACAGTCGGATACCGAACGAAGTGCATCAAAAAGCAGTGCCTTTGCGGCGGCAAGCGAAGAGCGTATATCATTTCCTATGCTCATATCGCCTGCTTTATAGGTGTCTACACCGTCAGAGCAGCGCGAAAGCACGAAACGATAGTTTGCAAGGCAGGCGGCGGCATAGATAAGCTCGGACTCGCGCGCGGCGCAGTCCGCACCGCGCTTTATGCGATTTATTAAACTTCTTGCCGCAACGGCGCAAAGGTCATAATACTGCTCTGCCGACTCTCCCGAAATAGATGAAAACATTGCGCTTACACGCTCGGTGGGTAGCGTTATTTTCATATAATCCCTCCGTTTTAGGCGATAGAGAGTACGCTTGTGGCGTCGGGGAAGATTTTTGCAAAGCCGACGGTTGCGGTTACTGCCGCGCGCTCGAGCTGACGGTCGATAAGACGGTCATAGTCAACCGCTACATCGCTTGCAATTACCATCTCAAGTGCACAGTTCTTATCAAGCGCAATCAGCTTGCCCTCGGGGGCTGCACCCGTCTTGATAAACTCGGCACCTAAGGGGTGGCCAACCTTGCCTGTGCCCTGGAAGTTGATGCCGGTCTGCGGATTCTTGAATTCATCCAGCGAAAGAAGACCTGCCATCATTTCGGGAGAGCCGATAAGTGTGGTCATAGTATACGGGTCAAGCGAATTTAAAAGCTTAATAAGGTCAGCATAGGAAACTGCACCGCTCTCAGCAGTTATTTCCTTGGCGGCGTTATCGTTGCCGTCACCGTTTATGAGCACATTAACCGCGTCTGCAAACTGCTGACGGGCGATATATGCGCCAATCTGCTTAAGAGTAACTGTAAAGAGGTCAAGACGCTGGAACTTGAGCGCTTCATAGGAAGCCACCAACATTCTGCCGCGCTTGTTGAGCTTTACAAGATTATCCTGAGTGCGAATAACTGTCTGGGGAATATATGCGCCCTCTGCGACATGCTTTAAGGACTTTTCGTCATCGGTAGGTGTAGAGCTTATGGTGCGGTAATCAAGACCGTCAATCTTGGTCTTGGTTGCAACGATGGAGTCGAGCAGATTTGCCTCTTCAATGCCCTGGTGAACTGCGCGAGAAACATACTCGGGGAACAGAGCGGCAGACTGGGTTGTTGAGAAGAATTTTCCAACATAGTCGCTTCCCTGTCCGCTCACCTTAATGTCAAAACGCTTTAACTGTCTGCCGAAGGCGTCGAGTCCTGCGGCGGCAGTTCCCTCATACTGTGCAGAGGGGTCGAGAGATTCGAGAACCTCTGAAAAGCTCTTGCCCGGAACGGCATACATACCTTTTTCAAGCTTTATTGTATCGTAATTCATAAACTACCTCCTAAAATATAAATCCTATTTTTCTTGTGTCCTCGTCAACCGAAATTACGGTAACGGCTCTGCCCGAAGCGGAGCTTTCAACACCGTTTTCACCTGCAACGAGTGTCGTATAGCCCAACGACGGAGCATCGCCCGAATAGGTGGTTTCAACATAGCCGCTCATAACAACCGATGCCATACCGTTTCTAATATTCTTAGCTATTCCGCAAAATGCTGTACCGGACGGTGCCTTTGCTACCGTTTCATTTTCGAGAACGAACACTAAATCGCCACTCGCGGTGCCTTCAACTGCTTTAAAGGTGAGAATGTTCTCACCGTAACCTGTAAAATCTAACATAATTTTGTTCCTTTCTTATATCTTGAAGCCTTCGTTTTTAGCTTCGTTTTCTACCCTTAACTGAGGTGTAAAGGCTGCCTGCTTTTCCTTTGCCGCGCGGTAAAATTCGTCAAGTTCTGCTGCGGTCATACGCTCTAGCACGCTCTTTAGCACCTCTGTTTTTATGCCACTGTCTGCGAAAAGCTCGCTTTTTAAAATTACTGCGCGCTTCTCGGCAAGATAGGCACGGCCAAGCTCACAAAGTCCGTTTTGCTTGGCAAGGTACGCTTTTAGCTTTTCGGCGTCGGTCTGGGTTACGGTTACATCCTCCCCCTCACAAAACGCCTTGATTAGCTCGTTTGCGTTCAAAGTTTTTTCCACCCCTTTGCTTTTTGTTACGCCCGCCTTTCTCTGCGCGGGAACAGCCACAAAGGACCATTCGTAAGCATCGGCAGGGTTGCTTAAAATCGTGTGGCAAAGCACGCTGCCAGCCTCGGTTTTATAGCGCTTGCCGGCTTTATGCATACATCCGACCGAGCGAAGCTCGCCGCAAACCGAACAACGCTGCTCTCGCATACTGCAGCCGACACTTACCTCCTTTTTAATGCCTGCTTCAATCTCTTCTATAAGCTCGCGGTTGCCGTCGGTTCTGAGCATATACGCACGGGCTGAGAGCCTCATATATTCCCTGCCGTCTTGCGTAGGCTCACCTGTTTTTTCCACCGCACAGCTAAAAATTCGCGCTTTCTGATTGCTGCTTTTCATATCGTGGTCACAGATACCCGTCTTGCCTACAAAGAGTGTGGCAAGGCCTTTGAGCGCATCGTCAGAAAAGCGTTCAAGGTCGCGGTCTATATCGTTGTCACACAAAGTAACCGAAAAGACATAGACCTCTTCGGGCTTTAATTTTCGGCGAGAAAGCTTGTTTATAAGCTCTATTTCACCGTCACGCAATGTGTTACTTTCCATTTTTGCTTCCTTTCAATTCGTGTTCTGTTTTCTCGGCCTGCGCGTTGTAAAGGCGTGCGCGGCTTAAATCCAATTCATCCTGAAGACTTATGTTGTCCCACTTGATTTCCACATCGGTGCACATTCCCTCACCGTGCAGATATGTGCGGCAGATTTTTAGGATAAGCGGTGTAACTAAGGTGCGATAAAACTCAAGCTCGCTTGTCAGAATATCTGCCTGCTGCGAAGACATACGCTCGGTTGAGGACCACGAAAAGCCGAGCAAAAATGGCGGTAGTCCCGTTTTGGCAACAATCTGTTCGAGTATCGTTCTGACGGGAATCTCAATATCGGGCATCTGATTATCCGCGCCGATTACCTTTATGTCCACATCGCCCACGGCTACAAAGTCGCGTACGGCGGTGTGGTCGCTCATAGCCTCGCTCCACGCCTTTGCAATTTCCTCGGCGCGCGACTGACCGTATTCACCCGCGGTGGGACGGTAGGTAACCGCAAAGCGAAGGTTTCCCATGCGTTCAAAGTTAACGCCGACACTCTGCAGAATGTTCATAAACACACCCGACAAAAACGGCAGTCCCCTAAGAAGCGACACGCCGTAAACGCTTCCGGGCGGCGGAGAGAGCGCCGTTACTACCACGCGTTCGGGATGGCGGAGCTTTTCCCTGCCCGCAGTCGAAAGCTTATATATTAAAGGTGAGGCGGGCGCACCCTCACTCAGTTCAATGTTTTTGAGGTCGGCGGCATAAAGCGCACGCAGTCGCCCCTCGGAATCGAGCACAAGCTCGTCCACCGCGGTGCCGTAGGTTAGCATACGCTCTATCGTACTGCCAATAAAGGTGTTTATGCCACGGTTGACCGCGCCGCACGGAACATCGCATAAAAACTGCTTTAAAAGCTTTTCTGCCGTTTTGTCGGAACATATGACCTCGAATCCGCCGCAAAGCCGCACAAGCTTTCCTATTGCGGCATCAATAACGGGTACCGATTCCCGCAACGCCTCATACATTCCGTTTTCAAGCACACTTGGAATGTGGCTGCGGTCGGCAAAGGAAAAACGGTCGGCACGCGTCTGGACGGGTGTCGGCTTTTTCCTTTTCTTAAATAAATCCAAATTATTCACTCCTTAGGATTTTTATCTTTTTGCAGCGATGGCAACACTGCCCTGTGAGCCGAAAAGTACGGTTGATACAAAGTATCTTATATCGTCCATTGCGTGGTCGTTTTCCTTTTTAGGTGTATCCCTTATCGCCGATTCGTCCCAGCGATACAAAGAAAACTCACGCGCGGCATCGCTGCAGCCGCGGCAAATGCGTATCCTGCCCGAGTTCAAACAGTCCGATACCCTGCGAATTCCGTCAAGGACATCGTTTTTTGCGGGTATGACCGTAAACCTGCCGTGCCGTCTGATGCACGCCATGAACGAAGCAGCGGACGGGTCGCATATTACCGCGCTTATTCTTTTGCCGTCACAGAGCTTTTCAAGCTCTAAATAATACTCTTCATCGGTTTTTTGCTCGCCCTGCCTTTTTGAAGAATAATAGTATTCTGCTATGCGGTACCACACGCCGCCGAAAAGGCCCCACAGCCCAAACGACGTGGGATTTACGGTGCCGTAGTCGCACGAAACATAATATTTTTCAAAGCTCTCGGGCACGGGACACATATCCTCTTCCTTAAAAAACGGATATACAAGTCCCTCTGCCGCCACCCATTTACCAAGGACAAATCGCTCATAAAAGGTTCCCGAATAGAGTGACGCGTAGCGGCGAAGCATTTTTGAGGACAAAGACGGGTTTTCCGCCATTGTAAAGTGGAGGTAAAGTGCGCCCTTTTCCTCCGCCTTTTTTATCCATTCGCGGTAAAACCAGTGTGACGGGCTTTGCGGATTGCAGTTAAAGAAGAATTTTGACCCCTCGACCGAACAGCGTGCAAGCGCTTGCTCTATAAATGAGCGCGGCATTAGCACCGCCTCATCAAACAGAACGCCCGAAAGGGTCATTCCCTGTATGAGTGCCGCACTCGATTCGTCCTTTCCGCCAAAAAGATAGTATGTATTTTCTCTGCCCGAAAAGGAGATTTTTATGAGTCCCTTGCTTTGCACCTCGCGGCAGCTAAAGCCGAGCTCTGAGAGCACCTGAGTCATAGGAGAAATTAAGTTTCGTCTAAGCGAAGTCACCGTCTTACCGCAAAGGGCAAAATCCGCGCCCGTAAAGCGATAAAACGACCAAAAAATAAAGGAGAGAAACATACAAACCGATTTGCCGCTTCGCACTGCGCCGTCACATATAAGCGCGTCGCAGTCGAAATATGGGCTATCCTCGTGCCAGAAGGTAAGCGCCGTTAGTTGTTTTTTCGAAAAGGTCTTAAATTCCATTTTCTTCCTCCGCATTGAAGGCAAGGCTTTTTGCTCCCTCTCGCAGAGCTCGGAAAAACGGCTCGGCTTTACCGCCTGTGGTTTCCGTCTGCGCCGACAGTTGCTCCAGCGCCTTTAAACGGTCAAAAAACTTTATTTCTATTCCGCCGTTCTTTGAGAATTTGATTTCCGACACCATAAAAAGGTCAAGCTGTTCTACCTCTTCGCGTTCGGGCACCTCTCCCCTTGTGCAGAGATAAACCGCATCGGCTATGCTTCCGAAGGCTATTCTTTTATAACCCTCTTTTACGGTTTCCTCCTGCACACCAAGCTCGCTGAGTCTTCGCTTTACAGACGCCTTTTTCATAAGGCGGATTGCGCTCTTCTCTGGGAAGGGGTACCCCGCGCGTGCCGCAGCCTCACGCGGACTGTGCAGTATTTTTAAGTATTCACAAAACAGCGCCTCCTTGGCGCCGGGCTCGTTTGCCATAAAAGCCACCTCCGCTAATACCCTCTTTTTTAGGCCAAAATTGCACTACTTTCTGAAACAAATATGCAACAAACGGAAAAATTTCATTTTTTTGCTGCCCTTCGCATATCTATAAAGAGAGAAAAAATAAAAACGGTTTATAAAAGAAAGGTTGATTTTAATGACTGGTTTTTTCCCTGAGGGTTGGCTATGTTTGGACGGCGAAAACCGAAAAATGTTATCGTCCCAGAGTCTTGCCGAGGCAGCTATGAAGAGCGGCAAGGTTTTAGAGGCGGTTGCGGAAATCTGCGATTCACAGCACAATCTGATAGTAAACCTCGGTTTTGCCAAAGGAATTATTCCGCGAGGCGAGGGTGCTATCGGGATTGAGAGCGGTGACACGCGCGATATTGCACTGCTCTCACGCGTGGGAAAAAGCGTATGCTTTCAGATAGACGAAATTAAAACCGACGCCGCAGGCAGAACGGTTGCTTACCTTTCCCGCCGAAAAGCGCAGGAAAGATGTATGCGCGAATACATAAAAAAACTGCGCCCCGGTGACGTTATAAATGCTCGCGTAACCCACCTTGAAAGCTTTGGCGCGTTTTGCGATATTGGATGCGGCGTTATTGCTCTGCTACCCATAAACTCTATTTCGGTTTCGCGCATTTCCCATCCGCGCGACCGCTTTTTTGCAGGCGAGGATATAAAGGCTGTGGTAAAAAGCGTTGAAAACGGACGAATTACTCTCACCCACAAGGAGCTCCTCGGCACCTGGGAGGAAAATGCTATGCAGTTTTCGCAGGGCGAAACGGTATCGGGCATTGTGCGCTCGGTCGAGTCATACGGCGTGTTTATTGAGCTTGCCCCCAATCTTGCAGGCCTTGCCGAGCCTAAGTCGGATGTTTATTTAGGGCAAAGCGCAAGCGTTTACGTCAAAAGCATCATACGCGATAAAATGAAGGTAAAACTTATTATTATTGACAGCTTTGATAAAGAATATTCACAAAAGAAAAAATATTTTTTCGAGGGCGAGCATATTGACCGCTGGATTTACTCACCAAAAGACAGCTATAAACAAATAATTACTGATTTTGTTGAAAATTTTTAAAAGGGTGATATAATAATAAAAGACTACTAATTTTCAGGGTGATAAAAATGGCAGAAGAAAGAAAATGTAACGAACATGGCTGCAGCGGCGACTGCTCCTCCTGCAATAAGGCCGGTAACGCAATACCTAAAGAGGCCGGCAACCAGTACAGCAATGTAAAAAAGGTTATAGGAATAGTAAGCGGCAAGGGCGGCGTTGGTAAGAGTCTTGTATGCGGAATGCTCGCAACACTTATGAACCGACGCGGTTACACCGTTGGAATTATGGATGCCGATATTACGGGTCCGTCTATTCCTCAGATGTTTGGAATCCACGGCAGCGCATATCAGAACGAATTAGGTCTTTTACCCGCCGCAAGCAAGAACGATATTCGCGTTATGTCTATAAATTTACTGCTTGAGAAAGAGGATGCTCCTGTTGTCTGGCGCGGTCCCGTTATCGGTGGCGTTGTTAAGCAGTTCTGGAACGATGTCGTTTGGGGCGAGTGCGATTATATGTTCATTGACATGCCCCCCGGAACAGGCGATGTTCCGCTTACCGTTTATCAGTCACTTCCGCTTGACGGAATTATAATCGTAACCTCTCCGCAGGACTTGGTTTCACTTATTGTCAAAAAGGCTTACAATATGGCAGAGCTTATGAATGTTCCCGTCTTGGGAATTGTAGAAAATATGAGCTATGCGCTCTGTCCCGATTGCGGCAAAAAGTTCTATGTTTTCGGTGACGGAAAAACTAACAAAGTGGCAGAAGAATTAGGAATTCCGCTGCTCGCGCAGTTGCCTATAAACCCCGACTTTGCAAACCAGTGCGACAAGGGTGTTATCGAACTGTTTGAGGGAGATTTCCTCGACGGTGCGGCCGATGCGATTGAAATAATATAAATATAAAAACCGCTGTGATTCGTCACGGCGGTTTTTTGTACAATTTTAAGGTTAAAAAGTAAATATATTATATATTATTATATATATTTACTCGTTGAAATGTTTACTGCAAGGTGATATACTAGAATTGTATAATTATCTGCTTTTTCGAGGTGATTTTTATAGGGAGAATATTAAAACTTATCTGGCATGGATTAGGCATCTCCTTAGTTGCTATATCGGTTATTCTTATGTTGCTTCTTGTGGGTGTTCGGATTATAGGGCTTACACCTTATACGGTGCTTTCGGGCTCTATGGAGCCACAGTATCACGTTGGCTCCGTTATCTATATAAAAGAGGTAGACCCGCAGACACTTTCGGTCGGCGACCCTATCACCTTCCGCCTTGTAAACGGAACGGTGGTAACCCACAGAATTGAGGAAATTATGACCGAAAACGGACTGTATTTCAGAACTAAGGGCGATGCAAACAACATATCCGATTCGCCGATAGAGGCCTCAAGCATAATGGGAAAACCCGTTTTCTCCATTCCGCTTTTGGGCTTTGTGGCAAGCTTTATTCAAAATCCACCCGGCACATACATCACCATAGGGGTCGGCTCTTTGGCTGTAATACTTTTCACGCTTGAGGAGCTGCTTACTATGAATAAAAAAGAAAAGCAGAATGATACAGAAGAAAAATAACGGTAGAAAATGCCAAACGGCATACTATATAAAAAATTTTTGGAGGAATCTAAAATGAAAAGAAAGTTTTTATTGGCAGCAGTAATCACAGTTGCCGCAATCACACTTGTTGTTGCAACGGTACTTACCACAATGGCGTACTTAACCGCTTCAACCGCCGTATCCAACACCTTTACTGTTGGTAAAGTAAGTATTGAAATGTACGAATCCCCAGTTGATGCAAACGGAAAGAAGACACCCGGTGAAAAGAAAACATCTCTTGGCAATAACTATCACCTTGTTCCTGGTAAGAGTTATGACAAAGACCCGTCTGTTTATGTTCTTCCCAACAGTGAGCCCTGCTATCTGTTCATAAAAATCAGAAATCAGATAAGCTCTATCGAAGAATCACATATTGCAGAAAATCCCACTATGGAAGCGCAGATGACAGCGAAGGGTTGGACAAAAATTGGTACAACTGCATCAGGGAACATTTATGCCTATGAGGGGGGCACCCCTGTCGCTGATGATGGTATAGTTGCTTCACAGATTGTTCCGAGCTCAACCCAAACATTGGAGTACCCTGTTTTTGACAAGTTTACTGTTGAACACGATATTTCCACAGATGACCTTGTCAAGGTAGCTGGTTCAAAGGTTACCCTTACCGCTTATGCAATTCAGACCGACGGTTTTACCACAAAAGATGAAAGTGATAATGAGCAGATTGGTCTTAACAATGACGTAATTGACGCTTGGAACTCTATCTGTGACACTATCACATACGAAACAGCATATCTTAACTACGACGGAACTGAAAAAACCTCTAACTAACAACCATTGACTATTAACTAATTAAAAGGAGTGAGATGGGTGAAGAGCAAACGACTCTTAATTGTAAGTTTAATATTAGCTGTCGTTGTGTGCGCAGGCGCTACGCTTGCGTGGCTTGCGACTTCATCCAACTCTGTTGTTAACAGTTTTACGGTTGGAGCGGTTAAGGTTACCTTAAGTGAAACCACGGGCGGCAGCTATCAGATAATCCCGGGCGTTTCGCACGCTAAAGACCCGACCGTAACCGTCAAGGCGAATAGCGAAAGCTGTTGGTTGTTTGTAAAGCTAAACAAAACGGACAATCCCGACACTTATCTGACCTACGGCATTGAGGACGGCTGGCAGCCGCTCTCTTCTGAGAGTGATGTCTACTACCGCGAGGTAGCAAAGTCTGACACCGACCAAAGCTTCACCGTTTTAAAAAACAACGAAATAACTGTAAAGGCAACGCTCACGGAGGAAATGATAAACGGTATAGGGGCGGCGCCGAGGCTTGAATTCACAGCCTTTGCGATTCAGAAAGAGTCAATCAGTTCCGCCCTTGACGGCTGGACAAGCATTAAAACAGCAATGGAGGAATAACGCTTGAAAAAGTTAAAATTTAATCTTGCAGTCAGCGTTACGCTCCTTATTGTGTTTACGCTGCTGCTTGTAGGAACAACAATAGCATACTTTTCCGATACCGCGGTAACACCCACCAACACCTTTACGGCGGGTAATGTTTCAATCGTTCTGTCGGAGGCGGCGGTTAAGTCCGACGCGGTTGGCAATCTTGTTGAGGATACCACCCGTCCGCGAATTACGGGCGACGACCTTGCGGTACATAATTACGGAAGAATTTATCCGTCGCAGACTATTTTTAAGGACCCCACCGTTGAGAATACGGGAAGCGAGGATGCTTATATTGCAATAAAGCTTTCGGTATTCGACGGCGCAGGCGACCTTACGAAGCTTATCGGCTACGACGGCGACGACGGAATAGATATCAGGGAGCTTTTAAGCGGCGGCTCGCTCAGTGAGGGAATGCATTTCGGAAACTGGAACGGATTTTCTGGCGTAACCTATAACGAAAATTACGCAATGCTCCAGTTCCCGAATGCCGCAGAAAACCGCTTCGATTTCTATTTCTTCTACGAAAAACCGCTTAAAAACGATAATTCGTCTATAACACTGTTTGACACAATGAAAATTCCTGATTTCTGGGGCAATGTTGAAATGCGGGAGCTTGCTGATTTAAGGATTGATATTGAGGCTTACGCCGTTCAGACCTTTAATCTTGGCAGCTGCTATGATGCTATGAAAGCCGCATTCCCAGAACGCTTTAATTTCTAAGCTTATTTAAAAATTTTTAAAAGGAGGTGCCGATGCTATGAAAAAGAACAAAGCTTTAAAACGCTATCTTTCTTTTGCTTTGTCACTTATTATGCTTTTCACATCGTCATATATAGTATCGGCACTAAGCCTTGATGCTGAGCCGTATATTACTTTAGGCAGCGAAAAAGTGTCCACCATAACGCTGGACGAGCAAAGCAAGCTAAGACTCCACGCAGTAACCGACATAAAAGATGCAGGCTACTGCTGGCAGATTCTTGACAAAAACAACCCCGACCGCTTTATAAGCATTGACAGCACAAACTCTTCAAAGCTTTGGCTGACCTATGCCCTTGTTGAAAGTATGCTGAGCGGCACAGGAAGCACGGCTATTCGCTGTCAGATAAACGCTGGCGGAGAAAGTGTTTATACCGCCCCTGTCACCGTTAATGTATCTTACAGCGTAAACGACAGGCAGAATATTACTGCCACCACTAAAAATGAGCCTATTATGCGCTTCTCTGCAAGAGCCGCAGCGAATAATAGCCAAAACCCACAAACCCATTCAATTATCATTAACTATTTATTCGACAACAACGCTATCGCGTTTGAGCCATTTGGCGCAACCATCGGCCACAACGAGCCATTCTCAAAGGTGGTCGAAAGTCCGCCTATTGTGGGATACGAGCCATTCAGACGCGACGGCGAGGATTATGTTGATGCGAGTATCGTTAACATCGATATTCCAAAGGTAACAGAGGATATTGTTATAAATGTTATTTACGAGCCTGCACTCACACAGTTCGCTGTTCACCACCATTTCCAAAATCTTTTAGATGACGATTACTCTATAAACTTTGATAAAATCACCTACAGCAAAGCTCTGACGGGCTCTATCGTGGGTGATGGACTTGCACTTGACGAGCCGGGCTTCAGACCGCTTGCTTATGAAAAGCTGGCGGTTGCCGCCGACGGAAGTACGGTTATTGAAATTCGCTACGACCGCAACTATTACCTTGTTGACTTTGATATGAACGGCGGCTACGGAAGTGAGCCGGTTTATACAAGATTCGGCGCGACGGTTGGTGTTAACACACCGATACGACACGGCTATGTCTTTGACGGCTGGGAGCTTGTTTCCTACGGCGACAGCGCACCCACTGCCGAGCAAAGCGCGAGGTATGAAATTTCAAGCGAAAAGACCATAACCGTACCCGATGCAAATCTCAAATACCGCGCAAGATGGATAACCCAGCAGACCAAATACACTATGGTTTTCTGGAAGGAAAACGCTAACGATAACGGATATAGCTATTGGGGATATTTGCCCGGTCTTACTGCTATGTCGGGCGACTATGTAAGCGCACGCGACCTTATAAGTAAGGTTGACGGTATCGACGACGAGCAGTATTTCACCTTTAACCCACAGCGAAGCGACAGCAATGTACTGGTTGAGGGTGACGGCTCTACTATCGTTAATGTTTATTACACACGAAATTACTACACACTCACCTTTAAAGCTCCCGTAACCTGTAACATTCCCGAGGGGCATATACACGGTGATGAGTGTTACGATATAATCTGCGGCAAGGGACATATACACGATGAAACCTGCATATCAACGCTTATATGTGAGCGTGAGGTACACGAAGCACACACGGCGGAATGCTTAATCTGCGGTCTTGCAGAGCACATTCACGGCGGCGTAGGCTGTAATTGTAACAAGCAAGAACACTCTCATAGCACAAGCTGTTATAGAAATGTAGGCAACCGTGCTACTCCCTATTTTGCCCCCTCGAACCCCGAAAACGGTCAGATATACCGTGTATGGAGGACTTCTTACATATACATTAACGGCTCGTGGTACGAATATTCGGGCAGCGGCGTTTCTAACGGCGTTATCGTTGACCCCGACTGCGGCTATGAAGAGCACACCCACGGCAGCGACTGCTCTTGCGACACCGCCGAGCATACGCATGGTGACGGCTGCTACCGCGATACGCTGCATACCCACGGAGAAGCGTGCTATGAATATTCCTGCGGCACGGACGAGCATATACACGAAGACAACTGTTACCGACTGCACTGCGGCATACCAAACCATTCGCACACTACAAGCTGTAACAGAACAAATAACGACAACACCTTTAAGATAGTCTACCGTAAATACGAGCAGTCGCTTGAGGATTTGTGGCCCGTAACAGACGAGCGCGCGGGCGGCAGTGTTACGGTTTATGACCAGGGTGAGCGCTGGAGTCCTGTCAGCTCGTCATTATATAACGCAGTTTTGGTTTATATTTCCAAAATGCCGCCCGAAAATCTTACGCTCGAGCTTGACGAGTCAAACGCAGAAACCTTCGTTATGAACTATTATCTGCAGGTGCTCGACGGTGAGGAGTACGATGTAACCTATGGCGGCAAGAATTATGAGCTTCATAACACAATAAGGGCAAACTACAACTATGTAACCTACGAAGAGGACTTCTTCCTAATTCCCGGATTTAACCGTTTTGCATCTAACCCTGCATTCTCAAACGGACAGATTAACTCAAGCCATAATGTAAACTTCTATTACGACCGAATTGCCGATAAGCCTCTTGAATTCAAGAACAACGACAAGGTTGTAAAAAGCACGACTGGAATAATGTACGGCGCACCGCTTAAAGAGCATAATTTCGTGCCCGACTATCCCGACACATTTGAGCCCAACGCTTACACCTTTGCGGGCTGGTACACCTCGCCCGGTTGCTATGACGGCACAGAGGTTGACTGGGATACCATTACGATGCCTGCAGACGGCATTATGCTTTACGCAAAGTGGGCACCGATACAACACACAGTAAAGGTCTTCCTTGATGCAACGCAGGGAACACAGATTGGCGAAGACCAGATTGTTGACCACAAAGCGTTTGCACTCGCTCCGAGCGAGGCCGTCCAAAATGGAAAGCTCATTTTCCAGGGCTGGTTCTATAAGGATACTGTAAACGGCGAAGAGGTTGAAAAGGCGTTTGTCTTCACAGGAATTCCGGTTACGGAGGATATGAATATTTACGCCAAGTGGAGCTCGCACGCTTTGGTTAACTATACAATTCATTACGTTCTTAAAGAAACGGGCGAAAAGATTGCTGATTCGACCTACGGCGAGGCTATTGCAGGTCACAATAAGACCTTTAATGCCAAGACCGAAAACGAACTTTACGAAGGCTTCCAGACAGGCTTCTATCCCCTTGTAAGCAGTCACACCATAACAATGGGACTTGAAACCGAACACGAATTCACCTTTGAATATATTTATGTTGAGGCAATGCCTTACTTGGTAAGGTATGTAAATGCCGTCACAGGTCAAGAGCTGCACGCAAGCAAAAAGGTATTAGATAACAAGCTTTCGGTTGTTACAGAAACCTTTATTCGCACCGATAATATGATGCCCGACGCTTATCAGAAGCGCCTTGCACTTTCGGCTTCGGGCGAAAATGTGGACGAATACGAGGATATACTTGATAACAATGTTATCACCTTCTACTATAGTGAAGACAGCGTTCACGCATATTACCGCGTTGTTCACTATGTTCAGAATATTCTCGGTGACGATACCTACCGCGAATACCGCTCTGAAGAAACCGTCGGCAGCATTGGCGAAACGATTGATGTTCCGTCGCTTCAGCTAACCGGCTTTGAATTTAACGGACAAAAGACCAAAATTAACAGTGCTCTTTCCCCCACCGACAGTAAAACTGTTTCGGCAAGTCTTGACGAGGACGGTTTGCTTATTGAACTTTACTACGACCGACTAAGCTATAACTACACCGTACGCTATCTATTGAACAGCACCGACGGCGAGGAAATTTATCCGACCTATACGGGCCGCGGTAAGTTCGGCGAGCAGATAGTTGAATATGCAGAGGACCTTGACTATATGGGATATACGCTTATAAGTCCGTCACCCAAGTCACTTACGCTTTCTGCAAACGAAGAGCATAATGTGTTTGAGTTTATTTATCAGGAAAAAACTGTTTCGCTTAAATACGAAATAATAGGTCCAGACGGCTCGGGTACTTTGAGTCAGTATTCCGAAAACCTACGCGCTATAAGCGGTCAGCCCGACGGCTCTACCCCCACAGCAAACAACGGCTTTAAGTTTGTCGGCTGGTTTAAGGACTTTACCTGCACCGTTCCCGTAAGTGATGACGAGGTAGCAGACGGCACCTCGCTTTCTCCAAAAAAGCAAGGTAATGTTTGGACCGACACGACCTACTATGCAAAGTTTGTCGCGCTGGAAACCGACCTCACAATAACAACGGAGAATACCTTAGCAACCGACGAAAATCAGACCTATATTTTCAAAATAAAGGGCAAGAGCGGCACAGATACTAAGGACATTGACCTCACCGTTGCAGTCGTAGGGAATGGCTCTGTTACAATCGAAAAGCTACCTACGGGCGAATACACCGTAACCGAGCAGAGCGATTGGTCGTGGCGATACGAAACCGACGGCGCAAGCCGCAATATTACACTCGAATACAGTGAAAACGGCTCTACGCTCACCTTTAACCACGAGCGGAGAAATCCGTACTGGCTTGACGGAAACGCCGTTAAGACCAATATTTTCTAAAAGAAAGGGGCAATAAATATGAAGGCAAGCAAATTTAATAAAAAGGCACTATTTATTGCCTTAACAGCCGTTTTACTGTTGGCGACTGTCGGCACAACCGTCGCTTTTCTGATTACAAAATCCGACACCGTAAGCAACGAGTTTACGCCAACAAAGGTTACTTGCAAGGTTGAAGAAACCTTTGACGGTAATGTAAAACAAGATGTTTGTGTGCGAAACACAGGTGATATAGATGCCTTTATACGCGCAGGTGTGATTTTTAACTGGGTAAACGATACCGACGGCAAGGTGCACCCCACCACGCCGAAGGAAAATACCGACTACACGATTGTCTGGGGACAGACGGGCTGGCAAAAAGGTGCGGACGGATTTATGTATCATCTGACCTCGGTTGCACCCGGCACTATAACCGCCGACCTTATTGAAAGCGTAACCCCGATAAACACGCCCGACGGTTATTCGCTTCAGGTACAGATTTTAGCCACGGCTATTCAGTCCGCTCCCGAAACGGCGGCTGAGGATGCTTGGGGCGTAATCGTAACACACGGCAACATAATTCCATAAAAAAAGCCTTGGCTTACGCCAAGGCTTTTTTATTATAAACAATTATAAAGCTCTTCAAGTGAATGTATTTCATAGGTGGGCGATAAATCGGTTTTTGCACCGCGCGGATTGTACCAGCAGGTGTCAATTCCCGCATTCATTCCACCCGCTATGTCGGATGTTAAGGAATCACCTATTATGAGCATTTTAGATTTATCCTTTTCGCGAACACGCTCAAAAACATACTGGAAATACTCGCGCTGTGGTTTTTGATAGCCCGATGCCTCCGACACAAATACATCCTTATAAAATACGCCAAGGCCCGAATCCGCTACGCGCTTTTCGGTCGTCTTGCTGTCGCCGTTGGTGACAAGATAAATATCGTATTTGCCGTAAAGACTCGATAAAAGCTCATACGCGCCATCAATACACTTGTGACCAAACCCAAGATTAATAAGGTAATCCGCCGCAACCTTTTGTGGGTCAAGCGGATAGCCCGTCTGCCTTGAAAATTCCTTAAATCTTCCCGTGAAGATTTCCTTTTTCTCTATCTCTCCGCGCTCAAAACGTTTCCAAAATGAAAGATTTATTGCACTGTAAAGTGCGCGTATCTCTTCATTGTACGGAACGCCGTTCTGGCGGAAGGTACGCTCAATTCCCTGGCGCTCTGCGTCGCCAAAGTCCATCAGCGTATCGTCGTTGTCAAATAAAAGTGTTGTATATTTCATTACATGCTCACCGAGAACATAACAATCATACTAATTACCGATATAACGGTTGTCGCTATCATATAAAATACTACGCCAACCGCAGCCGCACCACCCGAGGTGCCGCCTGCTAAGAATAACTCCATATCCGTTAGGGGCCTTCCGTAGCTTTTAATTTTATTAGCCGCAAAGCTTTTATAAAGACCGAGTGCAAACATAGCAAGCAATACTGCCACAGCAACACGCAGCGCATCGCTCAGATACGAAAAGGCGGTGAGCTTTATAATGTCCGAGTCGGACATTAGTTTTTCCATTCCCTCTTCGAAAACCTGCATATCGTACATACCATCGGCATCCATGCTTGTTACAAGCTCCTGCGAGAGAGAAAATATTCCGCCCAAAAGTCCGCTTGCTGAGTCAAGTGTAAGCGCAGTTCCCAGAATACTGAGGGCGAGCGAAACCGCTAAAATAACGGCGCCGACCTTGTACATACGGCGGTACAAAAACCAAAAACCTGCACCGCAAAGACCAAAGAAAAAGGTAAGCAAAAACACCGGCCAGCACCAAGAGGTCTTCTTGTGCGCGAGCTCCATTAACGACCATTTTTCAATTATCTTATAGCTGTTTTTGCCGACAAAACGCACCATATCAGGTGTGGGAACACCCTCAATAGAGTCTGCCGTGGGGCGTGCGTTATAAAAATTTCCTTCCGCATATGTAGCGCTTTGCTGATACGCGTTATTTTCTGCACTGTCGAGCTTTGCTCCGCAGTTTTTGCAGTAGGTATAATGCTCCTCGTTAACCGAGCCACATTCGCGACAAATTTTGTTATTCATAAGTTCACCTCAAGAAAATAGTAAGCAGCATTGGCGCGTATACCTCTATCATTACGGCAACCATAAACCATACGGGGCTTACACCGCCCAGCTTATAATATAAATTTTCCTTTTCGTCCTGTGATTCGCGGATAAGCTTTGCCTTTTCTATGCACTGTCCGCGGTAAATATAGTCTCCGAAAAGTGCGGCAATAACGCGCGTACCGAGCGATAAAATGCTGCCAATCATCGACAGTGCGGCAGGTAACATTCCGCCGTTCATAACAAGTGAGAAAACATCACTATACGATGCACCCTGCTGCGGAAGGTCTGCAGCCAACTGCTCAAACGGAACAGAAAGAAGTGAGCCCGCTATTAAAAGCAGTAAAAACATTACGCCCGAGCGATAGTTTTTACGGTAAAACGACCAGCCCGCAGGCATCAAAAACGCCGCCCAATTCCACGAAATTTTATTCTTTTTGTTGAGCATTACGAACTTGTCGGAATAACGGGCCGAGTTTACCGACACAATCGGCACAAGCTCTTTAAGTTTTATATCGCCCTCTACCACCGTTTCACCGTCAAAGCGGCTTCGCTGCCCGGATTCATGTATTCCAAAGGGGGTTACAGAAACAAAGCGAACACCCTGGCGCGGTGTGTGGCAGTTAGGACAAACCTGCTCTCCCTCCGACAGCACCGTTCCGCAACGCTGACAGCGAACCTCTGTCTTTGCTTTTTCCTCTTGCCTTTTTTCTTCCTCTTTCGCTTTTTCAGCCTTTTCGCGTTCAAGGCCTGCGTTATACTGATTCTCTGTTCCGTGGTGCTCTTCAAGCGCACAGTGACCTATCGTCTGATAGCAGTCACGGTGGTGCGGTGCACCACAAACGGGACAGTAAACTATATCATCATCGTCGAACAGATATCCCTGACACGCAGGGCATTTCTGTCCCTCTACCGATAAACTCATTATTTTTTCTCCTTTAATAAAACAGGTGTTGCGGTGCTCTCTTCGCCGTAAATTGCTGATAACACAATCTGAAAATAGTCCTTGCCGTAGTTATGATATCTTTTCTCGGCTATCATTTTTTCAAACTCGTCACGCGTTACCCAGCGCACCTCTGCAACCTCACTTTTCTGAAGTCTTAGTTTGCGCTCGTCTATGTCAGCTACTATGTGCCATACAGTAAGTATTGAATTGCGACGGCGTATGGTCGCAATTTTTTTAAGTGAGCGCTCGTCAGACAGGATTGAAAGCTCCTCATACAGCTCTCTTTTCGCGGCGACAAACGGGGTTTCGCCGGCTATTGCCGCACCGCCCGTAGCCGCCCACTCGCCCGGCATAAGATGCTTTTTTTCGGAACGGCGCTGTAAAAGCAGCCGTCCTTTGCTGTCGGTTATCCATATATGAACAACCGAATGATATTCACCCGCGCGCAAAATTGCCCGACTGCCGCGGTTTATGCGGCGTCCCGTCGGCTCACCCTGCGCGTTCAGTACATCCCATTTTTCCATAAATCAACCTCAGCGCTTTAAAGCAATTTCGCCCTGCTTTTTATAAATGCTGTCTTCTGGCACAAAGCCACGCACCATAGACAGCGGATAAATATTTGAATTTTTGCCTACTACCGTTCCGGGATTGAGCACACTGCCACAACCGACCTCAACACAGTCGCCGAGCATTGCGCCAAACTTTTTAAGTCCCGTGGGAATTTTTTCTTCCGCGTTTACGGTAACAAGTGTCTTATCCGACTTAACATTTGAGGTTATAGACCCTGCACCCATATGCGAACGGTATCCGAGAATCGAATCACCCACATAGTTGTAATGCGGCACCTGCACATTATCGAAGAGGATAACATTCTTAAGCTCGGTCGAGTTGCCGACAACGCAGTTTTTTCCTACAAGTGCATTTCCTCTTATAAACGCGCAGTGGCGCACCTCTGTCCCCTCGCCTATAATAGCGGGACCGTTTATGCTGGCTGTTGCCGCAACGGTAGCACTCTTGTGAATAAAAACATTATCACTCGGACTATAATATTCCGTAGCATCGAGCGTTGGTATGAGTGATAAAATAAAATCCTTTATAGAAGGCAGTGCCTCCCACGGATACTCAAGACCTGAGAGCAGCGGTGCTGCCGCAGTATGTGTTAGGTCATAAAGATTTTTAATTTTAAGGTTTTCCATTTGCTCTCCTTTTGGCGACAAGTATTACGCCACTTTAATAATATACTCTAATATTATACCTTGCCAGCGAATAAATTACAATATTTTTTAAAAAGTATTGTAAACTTTGAAGTTTTATATTATAATAATAAAGAAATAAATGCGTACCGAAGCGTGCGAACAGGCGGGTCCTGTGCGATGGGGCCCCGTGAACCATGTCAGGCGGGGAACCGAGCAGCATTAAGCGGATGTCCTATGCGCTGCAGTAAATCGGTCTGTTCGTACACTTGGGTACGCATAATTTTTATTTAGAATTAGGGGAACGAGATGTATCAGGCATTATACCGAAAATACCGTCCCGACACATTTTCTGCCGTTGTCGGTCAAGAGCATATTACCGAAACGCTGAAGAATGAGCTTCGTGCGGGAAAAATATCCCACGCTTATCTGTTCACGGGCACACGCGGAACGGGTAAAACCTCTTGCGCAAAAATTTTGGCACGTGCCGTTAACTGTGAAAACCTAAAGGACGGCGACCCGTGCGGCGAGTGCGCTTCTTGCCGTGCTATTGCCGCGGGCGAGGTTATGGATATTGTTGAGCTTGACGCCGCCTCTAACAACGGTGTTGACGACGTGAGAGAACTGCGCGACCAGGTTGCCTTTGCACCTGCCAACGCACGCTACCGCGTTTATATAATAGACGAGGTTCATATGCTTTCAAAGGCCGCCTTTAACGCGCTGCTTAAGACGCTTGAGGAGCCGCCTGCACATGTTATATTCATTTTAGCCACGACCGAGGTTAACGAGCTTCCCGCTACCATACTTTCACGCTGCCAGCGCGTTGATTTTAAACGAATTGAACAAAGCTATATATGTGAACGACTTCACTTAGTAGCAGAGCGTGAGGGCTTAGAGCTTTCGGACGATGCGGCATTGCTTATCGCCTCTATAGCCGACGGCGGTATGCGTGACGCGCTTAGCCTTTTGGACCTCTGCGCCTCTGCAAACCGCAGCATAACCGAGGAGGTTGTATCTGAGGTATGCGGAATGGCAGGACGCGATTATCTCTTCTCGCTTTGCGATATGCTGCGTGAGCGCGATACCGAAAAGGCTTTACTTCTCATAGACAAGCTTTATTCCTCTTCGGTTGATATGACCCGACTTTGTAATGAGCTTATTTCTCATTACCGCAATCTTATGATAATGAAAACGGTATCCTTAGAGGAAAAACCGATTGTATGCTCCGCAGCTGAGCGTGAGATGCTAAAAAAACAAGCAAGACTATATGACCTGCGCGATATAATTTTCACGCTTGATTTGTTGCAGGAAACTCTGCCGCGTATGAAAAACGCATCGCGCCGATGCGAGATGGAGCTTTGCGTTATAAAGCTCTGCTCGCCCTCCCTCAGCTCTTCACTTTCCGCTCTTGAGGAAAGGGTTCTGGCGCTTGAAAACAGCGCCGTAGCGGCACCTGCTAAGACACCCGTCACCCAAGCCGTAGCCCCCGTCGCAGAAGACGAGGAAATCCCTCTGCCCGACGAGGAGTTAGCTCCACCCGCTGACGAGCAGGAGGTCGAAAGCATTCCGACTCCCACCGCACCCGCTAAGGAGGAAGACGGTGAGCGACCGATAAAGGAATGGAACGACATCTTATCGGTGCTTTTCAGAATAAATCCGCTTATGGGCAGTGCGCTTAAGGGCTCTTGCGCCTTTATCAGAAACGATTATCTGCTCATAGACAGTGATAATCCGCAGTTCCGCGAAATTATGAACGCATCCCCACACAACAAGGAAACGCTTAAACGTGCTATCGCGGATGTGCTCGGAACAGCCTATAAAATTGGACCCTACCACCGCGAAAGCAAGGCACAAAATAAAACAGACCCGCTTTTGGGACTTGCCCAGAAGCTTGATTTAATGAACAAGTAAGGAGTATTTTTATGAGATGCAGAATTCCTAACCAGGGTGGCGGACAGAATATGAACGCTATGCTAAAGCAAGCACAGAAGATGCAGGACGATATGGCAGCACTGCAGGAGGACCTTGCAAATCGCGAGTATTCTGCCACATCCGGCGGCGGACTTGTAAATGTAACGGTTGACGGCAACTATCAGATTCGTTCTCTCAAAATTTCGCCCGACGCGGTTGACCCCGACGACAGCGAGATGCTTGAGGACCTCGTTACCGTTGCAGTAAACGAGGCTATAAACACTGCAAAGAAAACTGCAGACGACGAGATGGGTGCCATCACCAGCGGACTTAACATTCCGGGGTTATTTTAATGGCTTATAATGTTGCTCCGCTTCAGGAGCTTATTAACCAGTTTGAAAGGCTTCCGTCGATTGGCAGAAAGACTGCACAACGACTTGCCTTTTACATACTAACTCAGCCCAAGGAGCGCGCTGAGCGATTTGCAAACGCACTAACCGATGCCCGCGAAAAGATTCATTTTTGCAGCAGTTGTCAGTGCCTTACCGACCTGCCGCTTTGTCCTATCTGTACCGACGAAACCCGTGACAGAACAACGATTTGCGTTGTTGAGGACCCGAAGGATGTTATGGCGTTTGAACGCACACGCGAATATAAGGGTCTTTACCACGTGTTGCACGGCACCATCTCCCCTCTCGACGGCATAGGCCCCGAACAGCTCAAGATTAAAGAGCTTATGGCAAGACTCGCTTCGGGAGAGGTTACTGAAGTCATTATGGCGACCAACCCGACGGTCGAGGGCGAGGCTACGGGAAGCTATATTTCCCGCCTTGTAAAACCAATGGGCATAAAGGTTACCCGCCTTGCTTACGGAATACCCGTTGGCGGCGATTTGGAGTATGCGGACGAGGTTACCCTTACCCGCGCGTTAGAGGGCAGAAACGATATATAAGGTGAACTATGAAAAAGCATCTATTACCACAAAGAAAACATTTTTATAAAGCAAATATGCATTGCCACAGCAACTGGTCTGACGGCACATATACACCCGAAGAGCTAAAAAAATTATATAAAGACAAGGGTTATTCCGTTCTTGCAATAACCGACCACGAGGGACTTTTTTATCACAAAGAGCTTGATGACAAGGATTTTCTGACTATTCCCTCTTGCGAGTATGAGTTTAACGAAGCATACGGTGATGACTTTAACGACTGGATAGTCTGTCACCTTTGTGTTTACAAAAAAGATAAGTCGGACATTTATCAGATTGGTATGGACCCTGAGTTTTTCCATCCTAAATTCACTTGGATGAGCACTCCCGAAATGAAAGCGCTCACCAAATCTAAGGGTGAAATTCTCTGCAAGGACCACACACCCGAGGCTATAAACACAGCTATTAAACGTTTGCGCGAGGACGGCTTTATCGTGAGTTATAATCATCCGCACTGGTCGCGCGAGAATTATTCTGTTTACAGCAAATATACGGGTATGAACAACCTTGAAATTTTTAACACGGGCTGTTATATGGACGGTCACGACGACAGCAATGGCGACGTTTATGACGACCTTTTAAAGAAGGGTGAACGCCTATTCTGCGTCGCTGCTGACGATAACCACCGCGCAAATGATATGTTCGGCGGATGGATTATGCTTTCGGCCGACAGTCTTGATTATGATAAGATTATAGATGCATTCGAAAAGGGCGAATTTTATTCTTCCCGCGGTCCTGAGATTTCCGAAATTTATTATGAGGACGGCAATTTCACAGTAAAGCTTAGCACCCCTGCAAAATCGGTACGCTTTCACACGGGCAACCGCCACGCAGGTTGTGTCAGAGCGGAAAACGGCAAAGAACTGTTTGAGGCATCCTTCCCCGTGCGTGATAACGATATTTATGTTCGCGCCGAGATTTACGATGAGGACGGAAATATCGCCTATACCCAGGCATATTTTGTAAAAGAAATGATATAATAAAAAAGTCCCATTCGGGACTTTTTTAAATTCGAGGTGTTAGATTTGAAAATATTTAACAGCGTTTTAGAGCTTATAGGCGGCACGCCTGTTTTGAGGTTAAACCGTACCGAAGAGATAAACTCTCTTTATGCCGCGTTGTTCGCAAAGCTCGAATACTTTAACCCTGCAGGCAGCGTAAAGGACCGCGCCGCACTTTCAATGATAGAGGATGCGGAGCGTACGGGCAGACTTAAAAAAGGTGCCACAATAATTGAGCCTACCAGCGGAAACACGGGTATAGGTCTTGCTGTGGCGGCGGCGGTGCTCGGATATAAGGTTATCCTCACAATGCCCGACAGTATGAGCGAGGAGCGCAGAAGACTGCTTGCCGCTTACGGGGCAGAGCTTGTGCTGACCGACGGCAAAAAGGGCATGAACGGCGCAATAGAAAAGGCAAATGAGCTGCAAAAAAGCATTGACGGCAGCATAATAATGGGACAGTTTGTAAACCCCGCAAACGCTATGGCGCATTACAATACTACCGGTCCCGAAATATTCTGTGACCTTGACGGAAAGGTGGATATTTTCGTAGCGGGTGTTGGTACGGGCGGAACACTCACGGGTATTGGAAAGTATCTTAAGGAACAAAAAAGCGATGTAAAGATTGTTGCCGTTGAGCCTGCCGACTCCCCAGTTTTATCGGGCGGCAGTGCAGGGACGCACGGTCTTCAGGGAATAGGCGCCAACTTTGTGCCCGAAATTCTCGATACCTCGCTCATTGACGAGATAATAACCGTCACAAACGAGGACGCTTACAAAACAGCAAAAATGCTTCCCAAAACCGAGGGTATACTTGTTGGAATCTCCTCGGGCGCGGCACTTTTCGCGGCAATGACTTTAGCAAAGCGCGAAGAAAACAAGGGTAAAAACATAGTAGTTCTTCTGCCCGACACGGGTGAGCGATATCTATCAACCGAAGCATTTAAATAAAAAAATAAAAGCAGGTACTAAGTACCTGCTTTTTTATTAGTCAATTTTTCCGTAAAGCGGAAGGTCGGCTGCGTCGGTCTTCTGCTCGCGTCCCTCTACGGGTGCTACAGCGGGGGCAGCGTTTCTTCTGCCGCCACGACGGTTGTCACGACGATAATCGTCACGGCGTCCACCACCGATGGGGCTGATAACAACACGGCGGTTACGTCCTTCGCCTGTGGAGTTGGACTCTACACCGTCAATTCCTTGTACCTCAGTGTGAATTATGCGGCGCTCATACGGATTCATCGGCTCTAAAGCGCGACTGCGTCCTGTGCGAACAACCTGGCTTGAAACGCGGCGTGCAAGACTCTTTAAGGTCTGCTCACGCTTTTCGCGGTAGTTGCCTGTGTCAAGTGTAACACGGAAGAACTCGTTACCCGAGTTAGCAGCAAGCGATGCCAAATACTGAAGCGCATCAAGCGTTTCACCGCGGCGACCGATTACGATTCCAAGGTTTTCACCCTCTAAAATAATGCGAGCGCCCTTTTCAAGCTCTGCCGCGCAGATTTTAACTTCCTCTACACCTAAGTTGTTTAAAATTCCTCTTAAATATGCGATAGCGCGTCCTGTCGGAGAGTTCTTGTCAATCTGCTCCTCCGGTACTGCGTTAATCTCCTGCTTTTCCTCTGCCGCAGTCTTGGGTACTGCTGCAGGTTTTTCACGGCGCTTGTTTTCCTGCTTTTTTCCGTCGCGCTTGGGCGCTTTCTGTTTCTTCGGAGCAGGGTCGGGTAACTCAACAAATACCCTTACCTTTGCAGGAGAGCCGCCAAACAGTCCGAGTGTCTTCTTTTTGGGGTTTGAGAGCACTTCAAACTGAACCTCTTCGTCAAACGAAGCATTTAGTTCCGCTTTGGCTTTTTCAGTAGCCTCTTCAAGCGTGGCACCTACGCCTATTGCTTCTTTAATCAAGTAAGCTCCTCCTAATCTATTGGGTTCGCATTTCTGCGATTTTTTTCGTACTTAAATCTTTCGTATACTTCTTTTGTCTGTTCCTTAGCTATAAGGACATCGGGGCCGTATTTAAGCGATACGACCGTCTGAATAGCACCGCCGACGATTGCCGAAACCGCCCAGTAAAAACCGAGCGCGCCCGGGAACGAGAAACCAATCCACAAGGATATCAGCGGCATTGTGAGCATCATTCCAGCCATGCTGGGTGCGTCGGGGTTATTCTTCTTCTGAATCTTCATTGAAACAATTGATGACAGCATCTGTGCGGCAAAGGACACAAACGGAATTATCCATATGGGCTGTGCCTTGCTGAAATCGAGCGAAAAGTTGGGCATATCCGTAAGGTTGATACCAAACAGATTAAAATCAATCATCTCTGCTACCTCAGCAGGTATGGTGCCGACCTTTCCTGCGGCAACGAGGGGTACAAGCTCAATCTCACGAACAAGCTCAAATTCCTTCATTGCAGCCTTAATTACGTCAGCCTCAACACCGCAGATATAGCGGAGCGGATTTATAACGGCATAATAAATGCCCATCATAAGCAGCATACGGATAATAAGCGGCAAACAACCGCCCGACATAGAAACACCCTCACGCTGATAGAGTGCCTGCATTTCCTGAGAATAGCGCTGCTTATCGTCACCGTACTTCTCTTTGAGTGCGTCAAGCTTAGGTCTGATTCTGGTCTGTTGTACTGTGGATTTCTGTGATTTTAATGTAAGCGGTAGCATTAAAAGATTTACAAGCAAGGTAAAAAGGGCTACTGCGGCAGCAAAATTATTGCCCACAAGATATGAAAGTCCCTTAAGGATAAAGCCCATAGGTACGCTTATAATATCAAAAATAAACTGCATTATTTTTCTCCTTTTATCCTGCGCGGCGGCACAGGGTCATATCCACCCTTGCAAAGCGGGTTGCAACGAAGCACCCTATATATAGCAAGAGCCGTTCCTTTAAGTGCGCCGTGTGTTTCAATCGCCTCAATAGCGTAGGCAGAGCAGGTAGGTATAAAGCGGCAGCTGCTATATCCCTTAAGCGGCGAAATATGTCGCCTGTAAAGGTTTATAAGCCTAATTAGTATCCGTTTCATTATCCCACAGTCCTGCGTCGGTAAAATGACGCATCATTACTTCAGTCAGCTTGTTAGAATTCATAAGGGGCGTTTTTGCGCGGGCAACGAAAACAATATCGTACCCGCCGCGTTTTAAATGCGGAAGACAGCCGCGAAAAGCAGCCGCTATTACGCGCCTTGCACGGTTACGTTTAACGGCGTTACCGAGCTTTTTGCCCGTAGTAATGCCAATACGTAAACGGCCCTCTCGGTTTTTTACTATATAAGTAACAACGCCCGAGTGCAGGAAGCACTGTCCCCTGCCGTATGCCCTTCTGAATTCTTTATTAAGCTTTAGCTTTTTAACTTTTTCCATTCGGTTTAATCACCGACCTTGCAGTCAGATATTAGTAGCTGAGCTGCTTTCTGCCCTTTGCTCTGCGGCGGGCAAGTACCTTGCGGCCGTTAGCGGTAGCCATTCTCTTTAAGAAACCATGCTCCTTTTTGCGATGAAGCTTCTTCGGCTGATAAGTTCTTTTCATTTTACTTTCCTCCTTTTTTGCTTTCGACATGCTTTAGTTAGGGATAGCACCCCAATCTAAAACATAACCTATCAAGTTAACAGTATATCAAAACAAGCCCGTTATGTCAATAAAAACTTGACGTGCGAGCACAAAAAATACGCCGCACAAAGTACGGCGTATCTTAAATTAAATGTTATTCGGCTCTTGATTCCTCAATTACCTTTGCGGCAATATTTGCAGGAACCTCCTCATAACGCTCAAAGTCAAGCGTAAATTCGGCTCTGCCCTGCGTGATAGAACGCATTGCGGTCGAGAAATCGGACATCTCAGACATCGGAACCTCAGCCACGATTTCCTGCATCTTGCCTGCTACGGGATTCATACCCATAACGCGGCCGCGGCGCTTGTTTATATCACCGATTACGTCACCCATATTGTCATCGGGGATAGTAACCTTCAGAGTGCCGATAGGCTCAAGCAGTACGGGGCTTGCCTGCGGAAGACCCTCTTTATAAGCGATACTTGCCGCCGTTTTGAACGCCATTTCTGACGAGTCAACGGGGTGATACGAACCATCAAGCAGGGTTGCGCGCAGTCCTACAACGGGGTAGCCCGCAAGCGTGCCCTTAAGCACAGAATCGCGCAGTCCCTTTTCTACTGCCGGGAAGAAGTTCTTCGGAACGCTTCCGCCGAAAACCTTCTCTTCGAAAATCATATCCTCGCCCTCGTGGGGTGAAAACTCAATCCAAACATCGCCGTACTGACCGTGTCCGCCCGACTGCTTCTTGTGCTTGCCCTGTACCTTAACCGTCTTGCGAATGGTCTCGCGGTAGGCAACGCGCGGTGTGCGCAGGTCAACCGATACGCCGAACTTTGCAGCAAGCTTGGAAATGATAACGTCTATGTGCTGCTCGCCAAGGCCGGAAAGCAGCTGTTCCTTGGTTTCGGTGTTGGTTGTAAAGGAAATTGTGGGGTCCTCTTCCATAAGGCGAGTAAGTCCCTGTGCAATTTTTTCTTCGTCACCCTTAACCTTGGGATAAACCGCCATTGTAAGCTGCGGAAGCGGGAAGCGCGGCATTTTAACGGATTTGCCGAACGCAGCATCGCAGAGTGTGTCACCTGTAAGCACATTACCAAGCTTTGCAACTGCTCCGATATCACCGGCAGAAATAGTAGCAGCATCCTCCTGCTTGCCTGCCTTTATAAGCATAACCTTTGAAAGCTTTTCTTCGTTTCCTGTGCGGCGGTTTACAAGACGGCTGTCACCCTTAACCGAGCCGCTTACAACCTTAAAGTAGGAGAGCTTACCAACGAACGGGTCGGCGATGGTCTTGAATACAACCAAGGCAGCAGGTCCGTTTTCGCTAACCTCTATTTCTGTGTCATCGTCACACGCAATCTTTACATCAGCCGCAGAGGGTGCAATTTTCGCCAAAATTTCTACTGCCATAGGAACGGCGGCGCCGTCCTGACCTACACCGCAGAAAACGGGGCAAATGTCGCCCGAAAGCATACCCTTTTTAAGAGCGGCTATAATTTCGTCCTCTGTGAAGGCTTCGCCCTCGAAGTATTTTTCCATAAGCGCTTCGTCGGTAGAAGCAACAGCCTCTAACATAATGTCGCGCATGCTGTTTATGTCAGAATTTTCGGGAACGGGGGTATACTCCTTAGGCGTGAGTCCGTCATAGGAATATGCCTTGCCGGTAATAAGATTTATGTAGCAAACGGTATGCTCACCCTCAACATAAGGAACGGTAACGGGGCAGATAACGCTTCCGTACTGACCTGTGATTATAGAAATAACTCTGTAAAAATGAGCGTGTACCGAATCAAGCTTGTTGATAAAGAATGCGGCAGCCTTGCCCGATGCGCGTATAGCATCATAAGCCTTCTGTGCACCGACGGTAAGACCCGATTTACCCGAAAGCACGATAAGTGCAGAATCGGCAGCGGCAAGTGCCTCACTAACGCCGCCCGCAAAGTCAAACTGACCCGGTGCGTCAATAAGGTTTATCTTGTTTTCGCCAATCTCCACAGGATAAAGCGCGGTGCTTACCGATACCTTTCTTTTCTTCTCTTCAGCATCAAAGTCAAGTGTCAAAGTAGCATCAGCGTTCTTGCCTATTCTCTCGGTCGCTTTTCCGTAATATAAAATCGCATCTGCCAGTGTGGTCTTACCACTGCCGCCGTGTCCGAGCAGCGCGATGTTTTTAATGTTAGTAGCAGTATACTGTTTCAAGTTAAACACCCTTTCTGTTTTTAAACTACTATGAGGGTATTATACCACCTATTTAGGCAGATTTCAACTAATTTTATTCTATGAAATGGATAATTTTTGTGTAAAACGATGTCGAAAATAGACAAAAATCAGCCAAAATCACGCCGCAAGGGGCAATTTATATGAAAATCCTCCCACAAATCCCCTTGTGATATAATTTTCTTGAAAATTTTATGATACTACATTATAATTTATATATATTTTTATTTTTAGGAGAACTTATGAACATTAACGAAACACTTGCAAAAGAATTCAGCCTGCAGCAGTGGCAGATTGACAATACCGTTGCTCTCATTGACGACGATAAGACCATTCCCTTTATCGCCCGTTACCGCAAAGAGCAGACGGGAACACTCGACGACCAGATACTTCGTGAGATTTACGACCGTCTTTGCTATCTTCGCAACCTTGAAAAGCGTAAAGAGGAGGTTATTTCCTCTATAACCGAGCAGGGTAAGATGACCGAAGAGCTTGAAAGGGCTATTGCCAACGCTACCGCACTTGTTGAGGTTGAGGATATTTACAGACCCTATAAGCAAAAGCGCCGCACAAGAGCGACGGTTGCTAAGGAAAAGGGACTTGAGCCGTTGGCAGAGCTGCTACTTCTTCAAAACGAGGAAACCGACCCCTTGACGGAGGCAGAAAAGTATATTGATGCCGAAAAGGGTGTGGAAAGCGCTGACGATGCACTGCAGGGCGCTATGGACATTATTGCGGAAATCGCATCGGACGATGCTGTGCTTCGTAAACAGCTTCGCTTTATTATATCCCGTTCGGGCAAGATAGTTTCCCGTGCGACCGATGCCGAAAAGAGCAGCGTTTATGATAACTACTATGAATACGAGGAGCCCGTTTCCAAAATAGCGGGTCACCGCGTGCTTGCGCTTAACCGCGGCGAAAAAGAGGGCTTTTTGAAGGTTTCTCTCGAGCTGCCCGAGATGTTCGGCGAAAAGGCGGCGGTCAACCGTTTCCTAAAAGAGCACGACTGCGCCTCTACAAAATATGTATATGACGCCTGTGTTGACGGCTATAGAAGACTTATTTTCCCGTCCATTGAACGCGAGGTGCGCTCTCTGCTCAGCGACGAGGCAAGCGAGGGCGCTATTAAGGTGTTCGGCAACAACCTGCGCCAGCTGCTTATGCAGCCGCCCATTAAGAACAGCATAACACTCGGTCTTGACCCTGCTTACCGCACGGGCTGCAAAATTGCCGTTTGTGATGCAACAGGCAAGGTGCTTGACACCACAGTTGTATATCCCACGCCGCCGCAGAACAGAACCGAGGAAGCCAAGAAAAAGTTAAGCGCGCTTATTTCTAAACACGGAGTTAACACCATTTCGATAGGCAACGGCACCGCCAGCCGCGAGAGCGAGGCTTTTGTTGCCGAGCTTATAAAGGAAATTCCGCAAAAGGTTTCTTATATGGTTGTAAGCGAGGCAGGCGCGAGTGTTTATTCCGCCTCTAAGCTTGCGGCCGCAGAGTTCCCCGAATTTGACGTATCGCTTCGAAGCGCAGTTTCTATTGCTCGACGCTTGCAGGACCCGCTTTCAGAGCTTGTAAAAATCGAGCCTAAGGCAATAGGCGTTGGACAGTATCAGCACGATATGCCACAGGCGCGACTCGGCGACACACTGTCGGGCGTTGTTGAGGACTGCGTAAACTCGGTAGGTGCCGACCTCAACACCGCGTCGGTGTCACTGCTTGAGCACGTAGCGGGCATAAACAGCGGCATTGCTAAAAACATAGTTGCCTACCGTGAGGAAAACGGCGCGTTTTCCGACCGCAAGCAGCTTATGAAGGTGCCAAAGCTTGGTGCTAAGGCTTTTGAGCAGTGCGCAGGCTTTTTGCGCGTAATAGACGGCAAAAATCCGCTTGATAACACCGCCGTTCACCCCGAAAGCTATAAGGCGGCAGAGGCTTTGCTTAAAAAATACGGCGTTTCGCTTAAGGAACTATCTCCTGCCCGAATAGCAACCATTAACTTCCCCGAGGAAAATGAGCTTTCAGCCTTGGCAGAAGAAATCGGCGTTGGCGTTCCCACACTTAAAGATATTATTGACGAGCTTAAAAAGCCGGGCCGCGACCCGCGCGACGAGTTACCCGCACCGCTTCTGCGCGACGGCAATATAATGGAGCTTAAGGACCTTAAGGAAGGTATGGAGTTTACGGGTACCGTACGAAATGTTATTGACTTCGGCTGCTTTGTTGACATTGGCGTGCACGAGGACGGACTTGTGCACATTTCGCAGATTTGCGACCGATTCATAAAGCATCCGCTTGAGGCCGTCAAGGTGGGACAGACCGTAAAGGTGCGCGTTTTGTCGGTTGACGTTGCAAGAAAACGAATTTCACTTACTATGAAATTTTAATTTTTCTTGAACAGCACGCGCATATAATATATAATGTGTTTGGGGAAAAATGAATATGAGGAGAATATTATGAACAGAGCCGATGGAAAAAGACTAAAAAACACCGACCCTATGTATACCGTTGCGGCGCATATAATGGATAAGCGCTATGATGCAATGAATATGATTACCCTTGATTTACCGCTTGAGCCTATGCAAAAATATCTAAGCGAAAAGCGCGAGCAGGGGCACACCATAAGTCATATGGCGCTCATTTTAGCGGCATATCTTCGCACCGCGGCAGAGTTTCCGCTGCTTAACCGCTTTATTGTAAACAAGCGCCCGTATGCGAGAAACGAATTTGCCGTTGCTATGGTTGTTCTCAAGGCGGGACAGCTTGACAACGGAACAATGTCCAAGATGTATTTTGAAATGACCGATACGATTTTTGATGTCAACAATAAAATCAACGCATATGTTGACGAAAACCGTGTCTCGCCCGAAAACAACGGAACAGAAAAAATTATTAAATTCCTTTTATCTTTGCCGGGACTTCTCTCGCTCGGTGTACCGTTTATAAAGTGGCTTGACCGTCACGGTCTGCTTCCCAAGGCGATTATAAATATGTCACCGTTCCACGCAAGTCTGGTTATTTCTAATCTTGCATCCATACGCACCAACCACATTTATCACCACCTTTATGAGTTTGGAACCTCAAGCGTGTTCTTTGCAATGGGCAACTCGCGCGAGGTACCTAAGAAAAAGGGCAAAGAGATTATCTTTGAGAAGTGTATGCCTATTGGTGTTGTAATGGACGAGCGAATCTGCTCGGGCAGTTATTTTGCCCACGCATTCCGCAAGTTCAGTACATATATAAAGAACCCCAGCCTCTTGGAAACACCGCCAAAGGCGGTTGTTCCTGACCCGAATTTATAATAAAGGAGTAATTATTATGTGGAAAAAGTTTAAAGAATTCGCATTCAAGGGCAATGTTATGGACATGGCCATCGGTGTTGTAATAGGTACTGCGTTCAGCAACATTACAAAATCGCTCGTTGCCGACATCATTATGCCGCTTATCGGACTTCTGACCGGAGGAATTGATTTCACAAAGTTATCCGTTCCGTTTGGCGAGGGCGAGGATGCCGCCGCACTTACATACGGCAACTTTATTCAGAATGTTGTAGATTTCTTTATAATCGCTTTCTCAATCTTCCTTATGATTACCATAATAGGTAAAATCAGAGAAAAGGTTGAATCACTTATGAAGAAAAAGGAAGAGGAAGCCGCAGAAGAGGCTCCCATAGCACCGACCGAAGCAGAACTCTTAACAGAAATCCGCGACCTTTTAAAAGAAAAGGCTGATAAATAATTATAGAAAAACAGACTCAAAAAATTTTTTGAGTCTGTTTCTTTTTTAAGCAAACACGAACAATCCGAACCTGCCTAAAACAGCATAATTTCGGTGCTTTTCGGTTTGCCATCGTTTGCAGGCGGCAGCCTTGCAAACTCTTTCGCACCAAAAATCACTCTAAATTCTACTCGTTTTAGGTCGTAGAATTTTTATAGAAAGGATTTTTGTCTGTGCGAGGCACAAAGCGCAGTTAATCCTTTGCGGATTAACGAGCATTTTAACAAAGCAAAGGCGAAAATCCTTCTATAAAAATCAGATTTGGATTGTTCGCGTTTGCTTATTGTGATATAAGCTCGAGCGGAGATATATACTCTCCATCTTTCAAAACGGCTATATGGATATGCGATGCATCCTCGCACTCGCAAGGGACTGAGCCTACAACGCCTAATTTTGTGCCCGCCTTTACGGTTTCGCCCTCGCTTACCGTGAGGTTTTCAAGTCCGCAGTAATACACAACTATTCCGCTGCCGTGGTTTATTACCACCATTCTGCCCCAGAGTCCGTCGTCGGCTATTTTCTCAATTTTTCCCTTAGCCGCCGACACAACATCTGTACCCTTGTCCGCCTGAATATCCACGCCTAAATGCAGACGCATATCACCATAGGTTTTACTGTACTGCAGTGCACTGTCCGAAAAGGTTTTGCCTATGTTTCCAACAAGCGGAATTTTAAAATAAACCTTTTCCTCCTCTGCCTTGGACGATACCGCCGACTCCTGCTTTTCAGAGCTTTCCTCGCGCGTATCAGGCACGTCGCTTACGGGTTTTTGCACCTGCTCTGTAACGCTCTGCGTCTGACTGCTGCTTGGTGCAGAATATGAGGAGGTCGGTTTTTCACTTGAGGACAGAAGACTCTCCTCCATAGAGCTTATGGTAGAAACCGCCGAAATTGCCGCCGCGCCGACCGCAATAATGCACACCGCAAGCACAAGGTAGAAGCCCTTGCCCGCAAAAAAGCCTGCTTTGCTTTTATATTTTGAATATTTCATTTTCTCACCCCAAAATTATGTTTGACAAAAAAGAGGTGCAATATTCAAAACATAAAAAGTTAATTTTTGTTTTATAAAATGTTCACAAAATACTCATTTTTTTAAAGTAATATAAAAATGCGGAAAACAAAAGGGAGCCGCACCCTTTTTCCGCAGGTCTCGCAAGAGACCCCTCCTCAAACCCCTCAAATAGGGAAGCGCCCCACGGTTTTCGTGGGGCGCCTTTCCTTTTATTTAATAGATTTCACAAGAAATAAGATTGTATCCGAAAATGCTCATTCCGTCGGCAAAGAATACGCTTTCGCACTGTGCGGTCTCGCTGCCTCCGTTTATGACAACATCGGTCTTCACGGTTATGGTGCCGTCACCACCGTATTCATAATCGGTTACGGTGTGGCGATATTCGTCATAGCCGCGGGCAAGCACGGGATAACAGCCGTTTTCACTTTCACCAAACGAAAGAGTTGTGCCCGCTACATCTACGCCGTACATATTAAACACAAAATCGTTAACCGCACTTTCTGAAATAAAGCCATCGGAAATTTGGTTTTTAAGTGCTATCTCGGCGCTTAAAATAAGCTCCTCTGCTGACTCGAAAGCCTCAAAAAAGCAGTAATTCTTGTTAAGCATATTTTCCATTCTTGCAAGCATTGCGCCTTCGGACTGCTGAGAATGTACCTCAGTTTCTATCAAAGCCGCTTCTGCAGGAGCAGGAACGGGCGCCTCAGTAGCGCCGAGCGGTATAAGCGACAGCGATAACGCCAAAATAAACTCTATAATCTGTTTTATCATATCGCTGTCCCCCTTTTTCATTTTATATATTCAGTATATACCCAAAAATATAAAAATGCGATTTCAAAGGGGTTACAAATTTATTTCAATTTTGTCACAAATTTCGTTTCGGATAAAAACGAACTTCCAAGAATTAAAAGTGCGCCGATAATAATTGGCAAGGTTATCGTTTCGCGCAGTAAAACCGCCGATAAAACAACCGCTGTAACGGGGTCTATGTAGCTTAAAATTGCGGCGCTTTGTGCCGAAATATTTGGCAGTGCACCAAAGTAAAGCGCATAGGCTATGCCGGTGTGAACTATGCCGACAGCGATAAGCAACAAAAATTCCGTTCCTGTCAGCGCAATTTCCGAAAAATCGGTAGTTATAAGAACATACGGCGAAATAATTGCGGCAGAAACAAAAAGCTGCACCACAGTCTTATCGTATGCCGTTATGTCTTTGAGCTTTTTATTAAGCATTATAACCGTTGCATAAAGCACGGCGGCGGCTATTCCGAAAACAATTCCGCGTGCGCCCTTAATTTCTCCGCCGAGCACACCCGAAACGGGCACCATTCCAAGCAGCGCTATTACCGCGGCAATCGCAGAGCGTGGACTTAATTTTTCTTTTAGCAATATAGGTGACACAAACACCACAAAAACGGGTGCCAAATAATAGCAAAGCGTTGCCGTTGCGACGGTAGTGTGCTTATAACTTTCAAAAAGCAAAATCCAGTTAAATCCCAGTGCCGCGCCCGACAAAAAGAGATAAAGAGCGTTTTGCTTTATTGCCGAAAAGGACGGTTTTTGGCGCTTTATAAGCATACATATAAGCAGAAAGCCCGTTCCCACAATTCCGCGCACAGCCGCAACCGCCGCCGACGGAAGCGGTATATATTTTACAAACAGCCCAACCGTGCCAAAGATAAACATTGAAAAAAGCACCGATAGGCGTGCAGATGTACTTTTTTTCATATTTGCTCTCCTTAGTGTATTTATATTAGACATTATATATTAAGTTAATTACCGGCGCAAGAATTCTTTTTTGCGGTGTAACTTGCTTATTAAGAAAAAATGTGATATATTTCAATAAAATAATTTGGGAGTGGTTTTATGACAGCAAAAAGACCGCCTTTAGGCTTTAACACCTGGAACACCTTTGGAAAGGATATAAGCGACGAGCTTATCCGCCAGACCGCCGACAGAATAATTGAACTCGGCCTTTTGGACTGCGGCTATGAATATGTTGTAATTGACGACTGCTGGAGCGAAAAGGAGCGCGACGAGAACGGTCGTTTGGTGCCCGATAAGACAAAATTCCCGAACGGAATTAAGCCTGTTGCCGACTATGTTCATTCAAAGGGACTTAAATTCGGCATTTATTCCTGCGTTGGAAACCGCACCTGCGCTGACTACCCCGGCTCGTTCGAGCACGAGTTTATTGACGCCGAAACCTTTGCAGAGTGGGGCGTAGACTATCTTAAGTACGACTACTGCTATAAACCTGCCAGCGAGCAGGGGGACCTTTTGTATAAACGAATGTCACTTGCGCTTAAAAACTGCGGCAGAGATATCCTTTTCAGCGCTTGTAACTGGGGCGCCGATGACAGCAAAAACTGGATAAAGGAAACGGGTGCTCATATGTGGCGCAGCACCTATGATATACGCGATAACTGGCAATCTGTGCTTGATATTTTTAATAATCAAAAGGAACTGCTCCCCTACTGTTCACCCGCCTGCTACAACGATATGGATATGCTCGTAATAGGTATGAACGGCGAGGGCTACTGTGCACTCGGCGGCTGTACTGAGGAAGAATATAAAACCCATTTTGCTATGTGGTGTATGTTCTCTTCTCCGCTTATGATAGGCTGTGACATAAGAAAGATTGACGATGCTGCGCTTAAAATACTCAAAAACCGCGAGCTTATAAAAATCTGCTGTGACGAAGCAGGCTGTCAGCCATATCTTGCGAGCAACCCGATAGGCTGGGCAAGCTCTAACGCAGAGGTTTGGGTTAAAAACCTTGAAAACGGCGATATTGCAATATTTATGCTTAACCCCTCGGATGCACCACAAAGAGGCTTTTTGCCCTTTGCAAGTGTAGGTCTTAACGCTTCGTGCAAACGCACCTTAGAGCTTTGTGACCTGTATTCAGGAGAAATAATTCACACCTATAAAAACGAATATATGTCCGACCCCATTCCTGCACACGGTTGCCGTATATTCAGAGCCCGGGTGAAAAAGTCGTGAGCGAATGTATAAAATGCAAAAAAGCGCTCTCGCACGACGACATTGCGCTATATAAAAAGCTTGTAACCCGCGCGGCAACCGAATTTATGTGCGAGGAATGTCTTGCCGATTATTATTCGGTTTCTATTGAGCTACTCGAAAAAAAGAAAAAGGAATTTAAAGAACAGGGTTGTACTCTGTTTTCATAAAAAAATAAACCACTCGGTGAGTGGTTTATTTTTTGTTTTTGAACGCAAAAAAGCGCATTATTAAATATGTTACGGGCGCACCCGAAATACTTGCGACAACCGTAGCCCAAAACGGCGGAAAATTCCAAAAACTCAGCGCTATGGTAGATATTGTTGCATAGATTAAAAAGTGCGGCACATAAGCCGATATAAATTTTATATATTCACTAAATAGGAGCCTATGCTTAAAATTAACCTTAGCATTAAGTATATAGCTTATCGAAAGCGAAATTATAAATGCAAGATATGTAGAAATATGGTCCTGAATTAAAAAAGCAAGTACTTGCGATATAATCGATGTGTTAAGTGTGTTAAAGCTTCCAATCGCCACATACATAAGAAAATGACGGCTGAAAAAGCTTTTTATTATTTTTTTTATTTTTTCTATAACCGCCACCTCCCACTAAAAGCATTATAACAGATATATCTGCTTTTTACAAGTTAACAATTTGTTCTTTATTTTTAATGTAAAATTTGGTATAATACTAAGAAAAGCGGAATTACGCAAATTTTTCTCTATGTGAGGTATTGTTTTTATGGGTCTTTTAAAGGCAATTTTCGGAGATTATAACGAAAAAGAGCTTAAAAGAATGCGCCCTCTTCAAGAAAAAGTATTGGCGCTTGAAGAGGAATATAAGGCTTTATCGGATGAAGAGCTTAAGGCTAAAACGGCCGAATTTAAAAGCCGTGTTGCCGCAGGCGAAACACTTGACAGTATATTGCCCGAGGCTTTTGCCACCTGCCGTGAGGCAAGCGACCGCGTTCTTGCAATGCGCCACTTCCCCGTTCAGATTTTAGGCGGAATTGCACTGCACCAGGGCAGAATAAGCGAAATGCACACCGGTGAAGGTAAAACCCTTGTTGCAACGCTGCCTGCATATCTTAATGCGCTTTCGGGCAAGGGTGTTCACATCGTTACGGTCAACGACTATCTTGCAAAGCGTGACTCGGAATGGATGGGCAAAATCTATCGTTTCTTGGGTCTTTCGGTGGGACTTATCGTTCACGGAATGACAAACGAGGGAAAAAAAGAAGCCTACGGTGCAGATATAACCTACTGTACGAATAACGAGCTGGGCTTTGACTACCTGCGCGACAATATGGTGCAGTACAAGGAGCAGCGCGTTCAGCGCGGCCACAACTACGCCATCGTCGATGAGGTTGACTCGATTCTCATTGACGAGGCGAGAACGCCGCTTATAATCTCGGGCAAGGGCGACCGCTCGACCGACCTTTATACCAAGGTTAACCGCTTTGTAAGGGGACTTCGCGAAATTCGAATTGTTGACGCAAACGACAAGGAAATAAACGAAGAGCACGAGCGCGACGGCGACTATATTGTTGACGAAAAATCCCGTTCCTGCTCACTTACACGCTCGGGCGTTAAGAAGGCAGAGGAATATTTCGGCGTAGACAATTTAAGTGACAGCGAAAACATAACCCTCTCGCACCACATAAACCAGGCAATCCGCGCACACGGCATTATGCAGCGCGACGTTGACTATGTTGTTAAAGACGGACAGATTATAATTGTTGACGAGTTTACGGGCAGACTTATGTTCGGTCGCCGTTATAACGAGGGTTTGCATCAGGCTATAGAGGCTAAAGAGGGCGTTAAGATTGAGAACGAATCTAAAACTCTCGCCTCTATCACCTTCCAGAACTATTTCCGTCTTTATAATAAGCTTTCGGGTATGACGGGTACGGCAGAAACCGAATCTGCAGAATTCAGCCGCACCTATAACCTGGATGTTATTGTTATCCCGTCCAACAAGCCCGTAATACGTGAGGATAAAAACGACCTTATCTACCGCAGTGAAAACGCAAAGTTCCAAGCGGTAATTGAAAAAATTATTGAGTGCAACCAAAAGGGACAGCCTGTTTTGGTCGGCACCATAACCATTGAGAAGTCTGAGCTTTTAAGTGCTAAGCTCAAGCACCGCGGTATAAAGCACAATGTGCTCAACGCTAAGCACCACGAAAAAGAGGCTGAGATTATAGCGCAGGCAGGCCGCATAGGCGCCGTAACCATTGCCACCAATATGGCGGGACGCGGTACCGATATTATGCTGGGCGGTAACGCTGAATATCTCGCTAAGAGTGAGCTTAAGAAACTCGAATACACCGACGAAATGATTGCAGAGGCTACGGGCTTTGCCGAAACCGACGATGCGGAAATTTTAAAAGCGCGTGAGCTTTATAACAACTTCTACCGCGAATATAAGGAAAAAATCGCACCCGAGGCAGAGGCGGTCAGAAACGCAGGCGGTCTTTGCATTATAGGCACAGAGCGTCACGAATCACGCCGAATTGATAACCAGCTTCGCGGACGCGCGGGACGCCAGGGCGACCCGGGTGAAACACAGTTCTTCTTATCCCTCGAGGACGACCTTATGCACCGCTTCGGCGGCGAGCGCGCAATGCGTATAATGAACGCCGTCGGTCTTGAAGAAAATGTACCGATTGACAGCCGCTTGGTTTCCTCCACGCTCGAATCTGCACAGCTTCGCGTTGAGGAACGAAATTCCGGCATCCGTAAGAGCGTGCTTGAATACGACGATGTTATGAACAAGCAGCGTGAGCTTATCTATAAGCAGAGAAACCTCGTGCTTGATAATGACAATGTTCACGACACCGTAGTTAAGATGATTGACGAAACAATTGACAGTATCGTCGCCCTCTTCCTTGCGGATGACATTCACGATAACTGGAATCTTACGGGACTAAGGGAATATTTCCTCGGCTGGCTTTGCGACGGAAACGATTTCCACTACAAAGCGACAGAGCTTGGAAACATAACACAAACCGAGATTGCCGACCTGCTTAAAGAGCGTGTTCGCATAATCTATAAAAAGCGTGAAGAGGAATACGGACTTCCGCTCGTATACGAGCTTGAAAAAGCAATGCTTCTGCGCTCGGTTGACCGCAACTGGATGGAGCATATCGATAATATGGATGAGCTTAAAAACGGCATAGGTCTTCGCGCCTACGGTCAGCACAATCCCGTTGTTGAATACCGCAACGAAAGCTACGATATGTTCAACGCTATGAGTGAGGCAATCCGCGAGCAGACCGCAAAGCTGGTACTCACCGTACGCGTTCGCAAGAATGAAGAGGTTAAGCGCGAAAAGGTTGCCGAGGAATCGGCACCTAATGAGAGTAAGACCGTAAAAGGCAAGGGCGCAGTAAATAAAAATGCACCCTGTCCCTGCGGAAGCGGCAAGAAATATAAGCGTTGCTGCGGCAAGGACATTGACTAAAAAGGAGGAAAAAATTGAACATTGCAGTTGCACAGTCAGGCGGACCAACCTGCGCGATAAACGCGTCACTACTCGGTGTATATAAGCAAGCACTGAAGGAAGACAGCATAGACCACGTTTTCGGCTCTATCAACGGAATTGAGGGTATTATAAACGATGAGCTTGTAAACCTCAACGCCATTGTTCGCACGAACGAAGATATGGAGCTACTTAAACAGACCCCCTCAACCGTACTCGGCTCTTGCCGTTATAAGCTACCCGATTACAGCGAGGATAGCGCCGTTTACAAAAAGATTCTCTCTTGCTTTGAAAAGCACGGAATAGGCGCATTTTTCTATATTGGCGGTAACGATTCTATGGACACCGTCAACAAGCTAAGCAAATATATGAAATCTCTCGGCAAGGATATCCGCATTATCGGTATTCCCAAGACCATTGATAACGACCTTGACTGTACCGACCACACCCCCGGCTTTGGCTCGGCGGCTAAGTATGTTGCAACAACCGTACAGGAAATTACGCGCGACAGCAGTGTTTACAGTATTGATTCGGTCACGATTATTGAAATTATGGGACGCCACGCAGGCTGGCTTGCCGCATCGTCCTGTGTGCTCCGCGCAAACGGGGAGAGCGCACCCCACCTCATTTATCTCCCAGAAACCGAGTTCACGGTTGAGCGGTTTTTGATGGACCTCAAGGCCAAGCGCCAGGTACATAAGGCGGTAATCGTCGTTGTATCTGAGGGCGTAAAGCTGGGCGATGACCATCCCGACCGCGACCCACAAAAGGGCTTGGTCGATGTTTTTGGTCACGAACAGCTTAGTGGTATCGGCAAAACACTTGAAAAGATTGTCTTCCGCGAGATTGGCTGCAAGGTGCGCTCGGTTGAACTTAATGTTATGCAGCGCTGCTCTTCTCACATCTCCTCTGCCACCGATATTTTGGAGGCAGAAGAAATAGCGGCAGAGGGCGTAAAGCTTGCGGTATCGGGAAAGACGGGTAAAATGATGGCATTCCGCCGCATTCATAACACCCCCTACACCGTCGCTATCGAGCCGGTTGATGTAAACGCCGTTGCCAACAAGGAAAAGAAATTCCCGAAAGAGTGGATAAACGGCGCCGAGAACAATGTACGGGATGAGGCCATTGATTATTTCCTCCCCCTCATTAACGGCGAACAGACAATAAGAATGAAAAATGGAATTCCGATACACTATCATATATAAGAAAAACCCCGACTTTCGTCGGGTTTTATTTTTATTTCACCGCTACGGCGGCGCCACCGTAGGTTTCGTTTATAAAGCTCTTTATTTTCTCGCTTTCAAGGGTACGGGCGAGTGCTAAAACCGCCTCATTCTGCTCATTCCCCTCTTTGACTGCAAGCACATTCGCGTAGGTCTGTGCCACCGCCGACTGCGTGTTATCCACCGCAAGCGCATCAGAAATTTTAAGTCCTGCTGCTATAGCGTAGTTGCCGTTTATTACGGCTACCGCAACCTCGTTTAGCGTTTTGGGAATGACAGACGCCTCAATCTCAACAATGTTCAGGTTTTTTCGGTTTTCGGTTATATCGTTTTTGTTAGCCTTAAGTCCCGCACCATCGCGAAGCTTTATAAGTCCCTGCTCTTCAAGCAGACGCAGCGCGCGCCCCTCGTTCGTGGGGTCGTTAGGAACGGCGATTTTAGAGCCTGCGGGTAAATCCCTTAGCGTGTTTTCGGTGCCCGAATAAATGGCGTACGGTTCATAATGCACCTGCGTTACCGAAACTATATGGGTTTCTTCGCGCGAATTAAACTCCTCTAAAAAAGGCTCGTGCTGGAAGAAGTTTGCGTCTACCTCTCCGCTTTCAAGCAGCATATTGGGCGAATTATAATCGTCTACCTCCCGCACGACTAATTTATAGCCCTGCTCTCTTAAAATCGGCACACATTCTTTAAGTATTTCACTATGCGGTGTCGCCAAGGCCGCAACAGTGATTGTTTTCTGTCCTCCGCAGCCCGAAAACGACAAAATAAGCAGGATGCAAAGCAGCGCCGACACGTTAACTTTTAAAAATTTAATATTCCTTATTTTTCCATACATCGTGTGGTCCACCCCTTGCACTGTTACTATATATTGAGTATAGCATGCATAAAAAACTCTGTCAATTAAATATATCAAAATTTAGTATTTATTTTTATGTTAAAATCTGTTATACTTAATAAAATATAAAAATGGAATATTATGCTTTATTATACATATAAAAAGGATAGTGAAAGGAAATGGACGAGCGCGACCTTAATAGTTTCAGCAGACCGAATAAAAAGGTATATAAAAAGAAGAAAAAAAGAGGCTGGTGGGCAAGACGCAGCCGCACACAAAGAGTTATTGTGATTTCCGCCGTTTCGGTTATGCTCTGCGCATTGGCAGTTGTAGCGGCAGTGGTAGGATACGCTTATCACCTTTTAAACTCGCTTGAGCGCGACGAAAATTTCGTAGAGCTTGACAGCAGCGAAATCGGCTTTATAGAAGAGCTTGACGAGGATGTTTACAACATAGCACTGTTTGGTGTTGACACGCGCGAAGAGGGCGACTTTTCGGGCAACAGCGACTCTATTATGATTCTAAGCGTTCAAAAGGTGCAGAATCAGGTGAAGATTGTATCGGTTATGCGCGACAGTCTTGTGCCGATTGAAAGCAATGAAGGCACAGTTTACAAAAAGGTAAACGCCGCTTATCACCTTGGCGGACCGACACTTGCAATTAAGACGCTTAACCAGCTTTTCGGGCTTGATATTCGTGACTATGCAACCGTAAACTTCTACGGTATGGGCGATATTATTGATGCGGTTGGCGGAATTGAAGCCACCATAACCGAATCCGAGCTTGAGAACGAGCTTGGTATAAACGCTATGATTGACGAGCAGTGCGGATATCTTGATTTAAATCCACAGGACTATTTTGTATGGGAGCCCGGAACACAGAAGCTTAACGGCGTGCAGGCGGTTGCCTACGCACGTATCCGCTACGCACAGTCGGTAGACGGCAATTTTAACGATTTTGGCCGCGTTGAAAGGCAACATTATGTTATGCAGCAGCTACTCAACAAAGCGCTCGATTTAGAGGTTACTGCCTATCCGCGTCTTGTAAAAAGTCTGCTTCCCTATGTCAAGACCTCTCTCACGAATGGAGAGCTTTTGTCACTCGCTATGGTGCTAAAGGGCAAGCCGCAGCTTTTGCAGACACGCGTGCCCTCCAACGAATACATAATTAACGAGGATTTCCGCGGTACCGGAGCCTCGACCGTTTACTACAACTATGAATATGCGGGAGAAATTATCCGCGCATTCTTGTACGACGGCATCACGCCGGAAGATTATATGCTCATAAACGGAGTAAATAAAACCGAATGGTATAACCAATAAGTGAGTTGATTTTATGCGAATAGTTATAAAAATAGGAACATCCACGCTGACACACAAGACGGGCAACCTCAATATCCGCCATGTTGAAAGCCTTTGCAAGGTAATGAGTGACCTTAAAAACGCAGGGCATGAGATAATTTTAGTTTCCTCGGGCGCTATCGGAATGGGCGTTGGAAAGCTATCCTTGCGTGAAAGACCGCAGGATATGGCAGGCAAGCAGGCCGCTGCCGCTGTTGGCCAGTGTGAGCTTATGTATACCTACGATAAGCTTTTTTCCGAATACGGCCACATAATAGGTCAAATTCTCATAACGGGAAGCGACCTTGAGAATGAAGAGCGCCACGAAAACTTTAACAACACGGTTAACCGACTGCTCTCTATGGGTGCTTTGCCGATTATAAACGAAAACGACACCGTTTCGACCGACGAAATCTCGGTTGGCGATAACGATACCTTAGGCGCTATCGTAGCGGTAAGCTCCAAGGCAGATTTGCTTATAATCCTATCCGATATTGACGGACTTTTCACCGCAGACCCGCACACCCAAAAGGATGCGCGCCTTATCCCCGATGTTTACGAGATAACCGACGAAATGCGAAAAAACGCAGGCGGTGCAGGCAGCAGTCTTGGTACGGGCGGAATGTCCACAAAGCTGCGCGCAGCTGACATTTGTATGAATAGCGGAACCGATATGGTTATAGCCTCGGGCTCCTTGCCAGCACTGCTTTATGATATTGCAGATGGTAAAAGCGTTGGCACAAAGTTTCATAAGAAGGGATAATTTATGACGGTAAACGAACTGCTGCTCTCGGCCGCAAAGCACAAGGCAACACTTGCCGCGGCTGACGCAGAACAGAAAAATAATGCACTTATGTGCGCGGCGGAAAGTCTTCGCGCTCATACTGAGGATATCTTGGCGGCAAACCGTATAGATTTAGAAAACGCCGACGGCAAAATAAGTGAGGTTATGAAGGACAGACTCCGTCTGACAAGCGAGCGTATTGCCGCAATGGCAGATGCCGTTTTGGATGTCACCCGTCTTCCCGACCCCGTAGGTCTGACACTTGAAGAGCACTCTTGCGAAAACGGACTTAAAATCAGCAAGGTATCTGTTCCCGTTGGTGTGCTTGCTATGATTTTTGAAAGCCGTCCCAATGTTACATCCGATGCGGCGGCACTCTCAATTAAGAGCGGAAATGTCTGCGTTCTGCGCGGCGGTAAGGAGGCTATAAACTCTAACCGCGCCATTGCGGAGGCTCTGCGTGAGGGTATTGCTAAAGCAGGACTGCCGAAGGACAGCGTATGTCTTGTTACCGACACCTCGCGTGACAGCGCAACCGCACTTATGACGGCTGTGGGACTTGTTGATATGCTGATTCCGCGCGGCGGCGCAGGACTTATCCGTTCCTGCGTTGAAAACGCAAAGGTGCCCTGCATTGAAACGGGTACGGGAATTTGCCATATTTATGTTGACGAACACGCCGATTTAGACAAGGCGTTGAAGATTATAAACAACGCAAAGACAAGTCGCCCGTCGGTCTGCAACGCGGCAGAGGTACTGCTTGTTCACAGCGCGGTTGCAGATAGGTTTTTACCGGCTGTAAAATCCGCATTAGTTGACGAGCGCGAGCAAAACGGTCTTTGCCCCGTTGAGCTTCGCCTTGATAGCCGTGCACAAAAAATTATAGACGGTACAGCGGCAGGCGAGCACGATTTTGACACAGAATTTCTTGACTATATCCTCGCCGTCCGCATTGTTGACAGCGCAAGTCAGGCAATAGCCCATATAGAAAAGCACTCGACAGGACACAGCGAGAGCATAGTTACCGAAAACGCACAAAACGCTGATAAGTTTACCTTGGCGGTTGACAGTGCGGCGGTTTATGTCAATGCATCCACAAGATTTACCGACGGAGGCGAGTTTGGGCTTGGCTGTGAGATGGGAATCTCCACTCAGAAGCTTCACGCGCGCGGACCTATGGGACTGCGCGAGCTGACATCCTATAAATATATCATCCGCGGTGACGGACAAATAAGGTAGTGATATTATGAAGATTGGATTTATTGGTTGCGGAAATATGGGCGGCGCGTTGGCGACGGCTGTATCAAAATGCGCACCCGTTATGCTTTCCGACTACGACAAAGAGAAAGCGGCGGCACTTGCCAACGCTCTGGGTGGCGAGTCTGCCGACAATGCACGCGTAGCAAGCGAGTGTGACTATATTTTCTTAGGCGTAAAGCCGCAGATGCTGCGCGGTGTGCTTGAAGCATTGCGCGAAACACTTAAAAACCGCAAGGACCGCTTTGTGCTTATCTCTATGGCGGCAGGCGTTACGACCGATACGCTCGCATCAATGGTCGGCGACTACCCCGTTATTCGTATAATGCCCAACACACCCGTTGCGGCTTCTGAGGGTATGATTTTGTACTGCGCCAACGACAAGGTAACCGATAGTGACAAGAGCGAATTTTTGAGCTTTATGCAGCACGCAGGTAAGACAGACGAAATTCCCGAAAAGCTTATAGATGCCGCTAGCGCGGTTTCAGGCTGCGGTCCCGCGTTTGTTTATATGTTTATAGAGGCGCTGGCAGACGGCGGCGTCAAGTGTGGTCTTACACGCAAGCAGGCACTCTTTTATGCGGCACAGACCGTAAAGGGCGCGGCGGAAAACCTAATGCAGAGCGAACGCCACCCTGGTGAGCTTAAGGATGCAGTTTGCAGTCCGGGCGGCAGCACCATAGCAGGTGTTGCGGCACTTGAAAACGCGGCGTTCAGAAGCGGCGTTATTGATGCAGTCGAAAAGGCATACAAGAGAACAACCGAACTCGGAAAACAATAAAAAAACAGGTGCTAACGCACCTGTTTTTTGTTTTCATATACCTTTATCATTCCGAGGAATGTGCTGCATTCAACGGCCGCCTCGTCGGCTGTTTCGATTTTTCGTTCTGATGCAAAGCGCAAAATTTCTGCCGTCGCCTCCCTAAGCTGCCGCTTACCCGCTATTACTATGCGGTCGGCGTCCGTTCTTAAAATTGCGGCTATTTCGCCCTCTAAAACTGCGCCTAAAAAGAAAGAATAAACCTCTTCTTTTTTAGCACCGAACAGGTTTTTGAGTATGCGTGTTTTAAAGAGCGCCTCGTTTAATCCGTGCTCCTTTGCAAAGCTGTATCCCTTTAGCAGATAGTCGCTATCGTGTTTCTCTACCGATAGGTCAACCGCATCGCGCAGTATTGTGCTGCCCGAGAGCGCGGCTATCATCTCCCCCGTAAGCATGGTCGAAAACGCCGAAATTTTACCGCCGCTTATCTCTATTAGCTTTGAATGTGAGCCGGGCAGAACATAAAGCGCATCACCGTAGCGGTCATAAAGACCAAAAACCTCACATTCCTCTCCGCGCATCATATCGGTTTTTTCTGGCGCACCGACCGTTTTCACGCCCGACGCAAAATAAAACGGCAAAGGCGAAATTTCGGGAAGCGAAACACATTTCATACCACTGCTCAGTTCACTTATCCCAGCAGGCGCCTCGATATGCGGCAAGCTATAAAGTCCAAGCTCCGAGGTAATCATTCCTGCCGCAATTATCAAAGAAGCACCGTCGGCACTCAGTTCGTTTATTGCGGCGCTTATCATAGAACGGTATTTTTCTCTGTCCCCCGCCCCTGCGCCGATACCGAGCTTCTTTAGCGCACAAAGCCTTCCGTCACACATCAGTGCAACGCGGGTATTTGTAGTGCCACCGTCTATTACAATATATTTTCCCATACTAACACTCCGATTTTATCTTGTTTATGAGCGCTCTGCAGCCCTCTTCGATATCGTGGTAAGCGGTTGAAAAATCACCGCTGTACCACGGGTCTGCAACATTTCCGCCATCTGCAAAATCAAGCAGCTTGTATAACTTTTCGTCATCGCCTAAAATTCTTTTTGCGTTTCTTAGGTTGTTTTCGTCCATACAAATGAACATATCGTATTTGCCTTTATCGGCACGTGTAAGCTGTACCGCACGCTTACCGCTGCAGGATATGCCGTGCTTTCTAAGTTCCTCCCTCGCCGGCGGATAAACGGGGTTCCCTATGCCGTTCCAAATCTCCTCCGTGCTGGTCGCAGAGGATGACACAAATATATCTCCCTCCAAGCCCTCGTCACAAAGCATCTTTTTGAATATAAACTCCGCCATAGGACTGCGACAAATGTTGCCGTGGCAGACGAACATAATCCTTTTCATAAAATCACCAATAGAAATATACCACAAAAGCCCAACTTTCGCAATATGGGCTTGAAAAAAGGCTTGCCTATAAGGTATAATGAACCTAATAATTTGTAAAGGGTTTGCAGATGTGGAAATTTTAGACAGTATAATTAACTTTTTTTATAATATTCTTTGGGGTGACCTTATAAAGCTCCCCCTACCCGGCGGAGATACACTTGGACTTTCTCTGCTGGTTATAATTTTGGTGGCCGCGGGAATTTATTTCACCATTCGCACAAAATTTTTACCCGTACGCCTTATGCCCGAGATGGTGCGTGTCACCTGCGAAAAGGGTAAAAAAGGAGCGGGTGCGCTTTCGGGCTGGCAAACGCTCATCGTTTCGACCGCAACGCGCGTCGGAATGGGTAACCTCGCAGGTGTTGTTGCCGCAATTTCCGCAGGCGGTGCTGGCGCGGTTTTCTGGATGTGGGTAACGGCACTTATCGGCTCGGCTTCCGCTTTTGTTGAGGCGGCGCTGGCGCAAAAATATAAAGCTGCCGACCCGCTTTACGGTGGCTATCAAGGCGGTCCCGCATACTACATACATAGCTTTGCCGAGAAAAAGCGCGGCAAGAAACTAAAAAAGTCGGTTGTGGCAACGCTCTTTGCCGTATCCGGACTAATCTGCTGGTTTGGCATAAGTCAGGTTGTCGGAAACTCGGTTACCGAGGCTTTCCAGAACGCTTTTAATATCAAACCGATTATCACAACCGTAGTGCTCGTCGCGATTTCAGCCGTTATTGTTCTTCGCAAGAACGCAACCGTAAAGGTGCTTGATATAATAGTTCCGATAATGGCGGGCTGCTATTTCCTTATAACAATTTTTATCATTGTTAAGAATATTTCTCTTCTCCCCGGCGTTTTTGGCAGAATCTTTTCCGAGGCTTTCGGAATTCGCCAGGTTGTAGCAGGCGGATTCGGTGCTGTGCTTATGAACGGTGTCAAACGCGGACTGTTCTCTAATGAGGCAGGCTCGGGCTCAGCACCCTGCGCAGCGGCCGCTGCAGAAAGTGACCACCCCGCAAAAATCGGTCTTATGCAGTCCTTCGGCGTATTTATTGATACGATTATAATTTGCAGCTGCACCGCGTTTATTATGCTGCTCGTACCCGAAGAAAAGCTCGGCTCGCTCGAGGGAATGACCCTGCTTCAGACCGCAATGGAGCATCACTTAGGCGCCTTCGGCAAGATTTTCATAGCAATAACGCTTTGGATGTTTGCTTTCTCAACCTTCGTAGGTGTGCTATTCTATGCCCGTTCAAATGTTGCATACCTCTTCGGCAACAAGGCATCAGCGCAGACGGTTTACAAAATTTTAGCGCTCGTTATGCTCTTTATCGGCGGACTCGCCGCCTACCATATCGTATGGACAATAGGCGATATCGGAATTGCGCTTATGACGGTGTTTAACCTGCTTGTGCTCGTTCCAATGGGCAAGGAAGCGTTCGATATTTTAAAGGACTACGAGGCAAAAAGAAGACAAAAATAACTAAGGCAACAAAAATCCCCACCGAAAAAAACGGTGGGGATAATTTTATTTAAGGAATATCTTACTTCATATCCTTAATTGCAGCCTGTGCTGCTATCAGCAAAAGAGGGAAATTAGTATTGACTTGCATATTTCACTTCTTGTCTAATTCGTTTTACCTCATTATTTAGATATGTATAGTTTAATTCTTCGGATTTTCTTAGATAATATTCTAATTTTGGAGAATTTATTTTGTGTAGGACATAAATTGCCATCATTTTTTGATACTCATCTGATTTATATTTTTTTCTTTCCCAGAAATTAACAGCATATTCTTCAGCTTTTTCAGGATAAATATTTGCAAGTGATTCCAATGCGGTTCTCTCTATATATTCAACATCGCAAGAAAGAAATTTAAAAATAAGTTCTTTTGTTGAATGGTCGCCACTATATCTTTTCAATTGTCTAGCAAATTGTAGTTTAGCATTTAAATAATTTGTTTGTAAAGATTGTTTACACAATTCAGAAAACCATTCATTATATTCTAATATTTCATATATTAGGTCTTCGCATTCTTCATCTCTTGCGATTGCATATAACAGACAATCTATTGTTTGTTCGTTTACATCACAAACAGAAAGATTTTTGATAACATCTATGCTCGCAGAAGTCATATCATAAAATTCGTCTATTTCATCCTCCCACTCACCATTATCATTTTCTTCGGTAACATTTGGATATAATTTCTTTGCCACTATTTTAAAGTTTTCTACCGCTTGCCACAATTCTATTTCATAAGCATTATTCATAGTGTATCTCCGAAAGTTTTTTAACATTATATCATTTTATATAAATATTTTCAATAGATACAAAAATCCACCCGATTTCTCGGGCGGATAATTGTGATTTATGAAATTTAATTATTTTATGTCCATTGATAGTAGCCTGTTAGTAGGAAAAAATCAGTCTTTAAAAGATGGGGAATCAATCTCTGTCTTTTTTTTTGGATTTGAGGGAAACCATCCTCTGTTAACACGTTTTTCTTGCTGTATTACTTCATGTATTCCCCAAAACGCCGAAAAAGCAAAGATACCACATCCAAAACTGAGTATAAGAAAGTTATACAGTAATACAGATGCCACAGATGCTATTATTCCGCATAGTGCGAACAAAACAATACATTTTTTCTTGCCTAAATAGTATTCACCCTTTATTACTATCGGATGCCAAACTCCAATCATAATAAATGCTATTGCTCCTATTATAAGTCCCTCTATGTATTTCATTGCTCTTTAATTTTCACTCCTTTGTTTTTGTCTTCAGCCACTCAACAACAAACAGAAGTCCAGCCAAAAATAGTGCTGAACCAAGTCCGGTGTAGAATACAGAAAAGAATATAGTGGGAAGCTCTGCAAACTGTCTAAGGCATATTCCCAGCCCCATCATACAAAACATTAAAATATAGGAAGGAATATTGAAAAACTTCAAAAAATGCTGTAGTTTTTTAGAATATCCAAGAATTCTCTTCTTGTGTTTTTTTACAATACGGATAAACATGGTTGAAAAGGATATAAATACCAATATAAGAAGTAGAGTGTTGATAATTGTGAGAGAAGTTTGAATACAAGAAGCAATGCCGATACGTAGGATATTTATTCCGGCTACTGCCCAAACGATTCCCGCAATAAGTAAAAGTGTTTGTTTTTTAACCATAAAATCCTCATATTACAGATTAGATTTTGCAACAAGTTTCGTGCAATTCTAACATAACGATTTTATCATATTTGATTAAACTTGTAAAGGATATTTTCTGATTAAAAATTTAACATTTTATTGTGGATATCTTTTTATTAGTCAACAGTCAACCCTTTCATTTATAGAAAAATCCCCACCAATTTCTCGGTGGGGATAAATTGCTTATTTGGATAGATTATTTCATATCCTTGATAGCAGCCTGTGCAGCGGCAAGGCGTGCAATCGGAACGCGGAAGGGCGAGCAGGATACATAGTTAAGACCAATCTTGTGGCAGAACTCTACGGATACCGGGTCGCCGCCGTGCTCACCGCAGATACCGCAGTGCATCTCGGGGCGTACCTTCTTACCGAGGGTTACAGCCATATCCATAAGCTTGCCTACGCCGTTCTGGTCGAGCTTAGCAAACGGGTCGTTCTCGTAAATCTTGCTGTCATAGTATGCAGTAAGGAACTTACCAGCATCGTCACGGCTGAAGCCGAAGGTCATCTGGGTAAGGTCGTTTGTACCGAAGCAGAAGAACTCAGCTTCCTTAGCAATCTCATCAGCGGTAAGGCAGGCACGCGGAATTTCCATCATGGTACCAACCTCATACTTAAGGTCACTGCCTGCGGCAGCAATCTCAGCATCAGCAGTTGCAACAACGATGTCCTTAACGAACTTCATTTCCTTAACTTCACCGGTCAAAGGAATCATAATCTCCGGAACGATGTTCCAGTCAGCGTGTTTCTTCTGAACATTGATAGCTGCACGGATAACGGCAGAAGTCTGCATCTTTGCAATTTCCGGATAGGTAACTGCAAGACGGCAGCCACGGTGACCCATCATCGGGTTAAACTCGTGGAGACCCTGGATGATAGCCTTGATAGCCTCAACACTCTTGCCCTGTGCCTTTGCAAGAGCAGCAATGTCAGCTTCCTCAGTGGGAACAAACTCATGAAGCGGGGGGTCGAGGAAACGGATGGTTACCGGATTGCCCTCAAGAGCCTCATAAAGTGCCTCAAAGTCTCCCTGCTGATAGGGAAGAATCTTAGCGAGAGCAGCCTCGCGCTCTTCTACTGTATCAGCACAAATCATCTCACGGAAAGCAGCGATTCTCTCAGCCTCGAAGAACATATGCTCTGTACGGCAGAGACCGATACCCTCAGCACCAAGCTCGCGAGCCTTCTTAGCGTCAGCCGGAGTGTCAGCGTTGGTGCGAACCTTAAGGGTTCTGAACTCGTCAGCCCAATCCATGATTCTGCCAAACTCGCCAGCGATTTCAGCGTCAACAGTCGGGATGATTCCGTCGTAGATGTTACCTGTAGAACCGTCGATGGAGATATAGTCGCCCTCAACATAGGTCTTGCCTGCGAGAGTGAACTTCTTATTCTCTTCATCCATTACGATATCGCCGCAGCCGGATACGCAGCAGGTACCCATTCCGCGAGCAACAACGGCAGCGTGGCTGGTCATACCGCCGCGAACGGTCAGTATACCCTGAGAAGCCTTCATACCGGTGATATCCCCAGGAGAGGTTTCAAGACGAACAAGGATAACCTTTTCGCCACGGTTGTTCCAGTTCTCTGCATCCTCAGCAGTGAAAACAACCTTACCGCAAGCAGCACCGGGCGATGCGCCGAGGCCCTTACCAGCCGGAGTAGCAGCCTTAAGTGCCTTAGTGTCAAACTGCGGATGGAGAAGTGTATCAAGGTTACGCGGGTCAATCATTGCAACAGCCTGCTTCTTGTCAATCATACCCTCGTCAACGAGGTCGCAAGCGATTTTGAGAGCAGCCTTAGCGGTTCTCTTACCGTTACGGGTCTGAAGCATGAAGAGCTTGCCGTGCTCAACAGTGAATTCCATATCCTGCATATCGCGGTAGTGGTCTTCAAGGATAGCACAAACCTTATTGAATTCCTCGAATGCCTCGGGGAACTTGTTAGCCATTTCAGCAATCGGCATAGGAGTACGAACACCGGCAACAACGTCCTCGCCCTGTGCGTTGGTAAGGAACTCACCCATAAGTCCCTTATCGCCTGTTGCGGGGTCACGGGTAAAGGCAACCCCTGTACCGCAGTCATCACCCATGTTACCGAAAGCCATCATCTGTACGTTAACAGCGGTACCCCAAGAATAAGGAATATCGTTGTCACGACGGTAAACGTTTGCACGCGGGTTGTCCCAAGAACGGAAAACAGCCTCAACAGCACCCATTAACTGCTCCTTCGGGTCAGACGGGAAGTCTTTGCCAATCTTGTTCTTGTACTCAGCCTTGAACTGCTCTGCAAGGGTCTTAAGGTCGTCAGCGGTAAGCTCAACATCCTGAGTAACACCCTTCTCTTCCTTCATCTTGTCGATGAGCTCTTCAAAGTACTTCTTGCCGACTTCCATAACAACGTCGGAATACATCTGAATAAATATTCTGTAGCAGTCGTAAGCCCAACGAGCGTTGCCCGACTGTGCAGCCATAGTCTCAACAACCTCTTCATTAAGACCGAGGTTAAGAATAGTATCCATCATACCGGGCATGGAAGCACGAGCGCCCGAACGAACAGAAACGAGGAGCGGGTTTTCCTTATCACCGAACTTCTTACCGGTAATACCCTCCATCTTGTCGATGTACTCCATAATCTGTGCCTGGATGTCATCATTGATTTTTCTGCCGTCCTCATAATACTGGGTGCAAGCCTCAGTAGTTACGGTGAAGCCCTGCGGAACCGGAAGACCGATTTTGGTCATCTCAGCAAGGTTAGCGCCCTTACCACCGAGAAGCTCACGCATGGAAGCGTCACCCTCAGAGAACAGGTAAACAAACTTGTGACTCATTAGAATCTCCTCCTAAAAATTTTTGGCATCCTGCCATTTCTAACATAATTCTCGCCTGCGGCAAAATACCGCAAGTCAGCACTTTATTATACCACTATTTTGCAAAATTGCAAAGGTTTTTTTATATATATGTAATATTTAGTCACTTATGAACATAAAAGCGGTCACCAAGCCATAGTCTTATGGTATCTTTTTATAGGTTTTTTGCTAAACTTGAAAAAAGGATTGCGGCGTTGTATAATAATTACACTAAACGCCGAGCACTGCAAGGCAGAACGGAGAACTTTATGAACATTTGGCACGACATTGACCCCAAAAGAGTAAGCCCCGACGATTTTGTTGCGGTTGTTGAAATTTCTAAAGGCAGCAAAAAGAAATATGAGCTTGATAAAGAAACAGGACTCATAATGCTTGACCGCGTTTTGTATACCTCTACGCACTACCCTGCAAACTACGGCTTTATCCCCCGTTCTTTCGGTGACGACGGCGACCCGTTGGATGTTCTTGTGCTCTGCTCTGAATCGCTTGAGCCGCTTACACTCGTACGCTGCTACCCCATAGGCTATATTTCGATGCTTGACGGCGGCAGAAACGATGAAAAGATTATTGCCATTCCGTTTGGCGACCCGACCTATAACCAGTACAAAGACATATCCGAGCTGCCGAGTCACATCTTCAACGAAATGCTCCATTTCTTTAATGTTTACAAGGCGCTTGAGGACAAGGAAGCGGTTGCTAAAGAGGTTAACGGTCCCAAGGCTGCCACAAAGGTTATATCCGACGCGCTTGACCACTATGTTGAGTGCTTTTGCAGATAGGAATACATAAAAAAGATGTGTGGTTTCCCACACATCTTTTTGTTTTATCTCTTTATAGCCTTTTGTACGCGCAGAAGCGACGGTGCCATAAGAATATTTATAACAAATTCGATTACAAAGTTTACGCCAATTAGTCCTACTATCGCATAGGTGACAATATCGGTATCACCCGCCCACTGCGCGAGAATATCCTTAAAGAACAAGAACATTGAGGCGGTGAAAAGTCCCGTATTTACTATCGGCGCAGATACGGCGCACAGCATTATTGTTAAATACTCGTTGCCCTTATTTTTCATCGCTTTTGCGATAAGACCCGGCACGAGTCCTGCGGCAATACCCTTTACCATACAAACCGCTGTTGTTAAAAGCGGACTTGCACTGATAAGTATGTAACCGCCGGCATCCATTCCCGCAAAGCAGCAAATAACCACTACCGCACCGAAAATTCCGCCAAGCACTGCTCCTTTTTTGGGTCCGTAGAGATACGCACCAAGCACAATGGGAATAAGCACAAGTGACAGATTAAAAGTGCCGATTTTTATTGCGTAGCTCAGCAGCTGCAGCACTACGATAATCGCGCCAAAAACGCCCAATACCGCTACATTTGTTACCTTTTGTTTGTTTGACATAAAAATTCCTCCCTGATACCGCTCGGATACCCGATGCAGTTCATAAACGAAGAGACCTAATCGCGCTGATTTTTTTCGTAAATTATGCGAAGTCCGTCAAGCAGAAGATTGTCGTTTAAAATAATATCGTGCTTGCAGCAGGATACTATCTCTGCGGCGCGTCCGCCCGTCGCAACAATGGCGGCCTTTTCGCCAAGCTCGTCTTCAATACGGTCGATAATTCCGTCCAGCATTGACGCGGCACCGAGCACAAGACCCGACTTCATACAGTCGGCGGTGTTTCTGCCTATGACAGAGGGCGGCGCCTCGATATGCACCGAGGGCAGCTGCGATGTGCCGCTTGTAAGTGCTTCGAGCGTGAGTCCCACACCTGCCGCTATTACACCACCTAAGAATGCGCCGTTTCGGTCAAGCACGCTTACGGTGTTTGCGGTGCCCATATCTATTACGATACAGGGCATTGTGTACTCTGCCAACGCACCTACGGCACCTGCGGCAAGGTCAGCACCGAGCTGTGCAGGGTCGTCAATACGGATATTCAGACCGGTTTTCACGCCGGGGCCGAGCACGAGCGGCACAATGTTAAAAAGCTTGCTTATTGCGTTGGTAACGGCGGTGCCCACCTGAGGTACGACTGAGCAGATAATTGCATCCTCGATAAGCTCTGCGTCCGTTCCGTTAAGCGTCATAACATCGCGTATTTCAATTGCGTACTGGTCACCTGTGCGGCGCTTGTCGGTTGCAAGGCGAGAGGTAAACATAAGTCTATCCTCTTCGTAAACACCAAGAGTTATGTTGGTGTTGCCAATGTCAATAGCCAACAGCACGAAAACCACTTCCCTTCATTTGCGCCATTATTTTAGCATAAATATAATATTCCGTCAACAAAATTGTTGACAAAACGGGAAACTGTTGGTATAATCTTAAAGCTATTAGTGGGATTATGCCCATAGCAATCCTTGCCGAGTAATCGGCCAAAAGTCCAGAAGGAGGTGCAACGAATGATTACCAACAAGTACGAATTAGCTATGATTTTCTCTGTAGCAAACGGCGAAGAGGCTGCAACTGCACTTATTGAGAAGTTCAAGGCTCTTATCGAGGCTAACGGTACCATTGAAAACGTTGACGATTGGGGTAAGCGCCGTCTTGCCTACTTAATCAACGATGAGGCCGAAGGTCACTATGTTATCACGACATTCACAGCTGGTGCAGAGTTCCCGGCTGAGCTTGAGCGTGTTGCGAAAATCACCGACGGTGTTCTTCGCACAATGATTATTAAAAAGTAAGAATTATTGGAGGTTAGCGCATTATGTTTAATCTTGTAGTTTTGACCGGCAGACTTACTGCCGACCCCGAACTCAGATACACAAGCAACAATATCCCGGTAACTTCCTTTTCCATCGCTGTAAACCGTCGTTATAAGGCGGGCGAGGAAAGTCAGGCAGATTTTATTAACATCGTTGCCTGGAGACAGACTGCTGAATTTGTTACCAAGTATTTCAAAAAGGGCAGTATGATAGGTATTGAGGGTGCTATCCAGACACGTAAATATGTGGACAAGGATACCGGCAAGAACAGAACTGCATTTGAGGTTATTGCCAATAATGTTCAGTTTGTTGAATCGCGCCGTGACGCTCAGGGTGCCGCTGACGGCGGTATGCAGGGCGGTGCTTCCTTCAGCAATACCGACGGCGGAGATTTTGCGGAAATCGCAACCGATGACGATTTACCGTTCTAATCCGCACTAACATTAAATAAGGAGGCTTATTCTCATGGAGAGAAACGATAGACCCGCACGCAGAAAGCCGCACAAGAAGGTTTGCCATTTCTGCGTTGACCGTGTTGAGGAGATAGATTACAAGGATGTTGCCCGTCTTCGCAAGTTCATTTCGGAGCGCGCAAAGATTCTTCCCCGTCGTGCTACCGGCACATGTGCCAAGCACCAGCGCGAGCTTACAACTGCTATCAAGCGCGCAAGACAGGTTGCTCTTCTCCCCTATGTAAACGACTAATAGGAACAAAAGCTCCCTCTTTTGAGGGAGTTTTTATTTTGCATTTTAACATATTGTTCACATTTTAGAGATAAAATAGAATAATACTGGAGGCGCTATAATGAGCAAACGCAAGGATTATCCTATTTTTAAATTTTTAAAATGGCTTATATGGGTGTTCTACCCGAAGACGACGGCCGTGGGCACGGAAAATTTAAGCAACGAGCCGCAGATTATCGTAGGAAACCACGCACAGATGAACGGTCCGATTGTGTGCGAGCTTTATTCTCCCATTGACCGCTACACCTGGTGCGCAGGAGGAATGATGGAGCTTTCGGAGGTCCCCTCCTACGCTTTTTCGGATTTCTGGCGCGATAAGTCGCGCTTCACTAAACCCTTTTATAAGCTTTTATCTTATATAATTGCACCCGTTTCGGTTTGTTTGTTTAACAACGCAGAAACCATAGCTGTATATCACGATGCGCGCGTAGCATCCACCTTTAAACAAACCGTAAGGCGACTTTGCGAGGGCAAGAGCATTGTAATTTTCCCAGAGCACGATATACCGTACAACCACATAATATACGATTTTCAAGATAAATTTATAGATGTTGCGCGGCTTTATTTTAAAAAGACGGGCAAGGAGCTGCTTTTTACACCTATGTATATTGCACCCCGTCTTAAAAAGGTGTTTTACGGCAAGCCCATTCGCTTTGACTCAAAAAATGATATAGATGCCGAACGCCGTCGAATTCGCGACTATCTTATGAATGAGATAACCGCTATAGCGGAAAGTCAGCCGCTTCACACCGTAGTCCCCTACCGCAACATAAAGAAAAAGGACTACCCAAAAAATCGCAGGGAGGATTAATATGCGAAAGCCTGTAGTAGATTACCGCGAGTTTCGTTTATCTAAGATAAACGAGCCGCGTTTTGCGCACCTTAAGCTATTGCTTGGCTGGGTTGGATATTTTGCGCTTTATTTTCTGACCGAAAACTTAATTCCGCGCGAGCAGTGCTTTCCCATTCACAGCCGCCTTGACGATTTAATTCCGTTTTGCGAATGGTTTTTAATCCCTTATGTTTTTTGGTATCTGCTTATTGTTGTATCGCTGCTTTATTTTATGCTTTACAGCATAGATAATTTTAAGCGCCTGCAGACCTTTATAATAGTTACACAGGTTGTTGCAATGGCGATATACATAATCTTCCCCAACCGTCAGGATTTGCGACCCGACAGTTTTCAAAACGAGAATTTTCTGACCGCCTGTGTAGAATTCCTTTACACCTTTGACACCAGCACAAATGTATGTCCGTCACTTCATGTTGCGTATTCTATAGGAATAGCATCGGTCTGGTTTAAAGAGAAAAGCGCTTCTTGGTGGTGGAAGTGCTTCGTGCTGATAGCCGTTATACTTATCTGCCTTTCAACCGCGTTTATAAAGCAACATTCGATAGTTGATGCCTTTGTGGCAATACCCGTTTGTCTACTTGCAGAATATATTGCCTGCGGCAGATATTGGAAAGAAAAAATTAGGAGAAAAATGTAAATTTTTCTTATATTTATATATACAAAAAGTAATTTCTGTGTTAATATGTTCTACGGTTTTTAGGAGGCATAGTATGAAAAAAATTGACTGCCACTGTCATATTGTTAACACAAAAATAATGGATGAATACTTTTCCCGCACTGATTCCTATGCAATAGTAATGCAGTTTCTTGATAAATTTAAGTCTGAGTTTATCAAGTGCGACGCATATAAAACGGTAAAAAGCGATAGTCGCTTGTTTCTGTGTCCTTGCATTGATATAAGTGCAGATATACCTTTACAGCTTGCACAAATAGAAAAAAAGCTTAAAGAATACCGCATCGTTGGCATTAAGATTTATCTGACCTATCAAAAAGGAAGAGCGGACGACCAACGAATGCTCCCGATATATGACTTTGCCAGAAAACACGGTCTGACCGTTACATATCACACCGGCTCCTGCGCACTCACGTTGCCGTCCGACAACGATTTAGATGGGTCAAACGCACGTTATGTTGAAAACGTTGCGCGCAAATATCCCGACGTTAATTTCGTTGTCGCACACATGGATGACCCCAGATACACAGAGTGTATCAAAATTGTCCACGAAAACGACAATATGTTCACTGATTTCAGTGGTGCTTACGAGCCAGGCACACCGGAGGGGGACAGCATTGACTGGGCTATTGACACCTTTAAGGGCGCAATAGACCCCTTTCCTGACATATATAAAAAAATCCTCTACGGAACGGACTTCTGTCCGCCAATTAACCTTTCAGCCCTTGAGGAATATGACTATACAATAGAAAAAATTTTCGAGCGCGAACATTTTGAAGACATATATTATAAAAACTGTCTTCGCGCGTTCCCACTACTTTCTTGCTATATAAAAGGAGAATAAGAATGGAAAAATTCAAAAGCTTTTTAAAATCGTTTACCCTTTATCAGAGAATATTTTTAGCGGCTGTACTGCTGCTTACCGCAGGATTTGTTATTTTCTTCCCCGATATGATGCTTGAAGCAGACTATATGGCTTATCCTCTGCTTATTGTTTGCTCGGTAATAAGCGTTATATCGAACCCGCTATGTGAGCTGCTCATTTCCAAACAAAGCAAATGGAATTTCGTAATAGATTTTTTCCTCATTGAAATTCCTGAGTTAGTTATTTGCCTGCATTTCGGTTGGTATGCTATCGCCCTTACCATTATGCTTTTCTGGATGGTTATAGACGTTATAAGCTTCGTGCGTTGGAACAAGCACCCCGACGAAGAAGACGAGAATCTTACCGTCGTAAAACGCCTAAAACCCTGGCAGTCGTTATTAGTTTTAGTTGGAATTGTTGCTTTCGGTCTTATTGTCGGAAAGCTTTTACAGTTTATTCCCGGTGCAAGCGATACATACCTTGACGCATTTGCTTCTGCCGTTGGTATGGCAAACGGAATTTTGCTACTTCTTCGCTACAGCGAGCAATGGATTGCTTGGCTAATCACCACAATAATATATCTCATAATGGACATTTCTGCAGGAGCATATATTTTACTTATAGGCGAGGTTGCTATGCTTGTAAACACTATTTACGGAATGGTTAAATGGTATTTATATACTAAAAAAACGGGGAACTGAAGCAGAGATAAAGTAAATTTAAAGCGGTTTCATTTTTGAAACCGCTTTTTTGTAGATTTTTTACTGCGTTTATAATATAATTAAAACATAGAGTTAAAGGAGGATTTTTATGTTTTACGAAATAGACCCCAAACAAATTGACGGCAACGCTATAAAGCTGATTGCTGATGAATGGATGCTTATAACCGCAGGAGATGAGAGCGGCTATAATATGATGACTGCAAGCTGGGGCTTTGTGGGCGAGATGTGGAACAAGGACTGCGTTATTGCCGCTATCCGTCCTCAGCGTTATACGATGGATTTCGTTGACAAAAGCGATTATTTCACCCTTTCCTTCTACGGCGAGCGCAAGGACATTCACGCCGTTTGCGGAAGGCAATCGGGCAGAGATGTTGACAAAACCGCCCTTTGCGGACTGACACCCATTTTTTCTGACGGCAGCGTTTATTTCGAGGAAGCACGCCTTGTGCTTGTCTGCAAAAAGCGCTATAAAGGTCAGCTATCAAAGGACGGCTTTACGCTTGGCGACTGTGAGGAGCTTTATCCTGCCGACGACCGCCACAATATGATTATAGGCGAAATTATAAAGGCATACGAAAAGAGATAGTCCTCACGGACTATCTCTTTTTATAAGGTCTATATTTTACTTTGCGGCGACGGCGGCGTCCGCGGTTCATAACTATTATCATAATTATAAACACTATAATCGCCAGCGCTACTGCCGCTATAATAATTTTAAAAACGGTAGAGGTCAGGGCATCTTTCAGGTAGCGTGCTATTTTCAAGAAGGTGTTAGCCTTAAGCGTGTCACCCGCTACGAGATTTATTGTTCCAAGGCTTTCGCCCGCGTAGAGAATTTCTGCCGTGCCGAGCACCTCGCCCTTTTCTATGGGTGCATCGAACGACTCTTTATAAATTTCGGGTTTAATCTGAACGGTTGAGGTGTCTGCGTCTTTTGGGAGAATTGCTGAAAGTCCGCCCTCTAACATAAGCGGAACGTGGTCGCGGTCCCAGCAAAGCTCTACCCTCGCCTCAGCAACGGGAGCACTCTCCTCTACAACGGTTTTATACTCGAAATTGTTAAATGCCCATTCGTAGAGCAGCTTACTATCCTCAAAATGATACCACGCCTTTGCACCCGATGCGCTGTAAACGGGGCTCTTCATTAAAATAATAAGATAATTGTATCCGTCCTTTGACGCGCTGCTTATAAGACAGCGGCCTGCCTCATCGGTGTAGCCCGTCTTTATTCCCTTGGTGTATGGGTAATAAAGTCTTGAAGAAACGGCGTTATTTTTGTCCTGCAAAAAATTGGTGGTAACAAGGGTGCGTGCAGACTGCTTGTTGGTTGCAGGCATCTGATAGCGTGTGGTTGCGGTTATCTCACGAAAAGCGTCGTACTGCATTACCTGTTTCATAAGTATATACATATCGGAAACTGTGGTATAATGCTCAACATCGTGCAGTCCGTGAGGGTTTACATAGTGGGTGGAATTCATAGAAAGCTCTTGCGCCTTCAGATTCATTTTGCCCACAAAGCCTGCAACGCTTCCGCCGTAATGCTCACCTACCGCGTTGGCGCACTCGTTAGCCGAAGCCATAAGCAAATAATAAAGCGCTTGACGGGCGGTAAGCTGTTCGCCCTCTTTCAGTCCGCCGACCGACGAGCCGGTGCCGTCCAGCATATGAATTGCCTCATAGCTGACGGTTATAATCTCGCTGTCAAGGTTGGGTGTGTTTTCAAGCACAATCAGCGCCGTCATAATCTTGGTAAGCGAGGCGGGATATAGTCTTGTATCAATATTTTTTGTGTATAAAACATCGCCCGTGTCAAGACTTGCAAGCAAGACACCCTCGGCGTTTACCTCAAATCCCGACAGTTTATATGCCGATGCAGGCACGCAAAACACCGTAAAGCTAAGTATTATACATAAAAATGTTGCCAAAATGCGTTTTCCCATTGGTATTCTTCTCTCTTTTATGGTATACTCTAAGTATAACTTAAAAGCGCACAAAATAAAAGCAGTTTTTATAAATTTTAAAAATTTCTTTCGGAGGTCTTAAATGTACTATCTCACGGGCGATATGCACGGCGATGAATCCCGCATTTACGATAAGGAATGGTATAAGCTGAAATCAGGCGATACGCTTATTGTCCTTGGCGATTTCGGTTTCCTTTGGGACGGGAGTGAGCGCGAAAAGCAGGCTATAAAATTCCTTTCAACACGCAAGTTCACCATTGCATTTTTAGACGGCACTCACGAAAATTTTGATATGATAAACTCTCACCGCGTTACACGCTGGAAGGGCGGAATGGTGCACCGTATTGGTGACAACCTCTACCACCTTATGCGCGGACAGATTTTTGACCTTGACGGCTGCCGCGTGTTTACTATGGGCGGCGGCGAGAGCGGTGATATTGAAATCCGCAAGGACAAAAGCTGGTGGAAGGACGAACTGCCGTCACCGCAGGAGCTTGCACAGGGCGCAGAAAACCTCGACAGTGAGGGGCTTTATGTAGACTATGTGCTGACACACGAGCCACCGTCACTTGTAAAGAGTGCTATGCTGCTGCGACAGGGCCGCGCCGACCAGGTTAATAAGCTAAACGGCTATTTGGAAGAGATTGACCGTAGCTGCAAGTTCCGCCATTGGTATTTTGGCAGTATGCACGAGGACCGCGTTGTGACACCGCGGCACACCTGCGTGTTTAATAAAATAATTCCGCTTGACACCTCGCATATACATAGGAAGGCTGAGAAAGCAAAGATTTTAGGCATAGATACGCCGGCAGAAGAGCAGGAATTAGTTACAAAGTAAAACAAACCCCTCAGTTTTAAACCGAGGGGTTTTATATTTTATTCGTTTATGCTTGCTGCGCCGTAGATGCCGGTCTTATCTAAGCCGTTATCGTTTAAAGTAACTGTTACATTACCCGTAGCAGCGGTCGGCATTGTTCCGTTATTCTCATACTCAGAAGAACCGATTGCACACCATAAACCGTCAGTGTTGGCGGGTGTAAAGGTGTTGGTGCCTTCGAATACAACATTGTGAGTAGCAGTAGCCTTGCGAGCAACCACAGGAATAAATGCGCTTATTTCACAATCCTTGAATGTGGTGGTAGCAGAATACTGAGGCTCAAATCGAACGCCGTACTTGTTATCCGCCGCCTCAATCTTAACCTTTTCCAAGGTAACACCCTGACAAGAGCCCAAAGACATACCTCTTCCTGCCTCTGTAACCTCTACATTCTGAACCTTGAGCTTCCAGCCTGCTGTGTTCTGTAAAAGCGAATGAACCTTTGTTGCCTTACAATCCTTAATAACGAAATTGTTAGCCGACTTAATACGAACCGGTACGACATCGCTATCTGAACCTGTTCCCGTAAAGGTGCAGCCCTCAACAGTTATGTTATTGGGATAGTAGTTTGTTTCAACAGAGTAAATGAAATCGTAATCGGTTTCATCTGTAACAAAGTTAATATCCTTAATTACCAAGGTGCTGGGAGCATCCTTACCTGCGCGAGCCTCAATACCGATATTACCGTTCATAGTCTTACGATTGCCGTCAATTACGAAGCTCTTGTCAGCAGTCTGAGTAAACGAAACTTCCTCAGTAATATCCTTAGTCAGAACGATGGTGTCACCGTCGCTTACATTGTTGATAGCATCCTGCAGCTTTTCATAGCCCTGCGAGCCGATGCCTGCAACATACTTAGAGTCAACAGTCCAGGTACCGTCACCGTTGTCAACAGCCTTGTAGCCGTCTGCAACATAATTTGTATTTGCACCTTCAGACTCGTTGTTTTCCGGATTAAAGTTATAGAAGGTACCACCCTTTACAACAATGTCTGCAGTGCCTGCATTGTAAAATCTGTCAACACAGTTAAATGTATATCTGTTATCTCCATTATAGGGGGAAGCCTCAAAATAACCGTCCTTGATTTCAACAAGACCGTAGGTTACGGAAATTACAGAAGTATTGCCGTAATATTCGCCGCTTTCAATAATAAGGTTACCTGCCTGAGGAGTGTTATAACCAACCACAAAGCAGTATCCACCTGCGGTGTTGTCAATCTTACCGTTTTTAACCGTCATATTTGCGGCAACGCGGAAGGTATGATTACCTGTGCCACCTGTATTTGTAATGGTTTTGCCATTAAGGTCTAAAACGACATCATTAGCAGCAACCATTGTTCCCTGTACTTCAATATCAGCGCCTAACTTTATGTTTCCGCCGTTTTCAATAGCAGACTTTAACTCTGCCGCAGTATAAACGGTGGGAAGATATGCGCCTGCATCATAGGTTTCGTCAAAGCTGTCCTCTTCAACGGTATTCTGGGTTGCGAAGATTTTAATATCAAAGTTTCCGCCAAGGTCGAGTGTCTGATAATCGTTGTTTGCACTCTCCTGCATATGAAGCGCTATACCAAGATATGCTTTATTGTTTTCACCTGCGTTAAGCTCACCTTGTGTGGCGGTTGCAAAGCCATCTATAAAGTCCTTAAGCGTGCCCTTCTTTTCCCAGCCGAGAACTACCTCTCGGCCTGTAGGATAAGCAGTGAGCTCATTGGTTGTTACATATACATCGATAACCTCAGCTAACTTACTGATGGTGCCCGTATATGTAAGGTCGGCCTGCCACTTAAGTGCAAGGTTGCCGTCATTCTGTACCTTTAAAAGCTGAACGGCAGTATAGCCGGGCTCCCAAAGATTATAGTTGAATAACGGGTCTGTGTTATCACTTATATCAGTCCATGTGCCATTCTTTTCCATCTTATGTAAGGAAATCTTTAAAGTACCGGACTGGATTTTGTTTCCGTTAGAAGAAACACTGTCGGTAAACCACGCGAATGTGGTGCCGATTAACATTGCACAGCAAAGCAGCAAGGACAGAACGCTGCCAAGCAATGCTCTTTTGGTTGATTTCTTGTTCACACAAAAACCTCCTCTTTTTTAAATATAGTAGCGTTTACTACATTTAGTATAATTATACCATCATACATAGAAATTGCAAGTAGTAATTTAACACAAATACGCACTTTTCATCGACCTAAAAATACAAAAGACGGGTGGAAACCCACCCGTCTTATCCTTCTCTTATTTTTATCAGCTCTTTTTGACTTACGAGTCCTACCTTATGGTAATAAATAAACATTGAAAGACTGCAAACTATCCAACCTGCAGGGTATGCAAAAACAATCGGTATTACGGTGTTGGAAATAAAGTTTGACATAACGAACAGATAGCACTGTCTGAAAAGCACAAAGGATGCAAGCATAGCTATCATAGGAACGCGGCTGTTGCCTGCACCGCGAAGTGCACACGCGTAGGTCTGATTTACGCAAAGTGTTACATAAAACGGAGATATAAATCTGAGGAAAAGCGTGCCAAACTCTACAACCTCTGCTTTATCGTTAAAGAATGCCGTAAGTGACGGCGCAAAGATTATAAGCGGCAGCATAAGCGTGAACATCACAGTAAACGACATTAAAAGCCCTTGCTTTACGCCGCGTTTTGCGCGGTCTACAAGTCCTGCGCCCAAGTTTTGACCAACAAAGGTTGTGACCGCCAGCGAAATTGACTGAACGGGCAACATCATAAACTGGTCAAGCTTTATATACGCCGTCCAGCCCGATGTGCAATCGGCGCCGAAATAGTTTATGTATTTCATAACGAATACATTAGAAAAAGCGGTAATCGACATTTGCAGTGCGGCGGGTATACCCACTCTGAATATATCGCGTAGTATTTTTAAATCAAGTCGCAGTTTCTTTATATATAGCTTTATGCAGGACTTATATCTAAGCAAATCAATTATTACGCAAACAGCAGACAAAAACTGAGCAATTACGGTCGCCCACGCTACGCCGTCCACACCCATACCAAGGTACAGCACAAACACAAGGTCGAGCACTATATTTGTAACCGCCGAAATTGCCAAATAGAAAAACGGACGGGTAGAGTCGCCGACGGCGCGCAGTATTCCTGCTCCCATATTATAAATCATAAGCCCCGAAATGCCGATAAAATATATGTTAAGATATTTTTCCGCTTCGGGACGGACTATGTCGGGCGGGTCCATCATATTAAGCAAAAACGGTGTCATTAAAAGACCTATTGCGGTGAACAAGGCGCCTAAAATCAAGGTCATTGTGATTGCGGTATGCACCGCATCGCTTACCCTTTGCTCGCGGTGAGCGCCGTAGTGCTGCGAAATTATTACGCCTGCACCAGTCGCCAGTCCGCTGAAAAAGCCTATCAGCAAATTGCAGATAGGCGCAACCGAGCCAACAGCCGAAAAAGCCTCGTTACTTACGAAATTTCCGACCACCCAGGTGTCTACCGTATTATATAACTGCTGAAAAAGGTTTCCGAGGAGCAGCGGCAGGGCGAAAACGAGCAAATGGCGGAAGATATTTCCGCTTGTCATATCTACATCTGCGCGTTTTTTAAAAAACGGTTTTGCTGCTGCCATTTTTCTCTCACCTTTTAATACTCTTCTGCTGGAACTATGTCCACAACCTCTACTATTCCCGATTTCTGATAAAGTGACGGCGTTACGAGTATCGTATAACCCATACCGTTTTCGCTTGTCCACTCCACCATTCTGCGCTGTGGCAGTCCGCAAGCGGCAAGCAGCATCATAATTGCGCCGCCGTGCATAATTACCGCCGCCTCATGCTCTTCGTTTGCCATCATATCGCGCACAATTTCGTTAAGCGCCAAGACTATGCGCGCGGTGAAATCCTTTGAGGATTCGCCGTTCGGCGTTGCGGGCATCTGTCCCGAGCTCCAGGCGGTAAAATCGGGTCTGCCCTCAAGCTCTGCCGCGGTTTTATTTTCAAAATCACCAAAATCGTATTCACGCATACCGTCCACGGTTTTAATTTCTCTGCCGGGGTAGAGAATTTCTGCGGTCTGTGTTGCACGAAGCAGAGGACTTGAATAAACAAGCGGAACAGACGGATATTTATAATCCTCTTTAAGCGCCTTTAACTCCCGCTTACCCTCACTCGACAGCGGTAAATCCGTACCGCAGCCGATATATCTTCCCTCTTTATTAGCCTCTGTGCTGCCGTGGCGAATGAGGTGTATTTTGTAGCTTCTCATATAAATTCTCCAATCACTGCGTTTGATACCAAAAAGCCCTCTTCGGTTAAGGAAAAGCCCTCTTCGGTTACAAAAATCAGCCCTAAATTTTGTAGGTCTTCAGCCTTTTTTACTATCTCTTTCGGCATTTCGCCAAAGCGCTTTTTATATTCGTCAAAGCGCACACCGTCCGATAGGCGCAGTCTTAACATTAAATATTCGTCAAAGGTGCCACCCGCGCCGTCGTCTTCTGGGGCGGTGCCGTTTAGGAATGCGTCTATGTCACGCGGATAGTAAAAGCGTCTGCCGTTTAAAAAGGAATGTGCCGCAGGGCCTATCCCTAAATATTCGTCACAGTTCCAGTATTTTATATTGTGTCGGCTTCTTGCGCCGTTTCTTGCAAAGTTAGAAATTTCGTAGTGTTCAAATCCGCTATTTTTAAGGCGGTCGACTACGAAAAGATACTGCTCTCGCTCCTCCTCTTCGTCGGGAAGCGTGAGCGGCATATTATAAAAGGGTGTGCCCTCTTCAATTTTCAGCATATATACCGATATATGCGAGGGGTCGTGCGACAGCACGAAATCAAGCGACTGTGAAAGCGTGGATATGCTGCTTTCGGGCAGTCCTATCATAAGGTCTAAGGATATATTGTTTATTCCCGCGCGTCTTGCGGCAGAAACGGTTTTCAGAATATCCTCATTTTTATGGCGGCGGCCGAGTGTAATCAGTTCACTCTCCACACCGCTCTGAACACCCAGAGATATTCGGTTGACACCAGCCTTTGCGGCGAGGCAGAGCGTTTCCTCCAGGTCGTCAGCCGGGTTACATTCAAGCGTAATTTCGGGGTTTTGTAAAGAAAAAGTGTCTGCTACGGCAGAGAGAATTTCTGCAATTCTTCTGCCGCCGAGCAGTGACGGAGTGCCTCCGCCAAGGTATACCGAATCAATAGGGCGTACAAGACGCACGCCCCATTTTCTTATTTCTTCTATAACTCTTTTTGTGTAAAACTCTTTTTTTTCCTCATCTGCGCGCATCGAATAAAAATCGCAGTAATTACACTTGCACGCGCAAAACGGAACATGGATATAAAGACCTAAATTAGTCAAGGATTATACCCGTTGTGCTGCCCGGAACGGCTGCAGCGTTTGCCTCGTCGGTATCAATGTGCATAGCAAGTGCATACTTGGGGCTTACGCGAACAACAACATCGCCGAATACGAGCTTTCTGCCCTCTGTATTAACAGCAACAGAAACAACCTGAGAATCGGTGAGAGAATACTTGGCAGCATCGTCGGGAGTCATATGTATATGACGCTTTGCGGCAATAACACCCTCTGTAAGCTCAACCTCTCCGCAAGGTCCAACAAGCTTGCAAGCGCCGCTTCCCTTAACATCGCCCGATTCGCGAATGGGTGCGGTAACACCAATAGTGCGGGCATCGGTTAAAGACAGCTCAACCTGTGTTTCGGGACGCTCGGGTCCTAAGATTGATGCGTTTAAGGTGCCCTTGGGACCTACAATCTGTACCTTTTCAGCACAAGCAAACTGTCCCGGCTGAGAGAGGTCTTTTTTGTTTGTGAGGGTATGTCCCTCACCGAAAAGAATTGCAAGATGCTCTTTTGATACATGAAGATGTCTTGCAGAAATTTCAACTAATACGGTCTTTTCCATTTATATATCTCCTTAAAATTTTCTTTTACAAGCAAAAAGGGTGGGAATACCCCCCACCCTCTGCTATGTAGTCTAATTATTCAGCTTCAATAGCCTCAACGGGGCATCCGGCTGCGCAAGAACCGCAGTCTACGCACTTGTCAGCGTCGATAACGAACTGACCATCACCCTCCGAAATAGCCTCGGTCGGACAACCTGCAGCACAAGCACCACAGCTAATGCAAGCATCAGTAATCTTATATGCCATTGAGATACACCTCCAATAACCTTTCTATCCTATATTGTAGCAACATTATATAGAAATTGCAAGTATTTTTATTCTTCCAGTTCAGGAATTTGTTCCTCGTGTTTTGGTTGCTTGGATTTTTTAAGCACCTTTACCTCGTCACGATGGGTCTTTATGGGTGCCGCCTCGCTATCGAAAAGGCGAACGCTGAGCGCGCCTGTGATGGGGTTGGAGTCAACAACAGTGCCGTCACCCGACGGAGTTTTAACGCTCCAGCCAACGCGCGGCGTGAACGACCAAAGATAATCGTAAGCATCCTGCTCATACTTTAAGCAGCACATAAGTCTGCCGCAGCTTCCCGAAATCTTGGTAGGATTAAGGGAAAGTCCCTGCTCCTTTGCCATTTTGATTGAAACGGGCTGGAAATCGTCAAGGAAACGGGAGCAGCAGAATGGCTGACCGCAGATTCCAAGTCCGCCGAGCATCTTTGCCTCGTCACGAACGCCTATTTGCCTTAGTTCAATCCTCGTATGGAAGGTCGATGCCAAGTCCTTTACTAAATCGCGGAAATCTACCCTGCCGTCTGCCGTAAAGTAGAAAAGAATTTTGCTTCCGTCAAAGGAATACTCAACATCCACAAGCTTCATATCAAGCGAGTGAGAGAGAATCATTTTTTCGCAGGTAGAAAACGCCTGCTTTTCCTTTTCCTTGTTTTCAGCAAGGCGCTTTTTGTCCGCATCGGTCGCTATACGCAAAAGCTTTTTAAGCGGTTTTATTATTTTATCGTCCGATACGCTGTGATTGCTCTCGGCAACCTGACCGCATTCGGTTCCGCGCGCAGTTTCCACAATTACATAGTCCCCTGCCGACAACTGTTTGCCGTCGGGGTCAAAGTAATATACCCGTCCCTCCGCTTTAAATTTTACACCTATAACCTCAGTCATAAATTACTCCTATCAAAGTGATTTGAAGCTACTGCACAAATTAGCAAAAAGCAGCATAATATTAACATTTGCGGCCGCCTTGCGCTTAAGCTCTGCCACAATTTCGTAAAGCTTTACAAGCTGTGCGCGGGCAAGCCCCTCTTTTATGTGGGTGTAGCAGCTCTGTCTTAAAAGCTCTGCAATGCGAAGTGAAAGCTCATTCAAAATTGAGTCTACCGCTTTTCTGTCCTTTTCGTACGGCTTTAGCATTTCCAGCATAGCAATAGCGGAAGAGCCGTTTATGGAAAGCAAAAGCTTTTCGGCAAGCGACGCAAACTCGTCGTGTTTTTTGGTTTTCAAAAACGAAAGCGCAAGCCCTATATTGTTTTTAGAGTCTTTAAGCGCATCCTCTATCTCCAGCGCAGTATAGTGGGTGACAGAAGCAATATAGTCTGCCGCCTCCTCGTGCGATGGCGGAATAAGCGACAGCGTTATACAGCGCGAACGAATGGTAGATAACATACTGTCCGCAGCACGCACAAGCAGTATAAACACAACGCCCGTCGGCGGCTCCTCAAGCACCTTTAAAAGCGCATTTTGTGCCGCACTGTTCATTGTGTCTGCCGACTCAATTATATAAACCTTTCGCTCACAAAGGGTGGGCTTTAAGTATGCGTTCTGTCGCAAGGAACGGATTTTATCAACCGTTATGGTTTTTCCGTCGGGCGAGCAGAGGTTAACGTCCGGATGTGTTCCGACCGCACACAAGTGGCATCCGCGACATTCGCCGCAGGGAGATGCGCTCTGCTCACACACCGCAATGCTTGCTATATGCTTAGCAAGCGTGTGCTTTCCCGTGCCGTCTTCACCCTCTATAAGTATGGCGTGGGGAATTCTTCCAAGCGCAAAGGCTTTTACTCTTTCCCCCGTTTTTTTATTTCCTACGGGCAGCATTAAATTACAAAGCCTACCTTTTTCATAGCCTTTCGGGTGGTTGAGAATGCCACTCTTGCGGCACGCTCAGCGCCCGTTTTATATACCTCTTCAAGATATTTCTTGTCGCTTATAAGCTCATCATAGCGCTCACGAATAGGACGGAGTTCTTCAATTACGGCCTCTGCAACGGCGGTCTTGAAATCACCGTAGCCCTTACCCTCAAACTCTGCCGCTACCGCATCTGCGCTCTTGCCTGTTACGGCACTGTAAATTCCTATAAGGTTATTTATGCCGTCGCGGCCCTCTCCTACGCAAACTCTTGCTTCAGAGTCGGTTACGGCGCGCTTGAATTTACGCATAATGTCCTCGGGCTTATCTAAAATTGCAATCCACGAATTAACATTTTCGTCCGATTTTGACATCTTTTTCTGAGGCTCCTGCAGCGACATTACACGTGCGCCTACCTTCGGAATGTACGGCTCGGGCACGGTAAACACATCGCCGTAGATATTGTTAAAGCGTATAGCAATATCGCGAGCAATTTCAAGGTGCTGCTTCTGGTCGGCACCTACAGGTACGAAATCGGGCTTGTAAAGCAGAATATCCGCCGCCATAAGCGTGGGGTATGCGAAAAGTCCCAGATTTACATTATCGGCGTGCTTTGCGGATTTATCCTTAAACTGTGTCATACGGGACAACTCACCAAACTGGGTATAGCAGGATAAAAGCCACGCAAGCTGGGTGTGTGACGAAACATGCGACTGAACGAAAAGAGTGCTTTTCTCGGGGTCGATTCCAAGCGCCAAAAGCAAGGCACAGGTAGAATATATCTGTGCGCGCAATTTAGCAGGCTCCTGACGGACGGTTATAGCGTGCAGGTCGGCAACGGCATAGGTACAGTCAAACTCGTCCTGCATTGAAAGCCAGTTCTTAAGCGCACCCAGATAATTTCCGAGCGTCAGCGCGCCCGACGGCTGAATACAGCTTAGAACCTTTTTCTTTTCGGTGTTTTCCATATATTAAACAACTCCTTTGTTGGCTAAACCTAATTATACAGATAAATTATATCACAACGAATTGTTATATACAAGAAAATTATTAAAAACTTCCCTTGTTTGAGCACTTCTTTAGCGGTCAATAATAGTACTGGTGAAGGATATGAAGAAAGGAAATTTAAAAAGGCGGTTTAAAATAGTTTTTGTCACGCTGTCTGTTTTTTTAATATACTGTCTTACGGCGGTTTTGTTTTTGCTGCCCCAGGCACACCCGACCGACAACACAGTAAGCGATGTGCCATACCGAGCAAAGACCGAGGATTTTTGTTTGCTGCTTGCCTGTGACGAGCTATCTGAATACTGCGGTATAATTTTTGATTTTGAAAAATTTCACGCAACTGCTATACTTTTTGATTCAAGAGAGCAGGCAAAAAGCTACGGACTTGATTACAAAAAATCGGTGGAATTTGACAAAAAAGCCAAAATAGATATAATTGGTAGGCTTGGGGGTATTGTAATTGAAAAAGAAAACGGTTATAATGGATATAATAACCTGTGGGAGCTCTCTAACCGCACAAGGATTTTCGGGAGCAAAGCCATAGAGCTTTGCAAAGACGATGAGCTGCGCGCGATAATTGAGTGCTCATTCCTCCGCACACTTTTCAGCACAGATTTAACAGAAAGCGACTTTAAATATATTTTGTCCCTTTGCAGCACGGATATTTCGTATGCCGATTTTTGCCGCTCTTTTGACGACATTCGCCGCATAGGTGACAGCATTACCGTAGTAATGGAGTGATTTTTTTGAAAAAAATATTATGCCTTTTAACCGTTGCCGCATTTGTTTTCCTTTGCGGTTGTCAGAATGTTGCCGAATATTCGAGTGGGTTTACGGAGGATGAAGGCTCTTACTATACCACCTCTATCGTAGGTACGTTCGAAAGCGAAGAGGCGACATCGTCCGACACATCCTCTAAGGTGTCTTCCAAGGCCCCGTCTTCTTCGGTATCAGTAAGTTCTAAACCCGAAAAGGTAAGCTCTAAGGCGCCTTCGGGACAAAGCAGCAGCTCGAAGCCCGCAAAACCCAGCTCGTCCGAAAAGCAGAGCAGCCAGGCGACATCGTCCGACAGAGGTCCTGCATACACTCCGAGCGGCAGTGTTACATATTACTATTATGAGCGACTGTCTGACGGACAAAAGGCGCTTTACAACACAATAAGCAACGCCGTAAAAAATATGGTGAGCGGAATGGTTGAGCTTGGAAGCTGCAGCAACGAGGATATTTCTCTTGCCTTTAACGCCGTTCGCTCCGACCACCCTGAATATTTCTGGATTCCCTCTTCGTATGTCACCGAAATATCGGGAAGCAAAAAATTTGTTGCCTTTGATTACCAAAGCGACGATTATTCGGTTTCGTACACCTGCTCACGCTCAGAGCGCGACAGTATGCAGGCGGCGCTTAAATCAAAGATAGATAAAATTCGCTCCGCCGTTTTTAAAAACGGAATTGATGTATATGAGCTTGAGCTTAATTTACACGACTATATCTGCAACAATGTAACCTATGTTACCGAAGGGGAGCTTATCAACACCGCCTACGGTGCGCTTGTAAACGGAAAGGCTCTGTGCGAAGGTTATTCGCGCGCAATGCAGCTTCTCTGCCAGGAATTTAAAATCCCCGTTACGCTTGTTTGCGGAAAAGCAACCGACCCACAAACCAAAAAAACCGAAAATCATATGTGGAATGTGGTACAGCTTGACAAGGAGTGGTATCATGTTGATGCGACCTGGGACGATGCTGATGAGCACGGTATTTCTCTGCACAATTATTTTAATATGACCGATAAAGTTATTTACGAAACCCACACCGCAGACCCCGATTTTAAGGAAACTTCTTCTGCCGATATAAAAGACGGCAAAGGCTATAATTTTTATCTTCCCAAATGCACCGCAAATAAGTACAATTTCTATATACGCGAAAAATGCACACTAAAAGACGACGGCGATTCTTCACGCTCGATTATAACTGAAATTTTAAGAAAAACCGCGAAAGAAAAGAAAAAATACTGCGAGTTTCGTCTGCCGCACAGTCCCGGCAATTCTATAAACGCAAATACAATTGAAGAAAAATATGCTTTACTTGAGAACATAAATATGGTAAACTCTAATAGTGCGAGCAAAATTAACACTTCAAACGTGGGAATTGCTCTGTCAGGACAGACGTTTATTGTATTTTTAGAATATGAGGTTGAATAAAAATGGACGCTATTAATGTTGCTTCGCTTTTTTCCATTGAGGGAACGCCCATAAGTTGCGAAAGATACGGCTGTGGTCATATCAACGATACATACCTTATAGTTTGTGACAACTGCAAGAAATATATGTTACAGAGAATCAACAATAAGGTTTTCCCCAATGTTGCCGGTCTTATGAATAACATTGTTTCGGTAACCGCATATCTGCGTGAACAGGTGAAGGCCGAGGGTGGCGACTGTGAGCGCGAGTGTATGACCGCGGTTCCGCTTAAGGACGGTGGCTATTATATTGAAGAAGAACGCGGATTCTGGAGAATGTTTATCTTTATTGATGACGCTTTAACACTTCAGACCTGTGAGCAACCAAGCGACTTCTATAACGCAGGCCGCGCTTTTGGTAAGTTCCAGCAGCAGCTATCTAACTTCCCTGCTGACACACTTTGTGAGGTTATTGAGAATTTCCACAACACAAAGGTACGCTATGAAAACCTTGAAAAAGCTATTGCCGCAAATATGTCGGGCAGAGCTGACGAGGTTAAGGAAGAAATTGCGTTTGCACGCGCACGCAAGGACGACTGTGCAGTACTGGTTGATATGCTCGTAGCCGGGGAGCTTCCGCTTCGCGTTACACACAACGACACCAAGCTTAATAATGTTCTGCTTGACCCCGAAACAAAGGCTCCCGTTTGCGTTGTTGACCTTGACACCGTAATGCCAGGTCTGTCACTTTACGATTTCGGCGACAGTATTCGCTTCGGCGCAAGCACTGCGGCTGAGGATGAAAAGGATTTATCTAAGGTTGAGTGTGACCTCGGTCTTTTCGAGGAGTATGTAAAGGGCTTCCTTTCACAGTGCCGTTCACTCACTGAAAATGAGCTTGCAATGCTTGCTTTCTCCGCAAAGATTATGACTCTTGAATGTGGAATGCGCTTCCTTGCCGACCACATTGACGGCGATAAATACTTCAAGATTCACCGCGAGGGTCACAACCTTGACCGTTGCCGCACCCAGTTTAAGCTGGTTGCCGATATGGAAAGCAAGATGGACGAAATGAACGCTATTGTTGCTAAACATTCTAAATAGAATAAATTAAAAACCCTATGGCTTTTGCCATAGGGTTTATTTTTATTTGCCAGATACAAGACCGTCAACAAACTGTCTTGCGGCACGGGGAGAGCGGCCGCCTCGCTCAAGCGCAAAGCGTTCAGCCTCCATATAAAGCGCCTCTGGTTCAAAGTCGAGCCCGCGCTGAACTGCAAGGCTTCTGACAATATCAAGATATGTCGCCTTGTCGGGACGGCAGAAGGTAATGCGGATTCCGAAACGGTCGGAAAGCGACAGCACCTCTTGCAGTGTATCGTTAAAGTGGATATCGTCACCCTCGCGGTCTGTAAAGCTTTCTTTGACAAGGTGGCGGCGGTTGCTTGTGGCATATATTACCACATTCTGCGATTTAGCAGAAACCGAGCCCTCTAAAATCGCCTTCAAAGCACTATAATTATCGTCGTCCTTGCCGAAGGACAAATCGTCTATAAACAGTATAAATTTAAGCGGATTTGCATTAAGCTCGTCAAGCAGAGCGGGAATGCTATGAAGCTGTTCCTTGCGCACCTCAAGAATACGAAGTCCCTCGCCCCAAAGCTCGTTCACAATCGCCTTGACGGTCGAGGATTTGCCCGTTCCTGCATCACCCGTAAGCAGAATATTCGCCGCGGGCTTGCCCGAAAGCAGAGCGCGGGTGTTATCCATAATAATTCCCTGCTCACGCTTATAATCAACAAGTGACGAGAGCGAAATTGGGTCGGGGTGACAAACGGGGGTAATTTTGCCTTCCTCGTTTAAGTAGAACATACGGTATTTAGCATAAATTCCGTAGCCGTATTTTCCTATATTCTCTGCACGCTCAAAATAAGCGGCTGCAAGGTCGGCACTCTTGCCCGAGAACTCGGGAAGAGCTGTATCAAGCCCGTCGCAAAGCTTTTCTGCCGTCAAAGCGGCGAGATAGGATAAAATTTTAAGCTCCGCTTTTACGGCGTCAAGCATAAAAGCCTTTGGCTCTTTTCCGCTTCCGACAGTGCGAATATAAACATTTTCATCGTTGTTTACAAGCGAAGAAATATGTTCAAACAAATCGCCGCCCGCAGCGTAAAGCCGCGATACAAAGCAAGCATAAGAGTCAACAGCATCCTTGCCGTCGCCGCCGTCGGCACGAAGGTCAATATACTCGCACAGTGCCGATATTACGGGGTCAGAAAGAAGTGCTCTGAACACCGCAAGCGAATGTAGCTCTAAGGACAGTTTTTTATAATCCATAGCAACCTCTAATTAAGTATTGCGCCTGTCGCACCGCTTGAAACAAGTGCAGCATAGCGGCGAAGATAGCCCGAAAGTTCCTTGGTTTTGGGCACAAAGTTTTTCATTCTCTCTGCAAGTTCCTCATCGGAAATCTTAAGCTCAAGTTTATTATTCGGAATATCAATGCTTATGATATCGCCGTCCTTTACAACGCCGATAACACCGCCCGAAGCAGCCTCGGGAGATACATGTCCAATACAAGCGCCGCGTGTTGCACCGCTGAATCGTCCGTCGGTTATAAGTGCAACGCTCTCGCCAAGGCCCATACCCATAATGGCAGAGGTGGGATTAAGCATCTCACGCATACCGGGGCCACCCTTTGGTCCCTCGTAACGAATTACAACGACATCGCCTGCCTTGATTTCGCCGGCATTTATGGCGGTCTGAGCATCCTCCTCGCAGTCAAATACGCGGGCAGGTCCCTCGTGGACAAGCATCTTTTCACTTACTGCGCTACGCTTAACAACGCCGCCGTCGGCAGCCAAATTTCCGCGAAGCACAGCTATTCCGCCCGTTTCGCTGAACGGATTATCAATAGGACGAATAACCTCGGTATTAAGGTTCTTAGCATCCTTTATATTTTCGCCGAGTGTCTTGCCCGTTACGGTCAGACAGTCGGTATTGAGCAGATTTTTCTTACTAAGCTCGTTCATTACAGCCCAAACGCCGCCTGCCTCGTCAAGCTCCTCCATATATGTGCGACCTGCGGGTGCTAAGTGGCAGAGGTTGGGTGTCTTTGCGCTGATTTCGTTTGCAATATCAAGGTTAATATCCACACCGCATTCGTGTGCGATTGCAGGCAGATGCAGCATACTGTTGGTGGAGCAGCCAAGCGCCATATCAACCGTGAGCGCATTGTAAATAGCCTCTTTGGTCATAATATCGCTCGGACGGATATTGTTGCGAAGCAGCTCCATAACCTGCATACCTGCGTGCTTTGCAAGCTCAAGACGGGCAGAATATACGGCAGGTATAGTGCCGTTTCCGCGAAGTCCCATACCGAGAGCCTCGGTCAGACAGTTCATAGAGTTTGCGGTATACATACCCGAACAAGAACCGCAGGTAGGACAGGTCTTGCACTCGTATTCGAGCAGCTTATCTTCGTCGATTTTGCCTGCGGAATATGAGCCTACTGCCTCGAACATACTCGAAAGGCTGGTCTTTCTGCCGTCAACCTTACCCGCAAGCATAGGTCCGCCGCTTACAAAAACGGTGGGAATATTGAGTCGCGCTGCCGCCATTAAAAGTCCGGGCACGTTTTTGTCACAGTTAGGCACCATAACAAGAGCGTCAAAGCCGTGCGCTCTTACCATAGCCTCGGTCGAGTCGGCAATAAGGTCGCGCGTTACGAGAGAATATTTCATACCCTCGTGTCCCATGGCAATTCCGTCACAAACGGCAATCGCGGGGAAAACGATAGGTGTTCCGCCAGCCATTGCAACGCCCATACGGACGGCCTCTACAATTTTATCTATGTTCATATGTCCCGGCACAATCTCATTATGCGAGCTTACAATGCCGACGAACGGGCGCTTTATTTCCTCTTCCGTTAGACCGAGAGCGTGATAAAGCGAACGGTGCGGAGCATTTGCGGGACCGCATTTAATGCATTCTTTTTTCATAAAGCTTTCCTTTCAAATAAAAGCACTTATGGGGAAGGCACACGCCTTCCCCTAAAATTTTAATTAGTTGTTGATAAGCTTATCTTCGCCGTTCCAGCTATAAAGCTTACGGATGTCCTCACCGACAATTTCAGACGGATGCTCTGCTGCTAATTTTCTCATAGCACCAAAGTGAACCTGAGCGCCTGCATCAGACATATCGAGCAAGAAGTCCTTAGCAAAGGTGCCGTCCTGAATATCGGAAAGAAACTTCTTCATAGCCTTCTTGGTATCCTCTGTCATAATCTTGGGTCCTGTGATATAGTCACCGTACTCTGCAGTGTTGGAGATGGAATAACGCATTCCCTTGAAGCCGCTCTGATAGATAAGGTCAACGATAAGCTTCATCTCATGGATACACTCAAAGTAAGCGTTACGCGGGTCATAGCCAGCCTCTACGAGAGTTTCGTAGCCAGCCTGCATAAGTGCACAAACACCGCCGCAAAGAACAGCCTGCTCACCGAAGAGGTCGGTCTCGGTTTCGGTGCGGAAGTTGGTCTCAAGAACACCTGCGCGCGCACCGCCGATACCGAGTGCATAAGCAAGACCGATATCCCAAGCGTCGCCCGTAGCATCCTGCTCAACAGCGATAAGGCAGGGAACGCCTTTGCCGGCCTGGTACTCGCTGCGAACGGTGTGACCGGGGCCCTTAGGTGCAATCATAATAACGTTTACATTCTTCGGCGGCTTAATGCAACCAAAGTGAATGTTAAAGCCGTGTGCGAAAGCAAGTGTCTTGCCTTCGGTAAGGTTGGGCACAATGCTCTCCTTATAAAGCTTTGCCTGCTTCTCGTCGTTGATGAGAATCATAATAACGTCTGCATTCTTTGCAGCCTCTGCTGCGGTCATAACGGTAAGACCCTGTGCCTCTGCCTTTGCCCAGCTCTTTGAACCCTCGTAAAGACCAACGATAACCTTTACGCCACTCTCCTTTAGGTTAAGAGCGTGTGCGTGACCCTGTGAGCCGTAGCCGATAATAGCGACTGTCTTGTTTGCTAACTTCTGTAAATCACAATCCTGCTGATAAAAAATTCTTGCCATAATAAATTACCTCTTTCAAAAATTTATATTATTGTTACCTTGCGGATAGTTGTGTCACCGCGTTCGAGCGACACAATACCTGTTCGGCAGATTTCAAGTATTTCGAAGTCGTCCATAAGACGAATAAAATCGTCTATTCGGCGGCTTTCGTCGGTCATCTGAAGCATTATAGCCTCGCGGCTGTAGTCAACCGTCTTTACGTGGAACGCCTCTGCAGCGGCGCGTATTTCGGGGTAGGCTTCAGGCGAGTTTTTAACCTTTATTAGCATAAGCTCGCGGCTTATTGAGGTTTCGCCCTCAATCTCCTTAACAGAGCATACATCGGGCAGCTTGTAAAGCTGATTTTTAAGTTGCTCCTTTGCATTCCTTTCACCCTCAAACTGCACCGTTATACGCGAAAGGTCAATCGACTCGGTTTCGGACACGGTAAGGCTGTTTATGTTGAACTGGCGGCGACGGAACATACTCGTTACTCGGTTAAGTACACCGAACTGGTTTCGTACCAAAACTGCTACTGTAAATCTCTGCATATCAGTCACCCACCTTTACAATCATATCGTCCATTGAGCCACCCGGAGGAAGCATTGGAAGAACAAATTCATCCTTATCTATTGCACAGTCGATTAAATAAGGACCATCGCAAGCGAACGCCTTTTCCAGCGCGGCATCGAGCTCTTCAAGTGTGCAAGCGGCACTACCCTTTGCTCCAAACGCCTCCGCTAACGCCACAAACTTGGTTTTGCGGTCAAGCACCGTCTCAGAATAGTGCTTGTCGAAGAACAGCGTCTGCCACTGGCGCACCATTCCGAGCACGCCGTTATTGAGAAGTAAAATAACTATTGGTGTATTCTGGCTTACGGCGGTTGCCATTTCGTTTAGGCACATACCGAAGCTTCCATCACCCGTTATGAGCACCGTGCGCTCGCCCGTGCCAAGCTGTGCACCGATTGCGGCGCCAAGGCCAAAGCCCATAGTTCCCAAGCCACCGCTTGAGATAAATCTGCGCTGGGTCTTTAGTGCGACATTCTGTGCCGCCCACATCTGATGCTGACCAACGTCGGTAGCAACGGGTGTGTTTTCACCCAAATGACGATTCAGAACACTAAGCACATTGCGCGGAGTCATTCCCTCTCGGTTATCAAGGGTTGCTTTTTCTTCCTCGCGATAGCGTGCAATTTCCTCTTGCCAGTAGGGTTTTTTACCGCCCTCAAGCAGCGGTAAAAGCTTCTCTAATGTGAGCTTTATATCACCGCGCAGTCCGTGGTGGACATTTACGGTTTTGGAAAGCTCTGCACCATCAATATCTATATGTACGATTCTTGCGCGTTTTGCAAATTTATCGCGGTTTCCTGTTACGCGGTCGTTAAAACGGACACCGAGCGCTATTATACAGTCGGCATTATGCATTGCGGTTGAACTGGCATAATGACCGTGCATACCCTGCATTCCAAGGAAACGCGGATGGTCGGTGGGAACACCCGAAAGACCCATCATAGAGCAGCCGATAGGTGCGTCTATTTTCTCTGCAAGCTCTAAAAGCTCGGCTTGTGCATTACTCGAGAACACGCCGCCACCGAAATAAACGAACGGACGGTTTGACGAGTTTATGCAATCAGCCGCCTCGCGTATGCGCTTGTCCCTTGCGGCAAAGTGCGGCTCGGGTTTTACCTTTTCGCCCGGCTCATATTCATATTTTGCTATTTGAATATCCTTGGGTATATCTATAAGCACAGGGCCGGGTCTTCCCGATTTTGCGAGTGCTATTGCCTCGCGTACGGTATCTGCCAATTCTTCGATTTTTCCAACAAAGTAGTTGTGTTTTGTAATGGGTAACGTAATACCCGTAATATCTATTTCCTGAAAGCTGTCCGTACCGATTTGCGAAGACGGAACGTTGCCCGTTATAGCTACGAGCGGAACCGAGTCGAGATAAGCGGTTGCTATTCCCGTTACAAGGTTGGTAGCACCGGGTCCCGAGGTGGCAATTACAACGCCAACCTCTCCCGTTGCACGTGCATAGCCGTCGGCGGCGTGCGCCGCACCCTGTTCGTGCGCTGTCAGTACGTGATTCAGCTCATCTTTATATTTATAAAGCGAGTCGTAAACGTTTATTATCTGTCCGCCGGGGTAACCGAAAACAGTTTTTACACCCTGCTCAATAAGCGTTCTGACCAGTATATCTGCACCGGATAAGAGCATGTTATCTTCCTTTCAAATTTTCTACTATAAGGTCGCCCATTTCGCGGCAACCAACACGGCGGCATTTTGCTGCCTCCTCGGTGTCTGCAGGCATAATGTCAGCAGTGCGAATGCCCATATCGAGAACAGCACCGACTGCGTTTTCAATTGCATCTGCCTCAGCAGCCAAATCAAAGCTAAAGCGAAGCATCATAGCAGCCGAAAGAATTGTGCCTATTGGGTTGGCAATATCCATACCCGCTATGTCGGGCGCCGAACCGTGAATAGGCTCGTAAAGTCCTCGTGTTCCCTCGCCAAGGCTTGACGACGGAATCATTCCTATGGAACCGGTTATCATTGACGCCTCGTCTGACAGAATATCGCCAAACATATTCTCGGTTACCACTACGTCAAACTGGGCAGGATTTTTAACTATCTGCATTGCGCAGTTGTCTACCAGCATATCTGAAAGCTCTACATCGGGGTAGTCGACTGCTACGCGGTGAACAACGCTCTTCCAAAGACGGCTTGTATCAAGCACGTTGCTCTTTTCAACCGAGCAAAGCTTTTTGTTTCTCTTCTGTGCGGTTTCGAAGCCTATGCGTGCTATTCTTTCAATCTCGCTCTCAGAATAGGCCATTTCGTCTATGGCAACCTTCTGTCCGTTCTGCTCTTCTGTGCGGTGGTCGCCAAAATAAATTCCGCCTATAAGCTCGCGCACAATAATAAAGTCAATTCCCTTTTCCACAATCTGCGGATTTAAGGGGGAGGCTGATGCGAGCTGCGGCCAGATTTTTGCAGGACGGTTGTTGCTGTAAACGCCCATTCCCTCACGAAGACGCAATAGTCCTTTTTCGGGGCGCATATTACCGGGGACTGAGTTCCACTTGTCGCCGCCTACGGCACCAAGCAGTACACTGTCGGACGCAAGGCAAGCCGAAAGCTCACTTTGCGGCAACGGGTCGCCGTATTTATCGATGGCGCAGCCGCCCATATCTACATCGGTGTATTCAAATTTATGTCCGTAAAGCTCGGCTATTTTATCTAAAACCTTAATAGCCTCGTTCACTATTTCGGGGCCTATTCCGTCGCCCCTTATAACTGCAATATTCTTTTCCATTTTTCTAACCTCTAAGCGATGCTAAAAGTCCGCCCTTTTCTATAATGCTCTGAATGAACGGCGGGAACGGCTCTGCCTTATACTGCTTGCCGCTCGTTTTATTTTCTATAATTCCTGTTGTAAAATCAACCGTTACCTCGTCACCGTCGGCAATCTCCTCTGCCGCCGCCTCACACTCGAGTATCGGCATTCCGATGTTTATTGCGTTGCGGTAGAAAATGCGTGCAAAGCTCTTGGCAATTACACAACCGCAGCCGCAGGTTTTTATAACAAGCGGTGCGTGCTCACGCGAGGAGCCACAGCCAAAGTTCCAGCCTGCTACAATAACATCGCCTTTCTGCACTCTTTTTACAAAGGTGTCGTCTATATCCTCCATACAGTGAAGCGCTAACTCCTCTGCTTTGGGAGTGTTAAGATAACGGGCGGGAATGATAACGTCGGTATCAACATTATCGGGATATTTAAAAACCTTTCCGTTAGTGTTCATATTAAAAGTTCCTTTCCTTGGAAATCTAATTTTTACTTAGGCTCGGTTATGTAGCCGGTTATAGCGCTTGCCGCAGCTGTAGCGGGAGAGGCTAAATATACTTCGCTTTCAACGTGTCCCATTCGGCCTACAAAGTTGCGGTTTGTGGTGGCAATGCAACGCTCGCCTGCTGCCAATATTCCCATATATCCGCCAAGGCAGGGACCGCAGGTCGGGGTTGAAACAACAGCGCCCGCGTCTATAAACGCTGTTACATATCCGCGCTCTACACATTCGCGGTAAATCTGCATTGTTGCAGGAATAATTATACAGCGAACGCCGCCGGCTACCTTTTTATCCTTTAACACGCGGTAGGCGGTTTCCATATCTTCCATTCTGCCGTTGGTGCAGCTTCCGATTACAACCTGGTCAATCTTTATGTCTGAAAGCTCTTTTGCCGGACGGGTGTTTTCGGGCAGGTGCGGACAGCTTACAATCGGTTCAAGTGTCGATAGGTCAATATCAATAGTCTGCTCGTACTCTGCGTCCATATCGGCTTCATATATCTTAGGCTCACGCTCACAGCGGTCCTTCATATATTCCATAGTTACCTCGTCAACCGGGAAAATTCCGTTTTTGGCGCCCGCCTCAATAGCCATATTACAGATGCACAGACGGTCGTCCATTGAAAGTCCCTTTACGCCGTCACCCACGAACTCCATACTACGGTAGAGTGCGCCGTCAACGCCGATTTTTCCTATTATGTAAAGGATAACATCCTTACCGCTGCAGTTAGCGGGAAGAGTACCCGTTAAGTTAAACTTAATTGCCGCCGGCACCTTAAACCAGGCAGTACCCGTTGCCATTCCTGCCGCCATATCGGTGCTGCCGACGCCCGTTGAGAAAGCGCCCAGTGCACCGTAAGTGCAAGTGTGGCTGTCTGCGCCTATAATGCAGTCACCCGCGGTGACAACACCCTGCTCGGGCAAAAGCGCGTGCTCAATGCCCATTTTACCAACGTCGTAAAAGTGGCTTACGCAGTGGCTACAGGCAAACTCGCGACAGGTTTTGGACTGCTCTGCCGCCTTTATGTCCTTGTTGGGCACAAAGTGGTCAAGCACAATTGCGATGCGGTCCTTATCAAAAACCGAATTAAAGCCTGCTTTATTAAACTCGTTTACCGCTACAGGAGTGGTAATATCGTTACCAAGCACAATGTCGAGCTTGGCACTTATAAGCTGTCCCGCAGTGACACTATCGAGTCCTGCGTGAGCGGCTAATATTTTTTGTGTCATGGTCATTCCCATTTTTTAACCCTCCAAGGTGGAATTGAATGCGCTTACAAGTGCATCGGCACCCGCGCGTATAATATCGGTATCGGCGCCTGCGCCCCAATAGGTTTTGCCGCCCAGCTCAATTCCTATATACGAAACGGCGGTACTGTTAGAGCCGCGACCCTCCAAGCTGTGCTCGGTATAGTCTTTAAGCTTATATTCCGTATTTGTGAACTGCTTGAGCGCCGTACTAACCGCGTTGAGCGAACCGTTACCGACGGTATGAAGCGTCTGTGCTTCGTCACCGCGACAGAGCGTAATATAAAGTTCTACGCCCTCTGCACCCTGCGTAAAGTGCATTTTCTTTATAGAAATGGGCGACTGGCGGTTAAGGTAGTTTTCCTTAAAGATTCCCAGTATATCCTCAACCTTGAGCTCTCTGTGCTCGTGGTCGGAAATGCTCTTGCAAAGATAGCTTAAATGCTCGCGCATCTTGGGCGGCAGGCTGTAGCCGTAGGTCTGCTCAAGCAGATAGCCGATTCCGCCCTTGCCGCTCTGCGAGTTAACGCGTATAACGTCTGCATCGTAGGTACGGTTGATATCGGTCGGGTCAATCGGAATATAGGGTACTGTCCACTCGTGAAGCTGCTTAGCCTCGCGCCACGCCATACCCTTTGCAATAGCATCCTGGTGACTGCCCGAGAATGCAGCGAACACCAGCGCGCCTGCGTAAGGACTGCGCTCGTAAACGTGCATACCCGTACACTTTTCGTAAACCTCTACTATGTGCGGCATATCCGAAAGGTCAAGTCCCGATTCTATGCCGTGAGAGTACATATTCATAGCAAGGGTGATTATATCGACATTACCCGTACGCTCGCCGTTGCCAAAAAGCGTACCTTCTACGCGGTCTGCACCTGCAAGAAGCGCAAGCTCGGTATCGGCAACACCCGTTCCTCTATCGTTGTGCGGATGTAGGGATACCGTAACATTTTCGCGGTATTTAAGATTTTCGCACATATATTCAACCTGCGAAGCGTAAACGTGCGGCATACTCATAGCCACCGTCACGGGCAGATTTATTATTACGTTGTTGTCGGGTGACGGCTCTAAAACATCGAGCACGGCGTTGCATACCTCAAGCGCATACTCGGGCTCTGTTCCCGTAAAGCTTTCGGGAGAATATTCAAAGCGGAAGTTGCCCTCATACTCTGCCGCCAACTGCTTTACAAGGCGTGCGCCGTCCACCGCTATCTGCTTTACCTCTTCGCGTGACTTTTTAAACACCTGCTCGCGCTGGGCAACGCTTGTCGAGTTATAGAAATGAATAACCGCGTTGGGTGCGCCCTTACAAGCCTCAAAGGTCTTGCGAATAATGTGCTCACGACTCTGTGTCAACACCTGCACCGTCACGTCATCGGGTATCATATTGTTTTCAATAAGGGTGCGCAAGAACTCATATTCCGTCTCACTCGCGGCGGGGAAACCAACCTCAATTTCCTTAAAGCCAAGCTTTAAAAGGAGCTTATAGAACTCTAATTTCTGTTCAAGGCTCATAGGAATCACAAGGCTCTGGTTGCCGTCGCGCAGGTCAACACTGCACCACTGCGGCGCCTTTTCAATATGGTCTTTTTCTACCCATTTGTTATGTATACCGGGGGCTCTAAAATAACCGACCCCGTATTTGCTTGCATCCATCATCGGAATTTTCTCCTTATATTTTTGCTATTGTGTCAATCTCTACTAAAACGTCCTTGGGTAGCTGCTTTACGGCAACGCAAGAGCGGGCGGGCTTGCCCGTAAAATATTTTGCATAAACAGCGTTAAATGCCGCGAAATCTTCCATATTCTTTAAAAAGCAGGTGGTCTTTACAACCTTTTCTATGCTGCTGCCCGAGGCCTTTAGCACCTCACACAGATTTTTGCAAACCTGTTCGGTCTGTTCTTCAATTGTAGTAGCCTCAACTGCGCCACTCTCTGGGTTTATTGCTATCTGTCCTGAGGTGTAAACCATACCGTCCACGGCTACCGCTTGTGAATAAGGTCCTATTGCCTCGGGTGCATTTTTTGTATATATCTTTTCCATAACTATCCCTCAACTATTTTAAAGCCTTCACGCTTTAAGGCATTTGTAATTTCGTTAACGTGTTCGTAATTTCTTGTTTCCATTACAACGCGCAGATAACAGCCCGTAACGCTCTCGGTTGCGGAGTTGCGCTCGTGATGAACGCTTGTAACATTACCGCCGCAGTCGGCAATAATGCGGGAAACATCCTTAAGCTGACCCGGTTTATCAATAAGCTCGATAAGCAGACTGCTCGTTCTGCCGGTTTTCATAAGACCGCGCTCAATTACGCGCGAAAGAATTGTAACGTCGATATTACCGCCCGATACAAGACTTACAACCTTTTTGCCTTTTATCGGGAATTTGCCGAACATTGCGGCGGCAACCGAAACGGCGCCAGCGCCCTCTGCAATCATCTTCTGCTTCTCTATGAGTGCGAGTATTGCAGATGCAATCTCATCCTCTGTCACAAGGGCAATATCGTCAACATAATTCTTTATTATCTCAAAGGTGTTCTCGCCCGGCTGCTTTACGGCAATACCGTCGGCAATGGTCGAAACACTCGGCAGTCTTTCAATGTGACCGCTCTTTATAGAGTTATACATACTGGGTGCACCCGCAGCCTGAACACCGTAGACCTTAATCTGCGGACGGATAGCCTTTAGTGCGTACGCAACGCCCGATATTAGTCCGCCGCCGCCGATTGGAACTATAACCGCATCTGCATCGGCAAGGTCGTTTGCAATTTCAAGTCCTATTGTACCCTGACCTGCTATTACATTTTCATCATCAAAAGGATGAACAAAGGTGTAGCCTTTTTCATCGCGCAGCTCAAGCGCTTTTTTATAAGCATCGTCATAAACGCCCTCAACAAGGCAAACCTTCGCGCCGTAGGCCTTGGTAGCCTCTACCTTTGAAATGGGTGCACTGTCGGGCAGGCAGATAAGCGATTCTATTCCGCATTTGGAAGCGGCAAGCGCAACGCCCTGCGCGTGATTTCCCGCCGAGCAGGCAATAACGCCGCGGCGTTTCTCCTCCTCTGACAGCATTGCAATTTTATAACCCGAGCCGCGTAGCTTAAACGAGCCTGTATTTTGTAGATTTTCGGGTTTTAGATATAGCTCGCAATCGTCTGCTATTCCGGGTGCGCGGACAACGGGTGTTGCACGCACAATATCCTTTAGCACCACCGACGCGTGAAATATTTTATCCAAAGTTAGCATAACCTTGCCTCCAGAAATATGTATTCATAATATTATACTATATAATAAGCTATTTGAAAAGAAAAATTTTGAGAAAATCGGCTTAAAAAACAGAAAAATCCCGTCTCAAATAAAGAGACAGGATTTTTAAACTCAAAAATCTTGCGGTACCACTCTTCTTGCCGCCAAAGCGACCACTCACCGTGACAAATATCACTCCCTGCTGTAACGGTCAGGCTCCGTCTGTCTTAATTATACCAAGGGTATGTTCAGAATCAGCCACTCCGAGGCGAGCTTGCAATTTTTTCTCCCGTCGGCTCACAGCAACCGCCGACTCTCTGAAGGGTTAGAAAAACCGCTTATTCCTCATCAAAATGTTTTGGAAATAATACCACACCAAAACCGCTTTGTCAACACTTTTTTGCTTTAAAGCGAAAAATATATTATTTTAGCCAAAATCCACTGCCACGCGGAAGCTACGCTTGTGCAAAAGTGCGGCAAGCTCGGCACTTGTACGCGCACGCTCGGGCAGGTAAACGCCGTATGCTCCCGTAAAATCTGCACGGTGCAAATCGCTTCCTGCTATGAGCGCAAGTCCGCTGTCCGAAAGCCTTTCTACCGCCTCGGCATTATCCTCTTTCGTATTGCAGTAGTTATATGCCTCTACGCCGTCAACCAGCGTTAAATCGGGCATTGTCTTGGGCTCTTTTATATACGGGCGGTCGCGGAACGGATGAGCGTAGGCAATAAATCCGCCGACCGAGTGAATCTCCCTCGACCAGACCTCAATAGGTGCTTTTTTTAAAAAAGGGCGTTCAATCAAAAACTGCGGCTCTATTCCGTAGGCTAAAAATTCTTTATGCTCGTTTCCGTAGACCTCTTCTATTCCGAAAAGCAAATCAAAATCAAGGCGCGCTGCCTCGTTCTGCCCCTCGTAATATGCGCGAGCGTACTGGTTAACAAAATCGCACCAAGGAAGTGTTCGGTCAACACAGGTGTTTCCGCAGTAAAAATGGTTGGTGACGGCGGCACCCGTAAAGCCTAATTCCTTGTATCTTTTAATCATTTCGTCTATTTTGCTTTGTCCGCAAGCGCTACCCTCGCTTGTGTGCATATGAAGCTCATACCTATACATAAAAACACCACCAATCAAAAGATATTTTACTACTTTTATTTTTAATGTCAAGGCTTTCAAATATGTTTAAAATATGTTAAAATAAAGATAAATAAAAATACATAAATTTCCTATAATATAAGTGAGGAGAAAATTATGAAAATTTACTTTAACCCCGACAAAGAAATTTTAGAGCGTATAAGACGCGGACTTAAAGCAAAGGAGGGCTACTGCCCCTGCAGACTTGAGCGCACAGAGGACAATGTTTGTATGTGCCGCGAGTTTCGAGAGCAGATTGCCGACCCCGAGTTTGAGGGTTTTTGCCATTGCCGACTTTATTATAAGGAGAAATAGCCTATGAACAAAAAACTGGGAGGACTGCTGGTTGCCGCTGCCGCAACCGCCACCGCCGCATTTGCCGCAACCTATGCCGTTGCAAGATTTTTCGGCTCTGTCGCCATTGACCGCAATATAAGAGAAATGCCCAAGTCGATGCAGGATAGGCTGACGGGCGGGATTGAGCCCGACACACCCGGTCTCTCAGAGGCTATAAAAAAGATTGAAAGCGCAAAGCAGCTTAGTACCGAGACCGTCACGATAGAAAGCTCTGACGGGCTCACCCTTACGGGACATTTTTACCCCGCCGAAAACACAAAGCGCATTATAATTGCAATGCACGGCTGGCGCTCGACCTGGTCGGTTGACTACGGCGCCTCATACGAGTTTTATCATAAATGCGGCTCGGCTGTGCTCTACCCCGACCAGCGCGGAACGGGCGAAAGCGACGGCGAGTATATAGGCTTCGGTGTGCTCGAACGCCACGATTGTCTTGACTGGATAAACTATATTATAAACCGTTTCGGCACCGATATTCCGATATACCTTTCGGGCGTTTCTATGGGCGCCACCACCGTGCTTATGACGCTCGGTTTTTCTCTGCCCGACTGCATAAAGGGCGTAATTGCCGACTGCGGCTTTACCTCTCCCCACGCTATATGGAGCCACGTAAGCAAAAGCAATCTCCGTCTGTCCGACAAATTAACCTACCCGATAGTCAACCGAATATGCAACAAAAAGGCACAGTTTGACGGTGACGAATATTCGACGGTAGAGGCACTTAAAGATAATAAAATTCCCGTACTGTTCATTCACGGAGGCGCAGATAAGTTTGTACCGATTGAAATGACCTTTGAAAACTACGAAGCGTGTACGGCAGAAAAGGATTTGCTTGTTGTTCCCTCTGCAGGACACGGACTATCCTGCGTTACCGATAAGGATTCTTACGAACGCGCTGTAAAAGATTTTTTCAAAAAGCACGATAGATAACTCCCTCCAAGGTGGAGGCTTTTAGAGGAAAAAGATACTAATAAAAAAGAGCCCGTCGGGCTCTTTTTTTATTCGTCTAATTTTAGTACTGCCATAAAGGCTTCCTGCGGAACCTCGACGGTGCCGAGTTTTCTCATTCGCTTTTTACCCTCTTTCTGCTTTTCAAGCAGCTTTTTCTTTCGGGTAATGTCGCCGCCGTAGCACTTTGCAAGAACATCCTTACGCATTGCCTTTACGGTTTCGCGCGCGATAATCTTTCCGCCAACGGCAACCTGAACGGGCACCTCAAACAGCTGGCGCGGTATAAATTCCTTTAGCTTTTCAGCTATTCTGCGTGCGCGCGCATAGGCGTTATCGGTAAACACGATAAACGAAAGCGCATCTACCGTATCACCTGCAAGCATAACATCAAGCTTGACAAGACGGGATTCCTTATAACCCTTCGGTTCATAGTCGTAGCTTGCATAGCCGCGTGTGCGCGACTTAAGCGCATCAAAAAAGTCGTAAATTATATCGCCCATTGGCATTACATAGTGAATATCTACACGGTCGCCCATATACTGCATATCAATATAATCGCCTCGGCGCTCCTGGCAAAGCTCCATAATAGTGCCTACATATTCGCTCGGGCTGAAGATATGCACATCGGCAATCGGTTCAAAGGATTTTTGTATGGTTGCAGGGTCGGGGTAGTTGGTCGGGTTATCGACCTCAACCGTTTCACCGTTTGTAAGCTCAAACCTATAAACAACGCTGGGTGCGGTGGTAACAAGGTCAAGATTATACTCGCGTTCAAGTCGTTCTTGTATAATCTCCATATGAAGAAGACCCAAAAATCCGCAGCGGAAACCAAAGCCGAGCGCGCCCGAGGTTTCGGGTTCGAACAAAAGTGAAGCATCGTTAAGCTGCAGCTTTTCAAGCGCTTCGCGCAAATCGGTATACTTAGCGCCGTCGGCAGGATAAATTCCGCAGAAAACAACGGGGTTTACCTGACGGTAGCCTGCAAGTGCCTCCTCTGCGGGCTTGTCTGCGGAGGTTATGGTATCACCAACGCGCGCATCACTTACCGTCTTGATTGCGGCGGCAAGATAGCCAACCTCGCCCGCCTGCAATTCATCACAAGGCTCAAGCGTGGTGGCGCGTTTTCTTCCTATTTCAACCGTTAAATACTCTGCGCCCGTGCTCATAAGACGGACGGTGTCGCCCGAACGGAGCGTACCATCAACCACGCGGAAATAAACTATAACACCGCGGTAGGGGTCATAGTAAGAGTCGAATATAAGCGCTTTAAGCGGTGCCTCTCTATCCCCCGTAGGTGCAGGAATATCGGTTACGATTCTATCAAGCACCTCGCCGATATTTATGCCGCTTTTAGCCGATACGCGCGGAGCATCCTCGGCGGGAATTCCTATAACATCCTCTATCTCGGCTACCACGCGGTCGGGGTCGGCAGAGGGCAGGTCGATTTTGTTTATAACGGGCAAAAGCTCAAGCCCGTGGTCAACCGCTAAATAGGTGTTGGCAAGGGTCTGTGCCTCTATTCCCTGCGATGCGTCAACCACCAGCACTGCGCCCTCGCACGCGGCAAGACTGCGCGAAACCTCATAACCGAAGTCGACATGTCCCGGGGTATCTATAAGATTAAGCTCATACTTCTCACCGTCGGGCGCAGTATGATAAAGCGTTACTGCGTGCGCCTTTATGGTAATTCCACGCTCACGCTCAAGGTCCATACTGTCAAGAATCTGGTCCTCCATATCGCGCTCTGCCACCGACTCGGTAAGTTCAAGCAGGCGGTCGGCAAGGGTAGATTTACCGTGGTCTATATGTGCAACTATGCAAAAGTTTCTTATTTTATCAAGTGGAAATGACACCTTTTTATCTCCAATCGTTCATAGATATTAGAATTATATCAAAATTCTTTATCCATTGCAATAGAAAAAAGCACCCGACGGGTGCTTTTACATTTCTATTATCCGAGCGCCGAGCAATTCGGCTTCGGTTTTGTCGTGGCTTACGAAAAGCAGAGTTTTGCCCACGGTTTCGCGGTTTATAACCTCTGCCGCGATGGCGCGTGTTTCGGTATCAAGCCCTTTAAACGGCTCGTCAAGCAACAGCACCTCTTTATCATAAGCGAGTGCGCGCGCTATTGCGGTGCGGCGCTTCATTCCTCCCGAAAAGTCGCGCACCTTTTTATACATATCGTCCCCTAAAAGCAGGGCGCTTAGCAGCTCTTCCGCACGTTTTTTATTTTTATCTTCCATTACAATTTTCACATTTGTAACGGCCGAAAAATCTTCACACAGACGGTTTTCCTGAAACACCGCGCTGCACTCGCCACAGACCACCGTTCCGCTGTCGGCCGACAGCAGTCCGAGCAACAAATTTATAACGGTGGTTTTGCCACAGCCCGACGCGCCCATAAGACAAACGCGCTCACCCTTTTTTAAGCATAGCGAAAAGTCCTTTAGCACCTGCTTGTCACCGAAGCTTTTATTAACATTTTCACACAAAATCATTACAGCTTCTCCAGTCCGTCATAAATTCTTCCAAGCAGCCATAAAAATACGCGCTCGAAAATCGCACTTGCCGCTACGATAAGCACCGTCCACGCAAGCAAGCTTGCCGATTCAAGATGCACCTTTGCGTTATAAAGCTGCTCTCCCACCGTGCCTGCGGGAATTCCTATAATCTCGGCCGCTATGCCCGACTTAAAAGCAAGACCTGCCGCGCTTTTTGCGGAGGAAAGCAAAAATGTTTTAAGCGCAGGTAACCAGACATATATAATGCGTCTATTAAGCGATAGCGCGAAAATATCCGCCATTTCGGACATTTTGCGGTCGGCGCCGCGTATACCCTCTAACACATTGTTGTAAATTATGGGCAACACGATTAAAAATGATATAAACACCGACAGTACCGTTGACGAAAGCCATATAAGTGCTATCACTATAAAGGAAGCCACGGGCACGCTTTTGACCGTTATCATATACGGCCAGAGCAGCGTTTCTATAGCGCGGCTTCGCCCTGCGAGCACGCCAAGCAGCACGCCTGCCAGCGTACCGAGCAGGAAGCCCAGCACTATTCTATAAAAGCTTTGCCATAAAATTATATACGAGCCGCCGTCCGTCAAAAGCCCAAATAGTCTTTTAGCCACCGAAAAGGGTGAGGCTATCAAAAACTCCATATTGAGCAACATAGCGGCCGCTTGCCATATAAGCAGAGCGACCGCTACCGAGACGACCTTTCCTAAAAGTCGTTTATTTTGCATAATAGAATCCGTCCTCGGGCAGTTTTCCGCCTACCGATGCGGGATTTTGGTCAAACAGCACCTTTAAATATCCGCCTGCGGCAGTCTTCATTTCCTCGCCGCCTAAGAATTTAAGGTTGCAGTTGGGAATAGCCTTTTGTGCAACGGCTGCCTTTACTATACCCGCCTTTTCGATAAGCGGTGCAGCAACCTCGGGGTTTTCGTTGGTGTAGGCGATTGATGCCTTATATTCCTTTAAGAAAGCCTCTATAGCGGCAGGATTTTCCTCTACGAATGCCTTTCTTGCAACCAGAACACCGGTTACCATCTGGCTTCCGTTTCCGAGCTTGTTCCACTCGTCATTAAGGTTAAGCGCAACGCGCAGTCCCTCGACATTTGTGCCTGCTACGGTTACAAAGGGCTGGGGAAGCATTGCAATGCCGTCTGCGTTCTGCTTGAGAAGAGCCACAACCTCGGTAGGCTCACTCTTGAACTCAATGGTTACATCTTTATCGGGGTCGATTCCGTTTTCCTTTAAGATGTAGCGAAGATTATACTCGGGAGTAGAGCCCTTACCTGTTGCATAGATGGTCTTGCCCTTTAGGTCTGCTACGCTCTTTACAGTATCTCCCTTTTCTACTACATAGAGTACGCCGAGAGTGTTAACGGCAAGCATTGTAATCTTGCCTTCGGTCTTGTTATAAAGCACCGATGCGAGATTTGCGGGAACAGCAGCCATATCAAGCTCGCCCTTTGTGAGAAGCGGTGTGATTTCGTCAGCAGAGCCTGCAATCTTGAACTCATACTTGTTTGCGGCTGTGCCCTTTTCGGCATCGTCAATTATCTTAACAAGGCCCATTGTGGTGGGTCCTGTCAGTCCGCCTATACGAATGGTTACGGGTGCCGCAGGAGCCGAGCTTACATCGTCCTTTGTGCCTACATTACCACAGCCTGCAAATACGCCTGCAACCAGTAATACTGCCATAAATAATGCTAATAGTTTTTTCATAGTAAATTACCTCTTTTCTTAAGACAAAGCAACCTCGCTTTGTCTATGGTCATTATACTATCAGTTATACCACAATTCCGTTGCAACTGCAACGAAATTACAGTATTTTAAAACTATTTTTATAAAACTCTATTATTCCCTCGTTTTGCATATTCGAAAGCTCGCGCGAGAGGGCGCTTCGGTTTACGCCGACATATGATGCAAGGCTTTCGCGGTCAAACGGCAGAGAAAATGTACGAGAGCCGTTTTTGTGGGCATACTGAGAAAAGAGGGTCATAAGCTTATCCCTGACCGACAGTTTCGACAGCACTTGTATACGGTCGTTCATATCGAGTGCGCGCTGTGCAAGCATAGAAGAAAAGCGATTATAAAGCGCTATATCGGCGCCGCTTTTAAGATATTCACACGAAAGCCACAAAACCGCGCAATCGGTTGCGGCAAAGATGCAAACGGGAATTTCCTTTACGCCCAAAAAGCAGAGTGATTCGCCGAAAGTGCCGCCGGCGCTTACGCTGGTCATAAGCACACGGTTGCCGTTTATATCGTCGGTAAACGCCTGAACGGTGCCACTAAGCACCAGCCCGAAAAACAGCATCTCTCCGCCCTCGGTGCAGATGCACTCTCCCTTTTTATACTCTTTTTTGCGCGCGTTCATACTGGCGAGTGCGGCTTTTATGCCGTCCTCGCTCATACCGCTAAAAAGAGTACAGTTTTTTATCGTTTTTTCGGTGTGCATTTTATCCCCTCTTCCCTTTTTCACAAAAATAATACCATAGTAGAACTATTTTTTCAACATACTACGAATTTTTGCCATTTGTGTTTACATTTGACTTTTTGCGTGATAAAATGATATTTGGTGGAGAAAACGCGAAAAATTTAAAGCCAAATAATTTTATCGGAAAAGGAGATTTTTATGAGTATTTTTTCGGTATTTACACTACTGGGCGGACTTGCCCTATTCCTTTACGGAATGAATGTTATGTCAGACGGCCTTGAAAAAACGGCAGGCGGAAAATTAGAGCAGATTCTGCGCAAGATGACCGACAACCGTTTTAAAGGCTTTTTACTCGGACTCGGCGTTACCGCCGCTATTCAGTCCTCTTCTGCGCTTACTGTTATGCTCGTAGGTCTTGTAAACTCGGGCATAATGAAGTTTAGTCAGACCATCGGCGCAATTATGGGCTCGAACATCGGAACAACCGTTACCTCTTGGATATTGAGCCTTGCAGGTCTTGAAAGTGACACCTTCTTTTTAAAACTTTTAAAGCCCGCTAATTTTTCAATGATTTTCGCCCTCATCGGCGTTATCTTAATCTCTTTCACTAAGAGCGAAAAGAAAAAAAGCGCCGGCTCCATACTTGTGGGCTTTGCCGTACTTATGACGGGTATGACACTTATGTCCGATGCTACCGAGCCGCTGTCGGAAATGCCGCAGTTTGTATCGGTTTTGACGGCGTTTAACAACCCCCTTCTCGGCGTTGTTGTAGGTGCGCTGTTTACCGCACTTATACAGTCCTCTTCTGCATCGGTAGGTATTTTGCAGGCACTTGCTGTATCGGGCGGAATCACCTACGGTATGGCTATCCCGATTATAATGGGACAAAACATAGGCACCTGCATCACCGCTATTATTTCGAGTATCGGCGTTAGCCGCAACGCAAAAAAAGTTTCGGTTGTCCATCTTTGCTTTAACATTATCGGTACTTCCGTATGGCTTGGCATATTTTTAATTGCAAACGCCATGCTTGATTTTGCTTTTATAAATACAGAAATCTCTCCTTTTATGATTGCGGTTGTTCACAGCATATTCAATGTCTTAACTACAGCGCTGCTGCTTCCCTTTGGAAACCAGCTTGAAAAAATTGCAAACCGCATTATAAAGGAAGAGGAAACGGTTGAAATCGGTCCCAAGCTTGATGCCCGTCTTTTCACAATGCCCGCTCTTGCTACTGCATCCGCATTCGACCACACAGTAGATATGGCACACTTAAGCTTTGAAGCTTTTCGCATTTCCTCAGCGCTCGTAACCGAGTTTAGCGAAAAGAACGCCGAAAAGGTTAAAGAGCTCGAAGAAACCATTGATATTTACGAGGACCGCCTCGGCACCTATATGGTTAAGCTCTCGCGCGAGTCGATTTCGGTTGAGGACTCGCATCAGGTCGCAAAAATTCTGCACGCTATAAACGACTTTGAGCGTATGGGAGACCACGCCTGTAACCTTGTAAAAGTCGGCAGAGAGATAAGCGAAAAGAACATTGTTTTCTCCGAGAGCGCACAAAAAGAATTAGCCGTTCTTCATAAGGCTCTTTTGGAAATCACCGCACTTACCGAGCGCGCGTTCTGCGAGAATGATGTTTCACTTGCCATCAAGGTTGAGCCGCTTGAGCAGGTTATTGACCGTCTAATTTATAAAATAAAAACACACCACGTAACCCGCTTACAGCAGGGCGACTGCACAATTCAGTTAGGCTTTGTGCTTTCCGACCTTGTAACCAATTACGAGCGCGTTTCCGACCACTGCTCTAATGTTGCGGCAACGCTGATTGAGGCTGAGCACGATTCGCTCAAGACCCACGAATATCTGCGAAACTTCAAGTCCGAAGAGAACGAGGTTTACAAAACCGCATACGAAGAATATAAAAATCGTTTTTCACTTTAAAACAGTCCGCCAAGCTTTAAGCTTGGCGGATTTTTTCGTCACATTTTCGCAACAATTGTTTAAAAAATGTTAAGTTTTATGAAAATTTTAAACTTTATAATGTTATTATCGGGAGGTGTGACGGTGGAAAATATCTACATTTTCAAGCGGTACGAAAAGAAATACCGCATAAGCTATGACCAAAAAAAGCGGCTTTTAGCGCTTGTCGGCGGTCACCTTACACCCGACGAGCACGGAAAAAGCACCGTATACAGCATTTATCTTGACACGCCCGATTACCGTCTTATACGCGAATCCATAACGGCGGGAGTTTATAAAGAAAAAATGCGGCTTCGTTGCTACGGCGAGCCTGTAAACGACAGCCCCACCTTTCTTGAAATAAAGAAAAAATATAAAGGCGTTGTTTATAAAAGGCGCGAGAGCCTAAGCTTTGCACTTGCAAACGAATATATAAAAAGCGGTAATATGCCGTACGATTCGCAGATTATGAGAGAAATTGACTATATGCGCACCTTTTACGGCACACTGCGCCCCGCTATGCTCATAGCCTGTGAGCGCGAAGCCTATTTTTCAAGCGAGTCGCGTGCACTGCGGCTTACCTTTGACAGCGATATTCGTTATAGCAGCCGCGATTTTTCACCTAAGGGCAGCGGCGGCACGCGGATAATAAACGATGACGAATACATTTTAGAAATTAAAACCGACGGTGCTATGCCGCTTTGGCTATCGGCAGCACTATCAAAGTGTGAAATTTTTTCTGCACCATTTTCAAAATACGGCACGGCTTATAAAGATACTAATTATCCATTGGAGGAACGGTTATGACAGCATTATTTGAAAGCATTACAAACGGAATCATTACGGCAAAGGGTTATTTTATCTGCCTGATAGCCGCGCTTGTTTGCGGCATAATAACCGCGCTTGCGGCGGCTTACCGCTCGGGAGCAGGCAGAAGCTTTATATCCTCGCTCATAATTTTGCCCGTAATTGTGCAGACGGTTATTACTATGGTAAACGGCAACATTGGAACGGGCGTTGCGGTAATGGGCGCATTTTCACTTGTAAGATTTCGTTCTGTTCCCGGCAAGGCGCGCGATATTGTACTTATTTTCCTTGCTATGACGGCAGGTCTTGCCTGTGCCGCAGGGTATATTGGAATTGCACTGCTCTTTACTGTTTTTGTAAGCGTAGCGGTGGTTGTTTCTATTCATATCCCCGCCCCCGCAGACAAAATACTTGATTTGCGCATAACCGTCCCCGAAACCCTAAACTTTACCGATGCGTTTGAGGATGAGCTTGAAAAGTACACCTCTTATCACCGCCTTTTCGCAACCAAAACCTGCAATATGGGCAGTCTATATAAGCTTAGCTATAAAATCACGCTTAAAAAGGGCGTCGACTGTAAAGAATTTATAGACAGCCTTCGCGTAAAGAACGGTAACCTTGAAATATCGGTTTGTGACTCGGCAGAGGGAAGTGAAACACTTTGAAGAAAATTGCATTAGCTTTAAGCATAAGCTTACTTTTACTCACTCTTTGCGCCTGCACTGAGAAAAAAGACGAGACCCCACCGCTCACCGACATAACCGAAAGTGAGAACACCTCTTCGGTCACGGCAAACGAGAGTGCAATGGATTTTTTCTTTAAAGCGCGCGAAAAGGATGCGTCCTTTAGCGGCGGTTTGGCTCTCGACCTATCCAAAAAGACCTCCGTGGACGGCGCAAATTGGGAGGACGGCCACCTTAAAATAACGGCGGCAGGCACCTATATTCTGTGTGGAAAAAGTGATTCGTACATTGAGGTTGCCGCAGGGGAAAACGATAAAATCCAGCTTGTGTTAAACGGAGCCGAAATAAAAAACAGCGGCGGCCCCGCCCTATATATATCCTCGGCCGATAAGGTTTATCTCACATTAGCCGACGGCACCAAAAACATTCTGTCCGACGGCAATGAATACACCTTTTCGCAAGACGACGGACTTGATGCGACACTCTTCAGCCGCGCCGACCTTTGCATAAACGGTAACGGAACACTTGATATTGAGGGCAATCAAAAGCACGCCGTTGTTTCTAAGGATGACCTTGTTATAACGGGCGGAAAGCTGAATATAACCGCACAGGCGGTCGCGCTTGACGGCAAGGACTGTCTTAAAATTGGCGGCGGAACACTAAATTTATCAGCCGGAACCGACGGTATGCGCTCCTCCAACACCGAAGAGGGTGAGCGCGGATATATTTATATAGCCGACGGAAAAATAAATATTAAAAGCCAAAATGATGCCGTTCAAGCCGAAACTGTGCTACGAATTGACGGCGGAGAAATTACCGCACAATCGGGAGGCGGCAGTGAAAACGCATCCTATAAAGACGGCGGCTGGAATGACCGCTGGATGATGCCTCCCGAACAGAACGGCAGCAATACCGAAACGACCGAATCGGCAAAGGGCCTTAAAGCCGCCGCTAAGGTTAATATTTTGGGTGGCACCATAACCCTCGACACCGCCGACGACACGGTACATTCCAACGGCGATATTGAAATTACGGGCGGCCGCTTTTCGCTTTTCTCGGGCGACGACGGTATGCACGCAGACGGCAGCCTTAAAATATCGGGCGGTGAAATTACACTACAAAAAAGCTACGAAGGTCTTGAGGGCAGCGAAATTGTTATATCGGACGGCAAGATAGACCTCACCTCATCAGATGACGGAATTAACGCCGCGGGCGGAAACGACGGCTCCGCACTGGGCGGTAGACCCGGTATGGGACATTTTGAGTCCACAAATGGAAGTATTGAAATATCGGGCGGATATTTGTTCATAAAAGCCGCAGGCGACGGAGTTGACTCTAACGGCAGTCTGACCGTCAGCGGCGGTGTAACGCTTGTAAGCGGTCCCGAAACACAAGGAAACGGCGCGCTTGACTATGCGGCAGATGCAAAAATTACAGGTGGAACATTTATTGCTACGGGCTCTTCGGGAATGGCAAGCGGCTTCACAAGCGCAGAAAATCAAGGCGCTATTATCGTAAATGTTGCGGCGCAGAGCAGTGGCACATCGGTTGCACTCTGCGACGGAGAAAAGATTATAGCTGCATTTACGCCGAGCAAGGCTTATAGCTCTGTTGTGGTTTCGGCACCGAAAATAGAAAAGGGCAAAACCTATTCGCTCATTTTAGGCGGCAATATAGAAAACGCCGACGAAAACGGATATACTGAGAGCGGCAATATAACGGGCGGACAAACAGCGGCCGAGATTACAATGGAAGAGCTGCTTTATGGCTCGTCCGGCGGAATGGGCGGTATGCACGGCGGTGGAATGGGTCCCGGGATGCACGGCGGCATGGGCGGCGGAAGACCCGGAGGCAAAGGTTTCTAAAAAGAAAAAAGGCGGTGTTACCGCCTTTTTTTACACCTGCCGTTTTTGCATACGGCTCCAGTTATAAAACCCGTATAAATCATTAAAGAGAAACATAATAAAGCAAAGCACCATAGGTAGTGAGGATATATCCCGTGCGGCGGCAACGCTCCACAAAATTATAAGCACAACATCATTGGCGGCGTAGCCGAGCGCATAATAGGGGCTTCTTAGGAAGGTCAGTGCCGAGGCAATAAAGCTTGTCGTAACCGATAGGGTGCTTACAAGCAGGCTTGCGTTTCCGAGAGCACGCAAAATGAAATAAAAGACGGCGGTAACCGCAAGCGACGATAAAAGCACAAGGCAAATCTGTCCTGCCGACAGCCGTCTTACCTTTACCTCGCCCGAGTCCTTATAAGGATTTTTTACCCAGGAAATAATTGCGCATACTGCCATTGGCGAGGTCATAAAAAGGTAGGTTATCATTTCGCCGTAGTATTTAAGCTCAAAGCTTACAATCCCGTAAAATACGGCAAATATAACCGTAAGCACCTGCCCGAGCACCATTCCCTTTGCCACGAAAATGAGCGCTGTTACACCTATAAGCGATGCCACTGTATGCGTGATGCCGCCCGAAAATATAAATGACACCACTATAACGAGCAGCGAGCATATATAAAGCATCCACTCAAATTTTGTGAGTGTTAAAAACGGATTTTTACCCTTCATAATTCACCTCAAAAAAATAACATCCGCCGCGTATCTTCTAAGACCTAACGATACGCACACGAATGTCAGTACATTCACTACCCGGTGGCAGTTTTTATTTTTTAGATTTTACCATGGCAGCATTCCTTTGTCAACTAAACTATTTACAAAACTATTTTTTTACTTTATTATATATTTATAAAACAAACGGAGGACACTATGAGCGAGCAGAAAAAAATTCTGATAGCCGACGACGAGCCGCGCATTACCGCACTTGTAAGCGATTTTCTGTCTGCGGCAGGATACAAAACGATAATTGCCAACGATGGCCGTGCGGCGCTTGATTTATTCTTAGAAAACAGCGACTGCTCTGCGGTGCTGCTTGATATAATGATGCCCGAAATGGACGGCTGGGAGGTCTGCCGCGAGATAAGAAGACAGTCCTCTGTGCCGATAATTCTGCTAACCGCACGCGCGGAGGAGTTTGACCAGCTTATGGGCTTTGAGGTGGGCGCCGACGAATATGTCACCAAGCCCTTCTCCCCTGCTGTGCTTGTAAAGCGTGTTGATGCACTCATACGCAGAGGTCAGGGTAGTGACGGACAGAAAAGCGGACTTGTCATTGACGCCGCCGCCTACACCGCACACCTTGACGGCAAGGAGCTTGAGCTTACATTAAAGGAATTTGAAATACTAAGCTTCCTTTACGGGCACAAGGGGCAGGTGTTCAGCCGCGACCGAATACTGAACGCCGTTTGGGGATACGATTTTGACGGCGACCCGAGAACCGTTGACTCACATATGGCGCGACTGCGCGTGAAATTAGGGGATTTTGGAAATTCGCACATTAAAACCGTTTACGGACTTGGATATAAATTTGAGGTGTAGCCTTTCGTGAAAAAGCTTTGGGTTAGAATTTTTCTGCAGATTGCCGCAATTTTCGCGGTGTTTGTAATAGTGCTTACGGTCAGCAACCGTATCTTCCTTGTAAAATTTTATGAAACGAGCGAAAAGCGGCTGCTTCGGGAACAGGGTGAGGTTATTGCCTCGCTCGATTTCAGCGACCGCACCCTTGTGGTTGACAGCCTTTCTGTCATAAGTGACAGCTATAATTTTGAGGTCGAGATTTTTAACGACCGAGGTAAAGTTTTATACACCTCCTATGGCAGTCAGATGCTTGACTTTTATTATAAGGACAACCCCGGTCTTTCGATGAACCACAAAATTCTGCGCCCGACAGAAAGTGAAACGCTGTCAAACGGCAGTGTTTTTGAACGCGCGTTTGACGAATATACCGAAACAGAATATCTAATCTACCGCATATCAGTCGGTGGCGGCGTTAATGCAGAGCTTCGCGTGCAGACAACGCTTCTTCACAACTCTGCACAGGTAGCCGAGCAGTTTATAGCGCTTATTGCCGTTTTGTGCTTGCTTTTGGCGCTTATATGGGTTATTTTTTCGGCGCGAAAAATTTCAAAGCCCATTACTGAGATGAGCGAAATCACGCGCGATATGGCAAACCTTAAATTTGACCGAAAGGTTTTTTGCACCACAAGCGATGAGATAGGTATGCTTGGTCACTCGGTTAACGAATTATCAGAAAAGCTAAGCGCAACGCTTATAGATTTAAAAGAAAAAAACAAAAAATTATCTGACGAGATTGAGCTTGAACGCCAGCTTGATTCTATGCGGCGCGACTTTGTTGCAAATGTTTCGCATGAGCTTAAAACACCTATTTCTATTATAGAGGGCTATGCTGAGGGGCTTAAAATGAACATAAACCCCGAGGCACGCGACAGCTATTGCGACACGATTATCGACGAAAGTGAGCGAATGAACAGGTTGGTTTTAAGCCTTTTGGAGCTTTCGCGTTATGAGTCGGGACAGATTCCGATAGATAAAAAGAAATTTTCTCTAAGTGAAATGGCAAAGGCGATGTGTGAGCGTATATTCCGCGACAGTACCCTTAGCATTTCTCTGCCAGAGGAAGAGGTTTTATGCTACGCCGACCCGACACAGATAGAACAGGTATTTAAGAGTATTCTTGAAAACGCAAAAAGCCACACGCAGTCAGGCGGAGAAATCAAGGTCGTTTTCAGCCAAAAGAACGGTGCCGTCCGCACCGAAATATATAATACGGGCAGTCAGATAGAAAGCGATAAAATGCCGCAGATATGGCAAAGCTTTTATAGAGGAGAGCAGTCACACAAGCGCGAGCAAAATCGCTTTGGACTTGGACTTTCAATAGTTTCGGCTATATGCAAAATGCACGGCAGAAACTGCGGCGTTTTCAACACGGAAAACGGCGTCTGCTTCTGGTTTGAAACCGATTGCTCACAAGACAATTATCCTTTGAAGGAAGAAATATAAGCAAATGAAAACAACACAGTGGATAATAAAAAACACCGCCGACCTTTCGGGCAAGACGGTGGCAATAAGCGGTGCTACGGGCGGACTGGGCAGAGAGCTCTGTTTTCATCTTTGCTCGCTTGGTGCCGGGCTCTGCCTTTTGGACCGAAACGAGCAAAAATCCAAAGCACTTGAAGAAAAGATAAAAGAGCAGTACCCCGATGCTAAAATCAGCCGCATACTGCTCGACCTTGAGGATATAGAGAGCGTAAAGGCGGCGGCAGATAAGCTCTGCGCCGCACCGCCCGATTATCTTATTTTAAACGCGGGCGCGTACAGCATACCGCGCCACAAATGCTCTACGGGGTATGACAATGTTTATCAGATTAACTTTGTTTCGCCCTATTATTTAGCGCGCTTGACTTTGCCGCACATAAAAAGCAGAGGCGGAAAAATTGTGGCTGTAGGCAGTATTGCACACAGCTATTCGTGTTTTGACCCAAAGGATATTGATTTTTCTAATCGCACCAAAGCAAGTCTTTGCTACGGCAACGCAAAACGGCAGCTAATGTACGCGCTTTGGGGACTTGATGAAAACAACACCGTTTGCATTACGCACCCCGGAATTACCTTTACAAACATAACGGCACACTATCCGCCGCTTATTTTTGCACTTATAAAGCACCCTATGAAGATAATTTTTATGAAGCCGCGGCGCGCCGCACTTTGTATTCTGTCAGGACTTTTTTGCTACTGCGACAAAAATGAATGGCTCGGTCCGCGCGTATTTGATATTTGGGGACTGCCCCGAAAACGCGTGCTTAATAGTGCCGACAAGGACGAGGCAAGGAATATATCCGTCCTCGCAGAAAAAATTTATAAAAACATAAAATAAAAAGCTCTCTTTCGAGAGCTTTTTGTTATTTTATAAGGCTTTCGCCGTCCATTTCCTCGGGCTTTTTAAGTCCTAAAACCTTAAGCATTGAGGGGGCGATATCAGCAAGTCTGCCACCCTCGCGCAAAGTGCAGTCATAACCGACTACACAGAACGGAACGGGGTTTGTGGTATGGGGTGTGAACGGGTTGCCGTCCTCGCCTACCATACAGTCAGCGTTTCCGTGGTCGGCAGTTATGAACACAACGCCGTCCATCTCACGCGCCGCTTCTACAACGCGGCCTACGCACTCATCAACCGCCTCAACAGCCTTTACTGCAGCATCGAACACGCCGGTATGACCAACCATATCACAGTTTGCAAAGTTAAGAATTACAGCATCATACTTGCCCGAGCGAATCTGCTCACAAACAGCGTCGCAAACGGGGTATGCGCTCATCTCGGGCTGAAGGTCAAAGGTCGGAACATCGGGCGACTGAATAAGAATTCTGTCCTCGCCCTCGAAGGTCTTTTCCTCGCCGCCGTTAAAGAAGAAGGTTACGTGTGCATACTTCTGTGTTTCGGCTATGCGAAGCTGAGTCTTGCCGTTTGCCGCAAGATACTCACCTAAGGTCATCTTAAGCTCCTCGGGCGGATATGCAACGGTGACATTTGGCATTGTTTCGTCATACTGTGTCATGCAGACATAGTGTACGGGGAAAAAGCCTTTCTTGCGTGTAAAGCCGTCAAAACTCTCGTCAACGAAGGTGCGGGTAAACTGTCTTGCACGGTCGGGACGGAAGTTAAAGGAAACAACGCTGTCGTTCGCCTTTATCATACCGCTCTTATCAACAACGGTGGGAACGATAAACTCGTCCGTAACATCGTTTTCATAAGATTTTTTCATAGCATCTACGGCATCCTCGTTTTTATTTCCCTCGCCGTAAACCATAGCGGCATAAGCCTTCTCAACACGGTCCCATGCAAAGTCGCGGTCCATTGCGTAGTATCTGCCCATAACGGTAGCAATCTTACCTACGCCGATTTCTGCCATCTTATTTTCGAGCTCTTCAATAAAGCCCTTACCGCTTGTGGTGGAAACATCGCGTCCGTCCATAAGACAGTGAACGTAAACCTTTGAAAGCCCCTCTTTCTTTGCCATCTCGAGCAGTCCGTAAAGATGCTCGTTATGGCTGTGAACGCCGCCGTCCGAAAGAAGACCGATAAGGTGAAGTGCGCTATCGTTTTTCTTGCAGTTTTCCATAGCGTCTAAGAGCACCTTGATATCAAAGAACTTGCCGTCCTTAATATCCTTGGAAATCTTAACAAGCATCTGGTAAACAACACGGCCTGCGCCAATGTTGGTATGTCCAACCTCGCTGTTGCCCATTTGTCCGTCGGGAAGACCGACATCAAGTCCCGATGCGCCTATTGTGGTAAACGGACACTCTGAAAAGAACTTTGAAAGGTTAGGAGTGCGCGCCGCTTCTATTGCGTTGCCTTCCTTTGTATCTCTTATTCCAAAGCCGTCCATTATACATAAAACTACGGGTTTTTTCATAATTTTACCTCACAAAAAAAGCCACCGCCACGCGATGGCTTTTAAAAATTTTTTTACTTGGATGCAGCCTTTACGATTACGCTGAAATCCTCTGCTTTAAGGGAAGCGCCGCCGATAAGTCCGCCGTCAACATGATACTTTGCAACAAGCTCGTCAGCGTTCTTAGCGTTCATAGAACCGCCGTACTGAATAGTAACGGTATTAGCAACATCTTCACCGTAAACCTCTGCTATTGCGGCACGAACGAAGCCGTTGCCCTCATCAGCCTGGTCAGCAGTAGCGGTAACGCCTGTGCCGATAGCCCAAACAGGCTCATAAGCGATGATAACGTTCTTAAGCTGTTCCTTTGTAACATTGGTAAGAGCCATCTTGGTCTGGAACTTTAAAAGAGTCTCTGTGTAGCCGAGCTCTCTCTGCTCAAGAGTTTCGCCAACGCAAACGATAGCGGTAAGACCTGCGTTCAGAGCGGCAAGTGTGCGAAGGTTTACAGTCTGGTCGGTCTCGCCGAAGTACTGTCTTCTCTCGCTGTGGCCTACAACAACATGTGTAACGCCTGCTGCTGTGAGCATTTCAGCCGAAATCTCACCTGTGTAGGCGCCCGATGCCTTGAAGTGAACATTCTCTGCACCGATTTTGATGTTAGAGCCCTTTGCAGCCTCAACAGCAGCAGCAACATCGATAAACGGTACGCAAAGTACAACGTCGCAATCAGCATCGGCTACGAGCGGCTTCATTTCGTTTATAAGAGCGGTGGTCTCTGCGGGGGTCTTGTTCATTTTCCAGTTGCCCGCGATAACCGCTTTTCTCAGTTTCTTATCCATTTTTATTATCCTCCGAATTTTCGATTTTATTTATCGTTAAGTGCAGCAATTCCCGGAAGCTCTTTACCCTCAAGGAACTCAAGCGATGCGCCGCCACCTGTGGAGATGTGTGTCATCTTGTCGCCGAAGCCTAAGGTGTTAACTGCAGCAGCAGAGTCACCACCGCCGATAACTGTAACAGCATCAGTCTCGGCAAGAGCCTTAGCAACAGCTAAAGTACCTGCAGCAAGTGTCGGGTTTTCAAATATGCCCATAGGTCCGTTCCATACAACAGTCTTTGCGCTCTTAACAGCGTCAGCATAAAGCTCTGCGGTCTTGGGACCGATGTCTGCACCCTCGCAGTCTGCGGGGATGCTGTCAGCATCTACAACTACTACATCAACGGGAGCATCAATCGGGTCGGGGAAATTCTTAATGGTAGTGCAGTCAACGGGAAGTAAAATCTTAACACCGTTCTTCTCTGCAGCAGCCATCATATCACGGCAGTAGTCAATTTTGCTCTCATCAAGGAGAGAGTTACCTACGCCGTAGCCCTTGGATGCGAGGAAGGTATAAGCCATTCCGCCGCCGATAATAAGGGTGTCAGCCTTCTTAATGAGGTTTTCAATAACGGGAAGCTTGCTGTCAACCTTTGCACCGCCTAAGATGCAAACGAAAGGACGGGCAGGCTCATCAACAGCGCTACCTAAATACTTAAGTTCCTTACCGATAAGGTAGCCCGCAACAGCCTCATCAACATACTCGGTTACGCCAACGGTTGAGCAGTGTGCACGGTGAGCAGTACCGAACGCATCGTTTACGAATACATCTGCAAGCTCTCCGAGTTCCTTGCTGAAGGCTTCGCCGTTCTTGGTTTCCTCAGCTCTGTAACGGGTGTTTTCAAGTAAAACAACGTCGCCGTCGTTCATATTAGCGATAGCAGCCTTTGCGTTTTCGCCAACAACGGTTGCGTCAGCAGCAAAAACAACGTCCTTACCGAGAAGCTCAGATAAACGCTTTGCAACGGGAGCGAGGCTAAGCTCAGGCTTCGGCTCACCCTTCGGCTTGCCCAGGTGAGAGCAAAGAATTACCTTGCCGCCGTCGGCAATTAACTTCTTTATGGTGGGAAGTGCGGCAACTATACGGTTTTCGTCGGTGATAACGCCGCTCTTGAGCGGTACGTTAAAGTCGCAACGAACGAGGACGCGCTTGCCCTTTACATTGATGTCGTCTACTGTTTTCTTGTTGAGTGCTGTCATTGTTAAAACATCTCCTTAAAAAAGATTGTTAAATTTACCACATACTATTTTATCATATTTTAAAAATATTTCAACACAAAATTATTCGTTTAATCCCAGCTATAATTATGCAGATTTCCAAAATTCTCAAGCTCCGGGAACGACCACTGCCGCAAAACCTCGTAAGTAGCTATGGCAACGGTGTTTGAAAGGTTAAGACTGCGCGCTCCGTTTATCATGGGAAGTCGCACACAGTGCTCTCGGTTTTTAAGCAATAATTCCTCCGGCAGACCCTTGGTTTCTTTGCCGAAAAACAGATAACAGCCGTCGGGATAGGATACATCCGAATAGGTGTTTCGCGCCTTGGTGGTGAAGAAGAAAAACTCTCCGCTGTTGCGCTCAAAAAACTCGTCAAGGCTTTCGTAGTAGGTTATGTCAAGAAAATGCCAGTAATCAAGCCCTGCACGTTTTAATTTTTTATCGTCAATTTTAAAGCCCATAGGTCCCACAAGGTGAAGCCTTGCGCCCGTTGCGGCACAGGTGCGCGCAACATTGCCCGTATTTTGCGGAATTTCAGGCTCGACCATTACAATGTTTATTATTGCCACAATTATACCCTGCTTTCAAGAATTTCTGCGGTGCCGTTAATTTTAAGCGCACCATAATAGGCAGGAACGAACACACAGTCACCTGCACGCATTTCTACGCCGTCCACAACACACTCGCCGTCGGTGCAAAGCAGTGCACTGAAGCTTTCCTCTCCTATATGAAGCGCCTTTTCGCCCGCTATTTTATGACGGATAACGGTAAAGTATTTGCAGGATGCCAGCGTATCACTCTCGGGTTTTCCGAATGAAACCTTAGGCGGACAGGTGTCGGTCACGGCAAGCGCCTTTTCTATGTGAAGCTCACGCGGTTTGCCGTCTGCGCCAACTCTGCCGTAATCGTAAACGCGGTAGGTGCAGTTGGAATTTTGCTGTATTTCGGCTATCAAAATCCCCTCGCCTATTGCGTGAATTGTGCCCGAATCTATAAAGAAGCAGTCGCCCTTATGTACGGGGACCTTATTAAGCACATCGGTAAGGGTGTTCTCCTCAATACGCTTTGCAAACTCTTCGCGGCTTATCTCCTTTTTAAATCCGTAATAAAGGCTTGCACCCTCGTCACAGTCAACGATATACCACATTTCAGTTTTGCCAAACTGGTTTTCGTGCGACAGTGCATAATCGTCACTTGGGTGCACTTGAACCGAAAGCGGCTGCTTTGCATCTATCAGCTTTATGAGTATTGGAAAAAACGGGAAGTCCTTTGCGTCCGAGCCTAGCACATCGTCGCCCAGTTCTTCTATTGCCTCAGAGAGCGTAAGTCCCGCAAGCTCACCCTCGCTCACTACGCTCTGTCCGTCCTTGTGGCAGGAGAAAACCCACGCCTCTGCCAAACGGGAAAGCTCGCTTTCCATTTTATATTCGGTCTTTAATCTGTTTCCGCCCCAGATATAATCCTTAAAGGCAGGTGTCAGCTTTAACGGTTTCATATCTTTCCTCCGTCTATGTAATCTCATAGTATATTATATAGCCGTTAGTTATAATCCGCAATATTTAATTGTTGTAAAAGGGCAAAATATGTGATATTATTTTATAAAGAATTTTTTTGGAGATATGATTTATGAAAAAGAACGCAAACATACTGCTTCGTATGCATCAAAAGGAGGCGCGCGCAGGCATCACCCGTGTGGGTGTGGACGGTGCGCTTGGCAAATTTTGCAAGATTTTTTACATAATTGCTTTTATTTATACTATGGGAATAAACCTTATTTACACGCTGAGCATTTGGATGAATTCCAACCACGTTATTGAGAGCATTGGAAAAGGAAATCTCACCGTTTTGCAAGAGGACCAGCTTGCAGGTGTGAAGAACAGCATAATTTTGGTTTGTCTTATGTCGGCCTTGCTGATTGCAGGACTCGTGTTGCTTTTAAAGCGTGTGTTTATCCCCTCGCTTGTGATTAACGCCGCCGCACCGATTATACTGCTTATCCACTTTGCACAGCGTATGTCCGAAACGCTTGCCGCAAACGGACTTTTGTGTTCTTACACCTATAACCACTTGATTCCGCTTTGCATTTTATTCATTACGGGTGTTGTGTTCTCTATCGCAGGAATTCGCTTTAATGTGAGCGAAAACCGCGCCTACACAGATTTCGTAGACAAACTTTATGAGCGTAATTCAGCCGACTTTGATAAGATGACCGACGAAGAATGGGAGGCATTCTTGTCAAGCTATGAGCCACCCCGTCCCGCAAAGCTTAAGCGCTCGCTAAAGGCTAAACAAAAGAAAGAAGAAATATCAGAATAAATTAGAGCCTCGACGAAAGTCGGGGCTTTTAGTTTACATAATATTTCATAAAACTACATTTGTTTTTGACATAATTTTCCATATATGCGGTATATAATTAAATCCGAAACGATGTTAAAAACGAAGGTGGTTTAATTGAAGGAAAATGTAAAGGAAGGCTTAGAAAACATAAGCTTTCGGGATATTTTTATGGCGGTCGGCACCCACGCGGGTGTGGCGGCTGTTAGCTTTTTAGGTGCAAGGGCGCCGCTGCTTAGCTCGGTTTCGCCGTTCGGCATTGCATTTGCCGCAGGCGTTCCGCACAGCTACATATTAACTGCAGGGCTTGGCGCCGCTCTCGGATATTTTATTCCGATAATAAACGGCAGTGCGTTTCGCTACTTTGCGGCACTGTTTGCCGTATGCACCATAAGACTGCTTTTAGGCTCGGTCGGGAGCTTTGCAAAGCGCAGCGTATGGTCGGTTCTGACTGCGTTTTGCGCGGCGCTTCTCACCGCCTTTGCGGCAGGCGGTGACAGCGGTATAGTTCTGTCCATTGCAGAGGCGGTTTTTGCGGCGGCAGGTGCCTACTTTATAAACCGCACCTGCGAGGGACTTAAAAACAACACAGGCCCCTCGCCGCAACAGCTTGCCGCTACGGTTATAACATTAAATATTATTTTGCTCGGTCTATATCCCATAAATATTGCGGCAATGTCGTTAGGACGGATAATAGCCGCGGCCGCCATTATGGCGGTAGCACGCTATGCCCACGCAGCAGGCGGCGCAATTTCGGGGTGCGTATGCTCGCTTTTTTTATCGCTATCGGGCGGATTTGGCGAGGCGGCGGTAGGACTTGCGGTGGGCGGTATGCTTTCGGGCATTTTTGCACCCGTTGGAAAAATTGCTTCTGCACTCTGTTTTGTCGTGTGGAGTCTTATTTCCGCTATGCTTTTCGGCGAGCAAGCATCCTACATTTTGCTTGCTGAAAGCGCTTTTGGTGCCGCACTTTTTTTAGCACTGCCAAAATCAGTCTGCACATGGGCTGGCAAACTTTTCTCTCCCCCTACGACCATTCCGTCGCTTGAGGGGCTTAAACGCGCGCTTACTATGCGGCTTTTCTTCGCATCAAGCGCTCTTTCGGATGTTTCGCGCACGGTCGAAGAGGTGTCGGGCGAGCTAAAGCTTATCAACGCGCCCGATTTCGACTGGGTGGTAGACGGAGTAAAGAGCGAGGGCTGCTGTGGCTGTTCGCTTGTAAGCTATTGTTGGGAGAGCAAAAAGGATAAAATGCACGATGCAGTAATAGCGATGAGCCGTCTTATAAAGGCAGGCGAAGAGCACCCTGCAAGCAAGGCGCCCGATGAATTTCGCGAGCGGTGTATGCGGCCACTCAGGGTAGAAAACGCGGTGCTCAGGTTTTACGACGAGTTTGCCTCTCGCATTGCCGCAGAGGCAAGGATTGAGGAGATACGCGGCGTGGTTTCCGACCAGTTTGACGGAATTTCCAATATGCTCTACGATTTGGGCGAGGAGTTTGAGCGGTGCGAGAGCTTTGACAACACCACAGCCTTACGCCTTTCGGGAGTTTTGCGCGACAACGGTATTCACGCCGCCGACTGTGCCGTTAGAAACGACAAATACGGTAGAATAACCATTGAGCTAAGACTTTCTGTTCCGCAAAACGCTACGCTCAACCGAATGGAGCTTCTGCGTGCGGCGGAGGCGGTTTGCGAGCGTGAGTTTGAGCCGCCTAATGTCACGCGCGCAAAGGGCGAGGCTTTCGTATCCATATGCGAAAAGGCGCGGCTTTCGGTAGCACTCGGAATTGAACAGCTTGTGTCGGGGAACGGCACGGTATGCGGCGATGCCTATACAACATTTTTTGACGGCAAGGGCAGAATGTATATGCTACTCTCGGACGGAATGGGCACGGGCGGACGCGCCGCGGTAGACGGCGCTATGGCGTCGGGACTTATGGAAAGACTGTTGCGCGCAGGATTCGGCTACGACTGTGCGCTTAGGATAGTAAACTCCTCTATGCTGTTTAAGTCCACCGACGAATCGCTTGCAACGCTTGATATTTCCTCTATCGATTTGTTCACAGGCAAGGCAGAGCTTTTAAAGGCGGGAGCGGCACCCACCGTTATCCGACGAAACGGCAGAACGGGCAAGGCACAGAGCACCTCTCTGCCTGCAGGAATTCTGCGCGAGGTTGGCTTTGACCGCGCAACCGTAAGCCTTAAAGAGCACGATATTCTGCTTATGATGTCGGACGGGGTTACGGCTATGGGCACCGACTGGATTTGTGCCGAGCTTGAAGCCTTCCGCGGCGACGATGCACAGGCTCTTGCCGAGCGAATTGCCCACGGTGCGCGACAGCGCCGCAACGACGGACACGATGATGATATAACGGTTATGGCGGCAATTCTTAAAAAAGCATAGGTTGTAATTTTTTCTCCTTTGTGATAAAATATCTCCGTTAGGAGTGATACCGTGACCGAAGAGAAGATTGGGAGAATAAACTTTTTGGCTAAAAAAAGCCGCGAGCAAGGCTTAAGCGAGGAAGAAAAAGCCGAGCAGGCAGTGCTCCGCCGCGAATATATTGACGGCTTTAAGCGCAGTCTTGTAGGTCAGCTTGAAAACACATATATTGTTGAAGCTGACGGAAGCAAGAAGAAAATTGAACGAAAGAAATCATAACTACCGGCCGTGCCGGTAGTATGCACTGCCCCCTTAGGGCATAAGACCGGCCGAGCCTATAGGCTCGTCGAAAGGTTTGCCAACCGCAACACTTTCACCGGCTGCCCCTAAAGGGGCATTTTTTATTTGCCT
>JAZNRD010000034.1:0-4624 GCA_045590515.1 Acutalibacteraceae bacterium
ATACTTGATTCCTCCTTCGTCTTTTTGTTGTGGTTGGCAAACCCACTTCTATTTTAGACGAAGGAGGATTCTTTTTCTACTCATAGCTAAAGCTTTTTGGAACTACCAGCACTGCTGGTAGTATTCGTTACACAATAAAAATTAAAAAACGGAGGGTGTCCTCCGTTTTTTATTTTACAAGTATTCTCATTAAATGGCCTTCGCCGTAGGCGGTTGCTGTGGTAATGTACTGCGGAATCACTGCATCCTTGCCATTCTCCTTAGCAAGAATATCCATATGCATATCGTTGTGGAAATGGGCACCGAAAAAGCCTTTGATAACATCGGCGCTGTTTACTATGAGCTCGTAAGCCTCCTTAGAGGTCGCGTCACAGGTTTCCCAGCCAAGCAGACGAGAGCCCTTTATATTTCCGCTGCAGAAATCATACGGGAAGCCTGAGGTGTCACCCTCGGTCAGCACCATATCGGTAGTATAGTAAGCGTGTGCGGGGTCATTTGTCTTTATAGGCTCGTGCGCGAAGAGCAGCATAATATATCCGTTTTTGCGCGAAAGCTCAATATCCGCGCGAAGCTTTTCAAGTGTTTCCTTTGTTATGATAGCGCGGTCATCGCAAAGACCAACAACCAGCACCTTATTTTTTATGAGCTTCGAATAGTAGTAAATATCGTGACGCCAATATTTTTCAAGTTCTTTCATATGGTCCTCAATAGAGGATGTTTCGCGCACCTTGCCCTGCATCTGCTTTGCGCGCTCGTGTCCGCCAACGGTAGCAATAACACCGGGAATCTTGTCCCAGATTTCCAAATCCATAAGCTCCAGCGCACCCTTTGACAAATAGTCAAGCGTGTCGCCGTTTATAACAATCTGGTCGGCATCGTCTAAAAATTCAAGACTGCGGCGAAGCTTCATAACCGAGGACGCGCCCGCGCACCAGCGACGATATTCACAGGTGCTTAAAACTACGGGGTCAGATTCCTTGAAATCTTCTGCGTTGCAGTAGTTAATATGTATGTCGGAAATGTTTCCGATTAAAACCTCGCAACCTATGCCCGCGTCAATTAAAACATCGCGGATATAAACGCCGTTTTCGGCGGTATAGATAACATCCTTGCCATTATCGCACGAGATGATTTTTTCGTTAACCTTAATTTCTTTCATAGAAAATGCCCCCTTTGCGCTCAGTATAACACACATTTTTTCTCTTTAAAACCCAAAAAATAAATCAAGGCAAATTTTTGGAGAAACGCCTAAAATATTTGGAGATATGCCGCGCAATATAATAAAGCCCAAGCCATCCGAAAATGCTCAGCATTACGAAAAACGGTGAATAAATGTATAGGTATCGCGCACGGGTTTCAAACAAAAGCTGGAACATCGTAAGTCCGATAAGCGATAAAATGAGCACCGTCAGCGTGCGACTTGGCTTCTTAAACACAAAATAGGGAATAATTCCAAGCGAGGAAAAGAGCATAGCAAGCCATACCGCCTGCATAATGCTTTTATAAACGCCATAATATTTGCCGTCTTTATAGAAAATACTTCTGAGAAAAGGGGAGAGCGTATCGTTCTTTTTTGGTAGAACAGTTTTATAAAATGTGCCCTCGCCACTCCAGCCAAAAGTGCCGTCCGAATAGGTTTTAACCGCCTTTTTTGCAAGATGCTTTGCAAGTCCAAACACACCAAAATCGTTTAGTCTGTCCTTTGCTACAATGAGGTTGGACTTTGCGCGTTTTTCATAGTCAGTAAATCCTTGCGAATATTTTACATCGTCCTCAGAATATCCGCCTACGGTTTTTTCGTTAAGCCCCATCATAAAATAGTGTGCAGGGCTAAAGGCGTGTGAGGAGTCGTATTTATAAGGCGAAAGCTTAAGAAGTCCAGAAATGAGCGAGAATATAACAACTGCTGAAACAGCAAAAGTACCAAGCCTTTTGAATAGCAAGAGAATTTTTCCGCGCTCCATACTTAACACAAAATCAACCATAATAATAGCGATAGTAATAATCATTGATTGCGGTTTCAGCTTAAGTCCCAATACGGTAAGTATTCCTATCGCACACCATTTGAGGTATACATATTTATCGTTTTGGGTTAATTGGTATAGCCTTAAAAGGACGGTTGGAATAATAAGCGTAGTTGCGTCGGAATAAAGCACAATGTTCCACGGACTCAGTCCCACCAAAAAAACAAACAAAGTCCATCCGAAAAACGCAAAAACATTATTTAATTCTTTTTGCAGAATTCTAAAAATCAAATAACCCGTAACAGAGGAAAGCACGCTTTGAATTAAAATACCGCAGTATAAAAGAGCAAAAGGCGAGGTTATGCCAAGTGATATGAGGACAGAAAAGAGCTTTGCATAAGCAACAACAAGGAAAACGTTATTGGAATAACGCGAAAAATAACCTATATATCCGCCGGGTAATTTGTCCCCGTTTGCATAAGCAATAATATTTCTAAAAATGTATTCGGGGTCCCAACCGGTCTGAAAATATATATTGTAATAAAGTATGGCCTGGGTTGCAAAAAGTATAACGGACAGCAAAATTATAGCCCCAATATCAATTTTGCTAAGAATTCTTGTAATTCGTTTTCGCTTAAAAAAAATAACGGCAGAAATTATTGCAAATAAAGCAAGCCCTAAGAGCAGATAAATATAACTGTATTCCGATAGTTTAGAGCTCCGTTTAGCATACGCTGTCGTGCAAATAAGTATTAAATTAAGGAAAATGAAAACACTAAAGCAAATTGCCGTAGCGTATGAAATAAAATTAGTGCGTTTCAAAAAACCACCTCATTTTGAGTATAGCACAGCGGCAAATATTAGTAAAGAGCGGATAAGCCGCAAAGGTTTAGGAACACTAAGAAAAAAGGGGGAGATTTTTTGGCACACAGAATAGGGAGAAGAACGGTTTGTTTTAAAAACCGACCATATATAAATTCGTACTGCTCAGTGGTTGGCAAAAAGGAGAGCGAGGGACCACTGGCAAACGAGTTTGACAAGACCTTTTTAGATGATACGCTGGGGCAATGCAGTTTTGAAAAGGCAGAAAGTGAGCTTCAGCGAGAGGCGGTGTTGGGTGCGCTTAAAAAGTACAGATTACAGCCCGATAGCATAGATGCAATCTTTGCAGGTGACCTGCTCAATCAGTGCATAGGCAGCAGCTTTGGACTCCGCGACCTCGAAATACCGTTTGTCGGACTTTACGGCGCTTGTTCTACAATGGCGCTTGCGCTTATAAACGCAGCGGTTCATATCGACGGTGGCGCGGCAATAAGAGCGGTAGCGGTAACCTCGTCGCATTTCTGCTCGGCAGAAAGGCAATATCGTTTTCCGCTTGAATACGGTGCTCAGCGGCCGCCTACAGCGCAGTGGACTGTAACGGGCAGCGGAGCAGTTTTGCTGTCAAACGAGGGCACAGGCGCATATATCCACTCAGCAACGGTGGGCAGAATTTTAGACCTCGGCGTCAAGGATGCAAACAATATGGGTGCGGCAATGGCACCTGATGATGTTAAAATAAGACCATACCCAACAAACGAGGGTATGGTCTTTTTCTACACGCAAATCTACATAAAGGGTGGTGATATGAATCATTTTGGAAAGTATCCAAAGAATAAGGTATTGAGAAAAAGCACACGCAATGGTATGATTAATATATAAACTAAATTTTAGGAGGGCACACAAATGAAAACCATTATTATAGGCGGTGTTGCAGGAGGCGCAACGGCAGCGGCGCGACTTCGCAGACTGGATGAAAAAGCCGAAATTATTATTTTAGAGCGTGGCGAATATGTGTCCTTTGCCAACTGCGGTCTGCCGTATTATATCGGCGGTGTCATCACTGACCGCGAGGACTTAACTCTCCAAACTCCAGAGAGTTTCAAAGAAAGGTTTAATATTGATGTCAGAGTGTTAAACGAGGCGGTTAAGATTAGCCCCGATACCAAAACCGTTATCGTAAAGAATCTTCGCACAGGCGAAACCTATGAAGAACCTTATGATAACCTTATTTTGTCTATGGGTGCCGAGCCGATAAGACCAAACATTGACGGTGCTGACGGTAGCAACGTTTTCACACTTCGCAACATTCCCGATACCTTAAAAATCAAAAAATATATTGATACGACAAAGCCTCGCTCGGCAGTGGTAATCGGCGGCGGATATATTGGTGTTGAGATGGCAGAAAATTTAGCACAGGCAGGGATAAAGGTTGCAATCGTAGAACTTGCCGACCATCTGATAGCGCCCCTCGATTTTGATATGGCGGCAGACGTTCACCGTTATATCAAATCCAAAGGCATTCATCTGCACCTGAATAACGGCGTAAAGGCGATCAACGGAAATACCGTCATTTTGCAAAACGGCGAGATCCCCGCCGATATGATCATACTGTCGGTGGGCGTTCGTCCCGAAACCGCCATTGCAAAAGATGCAGGAATAGAGTTTAACCTGCGTGGAAGCATTATTGTAAACAACAAAATGCAGACCAATATACCGAATATTTATGCTGTCGGTGATGCAGTTGAGGTCGAGGATTTCATCACAAAGAAACCCGCCTTTATTCCGCTTGCAGGGCCCGCCAACAAGCAAGGCAGAATTGCGGCGGATAATATCGCAGG